>RAYE01000010.1 GCA_003612285.1 bacterium D16-51 | reverse complement strand
CTTCTATAATTTTTGTCAGTTATATGTTAAATAAAACTTTAGTTATTTTGCAGAAAATATCAAACAATATCATTTTCTCATACTGCATAATTTAGAAAATATCTGGGAAAATCATTTTTTATTTGTTTCTATCCTGATACCATTGACTGTGAATAGTAACTTTTATTTTGGTGGAGACATAAAAATTTCTTGAGTTTTACCATCGTATGTGCTAAATTAGACATAGAAAGGGAAAGCCATAGAAGCGGCTCTACCCACATTATGACAAATTTTACCTCATAAGAGGTATGCCGTCACTACTGCGAATAGTGGCGGCTATTTCTTTTTTCCCTTGTAAATCTGATATATCAAATTAACAAGGGCGACAACGAGTATACCTATCTGAATTAAATCCTGATATGTAACGTACATTGCATCGCCCTCCTTTCTTTCGTCCGGAGGGCTGCTTGAACCCTCCGAAAAAAATAAGAGGGGCAAAGCCGCCTTTGGCTCTATGGATTTCCCATGTCGACAATATAACATATTACTAAGGCGGTTAAATGTCGATGTTTTTACTTGCCTAAATTTTTATCTGCTGCGTTGGTCTACGCTCCGCTACGGTCCGTGCTTAACAGATGTCCACCGGACATCTAGCACCATCAATCGCTGTAGCACTCGCTACAGCTCAATCTTCCGCCTTGCAGATAGAAATTTATTCTGAGTAAAATCCATTCGATATTTAACCGCCTTAGTAATATTTTCTGCTATTGAACAATATCCTTTAGGGTAATGAAAGGGGATGTCTTTATTAAATAGTTACTTTTTTCAATTTTTAGAAGAACAATATTAAGCTCTGGCGGACGGAATTTTTTGTTAAAAGAAAAAAGATACGTTATGGCAAAAGGACGAAATGCTATTTTTGAAAATTGCTTTTAATTTAAGACATAGCATATAGCTATTAACCGCAGTTATAGAGCAAGTGTTATCAACAGCAATAACAAAATGATAACATTAGCTCATATAGACAGAATAATATGGATATATCAAATAATCAAAACAAATACCGTACTGCTTTTTCCATGCGCTCCTCTACTTGATAAAAATGATTTCCTTCATTCATTTCAAAAAAACAGGTAACCCCTTCTTTCTCCAACAGTTTCATTATATCCCGTGTACATTCTTCCACCCTTGCCATCCGGGGATTTCTCGTTTTCCTCTCTTTTTTTCCAACAGAAAAATATATTTTCCCCGGTTCGCAGACCCTGTCCCTTTCCTTTACAAACCCAAGGAAACCATCATACCACAAAGAACCTGAAACGGATGCAATCTCCGTAAAAAGGCTGGTATGGTACAATGCATAAACAGAAAAAAGTCCGGCCATAGAATATCCAGCTAAACCACGCTTTTTTACAGACAGGTGCAATGCATATTCTGTCTGTGGGACTACCTGCCCGCACAAAAAATCCAGGTAGGCGTCCGCCCTGCCAGCAAACTCTTCCTCCCCTGCAAATACTGCTGGGGCTTTCCATGGGGATAAATCAGCATTCCAGTCCTCCCCCTCTATTGCAAAAAACGCTGTCTCTTTCCCGCTTAAAACACCTGCAAGCCTTTGCGCCATATCCTCTGTTCCATGTACATAGCAGGCAGAAGATATCTCTCCATGCTGCGGCAAAACATAATGCACTTTTATCTTCCCATATTCCAATCTTCCTTTCAAAGAACCCTCCCCCTCTTCCAATTATGTAGCTGCAGTTCATATCACATTTATAGGAAAATGCATGCGCTATGCCTGACTAATGAACCTAGCCAGAAAAAAAGCAAACCACAAACCGAAACAACGAACCAGCCAATACGCCAGCCAAGGAAATCACAAAATACCAAAGAATATGGACTGTTGCTGTACTATTATAATAAATAAAAATAGTTGGCGCAAACACCACAGAAACAATTACAGGATAGCAATATTTTATCCTTTGATAAAATAACCCTGCCAAGAATGACATAACTAACGTGAGCCAAAGCATAAGAATAACCAGCCCCATAGTATCTGTCGGCCCCGCGGCTAATGGCAGTATATAAAATACTGCCATCTGCACAACAATAATACTAATGAACCCAATTACCGTCTGCCTTTTTATGTTTCCATTCATCCTTCTTTCCATCATATCCTCCTATTGGCAGATACTGCCAGGTGCTTGCCGTTTTCAGGGATTTATACACTTTTTTCAATGATATCCATCTACGGTTACGTTTTGGTTCACCAGAATCTGCCAGAAAAACCTTGTCCTTTTCTTCATCATACAAAAAAATCGTCACATAATGCCCCGGCGTATCTTTCCAGAAGCAGGAAGATTCATCGCTGCTGACTAACACTATTGCAGCATTACTTGCAGCAATATCTTTCTGGAACTCCTGGTAAGAAGACGGCTTTTTCTTAACGCCGCAGTCAAACCCCAAAGAAGTCAGCGTTTGCCGCAAATATCCCCATTCGATTGCACCGCCCCCTGCATAATCTGTCTTTTTCTTTGCATAACGGTATGCCTGCAGCGGTGTACAGCGGTACTTTGTCAAAGATGAATACAAATTTGCAATGCAGCAGAGGCCGCATCCAAAACCGCCAAATGAACCGCCGTCATAAAAGCTTTCACCCCATTCCCCTGACCAGGTAAGACGCTGCCTCCAGGATTTTGGCCCCTGCAGGAATGTATAGACGTCCCCTTCCCGCAGTTTCATCTCCGATACCTTTGCCGGCTCTGCCTTCCCCGGTTCGTCTGCTTTCAACTCACCAGACTGCACCGACAGCTTTTTGCCTGCTTTTTCCTCTATAATATAAACTGTGCTCTTGGGCGTAAATTCAGCAGGAAGATCAAATTCCAGCTTTTTCTCCCTATTAGAAAAGAAAGAACAGACTACCCTTTTTCCTTTAGTAAAAACAATATACTGCACATTGTCATTTATCATATTATCTTCCAGCTTCCCAGAAGAAAAACCCAGCTTTTTTTCCATCTCTTCCTTTGATGTGTATGGCGGAAAACAATACCCCTTCTCCCATCCAAATTCCGCCAGTTCCTTCATTGTAACTCCACCAGATTTTTTATCCTGCACCGCCCGAATAAAATTCTCTGCCTTTTGCTCTGCCCTCATAAAATGCCAAAGGACGCCAGCCAATAAAAGCAGCAATACAATAAGAATTGCTGCGCTGCCTCCAAGCAGAACCTGATTTTTTATAAACCGTTTCCTACCTTTTTGAAAGATACCATCTGACATCCCAGGCATCCCCTCGCTTTCCTCTATCTGTGGCTATAAAAGTCCCCCAATACTATCCGTGCCAAAATATAGCACTATTATAATGCAGGACATTAAAAAAAGCAAATGCGCAGGCTTTAGCCATAAAACGCATTTGCTTTCCTTATTACTATTCTTTTAACTTTTCCTGATTTTTGATTTTACAAAGTAAGTTCTACACTTGTAGAGCCAGCTGCAGCTTCTACTGTCTTTCCTTCTGCTGTCACCTTAAAGCTCTTATCTGATGCAGTATAAGAAACTGTAATTACATTTCCCTGGCGGGATGCTGTAATATCTGTAATCTTATTTGACTCACTGTCAAATACAGAAGCAGAAGCAGTTTTTCCATCTTCTAACCCATAAACTACAGCCTCTGCATCCTGAAGGTAATCATAAACTACTGTCATCTTATCTTCCGCATCAAAATTACCAAATACAACGATGCTGTTTGGACGAGCAAGAACCGGCGTCTGGAAGTAATCACATGCCCTTGTATAATACTTGCCGCCTTCGTATGTCTCGCCGCTCTGAATATCTGTCCATGTCCCGCAGTCTGGCACATAAAATTCTGCAATCCCTTCTTTATTCATAACAGGTGCGATACAAAGATTATCCCCTAACATATACTGCTGATCCAGATATTTGCAGGCAGTTTCTCCTGTAAATGCAATGACCATAGAACGCATCATTGGCACACCTTCTGTATGTGTTTTATTCGCCTGTGCCCAAAGATACGGCATCAGCCTCCCTTTCAGGACTACATAATGGCGGAGCACATCACATGCCTCATCATCATAAACCCAAGGCACCCTGTAAGAAGTAGAACCATGCAGGCGGCTGTGCGTAGACAGGCACCCAAATGCACACCATCTCTTATAAATATCTGCTGGAGCTGTCGCCTCAAACCCGCCCATATCATGGGAAAAGAACCCAAAACCGGAAGAGCAGAGGGAAAGTCCGCCATGAAGTGTTTCCGACATAGCAGAGTAATCCGCATAGCAGTCACCGCCCCAATGTACAGGGAACTTCTGTCCACCAACAGTAGCGCTCCGTGCAAACAGGCAGGCCTTGTCCTTGCCAAAATATTCCTCCAGTGCTTCAAATACTACTTTATTGTAAAGATAAGTGTAATAATTGTGCATCTTAATCGGATCCATGCCATTATAATACTTACACTTTGTTGGGATTCTCTCACCAAAATCTGTCTTAATATTATTAACACCCATCTCAAAAAGCTTCTTCAAAAGCCCTTTAAACCAATCGCATGCCTCTGGGTTAGTAAAATCTACAATCGCCATCCCCGGCTGCCATGTATCACATTGGAAAACACTTCCATCAGGGTTCAGGATAAAATATCCCTTTTCCTTCCCAATGTCAAACAATTTAGACTGCTGTCCGATATAAGAATTAATCCATACACAGATTTCCAGTCCTTTGTCCTCATGAAGACGCTTCAACATCCCCTCTGGATCTGGGAACATATCTTTATCCCATTCAAAATTACACCACTCATATTCTTTCATCCAGAAACAGTCAAAATGGAATACCTGCAACGGAATCTTGCGCTCAGCCATGCCGTCAATAAAACTGTTTACTGTTTCCTCATCATAACTTGTTGTAAATGACGTAGACAGCCATAAACCAAATGTATATGCCGGTGGAAGCGCAGGCTTCCCAGTCAGCCCCGTATAATTTGCAATAACCTCTTCCAGGTTTTCACCGCCAATTACAAAATACTCCAATTCTTCCCCAGGAATCGTAAACGTAACCTTGGAAACAGTATCTGAGTTCACTTCAAAAGAAATCTTGTCAGAACTGTTTACAAATATACCATAGCTCTTAGAAGAAATATAAAATGGAATATTTTTATAACTCTGTTCAGAACAGGTTCCGCCGTCACTATTCCATGTCTCAATCGTCTGCCCATTTTTCACAAATGGGGTAAACTTCTCACCAAAACCATAAATGCACTCCCCAATATCTGTCGTTAACTGCTCACGCAGATATGTGGTATGCGCATCCTGCGGATAGTTGAAAAATTCATCATCCTCCTGGAGAGCCATACGCGCATTTGCTGTAAACTGGCTTTCCTGGATAATGGATGTTGAACGCCAGCCACCGCCTGTCAAAAGCTTATCTTTATAATAAAATGACACATCCCATGTATCACCGGTTTTTACAACAACTTTTGTATTGCCGGAAATTAACTCAACCTGCTCCTCTGTTTTGTTAATAACAGGGGTATAACCTGTATCTTCATTTAATTCAAAGCGCGGTATATTGTCAAGGCCGCCTCTATAGTGGTCGATATGTACCTTGATAATATTCTCTGACGTAGAAGAATAGGTGATTTCAAGGTTTGGCCCACCAAGCGTCATCCCTCTGTTTTTTACAAAATATGGCGTAGCAAGCACCTTAACCGCATTTTCTGTAGTCTCCACCTTATACGCCTGTGATGCATAATCTACCTTGTACCCCTTCTTACTTAACCAAAATCCGTCTGCTACCTTCATAATACTTCTCCTTTCTTTTTTTACAGAAACATATTGACTTTGCCTAAAAAAATTTTACCAGCCAAGCTTACCGAAAACAATCTATATCTTCTGTAAGAATCTTATTGCTTTCTATTATATTAATATATCAGCCCCCTGTCTACAACTATTAACACCGATTATGACACAATTTTGATAACCTAGTTACTATTCACGGCAAAATATAGAAAACAGGCTGACTCGTCGTGCTTGCACGTAAGAGGACGGCTGTTTTCTATATTTTGCATGCAGGCTGTTCTATACAACATAAGTAAAAAAGGGCACCGCCAGCGCTGGTGCCCTAGCAAGAATTGCTTCGCAATTCTTGTCGACAACCACTATGTAACAGCGCAATTTCTTATGACATAAAATACCAGCTGCTGCCTTTGCAGCTGCTGACAGCTTTGCTGGCAGGTTTTACGCATGTTGTCCAGAACGGCCGTGAATAGTAACGATACCTTAGTTATCTATTCACAAATTACAGCAAGTTCCAAACAGTTCCTTCCCTTGTATCTTTAATTTCAATCCCTTTCTCCAAAAGTTCCTGTCGGATTGCATCTGCTTTTGCAAAGTCCTTTTCCTTCCTTGCCGCCTGCCTCTGTCCTATCATTTCCTCAACATAAGCTGCCAGGCTGCCGTCTGCTTTTTCCTTCTCCGGCTCCTCCATCAAATCCAAAGACAGGACTTTATCAAATTCTTCGACCAGCGCCTTTTTGCCTGCATCATCCAAATCAGATTTCAACACATCATATACAACCGTCAATGCCTGTGATGTATTCATATCACTGCCAAGAGCCTGTGCAAACGCCTCCTGGAATGGCAGCATCTGTTCTGCCTGTAGTTCCCCTTCATTTTTTAATGAAGACGTCTTTTTCCGCAGTTTCTCATAAGAAGACTTCACATTATCCAAAACTTCATAATTAAACAAAAGAGGTTTACGGTAATGGGACTGTAAACAAAACATTCGGTAAACAAGCGGGGAATACCCTTTCTCTTCTAGCAGGGAAAGCGTCAGGAAATCCCCTTTCGACTTACTCATTTTCCCGGTACTGTCATTCAGGTGAAGTATATGAAACCAGTAATTACACCATTTATGTCCCAGATATGCCTCGCTCTGTGCAATTTCATTCGTATGATGTGGAAAGATATTGTCCACACCGCCGCAATGAATATCCAGCCTTTCCCCCAAATGCTTTATGCTGATTGCCGAACATTCAATATGCCAGCCTGGGTAGCCAGTTCCCCATGGGCTTTCCCATTTCAGCTCCTGGTCGTCAAACTTTGACTTCGTAAACCATAAAACAAAATCTGTTTTATTCCTTTTGTTGGAATCTTCCTCCACATCATCCCTTGCCCCAACCATCAGGTCGTCCTCCTTCTGGTTGGAAAGGACATAATACTGTTCAAGCTTTTCCGTATTAAAATAAACATTGCCGCCTGCCATATAGGCATAACCCTTTTTTAACAACGCCTCAATCATTGTAATAAACTCAGCAATGCAATTCGTCGCAGGCTCCACTACATCTGGTGTTTTTACATTTAACTTTTTACAGTCATCAAAAAATGCGTTCCTGTAAAATTCTGCAATCTCCATAACTGTTTTATGTTCACGCTTTGCACCCGTCAGCATCTTATCCTCGCCGCTGTCTGCATCACTGGAAAGATGCCCTACATCTGTTATATTCATAACCCTCTTCACATCATATCCTGCATAGCGGAGTGTCTTTTCCAGCACATCCTCCATAATATAGCTTCTAAGGTTCCCAATATGTGCAAAATGGTAAACTGTCGGCCCACAGGTATACATCTTCACCTTCCCTGCCTCATTTGGCACAAAAGGCTCTATTTTCTTTGTCAGTGTATTGTACAGATTAATCGCTCTCATAGTCATCCCCCGTCCTAAAGCATGTTTGAAATTTCATCACCATATACTTTACAAGATTTTCAAGCATTACGCAAGAGCGTACCTTGCATCTTTTCTGCAATTTAGTTATTCACAGTCAATGGTATCAGGATAGAAACAAATAAAAAATGATTTTCCCAGATATTTTCCAAATTATGCAGTATGAGAAAATGATATTGTTTGATATTTTCTGCAAAATAACTAAAGTTTTATTTAACATATAACTGACAAAAATTATAGAAGACATTGCTTTCCGGCAATCCTACGCTCTTAAGAATTGCTAATGCTTTTTGCTTCCAGCCCTGATTAGCGCGCCCACTGCCAAAACTCACTGGAAACAATGATTCCATGATATTTCGGCTGGGGCTTCAGAATGCGTTGGTACTTGTGGCTATGGAGGATGCAAAGCATCCACCACAGCCATTATGTACCATTACGCATTCTGCGCAGTGAAAACATACCAGCCGAAATATCTATGGAATTTTGTTGTTTCCAGTTCAGACAGTTGTCCGTGCGCGCGCATAGGCTGGAAGCTTAAAAGCAAAGCAATTCTAAAAGAGCTAAATTGTCCTGTGGAAAGCAATGTCCTTCTAAATTTTTGTCAGGCTGTAATATGTAGCAAACTTTAGTTATTTTGCAGAAAATCAGAACAACTTCTGCTTTCTCATACTGCATAATATGGAAAATATATCCAAAGGGAAAATCATTTTTTATTTGTTTCTACAATTTATGATACCATTGGCTGTGAATAGTAACTGTGGATAGTAGTGGGGTAACATTGCTGATAAAAGTTCTCTCTTGCATTTCTTTTTTGGGGAAGATATGATATATATTACTAAGGTGGTTAAATATCAACGTTTTTACTTGTCTAAATTTCTATCTGCTGCGTTGGTCTACGCTCCGTGCTTAAAAGATGTCCATCGGACGCACCATCAATCGCTGTAGCACTCGCTACAGCTCAATCTTCCGCCTTGCAGATAAAAATTTATTCCCGCGAAGGCAAAGTGAGGATGTGCAAGCAAGCTTGCATCATCCGAGCGCGCCCGCGAGGGTCAAATACCCCGCCCCTCTGGGGCGAACTTGCTAAAGGGAAACTAGGTCATGCCCCGTTGCTCTGCAGCGGGGTATTTGACTCTGCGTAAAATTCATTTGATATTTAACCGCCTTAGTAATAGTAATGCCGTTCTAATTTTTTATAGAAGGATTTGCTACAGGGCAACGTTTTTTGCTGTTTGAAAAGGGTTGCCGAAGGTTCCTGAGATTGGAGGGTTATGATGAAAATTGCATTGGTAGATGACAATCAGGAGGAACTTGGAATGCTTCTCCAAATGGTGGGAAATCATCTGGATTCTATTGGAAACAGGGAAATTCAGGTCGATGCGTTTTATAGTGGGAAAGATTTTTTTGCCGTGTGGGAAACAGGGAAATATCAGATGGTTTTTTTGGACATTTATCTGAAAGATTGGTCAGGGATTGATATAGCCCGTAAAATCCGGGAAACAGACCAGGAAGTTTACCTGGTGTTTTGTACTTCCAGCAATGGGTTTGCCAGTGAAAGCTATGAAGTAAATGCAAAGGATTATTTGCTCAAACCATTTTCGGAGCAGAAAGTAATAAAACTGCTGCGTCAGATGCGTGTGCATTGGGAAGAGGGGGAGGGAAGCCAGGTTACTTTGCCGGACGGGCAGGACGTTTTACTGCGGAATATTATATATACAGAATATTCTAACCATATTGTGACATTTCATAATAAAGCCGGGGAAAACACCAGGACGCGAATCTCACATGCAAAACTGGAAGAGATTTTATGCAGAGTTCCATATTTTTTATGTTGTTTTAAGGGTATAATCGTGAATTTTTATGAGGTTTGTGATTATAACAAAGATGTTTTGATAATGAGCGATGGGAGCAGAGTCCCAGTCAGCAGGAGGAAAGCAAAAGAGATTGGGGACACCTGGGTAAAATTTTGCTTTGAACAAATGCGAAAGGAGATTAATGGATAATGTTCCCTTTTTACCGTATAGTTGAAGTTATATGCTATTCACTAATTAATTTTGTGCCGTTTTTTGTTTTGGCGCTGTATCCGTTTTATGGAAGCCTGAGGTTTTCTAAATCGGTTACTTTGTTTCTGGCAGCCATATTGTTATTGCTGCAGGTCGGCTGTGGTTTTTTGGCGGCGCTGCTTTTGCCGGAGAAGAAAGGGCTGCTCTCTGTCCTAAGCACATCTGTATACTTTTTGTTTTATTTTGTAGCGGTTAAGGCGCATTTTGGGAAATTATTGTTTACATTGTTAATGTTTTCTGATATTGCAAATCTTATTGTGGTGCTTTCAAAATGTGTGGAAGGGTTGATATTACCAGAGATGGCGGTGCAGCCGTATAGATGGTCATTTTCTGTGGCAATGCTTTTGATGGAATGTATCATTCTTATCCCGTTGTATTTTTATATCCGCCGTTTTTTTGCTAAAATGATGAAAAAAGAGGAAAAACTTTCTGCATGGTGTTATTTGTGGGCGATTCCTGCAACCTTTTACCTGATTTGGTCCTATTATCTTTACGGCGGTAAGCAGAGCGCCCTGGAACAGGCGCTGAAACCTGTAAATGTTCTTTTTTTGCTGTGCATTAATTTGGGAGCCTTCCTGGTTTATCATATTGTGGTCTGCCTGATGGATGAATATGATAAAAATTTTGCCTTAAAAGCCAGAAATGACCAGCTAGCCCTGCAAAAGCTGCAATATGAGAATATGAAAAACAAGGTTTTGGAAACCCGGCAGGCCCGGCACGACCTTCACCATCATATTGCCGTCCTGTCAGGATATCTGCATGATGGGAGGCTGGAAGAGCTGGAAAGTTATCTTGCCAGTTACCAAAATTCTATGCCGGATGATTCTTCTATTGTATTTTGCCAGAATTATGAAGCAAACCTCTTGCTGTCATATTTTTCACAGAAGGCAAAAGAGAAACAGATTGCTTTTCTGGTACATGCCGATATCCCAGAGAACCTTGGCATAGATAAAGTTGATATTTCTGTCCTTCTTGGCAATCTGCTGGAAAATGCACTGGACGCTTGTATTTTGGAGGAGGATACCCATAAAAATATTGTTATAAGGGGGCAGGTAAAGAATAATGCGCTGTTTCTTACGGTAGATAATACATTTCATGGGAAAGTTAAAAAAGACAGGAATGGGATGTATCTTTCTTCAAAGCATGAGGGGGAGGGGATTGGCATTGAATCAGCACGGCAGATTGCATTGCGTTATCACGGTATGTTCCAGATCACCTGTGAGGACGGGATGTTTTGTGTCTCTGTTATGCTGCTGCTGAACAGGGATTGATAAAGTTGTATGTTACTATTCACGGCTGTTTTAACCAACATGCGTAAAAAACCTGCCAGCAAAGCTGTCAGATGCTGCAAAAACAGCAGCTCATGTTGTTTAGAACAGCCTTTTTCAGAAACAGGCCGTGAATAGTAACAATTGCATATAAAATAATGGGATAAGTGCCTATAATTGTTAGATATTACCAATAAAATCTTAAAAATTTCAATGAGAAACGTAAAATATTCTATGTTTTCTTCCGGCGGAATCCGATATACTGTCAACATCAACAAAAAACACGCATGAATGCGTGGGAACGGAAGGGAGAAAAAATTATGAGAAAAAAAATTATTTCATTGACAATGGCACTTGTACTTGGTCTTTCGCTTACCGCATGCGGAGACGACAGCGGTTCTAAAGATTCTACATCCGGCGGCAAATCAAACGCAACATCGGATCAGGGTTCTTCTTCGACAGTGGCGAATAAAGATAAGCCTCTGGTTTGGTTTAACCGCCAGCCATCTAACAGTTCTACCGGGGAGTTGGATCAGACAGCTTTGAACTTTAATAAGGATACTTATTATGTAGGGTTTGATGCAAACCAGGGTGCTGAGCTCCAGGGGACGATGGTTAAGGATTATATCGAGAAAAATATTGATAAAATCGACCGCAATGGAGATGGGGTAATCGGTTATGTACTTGCAATCGGCGATATTGGGCATAACGATTCTATCGCCCGTACAAGGGGCGTCCGCAAGGCGCTTGGTACAGGCGTTGAAAAAGACGGCGACGTAAACAGCGATCCTGTTGGCACAAATACAGATGGTTCTTCTAAAGCAGTACAGGATGGAAGCCTTGAGATTGGCGGAAAGACATACAAAGTCCGTGAACTTGCTTCCCAGGAAATGAAAAACTCTGCCGGTGCAACATGGGATGCTGCTACTGCCGGTAATGCAATTGGCACATGGTCTTCTTCTTTTGGAAAGGAAATTGACGTTGTTGTATCTAATAATGATGGAATGGGCATGTCAATGTTTAATGCATGGTCGAAAGAGCAGAAGGTGCCAACCTTTGGCTACGATGCAAACAATGATGCAGTAGCTGCTATCGCAGACGGTTATGGCGGAACAATCAGCCAGCATGCAGACGTACAGGCATATCTGACACTCCGCGTACTCCGTAATGCATTAGACGGGGTGGATATTGATACCGGTATTGGTACGAAAGATGATGCGGGCAATGTTTTATCAGAGGATGTATATGTTTATAAAGAGGATGAACGTTCGTACTATGCATTGAATGTTGCAGTTACTGCTGACAACTACAATGACTTTACAGACTCTACAAAGGTATATGAGCCAGTGTCTTCCCAGCTTGATGCAGGCGCACATGCTTCTAAGAAGGTATGGCTCAACATCTACAATGCGTCTGATAACTTCTTAAGCTCAACATACCAGCCTCTTCTTCAGAATTATGACGACCTGCTTAATCTTGAGGTTGAATACATTGGTGGTGATGGACAGACGGAATCCAATATTACAAACCGCCTTGGGAATCCAGGACAGTATGATGCATTTGCTATCAATATGGTTAAGACAGACAATGCAGCTTCTTATACAGCTTTGTTAAATCAGTAATTTATAGGTGCAGTAATAATTAGGCAGGCAAAGTATTAGGGAGAAGAAATTCTCCCTAATCATTATTAGGGACGGCAGATAATAACCCGGTGCGTTTTGGGTTGTTTTCTGGCAGTTCCTGGATACGGGGTGAAAACTATGGCAGATAAGAAAAATGATACCATCTTATCGATACGGGGCATGAGCAAGTCCTTTGGCAGGAACAGGGTTCTGGACCACATCAATCTGGATGTGAAGGCTGGTACGGTTATGGGGCTTATGGGTGAAAATGGCGCGGGAAAGTCAACAATGATGAAGTGCCTTTTTGGAACGTATCAAAAAGATGAAGGTAAGATTTTGCTGGATGGCAGGGAAGTAAGTTTTTCTGGTCCTAAAGATGCCCTTGAAAACGGCATTGCAATGGTTCATCAGGAATTAAACCAGTGCCTGGAAAGGAATGTGATTGATAATTTGTTTCTGGGGCGCTATCCTGTTAATTCCGTGGGGGTGGTGGATGAGGGCAGGATGAAAAAGGAAGCTTCCGAGCTGTTCAGGAAACTGGGTATGACGGTAAACCTTACCCAGCCTATGAGGAATATGTCTGTATCACAGAGGCAGATGTGCGAAATTGCCAAAGCGATTTCTTATCATTCTAAGGTTATTGTGCTGGATGAGCCGACGTCTTCCTTAACAGTGCAGGAGGTAGATAAGCTCTTTGAGATGATGCGGATGTTAAAAGAACAGGGGATTGCACTGATTTATATTTCCCATAAAATGGATGAAATATTTGAAATTTGTGATGAAATATCTGTTCTCCGTGACGGAAACCTGGTTATGACAAAAAGCAGTAAGGACACCAATATGAACGAGCTGATTGCGGCTATGGTTGGGCGTTCTCTTGAAAACCGTTTTCCGCCGGTGGATAATACGCCAAAAGATGTTATTTTATCTATTCAGCATTTGTCTACAAAATTTGAACCATACTTGCAGGACATTACTTTTGATGTGAAGGAAGGGGAGATTTTTGGCCTGTATGGCCTGGTAGGCGCAGGGCGTACAGAACTGCTGGAGACAATTTTTGGCGTCAGGACAAGGGCGGCAGGGCGTGTATACTTTAATAAACGTCTTATGAATTTTACAAATGCAAAAGATGCTATGGATCATGGTTTTGCCATGATTACAGAAGAGCGGAAAGCAAATGGGCTTTTTTTGAAAGGGGATCTGACTTTTAATACAACGATTGCAAATTTGAATCAATATAAGTCTGGTTTGGCGCTTTCTGATTCAAAAATGGTAAAGGCGACTGCAAAAGAAATCAAGATTATGCACACAAAGTGTTTAGGTCCGGACGATATGATTTCAAGTCTGTCTGGAGGCAATCAGCAGAAGGTTATTATGGGGAAATGGCTGGAGCGCAGTCCGCAGGTATTTATGATGGATGAACCAACCAGAGGAATTGATGTTGGTGCTAAGTATGAAATTTATGAGTTAATTATCAATATGGCAAAACGTGGGAAAACGATTATTGTTGTTTCCTCAGAGATGCCGGAAATCCTGGGAATTACAAACAGGATTGGTGTAATGTCAAATGGACACCTTTCTGGAATTGTTAATACAAAAGAGACAGACCAGGAGGAGTTGTTAAGGCTTAGTGCAAAATACCTATAACGGGGGAGATGAATAGATATGGCAAATGAAAATAGTAAAATTCTCACGGCTGAAAAAGAGAAGCAGCTTCGTCGGCCAATTGAGGATTATGTTGGGAAAATCCAAAAAAAGATAGACAGTCTCAGGGCAGAAGGGACAGACAGGGTGCTTACCCTGCAGAATGATATTGACGGAATTAAAAGAGACCGTGTCCTTACAAAAAGTGAAAGTGAAGCTGCTATTGCAGAATGCAGGAGAAAACTGGAAAAGGCAAAAGAAGTTGAAGCACAACATAAGGATGAGATAGCAAAGCTGATTTCCGATGCTGAAAATTATTTGAAAGCCCATTTTGACCAGGAGTATTATCAGCCTGTCAAGGCAAGCTGTGAGCGGGAAAAAGAGGCTGTAAAAGAGAGGTACAATAGAAGGGTAGCTGAACTGAAGCAGGAACATTCTGCAACAGTTGCGAAGCTTTCTGACCATCAGGAAATAAAGGATGAAAACTACGTCCATAAAAACCGTTTGTTTGATGCAAAAATGAAACGTGACCAGGAACTCCAGGAAGTGAAAGACAGGAAGCACGATGCATATACGTATAAGTACCATCTGCTTGACTTGCTCCGTATGTCAAAATTCACTTTTATGGAATCTCAGGCGCAGAAATGGGAAAACTATAAATATTCGTTTAACCGCAGGACATTTTTACTGCAGAATGGTTTATATATTGCCATTATATTGATATTTGTTATGCTGTGTATCATAACGCCGATTGTAAAAAATGCGCCGCTGCTTACTTATAATAATGTATTAAACGTCCTTCAGCAGGCTTCTCCGAGAATGTTCCTTGCGTTAGGCGTAGCAGGCCTGATTCTCCTTACTGGTACTGACCTTTCGATTGGCCGTATGGTTGGTATGGGAATGACGACGGCAACCATTATTATGCATCAGGGAATTAATACAGGTTCTGTATTTGGACATATTTTTGATTTTACTAAGATGCCGGTTTTTGGAAGAATAGTTTTGGCATTGGTAGCATGTATTGTTTTATGTACATTCTTTACGACGATTGCAGGATTCTTCACAGCAAAGTTTAAGATGCATCCATTTATTTCTACAATGGCTAACATGCTTGTGATTTTTGGTCTTGTTACTTATGCGACGAAAGGTGTTTCATTTGGCGCGATAGAGCCGGTGATTCCAAATATGATTATTCCAAAGGTAAATGGATTCCCAACAATTATCTTATGGGCATTAGCAGCAATTATTATTGTATGGTTTATCTGGAATAAAACAACGTTTGGCAAAAACCTGTATGCTGTTGGTGGAAATCCAGAAGCAGCAGCTGTTTCCGGTATTTCTGTATTCCGCGTAACAGTTGGCGCATTTATCATGGCTGGTATTTTATATGGGTTTGGTTCATGGCTTGAATGTGCTAGAATGGTTGGCTCCGGTTCGGCTGCTTATGGGCAGGGCTGGGAGATGGATGCAATTGCTGCCTGCGTAGTAGGCGGTGTATCCTTTACCGGTGGTATTGGTAAAATTTCCGGTGTGGTAGTTGGTGTATTTATATTTACTGCACTTACCTATTCCCTGACAATTTTGGGGATTGATACAAACCTGCAGTTTGTATTCTCAGGTATTATAATTCTTGTGGCAGTAACACTTGACTGCTTGAAGTATGTACAGAAAAAATAGTTTGATAGACACTTCTCAAAAGGGCCGGGGTTTGTTCCGGCTCTTTTGTATTTAAGTTTGCTTTTGAGGTAGAAATATTTATTGCGGCGTGTTAGTATGTTACGTGGATGGTAACTTCAAACATGCTCTAGAGCAGGGATATGGAGAAAAAGTATGGATAAATATAAAGTGCTTTTAGTGGATGATGAAGAAGAAGTGATACAGGTAATTATGAAAAAAATCAATTGGGAGGGAATTGGTTTTTCGGTTGTTGGGTATGCGAATAATGGAATCAGGGCGCTTGAGATGGTGGAGGAGTTTCAGCCGGATGTTGTTATGACAGATATCAAAATGCCGTTTATGGATGGGATGGAACTGGCTAACCGCATTAGAACTGAATATCCTGCAATTAAGATTTTGTTTTTTACTGGTTTTGATGAATTTGAGTATGCAAAAGGGGCAATTCATCTGGAGGCAGAGGAATATATATTAAAACCTGTGAACTCGGCTGAATTAACGAATGTATATACACGGCTTAAAATAAAGTTAGACCAGGAGATTAATGAAAAGCGCAGTGTAGAAATCCTCCAGAAATATTATATGGAATCTTTGCCGCTTTTACAGGCAAATTTTTATTCATCGCTGATAGAGGGGAGAATCCATGAGGAGGAAATCCCGCATTATTTATCGGATTACAGGCTGTCTTTTCCCGGTCCATTTTTTTGCTGCCTTGTCATCCATACATCGTCCAGCCAGATACCGGAAAATATGAATCCCCTTCTTTTATCTACATCTGTCCATAAACAGGCAATGGAACGCCTGGCAGAAAGGTGGCAGGCAAAATGTTTTTCTTATCTTGGGAATACTATTTTGCTTACACAGCTTAAAGCAGAAAATGAAGTTTCAGAATTGACGGATGAGTGCGACCGTTTTTGCAAATATGCCCATAGCATCATAGGCGCGGTAGTTACCATAGGGATTGGACAGGTTTGCAGTGATATCCTTGCATTGTCGCAGTCTTATAAAAGTGCGAGGGAGGCAGTGTCCTACCGGGCAATCTATGGGGCTTCCAGGGCGATTAATATGAAAGAAGCTGTTCCCAAAAAGGCAGGGAAGCCTGGCCCGGCAAATGATGGTGACTTACCGGAATTGTTTAAAGCAATTCGCCTTGGCTCTGAAAATGATGTGGTTGAAGCGGCAGACCGTTACCTGAACCATACCTGTTTCCCAGGGAAACTATTGCAGCAGCATCATGTTGATATGATGGAGCTGGTGAGCATATTATATCGGTTTGTGGTAAATAACGATATTGAGGCAGAGGATTTTTCAGGAGGGGATATCAGGAAGCTTTATACCGGGCTTTTAGATTTGGAGCCGGATGCACTGCGGAAATGGCTGGTTGGGTGCAGCCTTTCTTTCAGGGAAAAGTTAATCCATGCACGGAGCCGTTCAACAAAGTCATTCGTATCTATGGCAGAAGAATATGTGCAGAATAATTATGCAGATGAAGAGCTTTCCCTGGATAGCATCTGTGAAGCCCTTGGGGTGTCAAATTCTTATTTTTCCAGTGTTTTTAAGAAGGAAACAGGGAACTCTTTTATCAGTTATTTGACAGATTACCGTATGGATCAGGCTTCTGCCCAATTAATTGAGACGAATGAGAAGAGTTATATTATAGCAAAAAATGTAGGCTATGCTGATCCGAATTACTTTAGTTATGTATTTAAAAGACGGTTTGGCGTGTCTCCTTCAAAGTATAGAAGGGAGCATACAGAGAGTGGAAACTAAATGTCTGGAATCTACGAAAAAGTTAAAGCCGAGGGGAATGCAGTCGACAATTATGTTTGCATTTTCTGTAATTTCTGTGTCTATAATGCTTGTTCTGGGGATTGTAATGTATATGAAGTTTTCTTCATTGTCCCAGCACGAAATTATACAGAATACAAAAAAGCTTATGGAGCAGACGGGAGAGAATTTAGAGGATTACCTAGTCAGCATGAGGCAGGTATCTGATGCTGTATATTATAATGTAATTAAAGAAAATGACTTTTCTGGGCAGGATAATGATATCCAGCAGGGGATGAACCTCATTTATGAGGCAAATAGAAATGATTTGCGCAGTATCGCCATATATAATAATTATGGAAGCCTGATGGCGGCAGAACCAATTGTGCTCCAGAAAGAAGATATTAATGTTACCCGCCAGGATTGGTATGGGCAGGCGGTGGAAGAGGTGGAAAATATGCATTTTTCAACGCCGCATATCCAGAATTTGTTTGATGATGCTACGAGGCGGTACTACTGGGTGATTTCCCTGAGCCGGGTTGTGGAGCTTACGGAAAATGGGAACCCTCTGTATGGAGTGTTGCTGGTTGACATGGATTATTCCAGTATTTCAAGGATGATGCAGCAAATTAATGCTGCTAATAATGAGCAGTATTATTATCTGTGCGACGGCAATGGGCAGATTATTTATCATATGAGGCAGTTACAGATTAGCAACGGGATAGCAAATGAAAGCAGCAAAGTGGCCGCCGGATACAAGGATGGCGTCTATGATGAAACGTTTGAGGGGGAACACAGGAAGCTTATTGTCAGGAATATCAGTTATACCGGATGGAAACTGGTGGGGGTCATCCCGGATTCTGCATTTACGCATGGGATGCTTAATATCCGCTATTTTATTGTAATGCTGATTCTTTTGATGGCAATGATGCTGGCTGTAATCCACCGTGTAGTTTCAGAAAGGATTTCCAGCCCGATTTTAAAACTGAACGATTCCGTTATGGAATATGAGGCAGGGGAGAAGCCCGAAATTTATATTGGCGGTTCGCAGGAAATCAGGCATCTTGGGCATTCCATCCAGCGTTCCTATGAACAGATTGATATTTTGATGCAGAAAATCGTGTTGGAGCAGAATGAACGGAGGAAAAGTGAACTGGACGCCCTGCAGAGCCAGATTAACCCCCATTTTTTATATAATGCCTTGGATTCCATTACCTGGATGGTGGAAGGGGGACGGAATGACGATGCGGTTTTTATGATTTCGGAGTTAGCGAAGCTGTTCCGGATTAGCCTCTCGAAGGGCCGGACAGTGATTAGCGTGCAGGATGAGCTGCAGCATGCAAAGAGCTATATGAATATACAGAAAATCCGGTATAAAAATTGTTTTTCTATCACTTTTGACGTGGATGCAGAGGTGTACTCCTATTGCTGTGTAAAACTGGTTTTACAGCCGATTTTAGAGAATGCGATTAATTATGGTGTGGACAGTATGGACGACTGTGGTGAAATTATAGTGGCGGGCAAAAAGAAGAATGGGAATATTATTTTGTCTGTAACAGATAATGGGATTGGCATACCAGAAGATGAAATAGGTTTTCTTTTAACAGATAGTGACAGAGTCCATAAGCATGGTTCTGGCGTTGGGCTTGTGAATGTGAATAACCGGATACAGATTCTTTTTGGGAAAAAATATGGGCTGACGATAGAAAGTGAGCTGGATGAAGGGACAACAGTATCTATTTGTATCCCGGCAGTAGTATATACAGAAGACAACAGGAAAGTTCTTGAAAAAGGCCATATATTTGGGAGAGAAGAATAAAAAAGTTGGAGTACAGAAATGAATAATAGCAGGAAAAGGTTTATTATAATAGAGGTAATATTAGCAATGATGGTTATTGTGCTGGCAGTTATTATGCTGAAAGAGCAGAGGGGGGAAGCACGGCGCAAGGTTTCTGTTATTGTGCAGGATTCAGATAACAGCCGATGGTCAGCGTTTCGGTATGGGCTAAAGATGGCGGCGGAAGACCAGGGCGTTGAGGTATTTGTTGTTAGTACCGGGGATGGGATGACGGCAGAGGAAGAGATTGAGGCAGTAAAGTATGAAATGAATCATGGTGCGGATGCAGTCATTGTGCAGCCGGTTCCGGGAACTGATATGGAAGGGAAGCTGAAAAAACTTGAAAAAAAAGTTCCAATAATGCTTGTAGGGAATACTGTGTCAAATGACAGGGACAGTTCAAAGTTTCCTATTACAGAGACAGATAATTATGTTATGGGGCAGGCTGTGGCTGAAGAATTGTCATCGGACTATAACGGAAACCTGAAGGGTAAGACAATAGGAATTGTTACAGCAGATGGAAATTCAGAATCTGCTGTTAACCGCAGGAAAGGGTTTCAAGAGGTTTTGGAGAACTCAGGCGTTAACATTGCCTGGTCAGTATTTGGGGAATTTGGGGAATCTGAAAAAAATGCATTGAAAAACCAGCCCAGGGTAGATATTGTAGTTGCGCTGGATGACGCCAGCCTGACAGCGGCAGGCGAATATTCTGCTGCAAAAGACCTTCACGGGGCGGTGCTGTATGGAATTGGGACTTCTACAGAGGCGGTGTATTATTTGGACACAGGAATTGTAGAATGCCTGATTGTCCCTGATGAGTTTAATGCAGGATACCAAAGCCTGACAGAAGTGGCAAAAAGCCTGCAGGGGTATTTCCATAAAATGAAGGATACCACATTATCTTTTACAGTACTCCGTAAAGAAGAGTTATTTTCTGAGAAAAACCAGGAAATCCTTTTTGCAATGAGCCAGTAAGGAAGGCAGACGGTGTAAAACGTATTTGTGAAAAGATAAGATGTTGAAAAGGAGGGGATTGTTATGAGGTCAAAAAGAAAAAAAGTGGCAGTGATTCTTTTTGGGGTGTTGTTTTTATGTGCATGCGGGAAACAGCATCAGCCTTCCGCAGAAAAGATTCATATAGGGGTGACTTATTATAATCAGGGGGATACGTTTCTGAACCAATTGATCAGCAGTTTTGGGAATCAGCTTGAAAAGATGAAATCTGATAAGCTGGATATTACGATGACAATCCGGGGGGCGTCCAGTTCACAGCGGATTCAGGATGATCAGGTAAAAGAGTTAATTGATGCAGGCTGCAATGTGCTTTGTGTCAATCTGGTGGACCGGACAGATCCATCGGAAATTATAGACCTTGCCAGGGAACATGATGTGCCGATTATTTTTTTTAACAGGGAGCCTGTGGCAGAAGATATGCTGCAATGGGAGAAATTATATTATGTTGGTGCGGATGCAGAACAGTCAGGGATGCTGCAGGGGGAGCTGGCAGTGGATGCAATACTTGAGAACCCCCGGATTGACCGTAATAGGGATGGGAAAATCCAGTTTGTTGTTCTGGAGGGTGAGCCGGGTCATCAGGATGCGATTATCCGTACTGAAAATGCAGTGGATACATTGAAAAGCAATGGAATTGAGCTTGAAAAGCTAAGTTACAGAATTGCAAATTGGAACCGTGCGCAGGCGCAGAGCCGGATGATGCAGATGATAAGCCAGTATCAGAATAAAATCGAACTTGTGCTGGCGAATAATGACGATATGGCGCTTGGCGCTGTGGATGCTTACCAGAAATTAAACTATACGGAGACGGATATCCCTGTGTTTTTTGGAATTGACGGAACAGATGTTGGGTTAGAGGCTGTGTTGGATAAAAGGTTGGCAGGGACAGTTTATAATGATAAGGAGAACCAGGCAGCGGCAATGGCAGAGCTGGCCGTGGATATTGTCTCAAAGAATGGAAAAGCAAGGAAAGATAAGTATATTTATCTGCCGTATTTTAAGGTTACAGATGATAATGCTGCCAGTATTTTGAAAAAAGTTGAGATGAGTGGGAAAAAGAAATAGACTGTAAATAGCAGCAGTTCACAAATTTTTCACACAATTATTAGCACTCTCTATTGACGAGTGCTAATAATTGTGCTATAACATGTTTAGAGCAAATGAATAGAGAGTTTTAAAGATGCTCAAACTTATAACTTATAGTATATAATAAATATCAAGGAGGAATGCGCTATGTTAATGCCAAGTATTTTAAAAGATAATGTATTTGATGACTGGATGGATTTTTCGTTTCCTGATATTGACAAAAATTTATATGGGGTACGTTCCCAGAATGTGATGAAAACAGATATCAGGGAAACGGAGCAGGGGTATGAACTGGATATTGATCTGCCGGGCTTTCATAAAGACGAGATTAACGTACAGCTTGAGCGTGGACAGCTGACAGTCCAGGCTGCAAAAAGCGTGGATAAGGATGAAAAGGATAAGGAAGGGAAATATATCAGGAGAGAGCGTTATGCAGGTGCAATGAGCCGCAGCTTCTACGTTGGCGAGGCAGTTGAAAAGAATGAGATTCGGGCCAAGTTTGAAAATGGCATCTTAAAATTGTCTGTTCCTAAGAAGGATTCAAAAGCAGTGGAGGAAAGCAGGTATATTTCGATTGAAGGGTAATTGGAAGAGGCGTAGATTGTTGTACTGATTTTTAAATGCATAAGGCAGCTTTTCAAGGTCGGGTGATTTTGGGATGCTGCCTTTTAGGAACTGTAGGAAAATCACATGTTGTAAAAGTTATTTCCCTGCAGTTCCTTACAGCAGGCATGCTTCAGAAAGGAGGAGCATATGAATATTAGCCGTTTTACACAAAAGTCACAGGAAGTAATACAGGATATGGAGAAGACAGCGCTGGATTATGGGCACCAGGAAATTGGGCAGGAACATTTGCTTATTTCCCTGATGGATGTGGATGACAGTTTAATCCGTAAGCTGATTGAGAAGATGGGGATTGAGCCAGAGGTTTTCAATGCCCAGGTAGAGGCTTTGCTCCGTAAAAGGCCAAAGGTACAGGGCGGTGATTTAAGGATTGACAAGTATTTAAATGAAACCCTGATTTATGCGGAGGATGAGGCGAAACGGATGGGGGATGAGTATGTTTCCGTGGAACATCTTTTCCTGAGCATGCTTGCACATCCGGGAAAGGAGATAAAGCAGCTTTTAAAAGAATGCAATATTACAAGGGAGCGTTTTTTGCAGGTGTTGTCGCAGGTCAGGGGAAACCAGAAAGTTACTAGCGATAACCCGGAAGCGACCTATGATACTTTGGAAAAATATGGTTCAGATCTGGTAGAACGGGCAAAGGATGGGAAATTAGACCCGGTAATTGGGCGTGATGAAGAAATCCGTAATGTTGTCCGCATTCTTTCCCGGAAGACAAAGAATAACCCTGTTTTAATCGGAGAACCGGGCGTTGGGAAAACTGCGGCTGTAGAAGGCCTGGCGCACCGTATTGTACAGGGGGATGTGCCGGAGGGGTTAAAGGATAAAAAGATTTTTGCACTTGATATGGGGGCGTTAGTTGCAGGGGCGAAATACCGCGGTGAGTTTGAGGAGCGCCTAAAGGCAGTGCTGGAAGAAGTGAAAAAAAGCGATGGCCAGATTATCCTGTTTATTGATGAGCTCCATACAATTGTCGGGGCAGGGAAGACGGACGGGGCAATGGACGCAGGGAATATGTTAAAACCGATGTTAGCGCGCGGCGAGCTGCATTGCATTGGCGCAACAACTTTGGATGAATACCGTATGTATATTGAAAAAGATCCGGCATTGGAACGGCGTTTCCAGCCGGTTATGGTAAATGAACCGACAGTAGAAGATACGATTTCTATCCTCCGTGGTTTAAAGGACCGCTATGAGGTGTATCATGGCGTAAAAATTACCGATGCTTCCCTTGTTGCGGCGGCAACATTGTCTGACCGCTATATTTCTGACCGCTTCCTGCCGGATAAGGCAATCGATCTGGTGGATGAGGCGTGTGCAATGATTAAGACAGAACTTGACAGCATGCCGGCAGAACTGGATGAAATAAGGCGGAAAATTATGCAGATGGAAATTGAAGAGGCTGCATTGAAAAAAGAGACAGACCATCTGTCCCAGGGGCGTTTAGAAAACCTGCAGAAGGAGCTTGCAGAACACAGGGATATATTTAATGCGCAGAAGGCAAAGTGGGATAGTGAAAAGGCGTCCGTAGACCAGGTAAACAGGGTAAAAGAGCAGATAGACGAACTGAATACACAGATGGAGGCCGCAAAGCGCGACTACGATTTGAACAGGCTTGCGGAGCTGCAGTATGGAAGGCTCCCGGAATTGCAAAAGCAGCTGGAAATCGTGGAAGCAAAGGCAAAGGAGGAAGACCGCACTCTTGTCCAGGAGAGTGTTACGGATGATGAGATTGCCAAAATTATTTCCCGCTGGACGGGGATTCCTGTGGCAAAGCTTTCCGAAGGGGAGCGGGAAAAAACGCTCCACCTGGAAGAAGAGCTGCATAAACGTGTTATTGGGCAGGAAGAGGGCGTGACGCTTGTCTCTGAAGCGATTCTCCGCTCAAAGGCCGGGATTAAAGATCCGACAAAGCCGATTGGCTCGTTCCTGTTTTTGGGACCGACTGGAGTTGGGAAGACAGAGCTTGCTAAAACGCTGGCGGCAAGCCTTTTCGATGATGAAAATAATATGGTGCGGATTGATATGAGTGAGTATATGGAAAAATACAGCGTGGCACGGCTGATTGGCGCGCCTCCGGGATATGTCGGCTATGAGGAGGGAGGCCAGCTTACAGAGGCAGTCCGCAGAAAACCATATTCTGTTATTTTGTTTGACGAAATTGAAAAAGCACACCCAGATGTTTTTAATGTCCTCCTGCAGGTTTTGGATGACGGGCGGATTACGGATTCACAGGGAAGGACGGTAGATTTCAAAAATACGATTATTATACTGACTTCTAATATTGGTTCCACCTATCTTCTGGAAGGCGTAGATGCAGACGGGGAAATCAGTGAGAGCGCACGGGAAGAAACAATGGCAGATTTGCGTGCAGGCTTCCGGCCTGAATTTTTAAACCGGCTGGACGAAATTATTTTCTTTAAGCCGCTGACAAAAGAAAATATTTCAGGGATTATTTCTATCCTGATGCAGGAGCTAAATGGCCGTCTGGAAGGGAAAGAGCTGTCTGTTGAACTGACGCCCGCGGCAGTTGATTTTATTGCAGAAGAAGCATATGAGCCGGCATTTGGCGCAAGGCCCTTAAAGAGATATTTGCAGAAAAATGTGGAAACACTTCTTGCAAAAAGGATTCTGGAGGGGAATGTTTCTCCTGGGGAAACGCTTTGTATTGATGTCAAAGATGGAAGCCTGATGTTTGCAGGGTGATTGTTCATTCCAGGAACTTTCAGTAACAGTGCTGAAAGCACTGCTGTGCAACTATGAAGCCGCAAGGCTGAATAGTTACGAGTAATGCTCAATTGGTGGGATTGGATATTGACAAAAAATGACTATTGTGATAGTATACGTACAATAACTATTGCAATAGTCATTTATTTTGGAGGTGTTTATATGGGAGTCAAATTATACGATTCTGAATTAAAGGTTATGGAAACATTATGGAGGGGGGGAGATTTGACGGCTGGGCAGATTTCGAAAATATTAAAAGAAGAGACTGGCTGGAACAGGAACACGACTTATACAGTTATTAAAAAGTGTATTGAAAAAGGTGCAATTGAGCGGATAGAACCAAGGTTTATCTGCCGGGCAGTTATTTCCAAAGAGGATGTGCAGTCATATGAGACGGAGGAGTTGATAGCCAGGATGTTTGATGGCTCAAAAAAACAGTTCTTTGCTGCATTTTTGTCAGAAAAAACATTAAAACCTGAAGAGCTGCAGGAGATAAAGGAACTGGTAGAAAAGATGGAATGAGGTGGGGACAGTGCTGCTTAAATTGACTTTTTCAGGCGGGATTTTAATTATATTAGTTCTGGCGCTGCGTTTTTTGGCGTTGGATAAACTGCCCAAAAGAGTTTTTGCTTTTTTGTGGGATATCGTATTAATAAGGCTGATTGTTCCATTTTACATTTCGGTTCCGCTTGGTCTTAGTACGCCTATTGGAAAATTGGCAGAAAAAAATGTTTCTGGTGGAACGGTAATGTCAGATAATATGAAGCATATGGCATCTTTTGAAAAAGTGTTTTCCCGGGAAGTTTCCGTTGACTGGAAGTGTGTGGTGTGGTTCATAGGCATGATAGTAGTTCTGTCCTGTTTTTGTATTGGCTATAGAAAAGAGTGCCAAAGAATAAAGACAGCATTACCAGTATCGAAAGAGGAGGATGAGAGGTTACGGCAATTGGTTTCTGTCCCTGGGAGGGTGAAAATATTAGTTTCAGACAGGGTGTTTACGCCATTAACATATGGGGTGATATCACCAAAAATAATTTTTCCGAAGCTTATGGGGTTGGAGCATGGCGCAGAACTGAAATATGCCCTTGCACATGAATTAACACATATAAAAAGGGCAGATAACTTTCGGAAAATTGTTATGGCAGCAGCAGTAGGCATTCATTGGTTTAACCCTTTTGTCTGGCTGATGTATCTGTTTTTTAACAGGGATATGGAACTGTCATGTGATGAAAAAGTAATTTCTCATCTGGGTGTTCACCAGAGGAAGGAATACGCTGCTGCGCTCATAAGTCTGGCAGAAAAACAATATCATTGGTCATTGTTTTCAAATGGTTTTGGAAGCAATGCGGTAAAAGAAAGGATGGTGGCGGTTATGAAGTTCAAAAAAGTAACTGCAGCAGGTATTTTGTGCAGTGTTGTGCTGATTGGGGCAGCCATGTCGGCATTTGTTGGGAATGGTTCCGAAAGTTCTGCTGGCAGGAAGGTATCCCAGCCTGATAATACAGGGCAGTTTAAGGAGCATGAAAAGGATGGAATGTCATATGGTTCTGTGAAAGAAAATAGTAATGTTGTAAAAGATGAGGATAATGCCCCAGATGGAACAAGTTCCAGTACGTCATATAACAGTTCTAAAGATGATGCCTCTGGTGGAACAAGTTCCAGTGCTTCATATAACAGTTCCAAGGATGATGCTCCAGGTGGAATAAATACTTCAAATGCAAGTGAAGTTAATGACCGTGAAGATGGCGGCAATGACCTGAAAAAATATAAACCATACGGCATAACATATGATTCTTCCAGTGGAATTTGGTCGTATAAAGGGAGGAGGCTTGCGGGCCTGCGGGATGGCAGTGATACTTACATTTATGGTTATGGCGATGGTGGTGATCCAGGTGTATACTTACTGGTAAAAGGGAAGTCCTTAAAAGTGGTTACAAAAAAGCAGTTTTTAAATTAACAGAAGGGGATTACAGCTTTTCAGTAGCAGGCAGTGCTTTGCGGTAAAAGCAAATGGATAAAACAGTTGCAATTGACCAGCCGACAGGCCAGGCGCACCAGATTCCGGCTGCAGAATTTGCCCAGCCGGAGAACAGGAATGCCAAAACAACGCGCAGGATCAGGTCGGTGAATGTTGCAGCCATAAATTGTTTCATTGCGCTTATGCCGCGGAGGACGCCGTCTGCTGCAAGCTTTGCGGATACTATAAAATAAAATGGGGAAAGAATCCATAAAAATTGCTGTCCGGTTTTCAATGCTTCCTGAGAAGTCTGCTCCATAAATAATAAGAGCAGGTATTTGCCAAAGCATAGGTAGAGAAGGCAAAACGGTATGCATAAAGTCCATACCAGTTTCAGCCCTGCACGGAATCCTTCTTTTATACGTCCATATTTTTGTGCGCCGATATTTTGTGCTGAGAAATTAGAAATGCCATTTCCAATTGTAGTAAAAGAAGTGATTACAAGGTTGTTTAATTTAACAGCCGCAGAATATCCGGCTGTAACACTTACGCCAAAGCTGTTAATACATCCCTGGATCATCATATTCCCAACAGATATGAAGGATTGCTGGAGGATGCTGGGGATTGCAATTACAGCGATTCTTTTTAGCAGCAAAAGTGAAAAGATTTGGATGCGTCCATTGGTTTTTATTTTGGCCAGTCGTTTTATAACGAAAAAAAGCGAGAGGAGACAGCTTACGCCCTGGCAGATAAATGTTGCATATGCAACGCCTGCAACGCCCATATGAAGGGATTTTACAAATGCGATATCAACCAATATATTGGCTGTGGAAGATACCGCCAGGAAAATAAAAGGGGTTTTTGAGTCGCCAAGCGCTGAAAATATGCCTGTAGCAATGTTATAAAAGAACAGGAAAGGAAGCCCCCATATATAGATATGCAGATAAATAGAGGAATCTGCCATGATTTCTTCCTGTGTTTTCATCAGACGCAGCAGGCTGTCACA
The DNA here is from genome assembly GCA_003612285.1 of bacterium D16-51. Taxonomy (GTDB): domain Bacteria; phylum Bacillota; class Clostridia; order Lachnospirales; family Lachnospiraceae; genus Butyribacter. The sequence continues at coordinate 81,574 of RAYE01000010.1, read as the reverse complement.
GGCTAGAAACCCGGCTGTCATTAATACAGCGCACAAAATGCCGCTTGCAGACAAAGCGGTATAGACAGCAGTCTTCATTGTCTTATAATCTTTTGCACCAAACAATTGTGATACGGCTACAGAACAGCCGATGTTGCAGCCAAATGCAAAAGCGATAAAAATCAGTGTAATATTATAACTGTTCCCTACTGCAGCCAATGCATTTTCGCCTATGAACCTTCCGGCTACAAAAGAATCAGCGATATTATAGAGCTGTTGGAAAACAATGCTTCCAAACATTGGCAGACAGAACATCCAAAGCATTTTCTGTGGGTTTCCCTGTGTTAAATCCTTATTCATGAAATCTCCATTCCGCCGCCTTTTGGTCGGCGGCTTATTATTGTTGGCGGTTTAACGATTGCTTGCATTTTCTAAAAATGTATTATACTATTGAATGACAGATATGAAAAATATATATATTATATAGGAGAGATATATAAATTATATGGACATTAATTTTGAATACTATAAGTCATTTTACTATGTCGCCAAATATAAAAATATTACGAGGGCCGCTGCAGCATTGGGGAGCAGCCAGCCAAATGTTACGCGGATTTTGAAACTGCTAGAAAACCAGTTAGGCTGCAGGCTGTTCATCCGTGAGGCAAGAGGGGTAAAGCTGACAGAAAAAGGGGAAAGGCTATACGCACATGTAGAAATTGCCTGTAACCATTTGCTAAATGCGCAGGAAGAATTAGGCGGTAACGCTGTTGAAGGAATGGGGACGGTGGAAATTGGGGCAACAGAAACGGCCTTACATCTTTGCCTGCTTGAGGCGATAGGAAATTTTAAGGCAGAATACCCTAAAATCAGGATAAAGGTCCATAACCATACAACTCCTGAAATATTAAAGTGCCTTGTCAGCGGCAGGCTGGATTTTGCAGTAGTTACGACGCCTTTTGAAGTTCCAAAAGCTTTTCAGTGTGAAAGGATTCTGGCATTTCATGAATTGCTGGCAGGGGGAGTCCAATATAGCAGCCTGGCCAAAGAAAAAATGCAGCTTGGCCGCCTGCAGGGTTATCCATGGGTTGGGCTTGGTGAGGGGACGGCTACCTATGAGTTTTATAAAAAGTATTTCATGGAGCATAATGTAGAAATTGGGTTTGATACAGAGGTTGCAACCTCTGATTTGCTGATACCGCTTATCTGTAATAACCTGGGGATTGGATTTGTGCCGGAAACTATGGCGATGCCATTTGTAAAGAAGAAAAAACTGATACAGATAGATTTAGCCTGTGAACTGCCGTACCGTGAAATTATGCTTATTTCTGATAGGGGACGGGGGAAAAGCAGGGCAGCAGATTATTTTTACCAATATTTGAAAACAGGGGCGGCGAATAGTCACATTCTGTAGCATAACTGTATTTGCAATATATTGTCAGCTGCCGTTTTTCTCCAAAATTGAGTTAAAAAATGCCAGGAAATCATTTTCGATTTCACCATATGGTTTTATATTGTCATAGTAAAAATCGTAATTGAAATGTTCCACATTATCATCTGCAGTGTTGTTCCATTCTTTTTTTGTATGGCTGGTTCTGCGGATAAGCAGTGTAATGCAGGATTTTTGCACACTTTTTTTAAATTTGGAGATTTCTTCGGGTTCTCTAATGTGAACAAACAATATTTCATTGCTGCTTTCCAGAAATTCCTGATATTTGCCCAAAAGATACTTGCATGGCAAATCATTAAAATCAACAAATAGCTGCTTTAAATCTGCAAGAAATTTTCTTGATTTTTCATTTTTCCCCCCATCCCAGCCGTTTTCAGATGCAATTTTCTTAATTGGGTCAACAGACGATATATTCATGGTCCGATAATGCTTTCCGACAATATTGCAAATGGTATCCTTGCCAACTCCACCGCTTCCATTAATAACGATGACTAATTTATGCATCTTTGTTTCTCCTTATAATGCGAAAATTTACTATTACTGAGATTATACTCCTGTTTTGGAAAATCGGCAAGAAAAAGATAGCACTATCAGGCGTGGAAGAAAGGCTGCCGTTACTATTCGCGGCCACTCTTTTTTCATACGATTGACCATGAACAGTAACGAATAATAACAATAGATGCCGAAAAATGTCAGTTTATGGTTGAAATTGTCTTTCAAAAGTGGTATATTATTAGTTAGATAGTAGATAGTATTTTCCTTTGAAATCGTATTGTCGTTCAGGTGAGATAATATTGTGGGATGAGAATAGTTTTCGGTATGGGGAAGGCAATGTGAATAAAGGTGCCTGGGGCACCAGCAGTAAAAGCAGGCTGGAAGGTGGCCTGTTTTTACTTGTTTTTACAATTAGTAATGGAGGGCAGGTTATGAAAAAATTTGATTCTAATTACAAGCTTCTTGAAGATATGTACCGGGATGGATATTTTCCAAACTTTCTGGTAGACAAGGTAAAGAACCTGGTTCAGGAAGTGATTACCTTACTGGAAACTGGAGAGAGGGATTTGGAGAATATACAGCGCAAATTTGATGAAATGACATTGGCAATCAATGATTTAGAGGAAGAATTTGAGGAAAATGACAGTGAACTTGAAACTGCTGCAAGAGAGAGTATTGGTGAGACAGTAGCATATATATTGGAATGGTTTGACATTGATATTGATGTAGAAACTGCAATTAGCGAACGTGAGTGGTAGTGGATTTATGTTCGCCAATTGCAGAAATCTATTTTATGAATTGCTTGTGTGGCAGGTCTGCATAGCCGAAAAAGTTTCTTTTGTGAAGCGGTGGTACTGAAGCCCGAAGTCGTCTTCTTCAATATAATATACGTAGGCATCAATTGTATTATCTTGGAAATAGACTGCCCATTCGTTATTCTCTATTTTTTCTGTAATAACATCTTTAGAAAATTGATAGAACAGTTTCAGGATATCGTCTTTTTTTAAGCCCGGTTTATGGATTTCTTGTACAAAGGCCTCCATAAACGGGCTTGCAGTTATATTTTCATGTACATATTTTACACCTTTTGCAGGGATGGAAATACAATATCTGCCTTTTTCCTGTGTTTCTTCAATTGTAATGTTTCCAAATAGCCCTGCCTGCGTCTGGCAGAAAGAATCTGTTTTTTGATGAAGGCTGCCAGGTGTTGCTTTTAAAAGCTCAAGTAATGTGTTTTCAGGATAATATAAATGTATGGTTTCTTCCTGATATCCAAGTTTGATTTCACACTCCTTAATGGAGTCGCATATGTTTGTCTTTAAGTCCATTGTTATCCCTTCTTTCTGTTTGCTTAAAAATATGGAAAAGAGCGATTATGGCTGCGATAGCTAGTACAGCTTCTGCAACAAATTGGGCATAGGCAAGACCGTATAATGGGAACAGCCAGTTTAAAATAAAAAGCGCTGGGATTTCTAAAATGATTTTTCGGAGGATGGCAAAAACTAATGCTTTCTGCCCCATGCCGCATGCCTGAAATACTCCGACGGCAATAAAATCCATGCAGAGGAATGTCATGCCCAGGCAAAAGCCTTGTAAAAAGCGGCTTCCATAACCAATAATGGTAGAATCTTTAATGAAAAGCGATACCAGAGGGGTTGCGCCAATATAATACCCAAGTGTTACAGCCGCCATGAAGGTAAGGGAAATCTTCATGGAAAAAAGGATTGCTTTTTTCATGCGCAGGGCATTTCCGCTTGCATAATTATAGCTGACAAGCGGCATTATTCCCTGGGAAAAGCCGAGGGCAATCTGGACAGGGACCATGTTGATTTTTTGTGAGATTCCCATTGCTGCTACTGCATCAGAGCCAAAGGACGATGTAAAATTGTTTAAGATTGTCATGCCGGTAACATTCAGGAGATTCTGGATTGCCGCCGGTATTCCTACGCTGCATATTCCAATAAGGATAGGTTTTTGAAGCCGGAACATAGATGGCCGGATACAGACGTATGTTTTACCACGTTTTATAAATAACAGGACAAAGAAATAAAGGCATGCTGCACAGTTTGACAGGAAAGTGGCAAAGCCTGCGCCAGCAGCGCCCATATTCAATCCCCAGGGAAGAATAAAAATAGGGTCTAATATAATATTTAAAAGACAGCCGCTCATTGTCCCGATGCTTGCATGGAGCGACGCGCCTTCAGCACGCACCAGGTAGGCAAGCACTACATTTAAAATAGCAGGGGCGGCTCCAAAAGAGACAGTCCATTTCAGATACTCCCCTGTAGCAAAAGCAGTTGTCTTATCAGCACCGAGCAGTGTTAACATTGGCTGCTGGAATATGGTATATGACAAAGAAAAAAGAAGGCCGCATAAAGCAGCGCAGTAAAAACCTAATGCAGAACTGCGGTAGACCGTTTCATAGTCTTTTTTACCCAGCGCCCGGCTCATCATGCTGGAACTTCCTACGCCAAAAAGATTGTTGACTGCATTGAATGCAAGAAGTACCGGCGCTGCAAGCGTAACGGCTGAATTCTCAATTGCGCTGTTTAAGATTCCGACAAAATACGTGTCAGCCAGATTGTAAATTACCATAACGAGTGAACTGATAATTGTCGGTACAGCAAGTGTCATTACCGCTTTTGGAACCGGTAACTTTTCAAATACATCAATGCTTTTTGAATTTTCCATAACTTTCACCCCAAGTTTCTATGTGGTACAATGAATTTTTGTCCACGTTACCTGTATTGCTGTGGACAGAAACCATTGTACCACATGGAAAAGTTGAAATCTATTAAGAAAGGGCAAAGTCTATTAAGAAAGAGTAAAGTTTGGCTGGTTTACTTTGTTGCTTTCAGTTCCTGTTCTAGTTGATGCCTGCGTTCTGCCTGGCCTTTTGACCACTCAATACAGGTATCATAGCCATAGTCTTTTGCATTTTCAATCATTTTGTCAACTATCTTGTCAAATTCGGCGTCTGTTTTGGCATATATTGCTTTCCAGGAGGTGTTTTTGACTTCATCTGTTACCTGCGCCCAGGTTGTCTTTAATTCTGTGTCTTTTGGCTCTAAAGTAAAGGAAGTGCCAGGAGCGACAACGTATTTTCCTTTATCAAAATATTCGTTAATGCTGATGCAGGAGTTATAGTCACGCCAATCTTGTTCAATATCGCTTTTTGCAACGGAAATGTTGCTTTTCCAGTTATCAGAGTTATATGTTTCACCATTTGAATCCGGGTTTTCTGCATCAATGGACCAGGTAGAGAAAGATGCCTGTAATACGCCGTCATGGAAGCTTCCTTTATAGCCGTTCCCCATTTTTGTGTTTTCATTCTCATGGCACTTTGCACCCAGTTCTGTAAAATATGTATTGCCCTCTTTATCATAATCCCAGCAAATTTCTTTTGGACCATAGGCATATGTCATACGTCCTTCCGGGGTTGCAAAGTAATTCAGGACTTCCATACATAATTCAGGGTATTCAGTCGTTTTACCAATACTTGTAGTATAGGTGCCGCCCTGTGTATTCATACCGGCTACAAGAGGGGTAGCATCTTCCGGCTTCATGCAGTACATCATTTTGCCGGCGGAGGTATGGGCATCTTTATTATATGCAATAGAACCGCAATAATTAAAGATAGAGAATAGTACTCCGCCATTTTGTATCTTTTCACCCATCTGCTCATATCTTTGTGTCATGGAGTCAGGGTCAAGAAGCCCGTTTTGGTACAAATCATTGTAAAATTTAAGCATTGTCAGGTATGGACCGTCTTTTTCCAGTGCGTCATGGTATGTTCCTGTCTGTGGGTCATACAGCCCAAGGCCCAGTTCATCATAGCCATAGTAAGCGGTTGCAGTTGCTTTTACATACATAACCATAGAATCGTCCCAGTCTGGCCATAAAGATACAGCATATGTTTTGTTGCCGGAATCATCTTTTGGACAGAGTTTTTGCATATCTTTTAGTAACTGCAGCATGTCATCCATATCTTTTACCTTTGGGTAGCCAAGCTGTTTGTATAAATCCCAGCGCACATCCCAGTTATAAATAAACATCTGGTGATCCTTATTGGTGGTTGCCACATCATTGCCAATTCCGTAAAGACAGTCTTTTTTGCCGTCTGTAAGTTCCTTTGTAAGGTTCTGGTTTTTGGCAATAGCATCTGGCATATGTTCTTTGATGTAGCTGCCAAATTCAGAAATAAGGTCATCCTCGTTCCAGTCATACAGCAAATCGCTTTTAACAGCATTTGCATACCGGTCGCCGTCACCGCCCCAGACAATAATATCACCAAGGTTTCCGCTTTCCATGCGCGTTTCATATACGCCATTGCCATCAGGGATAATATTGAGCCTTACATTAAATTTTTCTTTTAATATGTCGGCTATCCACCCGGACTGCATTCCAGAATAGTTTGCAAGGGTGTTGTAAACATCCAGCGTAATACTTTCATCTTTTTTACTGCCGCATCCGGATAATGCAGATGCTGTGCCGATTGTGATGCTCCCTGCCAGAGTCAGCGATAAAAGTTTTTTGCTTAGTTTTTTAGTATCCATACTTCATTCCTCCTTAATATTTTATTAAAAGCACCATGATTTGTTATGGCTGTTTTGGATAATCTGTGGGCTGTCCTTTTTATTTGCAAAATACAAAGGATATCAGGTCAAATAGCTGGCGTCCCTGGAAACTGTTTTTTGCCCAGCTGGTATAGCCGCTTTCGGCAATCAGATAGACAGCATGTGTTCCAGTTACATTTTTCACTTTCCCTCTGGCTTCAGCGCTGTTATGGAAAAATTCAACGGAACCAATTTCTTCTGTTTCATTGTCAATGCAGATACGGATTCGTCCATGGCAGCCACGTGGAAGCAGTTTTGCAGCAAAAAGAATGTCTTCATTAGTATAATCTTCCCCAAAGTCGTAATATTTCCAGCCCATAACACAGCCATCTGTTATATTTGTGATAATACGGGTAAATAAATCAAGCTCTGTAATCAATGCCCCGCTCTTTAACACGCATGCTGTGTCTGCCAGAGTTGTTTCATATGGGTTCAGGGACTGGGAAAAACCAAGCGACGTCATTTCGACAGTAGGAATACTGCCATCCGGCAATATTTCAATCCGCTCTACACATCCCCTTCTGGACATAATAGAGCTATTTGTCATCCTATGGTAGAAAATATACCACTGGCCATTGATTTGGCAGATAGAGCCATGATTGTTGCCGCCTGGAAAATCAACGCCATTGTCTATTATGTATCCACGGTATGTAAACGGGCCGGCTGGGGAGGAAGAGGTTGCATATGCTAAACGGCTTCCTGTCTTAGGGGAGTAAATCAGGTAATAGGTATTTCCAACTTTTCTTGGGGAGCATGCCTCAAAAAACCGGAACGGCTCTTCAACTGGGATGATATCTGTCTGATATGTTCCATCAAGCACTTCATACATATTGTCAGGGTTCATCTCGCACATGTAAGAACCTTCAAATCCGCAGTAAACATAGACACGTCCATCATCATCCACCAGTACGCCTGGATCGATAAAAGTACCGTCGTCGTAGTGTTCTGGTATGTTGTACTGATATTGTGACAGAAGTTTAAAGGGGCCTTCCGGTTTGTCGCTGACTGCCACACAGCCTTTTGAATCAACAATATAGGCATATAAATAGTATTTTCCATCTTTTTCTACAACATCAGGTGCATAGAGTTCTCTTTCACTCCAGTCTGCGTCTGCCGGGCGTCCGCCGCCGGGCCTTGTGCGGAAAATGTCACCATGGCATTTCCAGTGGTCTAGGTCGTCAATGGATGCAGACCATACTTTTAATTTGAAATCACAAAAGTGTTCGGAATCTACTCTGTCGTGGGAGCCATAGACATAAACCCGTTCCCCGAAAACGTGCGGTTCCCCGTCGGGAATATATTCCCAATTAGGTAAATATGGATTTGGCATTATTTTTTCCTCCGTTTCTAGAAGTTTCATTAATTTGCAAAAAGTATTGACATGAGAGCTTTATGGATATTTTAGACTTTTTGCAGTTTCTAATGTTAAGTAATAGTATACAGGAAATAGCTGGGGATTGCCTTGAGAAAAAAGACATAAAATAGCACAAAAAAGACATTGCCTTAGCAATGCCCTTTTAGGAAGTTGTTAAAGAACCGCTAGAATAGCTCCCTATTCTAGCGGTTCCTCCCAAAATAAATCATTTAATGTTTTGTCTACTGCATGGCAAATTGCAATACATAGGTTTATAGTGGGGTTGTAGTCCCCCTTTTCAATTGCGCTGATTGTCTGCCGGGAAACGCCGACTTTGCTGGCAAGTTCCTGCTGTGACAAATCCTTTGCTGCCCTTGCTGATTTTAACCGTAAATTTTTCATTCTTCCGCTTCTTTCTGTTTATTCATATGTTTTGCTGCCATCACAGGGAAAAGCAGGACTATTAAAATGCCGCAAAGAAAATTGATGCAGTGGCTGGTCAGCATTCCATTTTCAAACATAAGTCCATGAAGATAACTTCGCCAGCCGATGCAAAAATTGAGAAGGGCAATGGCAGTAAAGGCGATGACAACACGTTTTGGGTTCTCATTTAGTGAAAAATATCCTTCTTTCCAGATACAAAATGCAGCGTAAACGAAAGTGCTGATAAAAATGCCAATCAGCATAAGCGCGTCATGGTCAATATATTGCTTTTCTCCAAAAGAAATAAACACTGAGGCAGCAGCATTATAGATAATAAATGTAAAAAAGCCATATTTAAACCCAATTCCACGCACCAGCTGCTGGCGTTCATCATATTTACATTTTGTAGAATTATCTGTTTTTGTATACCTCAGAAAGATGCAGATGAAGATAACGCCAATGATAGCAGCAAGGATTCCCCCTGCTAAAAAACCTAAATTATATTCCATAGTTAACCTCGTTTCTGCGCTGCTTATGCCATAATGCAATGTTTGTGCAAGCAGCGCGCAGCCACAAACCTGCCGGGTGAAAAAGTTATTTTTCGCTCCTTTCCTGTAACATATTTGCTTTTCATAATATATATTATATATAACGATTTGTCAAGTATATTTTACATAAATTATCTTGAATCTGGTGAAGTTCTTTAATGACAGAATTTGTTAGATATGTTAAAATTTATAAAGGCATGACAATAGTATTGTTTATGGCTGTGAGTAGAAGCAAAAAGGGCAGCTTTCTGCATGGATGTGAAATTATTTTGTCTGTGCAGTTGGTCTGCGGTTCAGAAGAAGGAGGATTGGAGTGTATTATGAAGAGTAAAAAGTATGTTTATGATTGGGATGATTTTAATGAAAACAAAAAGAATGCTGAAACGATGGCGGAAGAAATTATTTCAGACACTGAATTGCCAGAATTAGAAGAAATTATTATAGGCTGCTGGGGAGAATCATGGGATAACAGCGCACAGTCAATTGTAGATAGCATTGTGGAAAACAAGGACAAGTTTACGAACTTAAAGCATTTGTTTATTGGGGATATGGATTATGAAGAATGTGAGGTATCCTGGATTGAGCAGGCAGATTACAGCAAGCTTTGGGCGGCGCTTCCGGGGCTTGAGAAGCTTACGATTAAAGGAAGCATGAACCTGGAGCTTGGAGAGATAAAGCATTCTAATTTAAAAAGTTTTGAGATTATCTGCGGGGGATTGGGTGTATCAGAGATCCAGAGCATTGCAAAAGCAGAATTGCCGGAATTGAGAGAGTTAATGCTTTATATAGGGGTTGAAGATTATGGGTTTGACGGAGATGTTTCTGATATTAAAGATTTGCTGGAAAAGTCTGATTTTCCTAAGCTGGAATCTCTTGGGTTAATGGACAGTGAGATACAGGATGAAATTACAGAAGAAGTAGTGAAAAGCAAATATATGAAGCAAATCAGCAAGCTGGCTTTGTCAAATGGTACGTTGACAGATAAGGGTGGGGAAATCCTGCTTAAAGAGCTGCCTTCCTTCCCAAATATTAAAGAGGTGGATTTAGAGTATCATTATCTTTCAGATAAAATGATGAAAAGGCTGGAAGAGCTTCCAATAGATATCTGCGTAGATGACCCGCAGGACGAGGATGTGGATGAAGATGACGGCGAGGTTTACCGTTATCCAATGCTGACAGAATAATGGGGATAAAATTAGTTGGCGGAAGGGACACAAAACGGACAAGTTATTTTTTAAAAGCTGCGAAGGAGCTGCAAATCCCGGTTGATTTTGTAGAATGGCAGGAAATATCGGATGTCCATTGGAAAAATGATGTGGTAAAACTGGATCCTTTTGTTTTTGGAGAGTCTGATTTATCTGAAATGAACGGTCTTTTGGAAGAGTATCGGATGCAGCTTGTGAATCTGCAAAATGCAGGATGCAGCTTTTTAAATACACCAGAAGGGATTCTGTCAGTCTTAGACAAGAGGGGATGCAAAGAAAAATTAATGCAGTACGGCGTTCCGGTTACGGAGCTGCTTTCTGTCCAGCCCAGGACAGTTGGGCAGCTCCATGAGGAAATGGAGCTAAGCAGGACTTCTTCGGTTTTTATAAAGCCGGTATACTCCTCTGGTGCAGCGGGGGTAATAGCTTATCGGCGGCTTCCGGGAAAAAACAAGATGGTTTTGTATACTTCCTGTTGTTTAAAAAAGGGAAAGCTATTTAATACGAAAAAGTTATATCGTATGGAAAAATGGGAAGAAATGGGACCGCTTCTGGAAGTGGTCCTATCTTTAGGCGTGATTGTAGAGAGATGGCGGCCCAAAGAATCTTTCCAAGGAAAAAGCTATGATTTAAGGGTGGTCTGGCAGTTTGGCAAAATAGAATATATGCTTGCAAGGCAGTCGCAGGGGCCGGTTACTAACCTGCATTTAAACAATGCGCCGCTTGCATTGGAGAAGCTGGGGCTTTCAAGCCAGACAGTGGACGGTATAGAAAAGATATGCGGACAGGCGATGAAGTGTTTTCCGCAGCTTTCAATGGCAGGAATAGATGTATTGCTGGAAAAAGGAAGCAGGAAACCTTATATCATAGAAATAAATGGACAAGGGGATTTAATTTACCAGGATATCTATCATGAAAACAGGATTTACAAGAAGCAGGTAGAAATGATGCATAGAATCAGCCCAAAATAACAGAAGGGGGCGGCAAAATGAAATCAACGGGCATTGATATGAACGAGATTGTTGGGAATTGCAGTATTCTTTTTGTGTGCCTGGATTCTTTGCGGTATGATGTGGCTGCTATGCAGCAGAAGGCTGGAAAGACTCCGGTACTTGCAGAGTTTGGAGAGTGGCGGAAATGCCACGCGCCGGGAAATTTTACCTATCCGTCCCATCAGGCGATGTTTGCAGGTTTTTTTCCAGTGGATGCTGATATAAAGAATATGAAGCAGAGGGAGACTTTGTTTTTTTCAGAAGATATTGGGATGGGCAGGAAAGCGCCTACAGGCGCATATACTTTCCGGGGAGCGACGTTTGTCCAGGGGCTGGAACTGGAAGGATATGAAACATACTGCATTGGCGGGCTGAGTTTTTTTGATAAAAGAACGGAGATTGGGAAAGTGATGCCGTCATATTTTAAGCATAGTTTCTGGAATCCATCTTTTGGCTGTAAAGTTAAGGATTCTGCAGCGAATCAAGTGAACTGCGCTGTCAATATAGTAGATAGGATGAATCCCGGGCAGCTTATTATGATGTATATAAATATTTCGGCTCTCCACTACCCCGTTTCACTATATCTTGAAGGGGAACAAAAAGACAGCATAGAAGGCCAGGAGGCTGCACTGCGTTATGTGGATTCGGAACTGGGAAGGCTTTTTCGTGCATTTCAAAGGAAGGGGGATACTTTTGTAATCTGCTGTTCCGACCATGGTACCTGCTATGGGGAGGATGGATGCATGTATCATGGCTTTAACCATCCGATTGTAAATATGGTTCCCTATAAGCATTTTATGCTTCCCGCACTGCACAATACGGAAAGCAGATAGGATTTGACTGAGCGCCGCTGATTGTGGGGAGTAAGGAACTGTTAAGAATTAATTTGAACAACTTGCTTGCCTGTTTTTCCAATCGCTGCATCAAAAAGCCTCGCTGTAGCCCACTACACCTGCGTTTTTTTCTTTGCGCTTGAAAAAACATCCTTCGCAACTTGTTCATTTAATTTCTTAACAGTTCCCAACAGAAAGAGAGGACAGTGGAATGCAATATCAAAACATTTTAGATGGTATAGCAGGACAATGTAAGGAAATATTTATGGCAAATCTTGTTGGAGTATATTTGCATGGCTCTATGGCTATGGGATGCTTTCACCCTGAGAAAAGTGATATTGATTTGATTGTCATTATAAAAGAAGATATTTCCGATATACAAAAACTGGAGTTTATGGAACGGATTGTGGAGTTTAATAAAAAAGCGCCGGAAAAAGGGCTGGAAATTAGTGTTGTAAAGAAGGAATACTGCCGTCCTTTTTTGTATCCAACTCCATTTGAATTGCATTTTTCGCCTGTACACCTACACTGGTATCAGTCTGCGCCGCAGGATTATGTAGAAAATATGAATGGTGAAGATAAAGATTTGGCAGCTCATTTTACAATGATTCGTAAATATGGGATTGTACTGTATGGAGAACCGGTCGACAGTGTATTTGCACCAGTTCCCCGCGAACATTATATTGATAGTATTTATGAGGATATTGAAAATGCAGAACAGGATATTATGGAAGAGCCGGTGTATATTACGCTGAATTTGTGCAGGGTATTGGCGTTTTTAAAAGATGGTTTGTATCTTTCTAAGGAAGAGGGTGGAAAGTGGGGGATGGAACATTTGCCTGAAAAATATCATCCTGTTGTTATGAGTGCTGCAGAGTGCTATGCCAAAGGCAGGAATATGGAAATGGAAGAGGGGATAGTCCGCCAGTTTGCAAAGGAAGTTTTGTGTTTAGTAAGGGACTGTAGAAAAATAGGTGATGTAAATCTCCCATAAAGTGTGAGACACATGTTGTGAAAAGTAATTTTAAACACGCTCTAAGGAACTGTCAAGAATTAATTAATTTCTTAACAGTTCCTAATTAAATTGAACGCTGTACAGCATTGCTTATTCTTTTATTTTGTCTAGTTCTGTTAAGTTTACATTTAAAGTTGATAAGATGACCTTTAATTCAATGTATCTCTTTTTCATGCCTTTATAAACTTCTGAATCTTTTGGCGATACTATCATCCATTCTTGTAGTCTTGAAAATTCTTCAACAGATATTTTCATAAGTTCTTCTTTACTCATTTCTTCTAATACCTCCATAATTATCACCGCCTTTTTATTCTCGCGTACGCAGCGAGCTAAACGTGAGCTTGTCCCCATGTTGTAAATATTATAGCGGATTTGGTGTAGGGTGTAAAGTCTATTCAAGTATATGCTGCTTTCTGGTCTTTTCGGTTTGTGATAGAAATCCATGTATAAAGAAACCACCAAAAGACCTGATGTCCTATTAGGGCGGCAAAAAATACCTTGAATTAATCTTGTAACGTGCTATGATAGAAAAAAGGGAAAGCCAGAAAAGCGGCCTACTCTCGAAGTAAAGCTAATGCATTTCTGCATCAGCCGTCACTAGTGTGAGTAGTGGCGGCTATTTCTTTTTCCCTTAGAAAATTGTATAACACAATCCAATCAGGGTGCATATGAATATTCCGGTCTGAATTAAATCAGGGTATGTAACAAACATAAGCAATCCCTCCTTTCTTTCGTCTGGAGGGGTAGTCCCTCCGATTTTCGGAGGGTATGCCGCCTTGGCTCTCTGGTTTCCCATGTCGTTATCATACCATACGTTACAATAAAATTCAATGAAAATGCGGCAGAAATGCCACAAACACTGCTGCAGAACGATTTCAAACATGCTTTAGGGCAAAAATTATTCATCTATAAATTCTGTCATATGCTTGCGGTAGCGGAGTGGGAGCATGTTTGTCTGCAGTTTTTTGTTTATTCTTTCCTTAATTACAATTTTATCAAAGAAGGTTTTCCATAAGTCAACATATTCTTCTTGCTGTTCAGATAATTCTTCCAGTTTTTTTGCTTCTTCGCTTGTTAAGAGCCGTACTTCCCAGCCGCCTCCTTTTTGGTGGAAGGAGGCCTCCAGATGGGCTTCATCGTAGATAATAAACCATTCTTCAATAAAGCGGTCTGCAAAGTGTTCTGTCAACAGTGGGATGATGTGGTGTCTTGGTTCAATGACTGCTAACAGCAGGGAGGGCTCTTTTTGCACTTCCTGGAAGCGCAGAAATTCCCGGAAAAAATGAGTTTCATTTTGGACTGCGCGGTTTATCGCAAAAATCCGTTCAACACAGGGGATTTGCAGCGCACTGCAGATTTTTGGCCCGATTGTAAAACCATAGGTTACGAATTGGTAAATAACATCGCCCTTGTCAGGAAATTCGGAAATAACAGCGCTCATTATAAAATGGTAAGCCTTTTCTGATATTTTTTCCCGGACTGCATCAATGACGCTTTTTGTTTTTTCCGGGGCTGTTTTGACTTGGATATATTCTGCAAATAATTCATAATTTTCCGGCTGGTTTACCTGTTCTGGCTGTATGCGGATGAATTTATGCCCATAGCCGGAAAGCCCTGCATCATAAACAGCGCTAAAAATTCCGTCTATTGTATTTTCACATTGATAAATTCTTGTTGGCTTGTCCATATTGGCATTCCTTTCTATGGCAAATCTTCCATTGGGAAGGCGTCAAAAAGTGACAATTGCTTATACGTTACTTTTTCGTCGAATCCTTTCATTACATCAGTATCATTTTCTAAAAGGTTTCTGGTAATATAGTCTTCATCTATTTTTAAAAAGCGGTACATCATCTGCCCGTTGCAGGTGATAAAATAGATTGCCCGCTTCATAACAACGCCGATTGCTTTCAGCGCATGGTAGTCAAGGCTTCCTGTTTTCCGGGCGGCGACAATCCGTTGCGCTGATTTGGTGCCGATTCCCGGTACACGGAGCAATGTGTCAAAGTCTGCCGTGTTGATTTCTACGGGGAACCGCTCCAGGTGGCTTAATGCCCAGTCGCATTTTGGATCTAAAAATGTATTGAAAAACGGTCTCTGTTCTGTCAGCAGTTCGTCAGCACGGAAACCATAATACCGCAGGAGGAAATCTGCCTGATAAAGGCGGTGCTCCCGGCGCAGGGGCGGCTGTCCGTTGACAGCAGGAAGGGAGGCGTCCTGGTTTACATTGATAAAGGCGGAAAAAAATACCCGCTTTAAATCAAAGCGCTGGTACAAGGCTTCTGTAACGGCGATAATTTCATAATCGCTTTCCCCGGTTGCCCCGATAATCATCTGGGTGCTCTGTCCTGCCGGGACAAAGCCGCGGCTGACGTCTTTGCGGTTCCATTGTGTTAATCCGGTATTTGATGATGGAATCAGGCTTTCCTGGGCAGGCTGCATTTTTAGAGATTTGTTATGGGCGCCTTTTTCGGTGATGCCTGTATTTCCATATAGATTTTGGGATGCTGATAAAGAAGCTTGTGTTCCTGGCAGTGCGCGGCCTGTTCTTTTTTGCGTATGCCAGTATGCGCTTTGGTTTCCTCCTTTCATCCCAAGTACGGCCCGGCTTTCTGCCATGCCATTTTGTATTTGGCGCATCGGGGTTAATATCGTTTTCCTGCTTTTGTTTGGGGCAAGCTCTTGCAGCCCTCTTGCTGTTGGCAGTTCCAGGTTGATGCTCATGCGGTCGGCATACCAGCCGGCTTCTTCGATAAGTTCCTGGGAAGCTCCAGGAATTGCTTTGCAATGGATATAACCATTAAAACGGTGGGTTGTCCGTAAGTCGTGGAGCGTCCGGCAGACCAGTTCCATTGTGTAGTCAGGCGATTCTACAATGCCGGAGCTTAAAAAAAGGCCTTCTATATAATTCCTGCGGTAAAATTCAATGGTGAGCGTACAGATTTCTTCCGGTGTAAAAGTTGCTCTTGGGATATCGTTTGTACAGCGGTTTATGCAATATTTGCAATTATAAATGCATTCATTTGTAAAAAGTATTTTAAGCAGGGAGATGCACCGCCCGTCTGCACCAAAGGCGTGGCAGATGCCGCTCGCCATGGTATTGCCAGTTTCGCCTTTTTTCCCATCGCGGCCAACCCCGCTGGAGGTACAGGCAACGTCATATTTGGCAGCGTCCGAAAGAATCTCCAGTTTTTGTTTGATTGTTGCATGTTCCTGAAAAATCATCTGCTACACCTCCGAATGATATGAACGAAAGTTCCAAACGTTTGTTTGAAATATAATATCATTTTTTTTCATATCCGTCAACAGAAATCGTACAGGGTAACAGCATTTACTTTTTTCCAATTCTTGAAATTTATGATAATTCGCAGTTATCTGTTTTTTTCTTTGTTTTGCCCGTATTTTTACTATGCATTCTGTTTTTTGCTTCAAAAAAACTGCAAAGTGTCCCCAAAAGAAGGGCAGGACACGCCTTGCAACATTACGGCTTTTAGAGGAACTAATTGCCTTGCGGTTTTGATGCTTGATTTATGTGCCTTTCCGCAAACTCGCACCATGCAACAGTTTTTTAAATTTGCTGAAAGGGCACTTTTGACACCGCCGGTGCTAATATCCCGTTCTCCGGGATATTATGCACCGCTGCGTGTGTCATGTAGCGAAAGCGTGCCTCTTTCGGCAAATTTAAAAACTGTGCATACTGCTCAGACAACGCTGCAAGGCACATATGCATCAAAACCATGCAAGGCAAAGTTCCTCTTAAAAAGCCTGTGTTGTCTAAAGGCGTGTCCTGCCCTTCTTTTTGGGGACATGGCGTACTTTATGAAAGCAAAAAAACAAAAGCATGGTAAAAATACAGGCATATCACAGTATAGTAACAGATAACTGCGAATAATCACTTGTCTAAATTGGAAAAGAGTAAATGCTGTTATCCTAAGAAATCGTAAATTTAGGATTGACAAAAAAAGGGTTTCCGTTTAAAATAGGACAATATATTAAAAGGCTGTGAAGAGAAGAGTACATGATAAGATGCATTACAGAGAACCCGGCTGCTGAGAAAGGGAATGTTGATTTTATGATGGAAGATGGTCTTGGAGCTGCGCTGCCGACGTATCAAAAGGATGCCAGGCTGCGACGGGTACGCCCGTTAGCGTGTTACACTGTAAATTTTTTACCCTAAGGGCAATGACAGGGTGTGCTGGAGCAGGGGAAATGCAGTGGAAGAGGTTTCTGCCGTGAGGCAGGGATAAATTAAAGTGGTAACGCGATATCATCGCCTTTAAGATATTTTCTTAAAGGTTTTTTTATTTAATAGGAAATTGCGCTGTAACGTAGTGGTTATCGACAAGAATTGCGAAGCAATTCTTGCTAGGGCACCAGCGCTGGCGGTGCCCTTTTTATTTATAGGAATATGATTGGAGGCAGCTATGGAAGAGAAAAAAACATTTTACCTGACAACGGCAATTGCTTATACTTCGGGCAAGCCGCATATTGGAAACACATATGAAGCAGTATTGGCTGACAGTATTGTGCGTTTTAAGAGGATGCAGGGATATGACGTACGTTTCCAGACAGGTACGGATGAACATGGGCAGAAAATCGAATTAAAGGCACAGGAAGCGGGCATTACGCCAAAGCAGTTTGTGGACGACGTATCCGGGCAGATTAAGACGATTTGGGATTTGATGAATACGTCATATGACAAATTTATCCGGACAACAGATGAATATCATGAGAAGCAGATACAAAAGATTTTTAAAAGGCTGTACGAGCAGGGAGATATCTATAAAGGGACTTATGAAGGGATGTATTGTACGCCGTGCGAGTCATTTTTTACTTCATCCCAGTTAGTTGACGGCAAATGCCCTGACTGCGGCAGGGAGTGCCAGCCCGCCAAGGAGGAGGCATATTTCCTGAAATTAAGCAAATATGCGGACCGGTTAATTGAGCACATTAATACACATCCGGAATTTATCCAGCCGGAGTCGCGGAAAAATGAGATGATGAATAATTTCCTGCTTCCAGGGCTTCAGGATCTTTGCGTCTCCCGTACTTCCTTTAAGTGGGGGGTTCCTGTAGATTTTGACCCCGGGCATGTTGTCTATGTATGGGTGGATGCATTGAGCAACTATATTACAGGCCTTGGGTTTGACATGGATGGAAACCACACTACAGAAGAGGATGGCACGAAGCTGTATGAGAAGTTCTGGCCGGCAGATCTCCATCTGATTGGGAAGGATATCCTGCGCTTCCATACAATTTACTGGCCGATTATGCTGATGGCGCTGGACCTGCCATTGCCGAAACAGATATTTGGCCATCCGTGGCTGCTGCATGGCGATGGGAAGATGAGTAAATCAAAGGGGAATGTGATTTATGCAGATGATTTGGCGGATATCTTTGGCGTAGACGGGGTACGTTATTTTGTGCTTCACGAAATGCCTTTTGAAAATGACGGCGTTATCAGCTGGGAACTCATGGTGGAACGCATGAATTCTGACCTTGCAAATGTACTTGGGAATCTTGTGAACCGTACTGTTTCTATGAGCAATAAATATCTTGGCGGCATTATTGAGGATACAGGGGTAACGGAAGCAGTTGATGAAGATTTGAAGGCAAAAGTGCTGGAAGTTCCTAAAAAAGTGGCAGAGAACATGGAGAAGCTGCGGGTAGCAGACGCCATTTCAGAAATCTTTTCCCTTTTTAAACGCTGCAATAAGTATGTAGATGAAACAGAGCCTTGGGTACTCGGAAAGGATGAAACGAAAAAAGGACGGCTGTCAACTGTATTGTATAACCTGGTTGAAAGTATCACAATTGGGGCCAGCCTTTTAGAAGCATTTATGCCAGATACAACAGAAAAGATATTAGGGCAGCTCCATGCCAAAAAACGCAGCTTAGATGAAATGGATGTGTTTGGGAAATATGTTTCTGGGACAAAGGTAACAGAAAAGCCGGAAATTCTATTTATGCGCCTTGATTTAAAAGAGGTATTGGCAAAGGCTGAGGAAATCAAGCTGGCACAGCTTGCAGAGGTAAAAGCAGAGTCAGGGGAAACAGAAGAAGAGGTAATTGATATTGAGGCAAAGCCTGAAATAATATTCGATGATTTTATGAAAATGCAGTTCCAGGTTGGGGAAATTATAGCCTGTGAAGAAGTGAAAAAGTCAAAGAAGCTCCTTTGCTCCCAGGTAAGGGTTGGCAGTGAGGTAAAGCAGATTGTTTCTGGGATTAAGCAGTATTATTCTGCAAAAGAAATGGTTGGGAAAAAGGTTATGGTACTGGTAAACTTAAAACCGGCTAAGTTGGCAGGCGTCCTATCAGAGGGAATGCTTTTATGTGCGGAAGACGCTGAAGGCAGCCTTGCATTGATGGTGCCGGAAAAGAAAATGCCTTCCGGGGCGGAGATTTGTTAAAAAGATAGGGAGAAAATACAAATGTTTTCTGATAGGTTATATGAACTTGCGTTTGAATATAAAAAAGCTAAATTATGGAATGTTATATGGAGCAATTTGTTTTTCGCAGTAAAGCTGTCCGACAATAGAACCGGTTATGTCAGGGTAACCGGAACAGGAAGCGAAATTTGTGCACTGGAATTGTATGTAGGGGAGGAAGGATTTGCAAGCCTGAAAAGGATGGTGAAAGCCGAAAGCAGCATGATGGGCCCGGATGAGTACAGGGAGGTTGTTTATCAGCAGGACTGCCTGCAGCTTTCCCTGATGGGCAAGGATGCTTTGTTTGAGGAGGAACGGGAAGAGGTAAAGGCATTTGCGCGTTCCCATGGGATACGGATTTCCGGTAAAAATGCGTATCCCAGGTTTTTGAAGTATCAGCCTTATTATTGTCCTTATGGCGTACTCACGGAGGAGGAACAGCGGCAGCTTTGCGAGGCGCTGGAGGCAGTGATTGAAATTTCAAAGCTTTTAAAGGGGAAAACGGCGAAGGAACTGGGCTTGGGAGAGGCAGAGTATGATATTGAAGAAGTGCTTTTGATGGAGTGCCATGATGGGGTTTACAGCCTTGGGAAAACTAAGCTTCCGCCAGACAGGGAAGTAGAATGGCCGGCGCCAGAGGCAGCAAATGACATTAGCATTGCAAAAATAAAAAAGTTTAAAAAATCTGGCATTTGGGAGTGTGGCTTTGTCCTCTATGAAGAGCCGGTACAGAGTGAAGACGAGGAAATTCCTTTATTTCCAATTATATTGTTTGCCGTAAATACCGATTCAGATTACCTGCTTCCTCTGCCTCCTGTTGTACATTATCAGGAGAAACCAGAAGAACTTTTAAATATGTTTATGGAAGTGCTTTTAGATGAAAAATTCTGCCCATTAGAGATAAGGGTTCAGGATGGGCGTACCCATGCGTTTTTCCAGTCATTCTGCGAAAAACTTAATGTTAGGCTGGTAGAAGAAGATTTCCTCCCATGCTTCCAAAGTGTTAAAAGCGAGTTTTATGAAGATTTTTGCGGGGACGAAGATGATTCTCTTGAAAACATCTCAGAAACGTTAGATATGCTTTTGAGACTGGATAGCAGGCAGCTAGAGCAGATGCCGGGTGAAATTCGGAATATGTTTCAGTTCCTTTCCGAACAGAACGGGCTGCCTGACGATATAAAGGACAAGATTGACGGGCTTTTAAACAGCATGGAGATGGAAGAACAGAACAGGAGGCCAAAGCTTGAGGTTGTCGGTAAAAAACTGGCAAAGGAAGCGGAGGGGAAATCATACATTATTAGTGTTTCCCTCGGAGCCGGGTGCTACCGCCATATACAGATATCATGTAATGCTTTATTGCTGGATCTGCATTCTGCAATTATAGACGCTTTTGAGTTTGATGATGACCATGCCCATGCTTTCTTTATGGATAATAAAATTTGGAGTGATAGTGACTGCTACTATATGAGAGAGGCAGCGGACTTTGGTTCTTATACAACTGATAGATTTCGGTTAAGCCAGGCAGGACTTGAAAAGGGAATGAAATTCAAATATCTTTTTGATTTTGGGGATGAATGGAGGTTCCAGTGCAAGGTGCTGCAGGTAAAGGAGGAAGATACGGAAGTGCCTGTAGTTGTAAAAAGCAAGGGGGAGGCACCGGAACAATACCCTGATTGGGATGACTGGGAAGATGAATGATTTTTCACTTCTGATGCAATCTATAGAGGAGCGTGCAGAAACCCTGATAGGGTATGGGAATGAAACAGCCATAATTACTTTAGAGGAGTGTGGGTGCTATGTGAAAAAATATAAGTTGTAGGATGTGTTGGGGAGAGTTATAATAAATGCAGAAAAGAAAGAATGAGATATTTCGGAGGAAAATGAATTGCATGATTTGGAAATGGCCAAAAAACGGGACCATAAAATATTAATTACTGATGAAGCAATTGAAAAGGTGCCATTAGTTAGATATAGAGAAATACCTGAAAGTGAATATGGGATGTTACAGGAATTTGCCAAAGAGGTATTGCGGATTTCAAAAGAGGAAAATAATTCCAATGAAGTTGCATTGACATATAGTTTGGATTACCGTAATTTAATTTCACAAGGCAAAGAATTTATGGGAGTGGCATTAGGGGATGAACATGCTGTTGATCCATATATGAATACTGTTTCATACCATCTTTTGGCAGCATCTTTAGAATGCGTAGTAATTGTCCTGCATAATCATCCTTCTTTATCGAAATTTTCATTAGGGGATATCAAATTTTTCTTGCAAAACAGAACAGTTAAAATGATGGTAGTAGTGACTAATCTTGGTAATATTTCTTATTTGGTAAAAAGGGTTAATTTTGACCAGAAATGTGCAATTAATATATATAATGATGTAGTAACTATTCATAATGCAGGGAGTGGGCTGCGAGATTATCAAAAGGCGGTGTCGCTTTTTTTATCAGAGTGCCATAGTGCAAATGTTATATATGAGGATCATTAAGGGGGTGTTATTATGCTTGGGCAGATGCTGTTAAGTGAGAAGTTAGAAGATAATAAGGTGGCAGCAGAATGGGGGCAGAAACAGGCAGAATTGATAGAAAAAGGAGAACGGATTACGCAAGAGATGATAAAGAAGTATATTCCGCTTATTCAGGCGAGATGTGCCAAAGAAGAGGATGGAATCCAAAGTGATGTACGGCATTAAGGGACATAGTAATTAATTACTTCCTGTAAATTTGGCTGTTATGCTGAATTTACAGGAAGCTTTTTTGTTTTACTGTAACGAAATTCCCCCTAAATGGATAAATAAAATGAAAGGAGGCGTGGATGGAAGAGCTATATTGTGAAAATGCTAAAATAGTTTTTCACTTTTTACTTGCCATAAGCAATGATAAGGACGTTGCAGAGGAATTGACGCAGGAGACTTTTTTGAAAGCATACCAGTCGATTGGGAATTATGATGGGAGCTGCAAAATATCCACCTGGTTATGTTCCATTGCAAAGAATGCTTATTACCAGTATCTTTCTAAAAATAAAAGGCAAGTTCCGGATGATTTTTCTGGCAGGGAAGAGATTTTTGAGATTACGCCCGAACGGGAGGCGCTTGCCAAAATTGAACTGCTGGATGTATTGAAATTAATGCAGAAATTGCCTGGAAAGATGCGGGAGGTAATGTATCTGCGGATTACAGGGGCATTGTCTTTTAAAGAGATTGGGGAAATACTTGGAAAAAGTGAGAATTGGGCGCGTGTAAATTTTTACAGGGGCAAAGAAAAAGTTGTGAAAGAGTATTATTCCAGTGAAGGGGGAGAAAAACATGGAAAAAGTACATTGTAATATTATCAGGGATTTATTGCCTTCCTATTTGGATGGAGTTACATCAGAAGAATCAAATCAAATGATAGATAAACATTTTGCGGAATGCAGTGAGTGTAAAAAAGCGTATGATTTGATAAAAAAGCATGATTTTGTGTCAGAAAAAGCAGATGGCAGGGTAGCAGATTATTTGAAAAAGATGGGGCAAAAAAAGAAGCTGGAACAAAGAGGCCTTTTTGTTTTATTTCTTTTGCTGTCAGTTTTGCAGTTTAGTTTTAACCTTAGGGGATATGCGTTTTTTTCTTCTTTATATCTTACAAATTGCATATTTTACCCAATATACATTATTTTATTGTTCCATATAGCAGACGGCTGGAAGCAATGCAGTATATCCTTGAAAAAGGAGGGGATAATTTTTTTTGTGGAAGGCAGTTCGTTTCTCTATATTTCAGTTTTGTTTTGTTCTCTTTTTAGTAAATCAGAAGGCGGGGATATGTTGTTTTGGGGGATGGCAGCAGAGCGGGCAGGGGGATTTATGGAGAAACAGATAATTATTTTGGCTGGCGTTTATCTTTTGGCGCTGCTCATCTATTTTCTGACACAGAGAATGGGCAGGGAGTATAACCATACGGTTGTAATGGTACTGCTGGCTGGGGTTACAGCTTTGCTGAATATGCGGGCTGGATTGTACCAGGTGGATGGCGCTGGCGGTTTTTTGCCGGTGCTGGAAACCGTTGGAGGTTATCTGGTATTGGTTATTGCAGAAAGTATTGCTTTAGGGATGTTTTACCGAAGATTTTATTAAACACACAAATAACGTTGGGCATCACATAAATTAGTCTATAGAAATGAGGTAGTTATGGTTATTACAAAATATTCATTAATTGGGGCAATTTTACAGTATCATCCTTCTGCGGCACAATGTTTTAATGAAATGGGGATGCATTGTGTTTCCTGTCACTTGTCCCCGCGGGAGACATTAGAGCAGGCATGTCAAACGCACCAGTGTGACTTGGAGGAAATGATTCAGAAATTAGATGAGCATATTAATGGGAAATAGGCGTTAGAAGACAATATGGAATGGAGAGCAGGATTTTTGAAAGCTTGAAGATTAGGGGAATCTGATCCTCGCGGGCGTGTTCGGGTGATGTAATCAGGCTTGCATCACCCAAACTTGGTCTTCGCGGGAATAAATTTTTACATCTGCCTTGTCAGGTTAATCATCTCAATTGCTCCCAAAGCACAATCATACCCTTTATTCCCTGCTTTTGTCCCGGCCCGTTCAATTGCCTGTTCTATATTGTCTGTCGTCAGTATGCCAAACATAACCGGAATCCCTGCTTCCAGGCTGACTGCAGCAATCCCTTTGGAAACCTCTGCGCAGACATAGTCATAATGGCTTGTTGCACCGCGGATGACCGCGCCAAGGCAGATCACTGCGTCATATTTTCCTGACATTGCAAGCTTTTTTGCCGCCAATGGGATTTCAAAAGCCCCCGGCACCCAGGCTAACGTAATATCGTCATCCTTTACCCCATGACGCACTAGACCGTCCTGTGCCCCGCTAATTAGCTTTGACACAATAAATTCATTAAAACGTGCGCCTACAATTGCAATTTTTACATCTCCTGCGATTACATTTCCTTCTAAAACTCTCATTTAAATGCCTCCTTCTATTTTTTGCTGCTCTAGTACTATAAATCCAAAATATGTCCCATTTTTTCTTTTTTCGTTTTTAAATAAAACAAGTCGTATTTCCCTGGTTCCATTTCAATCGGGACACGCTCCACAATTTCTAGGTTATAGCCGGACAAGCCATATACCTTTAATGGATTATTTGTCATCAGGCGCATCTGGCGGACTCCCAAATCAACAAGAATCTGTGTTCCAATTGTATAATCCCGCGCATCCTCCGGAAAGCCCAGCTCCAGGTTTGCCTCCACAGTATCCCTTCCCTGGTCCTGGAGCTCATAAGCGCGGATTTTATTAATCAAGCCAATCCCACGCCCCTCCTGGCGCATATACAATAGAACCCCCCTTCCCTCTTTTGCAATCATTTTCATCGCCGCATCATACTGCTGCCCGCAGTCGCACCTTGCAGAACCCAGCGCATCACCTGTCAGGCATTCAGAATGTACGCGGCAGAGGACTGGCGCTCCATCCGTAATATCCCCTTTCACCAAAGCAACATGGTGCTCGCCATTTAATTTATTGACATATCCATAGATTGTAAACTCCCCATAACGGGTCGGCATGGCCGCTTTCGCAACACATTCTACAAGCACTTCATGTTCCTTGCGGTATTGCACCAGGTCTGCAATTCTGCCAATTTTTAGGTGGTGTTTCTGTGCAAATGCAGTCAGTTCAGGAGTACGCGCCATATACCCGTCCTCCCGCATAATTTCGCAGCACAGGCCTACCGGTTTCAGCCCCGCAATCTTTATCAAATCAACCGTCGCTTCCGTATGGCCATTCCGCTCCAGTACCCCGTCCTTTTTTGCCTGAAGCGGGAACATATGCCCCGGCGTCCGAAAATCAGATGGCTTTATGCCTTCTTCCACTGTTTTCATCGCTGTAATAGAACGCTCATATGCGGAAATACCTGTTTCTGTATCTATATAATCAATCGAAACAGTAAATGCCGTACAGTGGTTATCTGTATTTACCTCGCACATCTGGTGAAGCCCAAGTCTATCTGTATATCCCTCATCCATTGGCATACAAATCAGCCCTTTTGCATAGGAAGCCATAAAATTTACATTTTCCGTTGTCGCAAACTGTGCTGCGCAAATAACATCCCCTTCGTTTTCCCTGTCTTCATCATCAATCAGCACCACGATTTTTCCATTTTTAATATCTTCTGCTAATTCTTCAATTGTATTAAATTCAAAATCCATCTTTCTTTCCCCTTTTCTGCCTGCCCAAGAACATGCTAAAATCCATTTTCCCACAAAAAGTCCCTTGTAATCCCAGAACCCTTTGTTTCCTTCTGCCCTTCCATATTTTCCCCATTCTGAAAATGGAGGAGTTTATCTACATATTTCCCAATCACATCGTTTTCCAGATTTACAATATCACCTGCTGTTTTAGAAAGTAAGGTTGTTTCTTCACCCGTATGCGGAATCACCGACACGGAAAAGTCAGTTTCTGTCACATCTGCAACAGTAAGGCTGATTCCATCAATTGCTACAGAACCTTTTTCTACAATATATTTCAGCACATCCTTTTCTGCCTGAATCCTTACCCAGACTGCATTATCTTCCGGTTTTAAAGACAGGACAGTTCCCGTCCCATCAATGTGCCCTGATACAATATGGCCTCCAAAACGCCCATTTGCCGGCATAGCCCTTTCCAAATTTACTTTGCTGCCTCTTGAAAATCTTCCCAAAGAACTGCGGCGGAGTGTTTCAGCCATAACATCTGCTGTAAACTGGCCTGAAGCCATTGACGTAACAGTGAGACAGACCCCATTTACTGCAATGCTGTCCCCAACTTTACTTCCCTCTAATACTCTGGCAGCCTCAACCGTCAGGACAGCCGAGTTACTTCCCCTGGCAACAGAACGGATTTTTCCAACTTCTTCAATTATCCCTGTAAACATCAGAAGTTCCCTCCTTCCTTTTTTCTTCAAATCATTCTGCCCTGCGTTTTGCCACATCATATTCCAGCAGGATATCATCTCCAAATGTCCTCATTTTTCGGTTAGTAAGCAGATATGCTTCGTCTGGCTCTCTAACCCCTGTCCCGGAAACTGGGGTATATTTCCCGGTTCCGCCAAATATCTTCGGGGCAAGGTAAATCTGCATATGGTTTACAATTCCACTTTGCAAAGCGTTCTGATTCAGCGTCCCTCCCCCTTCCAGTAAAATGCTGTCTATTTTTTCCTGTCCAAGTTTTTGCATTAAATCCCGCAAGTCGACCTTTCCATCTGTACTATCTGTTATAATCACCTTTACCCCTGCTTTTTGCAGCGCACAGATTTTTTCCTGCTCTGATGACACAGTCGCCACAATTGTCGGGGTTTTTTTGGCAGTCTGTACAACCTCTGCCGCCATCGGTATCCGCAAATGGCTGTCGCAAATAATACGGATTGGATTTCGGCCGCCCGGAATACGGCAGGTAAGCCTTGGGTTATCTGTTATAATTGTCTGGATTCCCACCATAATCCCCATAAGCGCATTGCGTGTTTCCTGTACATGGCTGCGTGCTTCTTTTCCTGTAATCCATTGGCTCTTTCCTGTATCGCAGGCAATCTTTCCATCCATAGTCATAGCATATTTTATTACGACGAAAGGCGTTTTTGTAGAAATAAAATGAAAGAATACCGGATTTAACGCATCGCATTCTTCTTTCAGCACTTGGGTTTCCACTTCTATCCCAGCTTTCCGAAGCGTTTGGATCCCTTTTCCTGCAACCAATGCATTCGGGTCATCTGAACCCACATAAACCCTTTTAATCCCATGCTCTATAATAGCCTGTGTACAAGGAGGCTGTTTCCCATAGTGGCAGCATGGCTCCAGCGTAACATACATCTCGGCGTCTTTCGCCTCCTCTGTCAGCCTGGAAAATGCATGGCGTTCTGCATGCAGATCTCCATACCTTGCATGGTACCCTTCCCCGATAATCCTGCCGTCTTTTACTATAACAGCTCCTACCAGCGGATTTGGATTCACCTTTCCAATCCCCAGCTTTGCCAATTCGATTGCCCGCCTCATATACTCCTGCTTCACCCAAAACCACCTCCTGCTGCAAATAGGGCGCTGTTGTTTTATCACAGTTTCTGAATACAGAAAAAGCCCTGAACACATAATAGTATTCAGGGCACAATTAACACACTATCTCTACTATCTTCTCTCATCCAGACTATACTGTCGGCTTTGGATTCTCACCAAATCATGCCTTACGGCTCGCGGGCTTACCTTTCTTGGAATACCGCCGGTGGGGAATTACACCCCGCCCTGAAAATAGATAGACACTTAAACTTTTGTTATAATATCATAAGAATCAGGTTTTTGCAAGCACATTTTCTAAGGTATTTGCTTTGGTTGAAAAATAAAGGCTAAGTGGTATAATGTAAAATAACCTTTGGTGATGGGGTAGTATATAAGGAACTAACTGTATGTTATATATGCAGTTCCTAAAGTTTGCAATGGAGGAAATATGGCAGGAAAAGGATTGAAAGGGCTGATTGCCCTGGACTTGGACGGGACAGTTTTTAATAATGAGAAGAGAATTTCTGAGAAGACCAGGCAGATAATTCAGGAAGCGATTGCATCAGGATATTGCGTTGTGCCGGTAACCGGGAGGCCAATCAGCGGGATACCGAAAGAACTAATGGAAATCCGTGAAATAGGATATGCTGTTGCCTCCAATGGGGCAGTTATATATGAGATTGAAGATTTTATAAAGCAAAAATGGAAGAGAATTTCGGAAGACATGCTGTCAGACGAAAAAGTGCTGGAGGTATTAGAAATCTTAAAGGAATATCCTGTGGTGCCAGATTGTTTTGTACAGGGTGTGGGTCATATGCCGGAATATGGAAAGGAATGGATACCCAAAATGGGGCTGCCGCAGGTGATGGCAGACTATTTGCTGGCTGGCAGGGAGTTTTTTCCAGACTTGATGGAATATGTCCGGCAAAAAGAAGGAAAGGTAGAAAAGATAACAATAAATTTTTACATGGACGAAGAGGGGAGAAAGAAGAAGCAGGAGGTTTACCAGAGGCTTATCCAGGTAGAGGATATAACGCTGGTATCTGGGGCGCCGCATAACCTGGAGGTAAATACGGTAACAGCAAGGAAAGGCAATGGGATGTTAAAGCTTGCAAGGTTACTGGGCATTGCACCGGAAAAAACGATGGCGTGCGGCGATGACATTAATGATATGGATATGGTGGTAAAAGCCAGTTTTGGGGTTGCTATGGGGAATGCTTCAGAGGAACTGAAAAAAAAGGCTGACTTTATTACATTGAGTAATGAAGAGGATGGGGCTGCTGCCGCTATTTGTGAGTTTATGAAACGTATGCAGGGTTAAAGTTTTAGAGGAGGAAGGATATGAAATACGATTTTGATACGTCAAGAAACCGCAGGGGCAGCTATTCGCTGAAATGGGACGTACCAGAAGGCGAACTGCCCATGTGGGTGGCAGATATGGATTTTTGTACTGCACCGGAAATCCAGGAAGCAATCTGTAAAAGGGCAAAACATGGAATTTATGGTTATACAATTGTGCCGGAGGAATGGTATCAGGCTTATAAGGGCTGGTGGGAAAAAGTACATCATTTTCAGATAGAAAAGGAGTGGCTGCTGTTTTGTACAGGTGTAATCCCGGCTATTTCCATCGCTGTTAAAAACCTGACAGAACCAGGAGACAAGGTTTTGATACAGACGCCGGTTTATAATGGCTTTTTCCATGCGGTTACCGATCATGGAAGAAAGATAGCAGAAAATCCTTTGCGTTATGACAGTGGCCGGTATGAGATGGATTTTCCGTTGTTAGAGCAGCAGTTGTCAGACCCGGGGACAACCATGATGGTTTTATGTAATCCCCATAATCCTGTCGGAATAATCTGGAACCGGGAAACGTTAAAGAAGGTAGGAGAACTTTGTAAAAAGCACCATGTAATTTTGCTTTCCGATGAAATTCACTGTGATTTAACAGCGCCAGGGCTTGAGTATATCCCATTTGCCTCTGTGTCAGAAACCTGTAAGGAAATCAGCATAACGGCAGTTGCCCCGACAAAAAGCTTTAATCTGGCGGGAATAAAGACGGCGGCAGTTTTTGTGCCAGATAAGGCGATGTACCGAAAGATGAAGAAGGGGCTATGGGCCGATGGGGCGGGGGAGCCAAATGTATTTGCAGTTGATGCGGCAGCTGCAGCATTTACAAAGGGGGGCCTATGGCTGGAAGAACTGCGTCAATATTTGCAGGAGAATAAACAGTATGTTGTGGAGTTTTTGAAAAACGAACTGCCACAGATAACGGTAGTTTCGACAGAAGCCACATATCTTTTGTGGCTGGATTGCCGCAGTTTATCTGTTTCTTCCCGCAGGCTGGCAGCTTTTTTAAGAAAAGAGGCCAAATTATATCTTATGGATGGAAGTGTGTATGGAGGTAATGGCGATGGTTTTTTAAGGATAAATATTGCCTGTCCGAAAGAACTTGTAATGGAAGGCATAAAACGGCTAAAAAAGGGTGTGAAAGAATATGGAAGCGGAAAGAATACCTGATCACCTGTTATTATAATAGCAAAAACATCCGATACATTATATGAAAACTTGCCTTATGTGCAAATGGAGTTGCAGAGAATTTTCAAATGGATTTAAGGAGTGATAATATGGCAGTTGATAAAATGGGGGAATACGCTGCACAGGCTGCAGCAGCTGCAAAGGTACAGCAAAACCGCCCTGCGTCTGGGCCAAAGCGTGATACAGATGCAGGCAGGCGGACAGAAACAAAGGAAGATGCCCATACATCAGGGCAGGATGGGGCTGTTAGCTATGAGGTGTCCCAGAGGACAAATGATGTGGCGGCATGGTATCAGGAGTTTATATTAAAGGAACAGGAAGAAAAGCTTGGGACCATTGAGGAAGAAAAGGCGGAAAAAGGGAAAAGCAAGGATGATGAGGAAGAAAAAGATTCGTTAAAGAAGAGGCTGGAAGAAGCAGAACAGATTTTGAAGTCTCTTCAGCGGATGTTGGACCGTATGAAAGAATTAAAGAAAAAGCAGCAGGAAGAAAAGAAGAAAAACAGAGGGAAGCTTTCTTATAATTACCATAGAGTATCTTCTGCAATCAGTACGGCAAAAACTTCTGCACAGGCGTCCAACGCCCTTACTACGGCAACCTCAAACCTTAGTTCTCTGCGGCGCAAGGCAGCCAGTGGGAAATATGAGGACAGAGAGGTTCAGCTTGCGCTGCAGCATGCTTATAAGATGGTCCGTACTGCACGGAAAAAGGTTAATAATATGAAGAGCGAAGCAGTGCAGAAAAAGAAAAATGATTCTGTGGAGCTTCAGGCAAAACAGCAGGGAAAAGGCATTCGCCATGTGTCAAAGAAGCAGAAAGTGGATGCAGAGATTGCCCGTCTGCAAAAGGAACTGAAAGCAAATGAAAAACAGAGAAAGAACAGGCACCGCCGTCAGGAAGATATGGAGTTGATGCAGGCTGATATGCAGTATCTGAAAAGGAAAATCAATTTGCTGCAGCAGCAGGGATACATGCTTGAGAGAAATGAACTGGCATCTGACGACATGATTGCAGCGGCGCTTGGGCTGGTTGATGTTGGAATGAAAGAAGATGCAGCGAATGCCCAGGAAGGCGGAACGGCAGATGGCGGGGAAGCAGTAGCGCCAGAAGCAGCTCCGGCGGAAACAGCAGCACCGGTTTCTGGTGGTTTTGATGTTTCTGCATAGTATCCGTTGAGGCAAAATACCTTTTCATCTCAATATTATGAAATGTTTGGAGCGTATTTTACAATACGCTCCGGTTTTGTTTTATAGCAGGATTTCCCCTTTTTCAGGAACCGGCTTAAACGGCAGCCTGGTAGATGTAAGGGTGAAGGAAAAAAGGAGAAAGGATAATATGCAAAATATGTTAAAAAAATTCAGGGAAAAACTGCCAATATGTAGTTGTATTGCTGTCATTGTTTCGTATTTATTGATATTTCATTTGAGCGCTATTCCTGTAATGATGGTGCTTCATCAGGATTTTGCGGTTCAGCTTGCTTCCATGTTGATTGCAGATGTTTTTGTACTTGCTGTTTTTTTTGCGATGGGCTTTGGAGACGTTTTGGCACAGAAAAGCAGGGGGATTCTTTACAGCATTGGAACAGGTGGATATATGATTATGGTAGGGGCGGTTGCAGCAGTGAGCAACCTGGCAATGTATGGACTGACGGAAGATTATAAGTTTCAGGCGTTAGCTCCTGCCGGTGATATTCTTTTATTTATTTTAGCAATGCTTGGGATTGGTTTTACGGAAGAGCTGGTGTTCCGTGGAATTGTGACCAGTATTTTGAAAGATAAATTTTCTGTCCATACAGACAAGGGGATTTTTCTTGTCATTGTGCTGCAGGGAGCGCTTTTTGGCGCCTGTCATATGACGAATATACTCTCTGGCATAGGGCTGGAAAGTGCATTGGTACAGTCAATTATGGCAAGCTTTCTAGGAATGCTGCTAGGCGCTGTTTATCTGCGTACTAATAGCTTGTGGTTTGTTATGCTGCTGCATGCATGGAATGACTTTGGCGCGCTTCTAGCGGCTGGCCTTTATGGAGATAATACAATTACTGGCAGTATTGATGGCTATACTTGGAGGAATCTGGCAGGGATTCCGGCTTATTTAGTTGTTGTACTTATATTGCTGCGGTCGTCAAAAAGAAGGGAAATTAAGGATGGCAGGCTATACCCGGCGCCGTTTGGCATCAGGATTGCAAAGGGGATAGTGCTTACATTGTTTTGTGCAGGGTTTCTGGTGCTTGCGGCAGTGTCTTTCTTTTTAACGGCGCATCAAGACCTTTTAAATATATGAAAGCGGTGCTTGTCAACTCTACAGACGTGTACTATAATGGAGTTTAAGAAAAAGAAGGGAGCTGGTATTTTTGTATAAGATTATTACAATGGAACGTGAGTTTGCAAGCGGCGGCAATGAGATTGGAAGAAGGGTTGCGGAAAAGCTGGGGGTTAAGCTGTTTGACAGGACTATTTTAGTGGAGGCGGCAAAAAGGCTTGACATATCGCCAATCTATATTGGGGATTTGGAAGAGACAGCTCCGGGAAGCATTATTTTCAATCTTTCTAAAACTGCATTGGGCGGAAGTAAAAAGGACAATCCGAATTTGCCGATGACAGAAAAGCTGTTTTTGGAAGAGAAACGGATTATTGAGGAAATTGTTGAAAAGCAGGACTGCGTGATTGTAGGAAGATGTGCGTCATATATTTTAAAGGACAGGAAAGACTGCCTGAAAGTTTTTGTCTATGCCGATAAAGACTATCGTATTGAACGTGCGGTGGAAACCGAAAAAATCGCAAGGGAAGAGGCAAAAGATTTCCTGCGCAAGTCGGATAAGAGAAGAGGCAGCTTTTACAATACACATACTGGCTGGAAATGGGGGGACATGTCCAGGTTTGATTTGTGCCTGAATAGTGGGAGCCTTGGGCTGGACGCCTGTGCCGATGTCCTGGTGAGGATGACAGGGCAAAATATTGTATGTGCTTAAGCTGCCATGAAATAACAACGGGGATTTTGCTTACAGCGCTATATTGAGCTGTTCTGTCCCTGGGAGGACGAAACGGCCCTGGCGGATTATGGGGATAGTTTCTCCCTCTTTTGTGTGTACGCAGATGTCGCCTAATTCGTCATATGGGACGGTGATATCTGTATGGCAGTTAAAATATGCTTTTTGGCAGTCTGTGTGGCGCAGCCTGGAGTAGTCATTTTCTTTTGCAATCATCTTTTTTCCATCCGGGTTATAGGTGGCAAGTTCTTCTTCATGGGAAAAGCAGGTATCGCCTACTGCAAAGTGAGGGCCTGTTTTCTCTGCAATCAGGATTGGGAGCAGATGTGAGATATTGTATTTTTTCCCCATTGCATAGGCGGCAGTGTTTGTACCGATTGCAAATTCCCCCATTGGCAGTGTGTCATGGTGGAACAGGACATTGGCGCGGATATAATTTTTGTTTTCTTCGGGCGCATCAAAATTACTGCAGTTATAGTCTGTTATTATGCCGTCTTTGAAGGTCAGGGAAAGGTTGTGGTATTCTAAACCATTTAAGAATACTTTTGTCACATGCAGAATACCGTTGGTTCCATTTAACTGTGGGGAGGTAAAGACTTCCCCCAGAGGGATATTGACGTCTGCAAGGCAGTTTTCAAAGCGTGTTTCCTTTTCTGGCTGCGCCATAGGCGTAAGGGAAACGGCCAGGTTAGTTTTATTCCCATTGCGCCCAGTAATGGTGACAAATTCGCCGCAGTCTAGCGCCTGTATAAGTTTTGTCTGGATAGCAAGGTATTCTGTCTGATCCAGGGTATTGACATGGATGGTTTCCTGGAATATTTCTTCATATTTTTTCCCGATTTCCGGAAGAGGGTAGGAGATAATGGAAAAGCTGGTCTGGTCTCCCGGGATATATTTATTGGTCAGAATGCCGTTTTCTGACTGAAATTCTACTTTCCATTTCTGTTGCTTTTCAGTATATTTTAAGTTTTCTTTCTTTTCAGCAGGATTAAAGGGTTCTTCCCCAAATGTTTCAACGACAGCAGGACCGGCGAAATCAGCGCAGAGTTCTTTCATGGATTCCAATGCCTGTTTCTGCACCTGCAGGAGACGGTCAGCATATGCTTTGTCAAAAAACAGGGAGTCATCCATGCGGTGGTCATAATCATACTGCTTATTAGGGGAAGTCCCGGTATAGCCGACTTTTCCTCTGGGATTCCGTTTTCGGATGCTGGTTCCGGCACGGTAAATACAGGGGGTTAGGCCGAGTTCTTTAAACTGGGTTATCATGGTCCGTATCATCCGTTCCATGCCGAGGTGGTAACGGATATTCACTGTTTTTTTCTGGGACAAATCAATCTGGTACAGTTCGAAGCCGTGCCGGAATCCGTCTGTAAAGGTAAAGGCCATATCCTGAATTTCCTGTTCTGATAAAGTATTGAAATAGGCTGCGGTTTTCCATTCATTTTCTGAAACATATTCTCCAAAATAGTACAGATACCGTAAATCCTGTAAGTCACAGTTACAGATAATTTCCGTTGCAAAATTGTATTCCGGGTCAAAGGAATCATGCATCCCGTCTTCTGCCATCAGGTCTGCATAATCAAAGAAATAGTAGTAAATTGCAGATTTGGCTTCCCTGGCGTCTGCGTCAGGCTGCTCTATGATATTGTAGATTTCTATAAAAAGCTCAAAGCTGATTGTCAGGTAAAAGAGACGGCTTTCAAAAGCATAGGCAATATTGCTGCGCAGCTCTGTATACAGGGTGCATAATACGGCAGAAAATCCGCCGCCAAGGATAGAGGCAGCATAGGCCGGATTTGCAAAACTTTTTTCATAGTTTTTAGGAAGCACGTCCTGGTATAGGGCAGTATTCAGTGCTTTTAATTCATCCAGGGAGCACCCGGATAGTTGTTTTGTTTCTTTTTGCTGGTATAAATCGGCAATTTGCAGTAAAAAAGAAGCGGTACGGTGAAAATATTCCCCGAAGGCTTTTCCATGCACATTAACAGGGCAATTTTCCTGCATGGCTTCTTTTTGGATGGAGCGGATGCGCTCTACGGCAAATTCAAACCGTTCGGAATATTGTTTCTTTTCTTCGAGAATTTTATCTGATAATTTCATTTTTCTATTCTTTCCTTTCTGCCTGGCGGCTGCAAATGGGTTGGCAATCCCGTTGCCTCCGGGGGATGATTGAAAATTGCTTTTAAACGGTCAGATACAGTGTGCTATTTGCTGGAGCATCTGGGTTATGCGGACAGTATAATTATGCTCTTTTTTGACAAGCTCTAATCCCTGTCTGGCGATTTTATTCCGTATGCTGTCATGTTTTAAATAAAATGCTGTTTTGTCCATAAGTTCTTCCGTATCTTCAAAGATATCAAGAGTACCTCCAGCCTGGAAGATTCCGTCAAATTCTGCCTGGTAGTTTGTCAGGGCAAAGCCGCCGCTTCCTAAGATATCCCAGATTCGCAGCGGGATTCCTGTTTTAATGTTGGGGATTGTCATATTCAGGTTAATTTTGCTGTCATGGAACACCTGGGGCATTTCAGACAGATAGTCAACAGGGCCATGTGTATGGACAAGCGGGAGGTTATCGGTAAAACTATCTGTGAAAAGGTGTACAGGCGCAGATAGCGACAGGGCATTCAAATTCTGATACCGTTCTAGGGAAGCTGTTTTAAAGCCAAGGACAGTGCTGGCAAACAAGCTGCGCGTACTGGCAAAGGATTGCGCTGACTGGTGATAATCCATAAGTTCTTCAATCATCAGGCATATATCATCAGTAAGCAGGGGTTCCAGCAGGCTGCCTCCGGACACTAAAAGCTGTGCATTCATTGCACCTTCCAGATATCCACAGAGATAAGGCGGAAGCTGGCCTGCAATGCGGTCAAAAGAGTTTTTCTCATAGAGGCTTCCGACAAAAGAAACTGGGTATATCGCAGACGTATCAAAAGAAATCTGCCTGGAAAGGCGTTCTGTGTGGACTGCCAGGGGAAGATGGAAAATATTTTTGACGCCAAGAATGCGGAACTCCTCATAATTGGAACGGTCAAAACAGAAGATAATGTTAGTTGGATAGAAGACAGATTTATGGTACATGGCGAGCAGGGGGCTGTCACAATTCCAACAGACATAGGGAAGATTGGCGGTATGGCATGCTTCTGCAAGTACTGGAAAATAATTGATGGAAAAGAGAAAGCAAAACGGTTCCTTTTTTAACTGGCAGCAAAGCCAATCCACATAACCGGAATCTTCTTCCGGGTTATGGATTGGCCTTTCAAGCATGGTTACAGAATACCCAAGGGCTTCTAATGTAGTACGGGTATCATATAAATTATAGGCGTTCCATTCGTAAAATAGTATTTTCAAGATAGTTTCCCCATATATTCCTCTAATGCATCCTGCCAGTTTTTCATACGGTAAGCTCCCTGGGAATTTAATTTATGGTTTTCCAAAACAGAAAATGCAGGTCGCTTTGCGATTGCCGCCGTATATTCTTCTGTGCTGACGGGTACAAGGTTAACATTAATCTGTGCAAGTGAAAATATTGTTTTAGCAAATTCATACCAGCTTGTAAATCCCTCGCAGGTTGCATGGTAAATCCCATACTTGCCAGAATCAACGATGTGAAGTATCATACGCCCAAGTTCATCCGCGGAGGTCGGGGAACCGAACTGGTCGTTTACGACAGTAATTGTGTCCCGCTCCTTTGCAAGGCGCAGCATGGTTTTTACGAAGTTATTTCCGTCACCATACAGCCATGCAGTCCGTACAATATAGCATTTTTCTGTCAGGGCAGCAACGGCTTTTTCACCCTCTAGTTTTGTAGAGCCATAGACGCTCTGCGGGCAGGGCACGTCCGTTTCAACATATGGCGTATCGGTATTGCCGTCAAATACATAGTCCGTAGAGACCTGTACAATCTGTGCGCCAGTCTCTTTAGCAGCTTTGGCAAGGTTTTTAGGGCCGATAGCATTTATCCTGTGTGCATTTTCTTTATCCGTTTCGCATTTATCAACAGCAGTATGCGCCGCGCAGTTAATAATGGTATCTGGCCGTTCCTTTTTTACAAGGCAGAGCACCTGGCTCTCATCGCAGATATCAAGCGTATCAACATCTGTATTGACGATTTCAGTATCTGTCCCCTCTAAAAGGGAATTTAAAGCCCGGCCAAGCTGGCCGTTACAGCCGGTAATCAACACCTTTTCCATAGTAATCCTCCAAT
The DNA here is from genome assembly GCA_003612285.1 of bacterium D16-51. GTDB lineage: Bacteria > Bacillota > Clostridia > Lachnospirales > Lachnospiraceae > Butyribacter. The sequence goes on along the minus strand of RAYE01000010.1, from coordinate 44,484 downwards.
TCTGTTTTTAAAAGTCAAGGGCGGTATCTTCTGAAAAAGGAGGGTATTTTTTATCTTTTTCTGCAAGGAGTGGAACTTCTCCCTCTGGGATTGGCCAATGGATTCCGATTGCTTTATCATCCCAAGGGATACCTGCTTCAGAAGACGGGTCATAAAAGTCGGTGCATTTATAAAAAAATTCTGCGGTATCAGATAATACGTAAAAGCCATGTGCAAAACCTTCCGGCACATAAAACATATTCTTCTTTTCTGCACTTAAAATGACGCCATGCCATTTTCCAAATGTTTTAGATCCTCTCCGTATGTCAACGACAACGTCAAATACTTCCCCTTTTAAGACGCGTACCAGCTTGCCTTGTGTATGTTCTTTCTGAAAGTGGAGGCCGCGCAGGACGCCTTTGGAAGAATTAGACTGGTTGTCCTGCACAAAAACCATGTCAAGTCCTGCTTTTTGGAAATCCTGGTAGTTATAGCTTTCCATAAAATAACCTCTTGCATCGCCGCGGACTTCCGGCTGTATTAAATAAAGCCCTTCAATATCACCGCATTTATCAAATCGAAAATTTCCCATTTGCTGTATCCTCTCTGTACCTTTTTCCCATTATTGTAGCATTATTAGTTGGACTTAGCAAATAATTTTTTCTTTTTTTGTTTTTCTTTATTTCGGGACTGGATTTGCGGCAGTGTTTCTTCATCGCTTGCTGCGCTTTCTGGAAGGTCATGGCGCACCTCTGCAAGAATCTGGTTTAGCAGTGTGATTTGCCGTTCCTGCAGTTCTTCTTTCTGCCGCGTCAGGTAATCCATTTCCTTTAGCAGTTTTGTTGTGATTTTTTCACAAATCCGTTCTTCAGATTCCCTGTCCATTTCAGCAACAGTATTGCGTATCATTTTACGCATCATTGCTTCAAAATGGCGCAGTTTTTCTTCCGGGTTCATGGATTTTACAGCTTGTTTCTGTGCTGCTGCATCTGTACGCTCTGGATGGAGCGGCATAACCTGTGCCATATGATGTGCTGCTGCATGGCTGTTTTCATCCGTGACCTGCTGGTTTAATTCTTCACGCAGGCGGTATAATTTCTGTGTGTCCATTTGGCATACATTATGGATATCAGGGAGAATCAGTTTAATTGATTTTAGCTGGAATCCCTGCTCTTTTAAATCTTTAATATGTAAAAGAAGCTTAACATCTTCCGGGGTATAAAAGCGGTGCCCCTGTGCGTTCCTTTCGATGTGCAGCCCAAGTTCTACTTCCCAGTAACGGAGGACATGTGCTTCTACCTCCAGCTGTTTTGCTGTGTCAGATATACTATATCGTGTTTCCATTTTGGTACCATGCCTTTCTGGTTACTATTTACAGTCAATTTCTAGGAAAGAGCTAAAATCATATGTGCAAGCACAATGATTTCAGCCTTTTCAGAAATCGACCGTGAATAGTAACCCTTTCTGTTATAATTTTAGAAATATTCCTTGATGATTTCTTCTACAAGACGATATTTTTCATTAGTGGCTGCAGCGTGGAGTTTTTCCTGCTGTTCGTTTATTTCTTCTGTAATTTTTGACTCTTCCAGCAGCGAATCAATAAGTTCCTGCATATCAGGCGCTACCGAGGAAGGGAGATGCTCTGCTGCCGCGGCAATATTTTCCTCTTTTGTCCCTTCTGTTTTCTTGTCAGACTCTTCTTCCTGCTCAAAGTAGGCATTTTCGTATGCTTTCCGCTCCTCCGGGTGGAGATATTGGTTTTCAAGTTTTGCCTGCAGGGTGTTCTCAAAATAGTTTAAAAGCTGCAGGTAGAGCAGGCTTCTTTTATGGCGGACCTGGAACAGAAGCTCGCTGGCAGCAAGGAATAAAAGGAAAAATACAAGTGTCATGCTGTGGATTAGCGTCCACCGCACAGGAAATTCATAGTAGATTCCGCACATGACGCTAAGCAGCGTTGCGGCTGTTACGATAAGCCCGCAGAAAATATCTGTATTTTCCAGTGTTTTCATGGAGATACCAAGGAAGTGGTACTGTGCCATATGGTTTTCAACAAAACAGCCGGGATTGTGGATTGGGATTTTTAGCTTATAACAAGCCTCAAATTTGGTGTACATGGCGCGTATCCATTTGTTCTTAGTGCTTGGGACCTGCTCAGAGTCCCGCAGGAGCACCTGGTAAATAATTGCGCAGATGCACTTAAATGCAATTGTGAAAGCAGTCAGGATTGTCATGGCAAATAATAAGTTGTAGTTTTCTAAAAAGTTTTTCATGGTAATTCCCCCTGTGGTTCTTGTGTCATTTCTTCATGTTCTGAATTGTTACTATTTACGGCCGCTCTTTTTCATACGATAGACTTTGAATAGTAACTCTGGGTTTATGATAATCTCTTTTCAGGGGAAACGTAAAGAAGGTATCGGATGCCATAATTAGTTCTTCTTCGACAAAATCAGGAGAATTAGTAGATAAATCTTCATTTGTCTGCTATTATATATTAGGGCGTATTTGGAAATGGGAGCGCGAAAAAGGGGAACGCTGCAGATTTGGAGGGAATAATGTATAGGCAGATAGAACGTATATTATTGCAATATGGATATGAAATGATTTCCATAAACACACCGGATATCCATTTGGCCCTGCGCCAGGAGCGGGGCGAAGGGTATGCTGTCGTTACATTAGATGAAACGTCAGGAAGGTATCTGGAAACAGGGCAGTTTTATCATGTGTCAGAGCAGATACGGGCTTTTATACAGCAAAGGGGATGCTATTACTGCCATTTTTTGTATCTTCTTGTGAGTGATGACGACAGGAGTGCAGGAAGGCTCTTTAAAAATTATGAATGTTTTTGGCGGATTGTGCCAGGCAGGGGACAGGTTATGGTTTATGAGACGGCGGAGGAAGGGTTTATGGCGCTGCGCCGGCCGTTGGAAGAAATGTTTACATGGCAGGATGGCCCTGTACCGTATGGCGGGGAGGCAAACGGCAGCATGCAGGGCGCATGGCAGCGTTTTTGCAGCGCTGTAAAGGACAGAAGGCTGCCAATATGTAATTTGCTGATTATTAGTATAAATATATTAGTTTTTTTGTATACTGATTTTTTCAATGCATTTTCCGGCAGCTGGATTGAGGCGGGGGCGCTTGGATGGTATGAGGTGATTTCACAGGGCCAGTGGTACCGCTTATTGACTTCTGTTTTTTTGCACAGTAATATAGGACATATCTTTAACAACATGCTGGTGTTGGCGTTTATTGGCTCTGTACTGGAAAAGGAGATCGGGCCGTTAAAGTATGGAATTTTGTATCTTGCGTCAGGAATCCTTGCAGGGTGTGCCTCAATGGTTTATAATATGCTGCGGGATGATTATATCGTTTCCATTGGTGCGTCTGGCGCCGTTTTTGGAGCAGTTGGCGCTGTATTGTACCTGGTTCTTTTCCATAAAGGGAGAAATGCGCAGTATAGTGTACGGCAGATTGCATGGATGGCTTTTTTAAGCCTGTATGGAGGTTTTACAAGCCAGGGGGTAGATAACGCCGCCCATGTCGGGGGCTTTTTAGCTGGTTTTTTGCTGGCTGCCCTTCTTACCTGGAAAAGGGCAGGGAGGGAAAAACATGATTTCGCGTAGAAATGGAGATTGATTGATGAAGGTGAATATTTATTACGGCGGAAGAGGGTTGATTGATGACCCAGCGATTTTTGTGATGAATAAGATAATGGGCGTCCTGGATGAGTTGAATATAAAGGTGAAAAGATATAACCTTTATGAGGATAAGCGGGGAATTGCCGTTTTGCCAAAGACTTTGAAGGACGCAGACGCCGTTATCCTGGCAGCGTCTGTAGAGTGGATGGGAATCGGCGGGCTGTTATGGCAGTTTTTGGATGCCTGCTGGCTGTATGGAGATAAGGAAAAATTCAAATCCTTATATATGATGCCGGTTGTGTTAGCGACCACTTATGGGGAAAAGGATGCACAGTTTACCATGGTAAAGGCATGGGAAATGCTTGGCGGGATTCCCTGTGATGGAATCTGTGCTTATGTCAGCGATACAGTTACGTTTGAGACAAGCACAGAATACGCCTATCTGATTGAAAAGAAAACGGAAAGTTTTTACCGGACGTTTTCTAAAAAATTAAGCTCCCTGCCATCAAGCAGCCTGGTGGTGCGTGAAAATGTATTGAAGCCAAAGACAATCCGCCTGACGCCGCAGGAGAGCGAGCAGCTTTCCATGTATGTTTCAAATGATTCTTATGTGAGGAAGCAGAAAGAAGATCTCCAGGAACTGACACAGATGTTTAAACAGATGATGGGGGACAGTGACGACAGTCCTGATATGTTTGAGGCAGAGGAGCCTTATGTGGAAGAGTTTAAAAAGGCGTTCAGCCCAATTCCTGATGTTTCAGTATCTTTTTCCTGGGAAATTAAGGAATTTCAGCGATTGCTTGTATTAGAGATTGAAAATGGAAGCCTGAACTGCTATTATGGCAAGAGGGATTCCGTAGACGTTGCAATTAAGTCTTCAAAAAAGGTCCTGGAAAATATTGTGTATGGCGAGTCGCCGCTCCAGACTGCTTTTATGTCAGGGGAGCTTACGGCGAAAGGGAATTTCCGTGTACTCCATACATTTGATACATTATTCCGTTTTAGCAAAAATTAAGCGGTGAATATTTAGTTAGCAGATACTGTTGCGCTGCATGGTATCTGGGCATAGTTCTTTATTTTGGAGGCAGTGCAGAAAGAGGTTAAGTGATGGAAAAATTAGTGAATGATGATTGTATTTTCTGTAAGCTGGCAAATGGCCAGATTCCAACTAATGCGGTTTATGAGGATGAGGATTTTAAGGTGATTATGGATGCAAGCCCTGCATCAAAGGGCCACTGCATTATTTTGCCAAAGACGCATGCAAAAAATTTACTGGAACTGCCAGAGGAGTATTGTGAAAAACTTCTGCCAGTGGCTAAAAAGTGCTGTAAAGTTTTGATGGAGGTGCTGCACTGTGATGGAATTAATGTATTGCAGAACAATGGGGAGGCAGCAGGGCAGACGGTGTTCCATCTGCATGTTCATCTGATTCCGCGCTATGAGGGGGATAATGTCCATATTAAGTGGGTAGAGCATAAGGATGAAACAGATATTGAAGCGTTGGCAGAGGAAATAAGGAATGGATTTTAGTATTTGGAGGAACAGATTATGTTAAGTTTAATTCCCGTTTTGGGAGCGTTGGATGTAACCGCCCTGGTAAGAGCTTTGCCAGGGAATGTTTCGCAGGGGCTGATTTGGGGCCTTATGTCGATTGGAGTTTATATTACCTATAAAATATTGAATTTTGCAGATTTGACTGTAGATGGTACGCTTGCCACGGGCGGTGCAGTTACAGTAATGCTGATACTGGCAGGCTATCCGCCTGTAGTTGCAGTCTTTATGGCGTTTCTTGCAGGGATGACGGCCGGTTTTATCACCGGCGTATTACATACAGTATTTGGCATACCGGATATCCTGGCCGGCATATTAACACAGATTGCCCTGTATTCCATAAATTTAAATATAACCGGGGGAAGGGCAAACCAGGCAGTCAGTGTAGACCAGTTTAACTTATTTGTTTCACTTCGTTATATTTCAAAGACAATTCTTGTTACCGGGCTGATTACAGCTGCAGTTATCGCAGCACTTTACTGGTTTTTTGGGACAGAGATGGGCTTTACAATCCGTGCGACAGGATGTAATCCGAATATGTCCCGCGCCCAGGGGATTAATACTTCCCGTGCAAAGGTAATCGCGCTTATTTTTTCCAATGGGCTGGTTGGATTTGCAGGGGGAATCCTGGCGCAGTACCAGGGAAATTGTGATGTGAATATGGGAAGGGGTGCGATTGTAATCGGGCTTGCTTCCGTCATTATAGGAGAGGTGATTGGAGAGGCAATTTTTGGCAACAAGCTGAATTTTGCGGCAAGGCTTCTTTTCGTATCCGTGGGCAGTATTATTTATTATATTGTAATCAGCTTTGTATGCTGGCTTGGGCTGCCTTCTATTGATTTGAAGCTGTTCTCAGCAATTGTTGTTGCAGTCTTCCTTGCAGTTCCGTATCTGAAAGGAAAATCAAAGAATTCCTACCGAAGGGCAGCAAAAGGAGGTGCAAGATAATGTTAGAATTAATTGATGTCCATAAGACATTTAACCTTGGTACAATTAACGAAAAGAAAGCGTTAAATGGCGTTGACCTCCAATTGGAGGAAGGCGATTTTGTAACGGTGATTGGCGGGAATGGAGCTGGCAAATCAACGGTATTAAATGCGATTGCAGGCGTCTGGCCAATTGACTCTGGAAGGATTTTAATTGATGCAGAAGATGTAACAGGATTTCCGGAGCATAAAAGGGCGGCTGTTCTGGGGCGGGTGTTCCAGGATCCGATGACGGGGACGACTGCGACTATGGAAATCCAGGAAAACCTTGCCCTGGCGGCAAGAAGGGGGAAACGCCGCGGACTTAGCTGGGGTATCACAAAAAAGGAACGGAAAGAATATAAAGAGCTTCTGGCGAAATTAGACCTTGGGCTGGAGGACAGGATGACTTCTAAAGTCGGATTGCTTTCCGGCGGGCAGAGACAGGCGCTTACCCTTTTGATGGCAACCCTGAAAAAGCCAAAGCTGCTTTTGCTGGATGAGCATACGGCGGCATTGGATCCTAAGACGGCGGCGAAGGTTCTTGAACTGTCAGAACAAATGATTACAGAGCATAATTTAACGGCGATGATGGTAACGCACAACATGCGTGATGCAATTGTGCATGGAAACCGCCTGATTATGATGAATGAAGGGCGTGTGATTTTGGACATCCGTGGCGAGGAGAAGAAAAAACTCACCGTAGAAGACCTCTTAAAGAAATTTGAAGAGGTCAGCGGCGAGGAATTTGCAAGTGATAAGGCGTTGCTGGGATAGGCATCCCATTTGGTTAAGGGGTTGTTGTTTTCACAGCCCCTTAATTTAGTTCATCCAGCGTGAGCTGGTACATGGGGAAAAATTCTTCCATAAAGAGGTCGGCTTCCGGGCAGTGCAGGTTTTTAATAGCTTCCTGCAAGGTGCTTTCAGCACTGCAAAATTCCCGGTTGCCGGCTTTTATTTCTTCTGCGCATTTAACCAGTGCGGAAATCTTGTCTGCTGCTTTGACTAAACGGTGCAGCTCTTTATCTTCCGGGGATTCGATAAAGTAGCCCTCATATTCTTCCCGGAGGTCGGATGGCAGCATATTTAGGAGGCGGAATGCCGCCGCTTTTTCAATCTGCTTATAGGCGGACTGGATTTCATTGTTTTCATATTTCACCGGGGTTGGCATGTCCCCGGTGATGATTTCTGTGCAGTCGTGGTAAAGGCCAAGCATGGCGGCATGTTCCGCATTGTAGCTTTTCTGCAGCCGTTTATTGCCAAGGATTGCAAGCGCATGGGCGATCATGGCAACTTCTAACGAGTGCTCGCTGATATTTTCTTTAACAGAATTTCGCATTAAAGCCCAGCGTTCAATATATTTCATGCGTGCAAGCATCGCAAAAAAAGAATATTTTTTTGGTTCCATTGTATTCTCCTGTTTATGACAGCATTTTTTTGATGTAATAGCCGGTGTAGGATTCCTTACACTCTGTAACTTCTTCCGGCGTCCCGCAGGTCACGACAGTGCCGCCTTTATCGCCGCCTTCCGGCCCGATATCAATAATATAATCGGCTGTTTTAATAACGTCCAGGTTGTGTTCAATTACGATGACGGTATTGCCGTTTTCCGCAAGCCGGTGCAGGATATCAATCAGCTTGTGGACGTCAGCGAAATGAAGCCCTGTCGTTGGCTCGTCCAAAATATAGACAGTCTTTCCTGTGCTTCGTTTGCTAAGCTCTGTAGCAAGCTTGATACGCTGTGCCTCGCCTCCGGACAAGGTGGTGGAAGGCTGTCCGAGCTTGATATATGAAAGGCCGACATCGTAAAGTGTTTCGATTTTACGGCGGATGCGCGGAAGCGGCTCAAAGAAGTGCAGCGCTTCTTCCACTGTCATATCCAATACATCTGCGATTGTTTTCCCTTTATATTTTACTTCCAGTGTTTCCCGGTTGTAACGTTTCCCGTGGCAGACTTCACAGGGGATATAGATATCCGGCAGGAAGTTCATTTCAATTTTATTAATGCCGTCTCCGCTGCATGCTTCACAGCGGCCGCCTTTGGCGTTAAAGCTGAAACGGCCCTTTTTGTAGCCTTTTGCCTTTGCATCCGGCGTGGCGGCGAACAAGTCGCGGATTAAATCAAATACGCCTGTGTAGGTGGCAGGGTTGGAACGCGGCGTCCTCCCGATCGGGGACTGGTCGATGGCAATTACTTTGTCAAGCTGTTCCAGCCCGGTAATGCATTTGTGTTTCCCGGGGATGCAGCGCGCCCGGTTTAAGTTCCTGGCAAGGCTTTTGTACAGGATTTCATTGACAAGCGAGCTTTTGCCGGAACCGGACACGCCGGTTACGCAGGTCATCACCCCAAGCGGGAAATCAACGTTGATTTTTTTCAGGTTATTTTCCTGCGCGCCTTTTACTGTGATAAACCCGGTTGGTTTACGCCTTGTTTCAGGAACCGGGATTTTTATCCTGCCGCTTAGGTAAGCCCCGGTAATGGAATTTTCATTTGCCATAATCTCTTCCGCGGTGCCTTCTGCAATCACTTCCCCTCCGTGGATTCCGGCGCCCGGGCCGATATCGACAATATGGTCTGCTGCAAGCATGGTATCTTCGTCATGCTCTACGACAAGCAGGGTGTTTCCAAGATTTTTCAGTCGGATTAAGGTTTTTAACAGTTTGTCATTGTCGCGCTGGTGCAGGCCGATACTTGGCTCATCCAGAATATAGGCGACGCCGACAAGCCCCGAACCAATCTGGGTTGCCAGGCGGATGCGCTGTGCTTCGCCGCCGGACAGGGAGCCGGCATTCCGTGCAAGGGAAAGGTAGCCAAGCCCTACATCCATAAGGAAACTTAGCCGTGCATTGATTTCGCGCAGCACCAGTTCACCAATGGCGAGCTGGCGTTCGGTCAGTTCAAGCTGTCCCATGTATTCTACTAAATCACTGATAGACAGTTCTGTTATGTCAGATATATTTTTACTGCCGACAGTAACGGCAAGTGCGCCAGGTTTCAGCCGTTTCCCTTTGCAGGAGCTGCAAGGGATGATTTCCATAAAACTCTCATATTCTTTCCGGCTGCTGTCCGAGGCAGTCTCACGGTAACGCCGCTCTAGGTTGCGGATGACCCCCTCAAAGGCAATGTCATAAACGCCTGTCCCATGCTGCCCGGTATATTTGACGCGTACCGTTTTGCCGTCTGTCCCGTGCATAATCAGTTTCCTGGTTTCTTCTGATAAATCCTGGTAAGGGACGTTTAAGTCAAAGCCATATTCCCGTGCCATAGCATCTAAAATGGATCGGCCATAGCTTCCTGGGTTAGATGCGGACTGCCAGCCGGGAACGGCGAGTGCGCCTTCGGGTATGCTTAAAGAAGGGTTCGGTATAATCAGGTCTTCGGAAAATTCCATGCTAAAGCCAAGGCCGTGGCAGGCCTCACAGGCTCCGAATGGGTTGTTAAAAGAAAAGTTACGCGGCTCTATTTCTTCAATGCTGATATTGCAGTCTGGGCAGGAAAAACTCTGGCTGAAGTTTACCTGCCCTTTTTGTGGGATGTCGATAACAAGAAGCCCGTCAGAGAGCCGCAGCACATTTTCGATGGAGTCCGCAAGCCTTTTTTGTATACCGTCCCGGACAACAAGACGGTCAACCATAATTTCGATATTGTGTTTTTTATTTTTTTCGAGGCTGATTTCCTCGGTAAGTTCATATAAGTGCCCGTCCACGACTACACGGACATATCCGCTTTTCCGGGCGGATTCAAAGACTTTTACATGGGTGCCTTTCCGTCCGCGGACGACCGGGGCAAGAAGCTGGAGCTTTGTTCCGGTTTCATAAGTCATAATTTCATCTACCATCTGATCGACGGTCTGGCGTTTTATCTCCTTGCCGCACTTTGGGCAGTGTGGGATGCCGACCCGCGCAAAAAGAAGGCGGTAGTAGTCGTAAATCTCTGTAACTGTGCCTACCGTAGAGCGGGGATTGCGGTTTGTGGATTTTTGGTCAATGGAAATGGCAGGCGAGAGCCCCTCAATGCTTTCTACATTTGGCTTTTCCATCTGCCCTAAAAACATCCGGGCATAGGAGGACAGGGATTCCATATAACGCCGCTGGCCTTCTGCATAAATAGTGTCAAAGGCGAGCGAGGATTTCCCGGAGCCGCTTAATCCTGTAAGTACTACGAAAGAATCGCGTGGGATATCAATATTAATGTTTTTTAAGTTGTGTTCCTGAGCACCACGGATGCGGATATATTTTCTGGCTTCTTCATGCTTGTGCAAGATAATCACCAATCCTTTCCTGTTTTCTGTTTTGTCCCTTAATAGTAACATGAATTGAAAAATAAAGCAAGAACGTATATTCGGAAAAGCTTCGCCCTTTCTAAAATGGGAAAATAATAGTATTATTTATACGGTATGTTAGTTTGAGATGGAGGGAAGAGAGTATGTTAATTGTATTAGTAGAAGATGATGGCATTTTACGCAGAGATATGGAAGAAATCCTTACACAGAAGGATTATCAGGTACGGGCTTTGAAAGGTTATGATGAGGCAGAGAAGTACTTACGGGCGGGGGAAGAGGCGGATTTATATTTGGTAGATGTAATGCTTCCTGGCAGAAGCGGCTTTGAACTGTGCCAGCGAATCCGTGAATTTTGTGATACGCCGGTTATTTTCCTGACAGCGTGTTCGGATGAGGCAAGCGTGGTAAAGGGGTTAGATATGGGAGGGGATGACTATGTGACAAAACCCTTCCGGGTGGCAGAACTGCTGTCACGGATTTCGGCCAATCTGCGCCGGTGGGGGCGGCAGGAAGATTCGGAAACTCTTTTAAGCGGTGATTTAAAGCTTTGCAGGAAAAGCCGCAAGCTCTTTCGGCAGGAGGAAGAGAAGTGGGTGGAAGTGAAGCTGTCAAAAACAGAGTGGCTGCTGTTAGAATATATGATGCTTCACAGTGGAAAGGTGCTGAAAAGAGAGCAGATTCTTGCACATATCTGGGATGGGAAGGGGAATTTTGTAGAGGATAATACCCTTTCTGTTGCTTTGAGCCGTCTTCGGAAAAAAATTGGGGATTACGAGGACAAACCATACTGGGATGTGGTTTGGGGAGTAGGTTACCGGTATTTGGTATGGGTAAGGAATTGTTAAGAAAAACAGAAGGCGGGGAAAAGGATGGAAAAGAGAAAAAGGAAGTTTGGTATTTTAGTGATTGTTCTGGGGCTTGTGCTGTGGACGGGGATTCCTATAGGGCTTTTGTATAAGCAGTCAAAGGCATATGAAACAGAAAAGTCTCTTTTGGTGGCGGAATTACAGAAGGAAGATGAAGAGATGGCCAGAAGGGTTTTAAATTATTTTATGTACCAGGGAGCTGTAGACAGAGAGGAAACGGAAGAGGCAGGAGAAGAGGAGGGGATGCTTTTAAAAGAAGCTTTGGTACAGAATGCCTATGGGGAGACAGAGTGGTATGGGATAGAAGGAGGCAGGCGGAGTGAGGTGATCGGGGGAGTTTTTTTATGGGCAGTGGTTTTTCTTATTTTGCTGGCGCTCTTTATTTTTGGGTATAGCAGGGAATTAGAACGGGAAAACGAAAGGCTGTGCCGTCTGCTGGAACATGGAATCCCGATATTGCAGCATGGGATTGAGGAGGAGTCCCTGGAGGGGCTTGCCGGATATGAAGCAGAGTGGATAAAGTTTACAGAGCGCCAGCCTATGGGGCGAATCCGGCAGATGGGAAAGCTGTTTTTGAAAATTTTGCAGCTGCAGTATCGGTATAGCGAGCGTGAGCAGGAGAGGAAACAGCAGATGCAGAATTTTGTGGAAAATGTGGCGCACCAGTGGAAAACGCCCCTGGCGCGGATGACATTGTCTTTGGAACTGATGACAGAAGGGAACTGGCAGGAAAAGAAGGAAAACTGCCTGGGAGAGATAGAGGGGCTGAAGCCTTTGGTGGAGCGGCTTTTAAATGTTGCACGGATGAAGGGCGGGAAGGTGGTTTTCCGGTCAGAGCCTTTAGAACTTAGGGCGCTTTTGCTGGATGCTTCCAGAAAAGTGAAGGGATGGCAGAAGATTCAGTGGCTGTGGCAGGCTGAAAAAGAAGAGTATATGATCCGGGGGGATGAGGTGTGGCTGGAACAGGCATTTTTCAATTTGTATGAAAACGCAGGGAAACAGCCGATGGAAATTCCAGGGATTACTACAAAGATAGAGCAGGGGGAGAATGGGATAAGGATATGGATCAGGGATAAAGGGCCGGGGATTGATGAAAAGAAGATAAAAAATTTATTCCATAGATTTTATACTGGAGGGCAGGAAGATGCAGGCAGCACAGGGATTGGGCTTCATCTTGCCTATGAAATTATAGGCAGGCATCATGGGAAAATTGAAGCTTATAATGATGGGGAAGGGGCAGTGTTTGAGGTGTTTCTGCCTTTGTTTACTTTAAAAGGGAAATTGTAAGGGATTTGTAAGACTTTTATGATATTCTTTTCCTAGGAACTGTAGAAACTGAAAGAAAAGAGGGGATAAGAATGAACCGAAGTTTTGTGGGGATGGTGGTTTTAAGTGTATGCCGCCGGAAAAGAAGTGTGTGGAAAGTGGCGCTTATATCATTTTTATGCGTATTTCTTTTTGGCGGCATCATGATTTTTCAGGACGTAATGAACCGTTTCCAGCGGGAGAATGCGCTGAAAGAGAGCGGGAATTGGTTTGTGGCTTCTGAGGAGAAGAGTGAATTGATCCGTGAACATGCTTATTTTGAAAAAGAGGGAGTTATGGCAGTACGGACTACAGCAAAAGAGGCAGGAAACCTTGGCTTTGCGGACCAGAGTTTTTTTGAGCAGTCAAATATTAAGCTCTATGAAGGGCGTTTGCCGGAAGCGGAAAATGAAGTGGCGGTGACAAGGCAGGCGTTGTCCTCGCTTGGGGCAAGCCTTGAGGTGGGACAGAAGCTTACGCTGGACTATGATACCCAGAAAGTATCAAAGGATGGAGAGCCAGTATATGCATCTAAGGAAGTTGTTGTGTCGGGCGTTCTTGCTTCATATACGCGAAACTGGGTGAATGATATTGTGTTTCCAGAAGTTTTCTTTACAGAAAAGGGACTGGAAAGCCTGAATGTAAAATGGGAAGCAGAAAGGCACTATTTTTACTCCCTGAAATCGGAACAGATTAACGTTGATGGCGGACAGTTTTTTGAAAAACTTGTGGACATGATTTCTAAGCATGGGGAGTATAATGTCCTGACATACAACTGGGCATCTTACGATGTTACAATGTGGGGAACCCAGGATATGTATTATATGGCGATGGTATTATGTGCCCTTTTAGGGAGCATGTCGCTGGTTTATTTATTTTCCGGCTGCCTGCATGACAGGCGGAGCATTTATTTTCGGTATCTGGAGCTTGGGCTGACAAAAGGGCAGCTTCGGGAGATGGTAGGGTTAGAGTGGGCTGCCGTATTTTTGCCTACAGCGTGTGCCGCCTTAGTTTCTTCTGTGCTCCTTACCGGAGTTGGTGCAAAGATTCTTTCGGCGAAATATAAAATACCTAATATTTTTTATCTTAGCAGCCGTTCCCTGCTCTGGATTATTTTATTTACTTTTGGGGTGTTTTTGCTGGTCTTTTTATGGTGCTGCCTGGGATTTCGGATAAAGGGGCTGCATGAGATGACTGGACAGATACCAATAAAGAGGATAAGGCATTTGAGGAGAAGAGGGGATGGGTGTTTTGGGGGATTGGTGCTGTTTCAGAAAAGAAGGGGGCGTATGTATCCTGGAAAGACTGTGGTAAGGTCGTTATTTACAGTGGTGGCATTGTCTATTATCTTATACATGGGCATGCTTTGGAGGGACAGATACCGGGATAACCAAAATGCTGCCGCTATGGCAGATATAATAGGGGCGGTAAATTGGTCTGGGAATGGAGCAGGGGGGATGATGGTCATCGACGAAAAAGGCAGGCTCGCCTATAATGGCAAAATTTTGGAGGATGAAACTGTTTCTGAAGAGGTGAAAGAAGAAAAAAGGTGTGAGGTACGCATAGCGGAACCAATTGCATCAGAGGATTATGTTCCGGTAGTATTGTCTGATGGACTGACGGAAAAGCAGAGGGAAAAAATAGAAAGAATTCAGGGAGTCCGGATGGTGGCAGGGGAAACAGTTGCCGCTGATATGAAATTGGACTGGAAGAACAGCAGGGATAGTGGATTTCGCCATAACCATTATATACAGGACTTTTTGGCAAGTTCATTTTCTACGCTGGCAGAGAACCAGTCACAGCTGGCAGAGGGGGAATATAATAAAGCGTTTGCGTGGATTCCGGATGATTTAAGCTGCTATGAATATAGTGTTTATGGATTAGAAAAAGACAGTGAGGTAGACAGGGAACTGCACAGCTGCCTTAAGGGGTTTGACAGTAAGGCTTTTTGGGCGGGAAAGCAGGGGATTTTATTTGCCCTGCCGGATGACAGTAGTTTAGAGGAAGAGGGGAGCAAAGAACTGGAGGGGGTGTTAAGTTATGATGAGGAAAAAAAGCTGTACCGTTTTCAAGGAAAGGAGGGGCAGAAGTATCAGTATTCTTTTAAAGAAAATACCCTGCATACAGGGGATAAAATACAGATTCTGGACAGCGGGGAGAAGGAACTGCTGTCTGCCAGGGTGGTAGTGAGCGGTAACAGGGACTGCTACCGCAGGATATTGGAGTCTGTGTCAAAAATTTATGATGGGGATGGATATTATAATCTGTATAGCAATGTAGGTTACAGAGGGGGATATTACTTTATCTGCTCCAGGAATATGATGGAAAAATTGGCGGCGAAACAGGGAAAAAATTTAAGTTTCCATAATTTAAGTGTATGGTTTGAAGAGGGGGAAGACCTGTATCAGGCAGAGAAGCAGGTGGCAGAACTGTTTTCGGAATATGGATGTGAATATCAGAGCACGGGGGAGTATAAAAGCAGTGTGAAAGAGGATTTAGAGAGGCAGAGGATTATCTCGGCAGTAGTAATTATTCTGACAGCCTGCTGTTATTTCTTTATTATGCAGACAATGGAGAGGAAAGAGATGGAACAAATGGAGGGGCAGCTGCGGCTTTTGCTTTGCCAGGGAGCGTGGAAACAAAATATTTTGAAGGTAAGGGCGTTCTTCCATGGCAGGGGATATCTGTGGGGGATTCTCAGCATACCATTGTGCTGCCTTTGGGATGGCATTGGGGAATGGAACAGGCTTTTGCAGGCATATGAGGATACGGAAGCGGAAATGGATGCGGCTGTTTTTCTAAAACAGTTTATTGCAGGCTGGCAGGACAGAATACAGGATATCTGGCTGTGGGGGATTTTTGTACTTTTTATTATAATAGCAGTGTTATTTCTATTAGCTGCGGAGTGGCAGTATCTGAAAAAATTAAAGCTACAGGGAGGATGTTAAATGGAAAAGATGATTTTAGAGGCCAGGGGGGTTACAAGAACTTATTCAAATGGGTTAATTGACGTGCCTGCATTGAAAGAATGCGATATTTCTATAAAAAAAGGGGAGTTTGTGGCAGTGGTAGGAAAGAGCGGTTCTGGAAAGTCTACCTTGCTGCATATCTTAGCAGGCCTGGATGAGCCGGATGCAGGGGAAGTGTGGATTAGCGGGAAAAATATTGTGGGGATGCGGGAGAAAGAAAAGGCGGTTTTTAGAAGGAGGAGTCTTGGGTATGTGTATCAGGATTATAATCTGATGCCAGAATTTACTTCGTATGAAAATATTGCCCTGCCGCTGCGGATTGACGGAAGGCGGGAAAGCAGGGAAGAAATTCTTGGGCTTTTAGAGACCCTGGGGATTGAGGAATGTGAAAAGAAGTTCAGCCAGGAAATGTCTGGAGGGGAGCAGCAGAGGGTGTCTATTGCCAGGGCTTTAGTGACAAAACCGGAAGTTATTTTTGCAGATGAGCCAAGCGGCAACCTGGATGGGGAGAATGCAAAAAATGTAGCAGAACTTTTAGCGAAGGCTTCCGAACAATATCATCAGACGATAGTAATGGTGACGCATGACCAGCAAATGGCAGATTATGCCGACCGCATCCTGCGGATTGCTGATGGCGTGGTGGGGTAGAGAATAGCAGCAAAAAAACAGCAGGGCGCCTTACGGCGCCCTGCTGTTTTCTGTTCGGGCAGTTCTCCGTGCATGCGCATCTGCTGAAAACTTAAAAAGCAAGGCAATTCTAAAGTAACCCTTTGAGGCTGCATTTGACAGGGAGAAAAAGTTTTCCTTGAAGAAGATACGGATATAAAGTATACTGTTAGTAATAGATTTGGTTGGACGGACAGAAGCTGCGCGCAGGAATGATAGCAAAGGAGAAGGAATGGATGGATGAGGGGATAAAATATGTAGCAATTTGTTCAGCAGGGATTGATGAAGATTATAATGACATACTTCTGGAAGCATTTCATTCCCTTGCCGATACTTTCGGGTTTAAGCTTTTGTTTTTTAATTCCTTTAGTTCGCTTTATTATTATGAAAAACATGACATTGGGGAGAGCAATATATTTCATCTAATGAATTACGACCTGTTGGATGGCATTGTTTTACTTTCGGAGACATTGAAGAATGAAGGAGTACGTAATGAAATCGTAGAAAAAGCAGCGTCGCTTTGTATTCCGGTAGTGACAATTGACCACTATATAGAAGGATGCTACAATATTAATTTCCGTTATGAGAGTGCGATGGAGCAGATTATAACGCACCTGATAGAAAAGCATCATTACAGGCGGATTAATTTTATTGCAGGGCTTCCGGGGAACAGGTTTTCAGATGAGCGGCTGGAGTCCTATAAGGCCGTTTTGGAGCGCAACGGGATTCCGGTGGAGGAAGGGCGTATTGGCTATGGCGGTTTTTGGGCTGTGCCTACAAAACTGGTAATTGATGAATTTCTGGAAAGTGACCTTCCATTTCCAGAGGCGATTGTCTGTGCAAATGATTCTATGGCAGTTGCTGCCTGTCGGTATCTGGCCAAAGCGGGATACAGGATACCAGAAGATGTGGCAGTCACAGGATTTGACGGGATACCGGAAGCATTGGAGCATCTGCCAAGGATTACAACGGCCAAACATGATTATCCAAAGGCGGCGCTGCTTGCGTTCCAGGTTTTGCAGAGATGTTTCCGTGGGGAAGATGTAGAAAAACAGTTATGGGTGGAGTCGGTGTTTGTCCAGGGGCGTTCCTGTGGCTGTGAATGGGATGGAACCAGGATGTATAGTTCCCTGATCCGGAAGCTGTATGAAAAGATGGAAGATTACAGCCGGTTCAACCGGGACCAGATTGATATGACGGCTGATTTAATAGATAATGATTCTTTTCAGGGGGTTTTTGACAACCTGAAAAAATATGCTGAAAATTTTTGTGCAGATACATTCTGGCTTTGTATTATAGACAATTTTCTGACCAAAAAGGAAGTTCTGGCTGATATTATTGAAGAATCCGGGTATAAGAGGATACGGTATTCGGATACGATGGATGTGATGCTGGCGCAGATTGATGGGGAATGGATTGGCATTACTGATTTTCCGACAGAGAGCCTGGTTCCCAAATTAGATGAAATACTAGAGATAGAAAATAATGTGATGTTTTTGCCGCTGCATGTCTTAGAGCAGACAATTGGCTATGTAGCACTTGTGTACCGGCCGGAAAAGATGCGGATGACATATACTTACCAGTTTTTTATGAATATTAGCAACGCCCTGGAGACTACAAGGATACACCAGAAGCAGCAGGCAATTATTAACAGCCTGGAAAATAAATATGTCCACGATCCGATGACAGGGCTTTATAACAGGCGTGGATTTTACCAAAGGCTGGGAGGCGTATATGAAGAATGTGTTGAAAAAGGCAGTTTATTAATGGTTGCGTCTGTCGATTTAAATGGGTTAAAGCCAATTAATGATACCTATGGGCATGCTGATGGGGATTTGGCAATTTCAACGGTTGGCAGGGCTTTAAATGAAGTTTCCAGTGGCAGATACACCTGCGCACGCTTTGGCGGTGACGAATTTGTTGTTGCAGGACAGGTTGTAACAGAGGAAGAGACAGAGAGATTCCAGAAAGAGATTGCCAGGTATCTTTCGGATTTTAATGCACATTCAGGAAAGCCATATCAGATAGGTGCCAGCATAGGCTGCATATCAGCAGTTCCTGATGAAGGGCTTACGCTGGATGAATTTATAAAAATAGCGGATGAAAGGATGTATGAAGACAAAGTCCGTTACCATTCAAGGAGAAGATAAAGACTGTTAAAGACAGATATAGTAAACGCATAAAATACATGCGTTAACTATAATGGATGCGCACGGATACACATAGGGAGTATGCTGCTTTGCAGCGTGTATCCGGCGCTGTAAACGAAACAAAACGCAAGCGTTTTTTTCGTTTACTATAAATATATTGTTGGCTGCTATAGTATAGTGACAATTCTTTAACATGTTTTAAGAAAGGGGGATAGGCGTTATTTACAAGTGGTTAAGAGAAAAGTAAAAGTAGAAGTAGAAGAAGGGATGTAAAAATGGAAAAAAAAGCAAGAAAAAGCGTTCATGGGCTGCGGCTCATGGTAATAGGGTGCATTGCGGTTATTGTTATTGTGATTGCTTCTGTGTATTTGGTGTTTTCCGGAGGGCAGACACTTAAACTTGCAGAGACAAGTACAGGGAAATATGAAGAAGCAATGAATAATGGTTACGAATTGGAAATCAAATCCCAGGTACAGTCAGCGATTGCCATAATCCAGGGGTATTACGACCAGTTTAAGGCAGGGAAGTTTGCAACAGAGGAAGAAGCAAAGAATGCAGCAAAGGAAGCTATCCGTTCTATGCGTTACCGTGATGATGACAGCGGATATGTCTGGATTGACGGGATGGACTACGTATTGGTGATGCATCCGATTCTGCCGGAACAGGAGGGGACGAACCGGAGGGATATGGAAGACCAGAATGGAGTCATGATTACCCAGGAGATTGTGAAAGCAGCAGAAAGCGGCGGCGCATACAACCAATTTTATTTTACAAAATCGGATGGCAAAACAGTTGCTCCAAAGCTTGCTTATGCAGAAGCGTTTGAGCCATGGGGCTGGGCGGTCGCAACAGGTAATTACATAGATGACATGCAGAAGGAGATTGATAAAACAGGCGAGGGGATTCAGGATACATTTCACTCTATGATTAGAAATCTTGTGATTCTTTCTCTTGTTATTTTGGCAGTGGCAATTGTAGTCGCCATATTGGTGGGAAACAGGATTGCGCTTCCGATTATTGCAATGGAGCGGGATTTAGGGCAGATAGCAAATGGAGATTTGCGGTTTAAAGTAAACCCACGGTATATAAAACGGAAAGATGAAATCGGCAAAATGGCATCTTCTATGGAGACAGTGCGCGCTTCCCTGAGTACATTGGTCGGCGGAATCAGTTCCCTTGCCCAAAAACTTCAGGCGGACAGCCAAAGCTTTAGCGATCATTTTGAAAATGTTGCCCAAAATATAGGAAGCGTTAACAGGGCAGTCAGTGAAATTGCAGAGGGGGCGACAAGCCAGGCGTCTGATACGGAGGTTGTCAGCAATCGGGTAAAAGACCTGGAACGTGTAATAGATATGGAAAAGGATGCTGTATCACGGCTGGAGACGGCAATTACTTCCATGATGGATTATTCTGACAATGCAGTAAAAAATATTGAACTGCTTTCTTCGATTTCGGAAAAAACAAACCATGCAGTTACATTTGTCAATGAGCAGACACAAAAGACAAACGAGTCAGTAGGGAACATCCAGCAGGCGATTGCTGTGATTACCAGCATAGCAGAGCAAACAAGCTTGTTGTCCCTGAATGCAAGCATTGAAGCGGCAAGGGCAGGAGAGCAGGGAAAAGGCTTTGCTGTTGTAGCGGAGGAAATCAGGAAGCTGGCGGATGAAAGCAATAAGAGCGCTTCGGAAATAGGGGAAGTGGTTTCTCTTTTAATTTCAAATTCTGACTTGTCCGTTGACAGGATGCAGGACGTTTCATCAAATGTACAGGAGCAGATGAACCGTTTAAAGGAAACGAAGACAGCCTTTGAAAGCCTTTATGAGGAAATTAGGTCTGTGGAAGAAGTTTCCGGGAATATTGATATACAGACAAATAAGCTGGAAGACTTAAAGAAAGCAGTTTCTGACAGCGTGAACAGCCTTGCAAGCGTAATTGAGCAAAGCGCTGCAGGCGCACAGGAGACAAGTGCAAATATGAACATGTTGAATGCTAATATTGATGGAAGCGTGGATGACCTGACAGAATTGGTTACATTAAATGATGATTTAATGAAAGAAATCGGGAAATTCCAGGTATAAAAGTAAGCAGCTTTTGAGATAAGGCTGGAAAAATGTATGGTTGGCTGTGCTGAAAGATATCTATCTGTCCAGGCACAGCCATATTGTTTTCAGACAGATTTTATGTTACCATAAGGAACTGTAAGCAAATTTCATATCAATTTATGCCGGACAGTTTTTCAAAGATGTCTGAGAAGCCGTGAAGGGGGAAAAGGATGCAGGAACTGGCAGAAAATGATGGGATTATGTTAGGGGAAGAGACAGAAATATATGGTGGATTTGCCAGGGTATATGATTTGTTTATGGATGATATACCATATGATGAATGGTTTGAGTATTTGCAGGGGCTTTTCAGGGAGTATGGAATAAATAGCGGGACTGTTGCAGAACTGGCATGTGGGACTGGGGAGATGGCCAGGCGGTTTAGCAAGGCAGGCTATGAGGTGATTGGGCTGGATTTTTCTGAGGAGATGTTAATGGCTGCAAGGGAGAAGTGTACAAAGGAAGTGCTTCTTCTCCATCAGGATATGAGGAGATTTGAATTGCATAGGCAGGTTGCGGCAATGTTTTGCATTTGTGATGGGATGAATTATATTTGCAGCAAAGAGGATTTAAGGGATGTATTCCATCAGGTATCGCTTTATCTTGAGGATGGCGGTATTTTTATTTTTGATTTGAAGACAGATTATTTTTACAGGCAGGTCTTAGGCAGCAGGACACTTGCGGATAACCGTGAAAATGCCAGTTATATATGGGATAATGTTTATGATGAAAAAGAAAAGATAAATGAATATCTGCTGACTGTATACGAAGCTGTGGAAGCAGAGGGCGATTTGTTTGTAAGGACGGACGAGCTTCACAGGCAGCGTGCTTATGAATTGGAGGAAGTCAGGGAATGCCTTGAAAAAGAAGGGCTTTCCTGTTTAAAAATATATGATGCATTTACCAGGAATACACCGGCACAGGAAAGCGAACGGGTGTATTTTGTGGTGAGGAAATGAGGAGAGTTATGAGTCAGGACTATATTATCAGGGCGACGGCGGCAGACCGCCAGCTTCGTGTATTTGCTGTAACATCAAGGGAATTAGTGGAAAAGGCCAGGGAAATCCATAATACAAGCCCGGTTGCAACGGCTGCGGCAGGAAGGCTTCTGACTGCCGGAAGTATGATGGGAAGTATGATGAAAGGGGAAAACGATATATTAACCCTGCAAATCCAGTGTGGCGGGCCAATTGGCGGCCTGACAGTGACAGCCGATTCCAGCGCAAATGTGAAATGTTATGTGAAGCAGCCAGAGGTACTGCTGCCGCCAAACAGCAAAGGAAAGCTTGATGTGGCAGGCGCATTGGGGCCAGGCTTTTTAAATGTAATCAGGGATATTGGCATGAAGGAACCATATAATGGACAGACGCATCTTGTGTCAGGAGAGATTGCCGAGGATTTGACATATTATTTTGCTATATCTGAACAGGTACCTTCCTCCGTAGGACTTGGAGTGCTGTTAGATAAGGAAAACCATGTGAAGCAGGCAGGTGGTTTTATTATCCAGGTGATGCCAAATGCTGAGGATTCCGTGGTTGATATGGTTGAGGATTCCGTAAAGCATGTCCACTCTGTTACAGATTTGCTGGAGCAGGGCATGACGCCAGAGGATATGATACGCCATCTGATGGGGGCGCTGGATGTGGAAATTTTAGACAGGATTCCAACGCAGTATGCATGTAACTGCTCCAAAGAACGTGTAGCATCTGCTGTGGCAAGTATTGGAAGGAAGGATTTACAGGAAATGATAGATACGGGGGAAACGGTGGAAGTAAACTGCCATTTTTGTGGCTCTCATTATTATTTTACCACCGGGGAACTAAAGAAATTTTTAAAGTAAGGGGCGTGATAAGATGAGAGGAAAGAAAAAAGCAGTACTATGCATCATTCTGTTATTTGTATGTACAGTATCTTTTTTCTTTGGATTGAGGAATGCAGAGGAAAAAAATGTTAAAGCAGCGGCAATTGGGACTGTCAAAGTAGCCGGTTACTTAAATGTGCGTACCGGGCCGGGGACAGGCTATTCCCTGGTAAAGTCCGGCGGGACAAACGTTACGCTGTCAGACGGTGCTAAAGTTACCATTACTAAAAAAAATGGAGACTGGTATCAGGTTAAATTTAAGCAGAACAGTAAAACAGTAAAAGGTTATGTCTTATCCAAGTATATTAAAGTACAGACTGGCAGCGTATGTACAAAAGTATATGGGAATATTTCCGCAAAATCGGTGGATTTAAGGCAGGAGGCGTCATCAGGCGCTGCAGCCGTAAAAGCAGATTCTAAAAATATTTCTCTGGCAAAAGGGAAAAAAGTAAGGATTTTATCTGAAACGGTTGTAAAAAAACAGAAATGGTATAAAATTTCTGTTACTTATAATTCTAAAAAACAAAAGGGTTATCTTCTTTCTAAAGATGTAACGCTCTTGTGTGAAAAAGGGCTGCCAGGTGTGATTGAGTCAGCTTCCGCGGTTACTGTGCTAAAGGAAGCAGGGAAAAAGACTGCGCTGACAGTGGAAAACCAGAAAGTTACCGCCAAACAGGGAAAGCAGATAACTATTTTAAGCCAGGCAGATGTTTCAGGCGTAAAATACCTTAATATAAAATTCAGTTACAATGGCGCCACGGTAAAAGGGTATATTCCAGACGAGGCTGGTTTTTTACAGATTGTAACAGAGGAAAAAGCAGCTGCAACGCCAAAGCCAACGGTAAAGCCCAGCGCAAAGCCGACGGCAAAACCAACCGCAAAACCAACGGCGAAGCCCAGTGCAAAGCCGACGGCGAAACCAACGCAGGCTCCGGAAATGTCGGATTCGGAGTATAAGAAAAAACTGAAAGAAGATGGTTTCCCGGAGTCCTATTTATCTGCGTTGGTGGATTTACATAATAAATATCCGAACTGGACATTTAAGCCATATAAAACAGGCCTTAAATGGGATGATGTGATTAAGGCGGAAAGCAAGGTAGGCCTGAACCTGATTAGCAATAGTAAGTCT
The DNA here is from genome assembly GCA_003612285.1 of bacterium D16-51. GTDB lineage: Bacteria > Bacillota > Clostridia > Lachnospirales > Lachnospiraceae > Butyribacter. Next base: position 21,023 of record RAYE01000010.1, on the reverse strand, counting down.
TATGCGTGGAAATCTACAGAAGAGGGGGCATATGACTGGAAGAAAGATAAGTTTATTCCATTTGATGGTTCTACCTGGGTTGCTGTATCAGAACAGGCAGTAAAATATTATATGGATCCACGTAATTTCTTAGATGAACGCGGTATTTTCCAGTTTGAAAGCCTGGAATACCAAAAAGGTTCCCATACTCAGGAAGGCGTTGAAAAGATTCTTCAGAATACGCCAATGGCTGACAAAACATTTACCTATAAAACAGATGCAGGCAAATCGAAGTCTATGAAATATTCTAAAGCGTTTATGAGTGCCGCATCAGAATCCAAGGTCAGCCCATACCATCTTGCTTCCAGGGTAAAGCAGGAGGTCGTAATCAGTGCGACGATGATGAGCAGTTCCGTTTCCGGGAAGGTTGCGGGATATGAGGGCATTTATAATTTTTATAATATTGGAGCTTACCATAGTACGGCAGCAGGCGGTGCAATTGCGAATGGCCTGAAATGGGCAAGCACGGGTTCGACCTACGAAAGGCCGTGGGATTCACCGTATAAATCGATTGTTGGAGGCGCTTCCTATATTGGGAAAAATTATATCAATGCAGGACAGAATACTTTGTATCTGCAAAAGTTTAACGTGACTTCAAAGAACCGTTATACCCACCAGTATATGGCAAATATTGAGGCGCCAAACAGTGAGGCGACAAAGACAAATACGGCGTATGGGGCAGACAAAGGGGAGATGCCGATGGTATTTTCAATCCCGGTTTACAATAGTATGCCTGAGGAACCATGCAGTGTGCCATCCGGCGGAGAAAATCCAAATAATTATCTGAAGTCTCTTTCGGTTACAGGCCATGCATTTACGGACAAGTTTGTTTTAGGGGATGATGGGAGCAAGATTTATAAAGTAACAGTGGATGCTGATGTAGACACAATCAAGATTAATGCCGCCGCAGTGGCATCTAGTGCAACTGTCAGCGGCAAGGGTACAAAAACAGTTCCTGTTGGTACAACAACTTATACGGTAAAAGTAACTTCTGAAAGTGGAAGCGTCCGTAAATATAAGATAAAAGTAACACGTAAAGCAAGTTAAGAGATGGATGCAGTTCCTTAACAGGGAGGAAATAAAATGATGGCAGGCAGAATAATAGGAAACAATATAGGGAACGCCGGTTTTGGCAGGATTGGCAGGTTGTTTTTGGCGATTCTGCCTGTCTTTTTTGGCCTGTTTTTTTTAGGGACAGATGTAAAAAAGGCAGAAGCAGCAGGCGCTGCAATTTCTATTACAACAAAAAATCCGGCGCCAACCGTTGGGGATGAAGTATATGTTGTGATTACAGTAAAATCCTCTGAGCTGATAAAAGGCTTTGAGGGTTATTTTTCTTATGATAACAGAGTACTGCAATTTGTAACGGGCGGGAGTGTTATTCATGGCAATGATGATGAATTTCAGATTGACGATACAAAACGGGCGGTAAGCGCGACAAAAATTACCTATTCTGTTAAATTTCTTGCCCGTGGCAGGGGAAGTACTTCAATTACTCTAAAAAAGGGGGTTGAAGTAACTGCAGATAATGATGATTCTTCTAAGATGTCAATTTCTTACAGTCCTTTAAATATCGTTGTAAATAAGAAGGGGGCTTCGGCTTCGGACACAGCGAAACCAGATGGGACAGAAGCGCCAGAGGAAACAGAAATGCCAGAGGCAGCAGATTCTCCTTCCCCGTCTGAAGCGCCTGCGTCTTCTTCTCCAAGACCTACGCCTGGGAAAAATGATATTGCAGGCTCGAATAAGCTTAGGAAACTTTCTATAGGGGATGGAGTTTTGCTGGCGCCTGATTTTTCACCGAAAATAAAAAATTATAGTGCGATTGTTACAACAGACGATACAAAACTTCCAGTTACGTATGAGGCAGAAGACAGCCAGGCGGAGATTAAAGTCAAAGGCAATAAAAAGTTGACGGAAGGGAAGAATACGATTAAAATAGCAGTCACAGGCACAAATGGGAAAAAAAGAGTTTACAGTATTTCCGTTACAATTCAAAGGATAACCGGTTCTAACAGCAAAAACAGCGCCAACAGGCTGGCGGTATTGGAAAAAGGCGGGAAAACTTATCTGACAGGGAGCACAACGGTACAGCTTTTAGAGCCTGGGAAAGGAGTCATACCATCTGGTTTTGCAGAGATAGAAATTGAACTGGATGGGAAAACTATTACGGCATATGCCCTGGAGGGCAGTAAAGAAAGCAGTTTCGTACTGCTTTATGGAAAAGGGAACGAGAAGGGATTATACCTTTATGATAAAAAAGAAAATATACTGATGCCATATGAAAAAGTGAAATCATGGTACAGAAGTTTGGATGGGAAGGCTGTTTTTGAAATGACGGCACAGGAAAAAACGATTCAAAGCATGAAATATGTGGTGGGCATTATGGCAGCATTCTGCGGGCTGATGGCATTGTTTGCAGTTGCGGCGCTGCTGCGCCCACGCAGATAAAAGTAAGCCAAAGTATATACTGGAAACCGACGGTTATCTGGGTGCAGGGCTGTTGTGCCTGCACAGGTATGACGTGCCGAAAAAAGAATATTGGATTTGGAATAGGAATGGAGGAATATATGCAGAAACGTTTTACAAAAAGCGCCCGGCGGGTATTGGAAAATGCCAAGAGGCAGGCAGTCTCTTTAGGGCATAGTTTTATAGGGACAGAACACCTGTTGCTTGCCCTTTTGCGGACAAAAGGGGTAGCCAGCGAGGTATTAAAGGAAAATGGCGTATTATATGATAAGATTGCAGAACTGGTAGAGGATAACCTTACAGTAGATGCTGATGTGATGACAACAGGGAATCTGGAAATGACGCCGCGCGCGCAAAAAATTATAAATAACAGCCTTGCGGAAGCGGAACGGCTGAATGCGCCGAATGCCGGGACAGAGCATATTTTAATTGCAATATTAAAAGAAACGGACTGTATTGCAATGCGCCTGCTAAACACAAAAGGGATTAATGTACAGAAATTGTATATTGACGTCCTGACGGCGACCGGACAGGATATGACTAGTGCAAAAAATGAGTATATGATGCAGAAAGGGCGGAGGGGAAAATCTGCAACGCCTGTATTAGACCAGTACAGCCGCGATTTGACTTCCTATGCAAAGGAAGGGAAATTAGACCCTGTCGTTGGAAGGGAAGCAGAAACAAGGCGGCTGATACAGATTTTAAGCAGGCGTACAAAAAATAACCCCTGCCTGATTGGCGAACCGGGAGTGGGGAAAACGGCGGTCGTGGAAGGTCTTGCGCAAAAAATTGTACAGGGGGATATTCCAGAGATTTTGCAGGAAAGACGGGTATTGGTGTTAGATTTGTCCGGGATGGTAGCAGGTTCTAAGTACCGTGGTGAGTTTGAAGAGCGTATTAAAAGGGCTCTCCGCGAAGTGAGCCAGTCAGGGAATATCCTGCTGTTTATAGATGAAATCCATACGATTATCGGCGCAGGAGGCGCAGAAGGCGCAATAGATGCTGCAAATATCTTAAAACCCGCTCTGGCAAGAGGGGAAATCCAGATTATTGGGGCTACGACGAGGGAGGAATATCGGAAATATATTGAAAAAGACGCCGCCCTGGAACGGCGTTTCCAGCCAGTTGTGGTGGAAGAGCCTGACGAGGGACAGACGTTGGAAATATTAAAGGGGCTGCGGGAACGCTATGAAACGCACCATCATGTCAAAATTACAGATAGTGCGCTTTTGGCTGCAGTAAAGATGGCAGAACGTTATATTAATGACAGATTCCTTCCAGATAAGGCAATTGACGTAGTGGATGAAGCGGCGGCAAGGGCATGTATCAGCCAGTATCTTCCTTCGCCGGAACTGCGTTTTTTAGAAGAAGAGTATACGGAGTGTGAAAGGAAAAAGGAGGATGCGATCTGCCAGGAAGATTTTACGGCTGCAAATGAAATGAAAAAGCGGCAGGAAAAATGTAAAGAGAAGATGGAGCGGTTAAAGCAGGATTTGGAAAAGAACCGTCAGGGAAAGAGGCTGTCTGTAACGGAAGCAGATGTGGCAAACGTAATTGCAGATTGGACGAAAATCCCGGTACAGAAACTTCAGGAGGAAGAGACAGAGCGTCTGCGCCATTTGGAGGAAGAACTGCACAGGCGTGTGATTGGCCAGGATGAGGCAGTTACTGCAGTTGCAAAGGCGGTACGCAGGGGCAGGGTAGGTTTAAAAGACCCGAACCGCCCAATTGGCTCTTTCCTGTTCTTAGGGCCGACCGGGGTTGGTAAGACAGAGCTGTCGAAAGCGCTTGCCGAGGCGGTTTTTGGGCAGGAAAATGAAATTATCCGGGTAGATATGTCAGAATATATGGAAAAGCACAGTGTATCAAAGATGATTGGCTCACCGCCGGGATATGTAGGATATGAGGATGGAGGGCAGCTTAGTGAAAAGGTCCGCCGCCATCCATATTCTGTTATTTTATTTGATGAGATTGAAAAGGCGCATCTGGATGTATTTAATATCCTTTTGCAGATTTTAGAGGATGGGCATGTAACAGATGCGCAGGGACGGAAAGTCAGCTTTAAGAATACAATTATTATTATGACTTCCAATGCGGGCGCTCAGCAGATTATTGCGCCAAAGCATCTGGGCTTTGGGCTGCAGGACAATGCAGAAGCAGATTATAAGAAGATGCGGGAAAGCGTTTTAGAGGAAGTAAAGAGGATTTTCAAGCCGGAATTTATTAACAGGATTGATGAAATGCTCGTGTTCCATACGCTTACACAAGAGAATATACAAGAAATTGTCCGCCTGATGCTTGTTTCGCTAAATAAACGCCTGAATGCGCAGATGGGCATTACGCTTGAAGTCTCTAAAAAGGTTGTGGAATATATTGCAAAGAGTGGTTTTGATAAAAATTATGGGGCACGCCCGATCCGCCGCAGCATCCAGTCGAAAATTGAGGATGCGCTGGCAGATAAGGTACTTTCTGGTGAGATTTTGCCAGGAGATAAGGTTTTTGCTGATTGTAATACGTCAGAGGGGGAAGAAGAAACACTTATCTTTCAAACAGACTCTGGAAAACAGGGCGCAGATATGGTATAATGGCTGTATTAGCAGACGGAATGGTATGTAGGGGCTTTTTAGCAGTCTTTGGGCATACAAGAAGATTCTTTTTGCAAAGGAATAGCGGAAAATCGAAAAACATAGGAGGATAAGGCTCATGGCAGTAGTGAAAGAATTAATTCGTAAGGAAAGTGATGGTACATTAAGTTTTGGCAACTATGAATTTGACACAAAGCAGAAGTTATCTGATTTTGAATTTGAAGGTGACCTTTATAAAGTTAAGACATTTAAAGAGATTACAAAGCTGGAAAAAAATGGACTGTTTGTATACGAATCTGTGCCAGGGACAGTTGTTACCGGGTTAAAGGTGACAGAACAGGAAATCGTATTTTCCGTAGAGGGCTGGGAGGATGCTTCCATTACATTAGAGCTTGAACCAGAAACGGAGTATGAGGTTTATGTTGACAGTACAAATGCAGGAAAGATGAAGACAAATCTTGGCGGCAAGCTTGTTCTTAGCATTGAAATTGATAAAGAGCAGTCATACAGGATTCGTGTCGTAAAGCTGTAACTATATGGCAAGGGGAAAGAACAAAACGGCTTTTTTCTGTGGGGAATGCGGATTTGAAAGCCTTAAGTGGCTGGGGCAGTGCCCAGGATGTAAAGCGTGGAATACATTTGTAGAAGAACCAATAGTGAAAGCTGCTTCAGGGAATGGACAGCGTGCAGCAAAAGAGAGAAAAAAGCCGTCAAAATTGTCAGAAGTTTCTGCTTCTGAGGAAGAAAGGCTTCTGACGGGGATTGGAGAACTTGACAGGGTGCTTGGCGGCGGGCTTGTAGCAGGCTCCCTTGTGCTGGTAGGAGGAGACCCGGGGATTGGAAAATCAACGCTCCTTCTGCAGGCATGCCAGAAGCTTGTGGCAATTGGGAAAACAGTGCTCTATGTTTCCGGTGAGGAATCGGTAAAGCAGATTAAAATGCGGGCCGACAGGCTGGGGAAATTTGAACAGGAGCTTTTAGTTTTCAGTGAAACAGATTTGGACTTGGTTGTGGAAACAGTTACCAGCCTGAAACCGGATGTAGTAGTGGTTGATTCCATACAGACAATGTACAGGGAAGAACTTGGTTCCGCACCGGGAAGTGTTGGCCAGGTTCGGGAAACAACCGGTGTTTTAATGCGGCTGGCAAAGGAAATGGCAGTTTCTATCTTTGTGGTTGGCCATGTGACAAAAGAGGGAGTTGTTGCCGGACCGCGTGTATTGGAACATATGGTAGATACCGTGCTTTATTTTGAGGGGGATGGAAGCGCCCCATACCGTTTTTTGAGAGGTGTCAAGAATCGTTTTGGATCTACAAATGAAATTGGTGTTTTTGAAATGAGAGGAAGTGGTCTGGCTGAAGTTGTAAACCCTTCGGAATATATGCTGCAGGGAAAGCCGGAAAATGAGCCTGGTTCTGTTGTGGCATGCTCTATGGAAGGCACAAGGCCTATTTTAATAGAGGTACAGGCGCTTGTCTGCCAGACGAATTTTAATATGCCGCGCCGTACAGCTGCAGGTACGGATTATAACCGTGTAAACTTGCTTATGGCAGTGCTTGAAAAGCGTTTGGGGCTCCGTCTTGGAGATTGTGATGCCTATATTAATGTTGCGGGGGGGATGCGGATTAATGAACCGGCGCTTGACTTGGGGATTGTGGCGGCGCTCCTGTCCAGCTATCGCAACCAGGCGCTTGATAGTGGAACTGTCTGTTTTGGGGAAGTTGGGCTGGTGGGTGAAGTGCGCGCAGTAAATATGGCAGAGCAGCGGGTTCTGGAAGCGGCAAAGCTTGGTTTCCGGCAGTGCATTTTGCCAGAAGTCAATAAAAAGCAGCTTGAGATACCGGGGGAATTATTGAATGGGATGCAGTTAACGGGCATCCATACGGTGCATGAAGTATTGGGGGTGTTGTAATTGGAATTACGAGGTACGGAAGAAACAACAGAAATAGTGCTTGAACGTATGGAGAATTCTTTAGGTTCCTTAGAGCAGATGTCATTTGATGCCATTAATATTACTGATAAGCTGGTGAATGGCATTGATGAGATTATGCAATGTACAGATGAACTGGCAGACTGCCAGGATGCAGACAGGGAACGTATTTTGAAAAGGATTCGGGAACTGCTGGAGGCTCTTTTAAATACTGCGTTTTCTGTTAATAATGTATCCCATGAGTTGGAGAAGGAAACGGTTTATCAGCGAGATACATTGGAAAATATCAGGCAGATAGTGGAATTTCTATATGCGATGTCAGATGTTTAAAGGTTACTGTTTATGGAGTGAAGAGTAAGGAAAAAGATTTAAGGGCGTGCCGGGCAAATTTCAGGCACGCCCTTAAATCTTAGCTGTTACTATGCTGGCTGTCCAGCCATTTAATAGTCTTTTTAGAGCTCTTACTGGACAATCTCTTTTCTTTTTGGTGGTTTTGCGCCCATATATTGGTAAAAATATGTTTTCATCATTCCATTGTAAATTTTACGGTTCTTATCTGCTTTTTTCCCAATATACCTCTGTGCATCTTCATAAGCGGTAATCAGGTACATGGACCAGTCGTCAAGTTTTCGCCAGGCTTCGCCGATTTCCTGGTAAAGCGCCGGCATATTGGAAGCATTTTCAAGCCTTTCCCCATAAGGCGGGTTGGTAATAAGAAAACCATATTTCTTCCGATGGCTTAAATCTTTTAAGGGGCGCTGCTGAAAGTGGACGAGATGTTCTACGTCAGCCCGCCGGGCATTTTCTATAGCGGCTTTTACAGCATTATGGTCAATGTCGTAACCCTGGATATCCATATCGCAGTCTTTCAGGATTATTGACTCTGCTTCATTGGCGGCGTCATACCACTGTTTTTTAGGAATCAGGTGCGCCCAGTTTTCGGCTGTAAAAGACCGGTTTATGCCGGGGGCAATATTAGCCCCAATCATAGCTGCTTCAATTGGAAAAGTGCCGCTTCCGCAAAATGGGTCAACCAGAATCCGGCTGCGGTTCCACGGCGTCAGTAAAATTAATGCGGCGGCAAGTGTTTCTGTAATTGGCGCTTTTACAGTTGCCTGCCGGTATCCGCGCTTATGGAGGGAATCACCGGAGGTATCCAGCCCGACGACAACTTCATCTTTCATAATGGTTACGCGCACAGGGAAATCGGCGCCGTCTTCAGGAAACCAGTTTACATTGTAGTGTTTTTTTAAACGTTCTACCATTGCCTTTTTCATAATGGACTGGATATCAGAAGGGCTAAAAAGCTTACTTTTTATAGAGGTTGCTTTTGTAACCCAAAACCGTCCGTTTTTGGGGATATACTGTTCCCAGGGAATCGCTTTTGTGCCTTCAAAAAGCTCATCAAAGGTTGTTGCATGGAAACTGCCTGTTTTGAGCAGGATGCGCTCTGTTGTCCGAAGGAAAATGTTGGAACGGCAGATTGCGCTGCTGTCGCCAGAAAAGGTGATTTTTCCATCTTCTGTTTTTAAAATCTGGTATCCAAGGCGCTGGATTTCTTTTTTCAAAACTGCCTCTAATCCAAAGTGGCAGGGGCTAATCAGTTCGTATTGATTCATAAATATCCTCATTTCTTAATAATTCCTAAGTCTTTTGTTGTTTAGAACAGCCTGCACGCTAATTTCAGAAAATGAACAGCCTCTTAGGTGTTAACGCAGCGAGTTTGCCGTTTTTCTGAAATTAGGCGTGAATAATAACTCTATTATAAATAAAAATAGTTCTGTTGGCAAATTCTATTGTTAAAGTTATTTTGAGTGGTTAATATTGAAAAGATATGGTACAATATGGTTGCTGCCATTTTGGAACTGCTTTTTGATGACTGTTTTTTAACAGTTCCTGATGAAAAAAGGATAGGGAATAAAAATATGAAGAGATTACTGGTTTATATGAAGGGGTATGAAAAGGAATGTATTCTGGGACCGCTTTTTAAGCTGCTGGAGGCAGGGTTTGACTTAACGGTTCCTGTAGTGACGGCTGCAATTATTGATTATGGAATTGCAAACCGGGACAGGGATTATATTATCCGATATGGGGGGATGCTGGTATTGCTGGCAATTGTCGGCCTGGCCTGTTCCATTACAGCACAGTATTTTGCTGCAAAGGCGGCGGTTGGGTTCGCTGCAAGGCTGCGCCATGCGTTATTTGCACATGTGGAGTCGCTGTCGTTTGCAGAGATTGACCAGGTGGGGACATCTACGCTGATTACGCGGATGACGAGTGATATCAATCAGGTACAGTCTGGTGTGAATATGGCGCTCCGCCTGTTTTTGCGTTCCCCGTTTATTGTGTTTGGGGCAATGGTCTGTGCCTTTTTCTATGATGTAAAGGCGGCATTGGTGTTTGTTGTTGTAATTCCGTTATTAGCGCTGGTGATTTTTGGGATTATGGGCGTAAGTATGCCGTTATATAAAAAAGTGCAGGGAGCGCTTGACAAAGTGCTTGGAAGCACGCGCGAAAACCTGACGGGCGTCCGGGTTATCCGCGCATTCCACAGGGAAAAGGAAGAGGAAGAAGAGTTTTGTGCAGAAAACGATTTTCTTGCGAAGTCCCAGCTTTTTGTTGGGAAAATCTCTGCACTGACAAATCCTGTTACGTATGTCATGATTAACCTGGCGCTTGTCGCCCTTTTGTGGATTGGCGGCGTGAGGATTGACGCTGGTACGCTTTCACAGGGGCAGATTATTGCATTGATTAATTATCTGTCCCAGATTTTGGTAGAATTAGTAAAGTTAGCCAATACCATTGTTTTGTCCAATAAAGCGCTTGCCTGTGCAAACAGGATTGAGAGCGTGATGGAAATCCAGTCTTCCCTGGAAATATCAATGGAAAGGGAAGATGGGCTGCAGGAGGAAGGCGGAAAAGGGCAGGTGGTATTTGACAATGTTTCCATGCGCTATCAGGGGGCCTTGGAACCTTCTTTGGAGGGTGTTACATTTACAGCGGAAAAAGGGCAGACAATCGGCATCATTGGTGGCACGGGTTCAGGAAAAAGTACGCTTGTCCATTTGATACCGCGTTTTTATGATGTTTCGGAAGGCTGTGTAAAGGTGGACGGGAAGGATGTCCGGTCTTACGGGCTGGAAGAACTTCGCAGTAAAATAGGGATTGTAATGCAAAAGGCTGTTTTGTTTAAAGGGACAATACGGGACAATTTGCTCTGGGGCAATGAAAACGCTTCAGAAGAAGAACTGAGGGAGGCTTTGGAGTTATCCCAGTCAATGGAATTTGTAGAAAAGAAAGAGAATGGAATCCAATCATTTGTAGAGCAAGGCGGCAGAAACCTTTCTGGCGGGCAAAGGCAGCGTCTGACAATTGCAAGGGCATTAGTCAGAAAACCGGAAATTTTGATTTTTGATGACAGCACTTCGGCGCTTGATTATGCAACGGATGCAAAGCTGCGGAGCGGACTGAAAAGCTTGTCATATTCACCTACTATCTTTATGGTTTCGCAGCGTACTTCCTCCATCCGGCATGCTGACCAGATAATTGTTTTGGAAGATGGAGAAGTAATCGGGATAGGGAAGCATGATGAACTGCTAAAAAACTGCCAGGTTTACAAGGAAATCCATCAATCCCAGTACCAGGATGAAAAAGAAAGGAAGGAGGCATAAAAAGCATGAAAAGCCAAAAAGAAACAATCCGAAAAATTTTAGTGTATATCAGGCATTATTGGTGGCTGATTCTTGGTTCGCTGTTTTGTGCTGCTGTCAGTGTGGTTTTTACGCTGTATCTTCCAATTCTTACTGGTTATGCTGTGGATGTTATGATAGAACGCGGCAGGGTCGATTTTGTGGTATTAAAAGAGTTGTTAATAAAGATGGCGGTTATTATTTTGATAACTGGGGCTGCCCAGTGGCTGATGAATGTAGCAAATAACAGGATTACTTATCTGGTAGTAAGGGATATCCGCAGGGATGCGTTCCATAAACTGCAGAAGCTTCCGTTGAAGTACTTGGATGTACATCCGTCAGGCGATTTAGTCAGCCGGATTATTGCGGACGTCGACCAGTTTGCAGATGGGCTTTTGATGGGCTTTACCCAGGCATTTACGGGGATTCTGACTATTTTGGGGACGCTTATTTTTATGCTTCGTATGAATGTGTGGATTACGCTTGTTGTTGTTTTGGTAACGCCGCTTTCCTTTTTTGTGGCGGCATTTATTGCAAAGAAAACACATGTAATGTTTCAGAGGCAGTCGGAGGCAAGGGGGGAGCAGACAGGGCTGATTGATGAGATGATTGGAAACCAGCAGGTTGTGCAGGCATATGGGCATGAAAAGAAAGCGTTACAACGTTTTGATGAGGTGAATAAGCGTTTGGAAGGCTATTCTTTGAGGGCGACGTTTTTTTCCTCCATTACAAATCCCGCAACGCGTTTTGTCAATAACCTGGTCTATGCGGGGGTAGGTATTTCTGGTGCGTTTTTTGCCATTCATGGCCGCTTGAGCGTTGGGACGCTTTCTTGCTTTTTAAGCTATGCAAACCAGTATACAAAGCCATTTAATGAGATTTCCGGCGTAATTACTGAATTGCAGAATGCTGTTACATGTGCAGGCCGGGTGTTTGAATTAATGGAGGAGCAGGAAGAAATAGAGGATGCTGTAACAGGTGGGAAAATAGAAAATGCGACGGGCGCTATGGAGATTGAACATGTTGACTTTTCTTATGTCCCGGAGAAACCTCTTATCCAGGATTTGAACCTTTCGGTAAAACCAGGGCAGCGTGTGGCAATTGTGGGGCCGACAGGCTGTGGTAAAACAACGATTATTAATTTGATTATGCGTTTTTATGATGTGAACCGGGGGGCAATTAAAATGGATGGGAAAGATATCCGCAGCCTTTCCAGAGAAAATTTAAGAAGCCAGTATGGCATGGTGCTTCAGGAAACATGGTTAAAAGATGGGACAGTTTTGGAAAATATTTTATTTGGAAGGAAAGACGCAGCGCGTGAAGAAGCAATAGAGGCGGCAAAGCTTTCCCATGCACATAGTTTTATCAAACGCCTTCCGCAGGGGTATGATACGATTGTAAAAGAAAATGGGGAAAATCTTTCCCAGGGACAGCGGCAGCTTCTTAGCATAACACGCGTTATCCTTTGCAAGCCATCTATTTTAATTTTAGATGAAGCGACTTCTTCAATTGATACGCGTACTGAGATGCAGATACAAAGTGCATTCCAGAAATTGATGGAGGGCAGGACCAGCTTTATTGTGGCGCACCGTCTTTCCACAATTCAAAGTGCAGATATTATCCTGGTAATGAAAGATGGGCAGATTATCGAACAGGGCAGCCATAAGGAGCTGCTGGCAAAAAAAGGATTTTATGCAAATCTGTATATGAGCCAGTTTGCAGGATAATGGTAAATGTTACTATTCACGGACATTTTTTTTATACAATAGCTCCTGCATAGGTGGCTGCTGCTTTAAGGATTTGCAGCAGCCACTTTCGTTTTATGCAAACAGTTTCTATACTATTCATGGCTCGTTCTGGACAGTCTTCCATATTCTTCTAAATAAGAGGCTGTTTTTTATATTTAATATTCTGTTTTGCGTAATAGATAGCATTGGTAAGCTGTTTTAAATGCTTTTTGGCGGCTTTTGCCGACAGGCAGACATTGGTCGGAAGAAACTATTATTTTGCCGTTTTTGAAAGATTTTATATGGTGCATATTGATGATATAGGAGCGGTGAATTTGAAAGAATGAGGTATCTTCTAATTCCGCCGCCCAGTTCCGCAGTGCTTTGCGTGAGAGTTGGATAGTGCCGTCTGCTATATGGAATGAGGAATATACATTTTTGGCTTCAATGTATAAAATTTCATTATAAGGGAGATGCTTGTTTTCCAGGGTGATTTCTGAAAGACCCTTTTTGTAGCAGGCGGCTTTTTGGAGATACCGTTGAATCTGCCTTGGGCTGGCTGGTTTATGGAGGAAGCCAATCACATTGCGGCCAAATGCATCAATCATCATTTCGCTATGTGTAGTATAGAAAATTATGTAAGTTTTAAGATTCGTTCTTTCTAAAAATTCTTTGATTTCCAAACCATCTATATCATTCATCCCAATATCCAGGAAAAGGACATCTGGCAAAGTATTTCTGATTAAATAGTCCTCTCCGGAAATATATAAATCAATATTATCATAGCCTAATTCTTTGCAAATCGAAGCAAGGTGGTTTCTTTCTTCTGTATTATCATCACATATTCCAATTTTCATGTTAAGGTCCTCCGTGCCGCGTTTTTACGGCTTAAAAAATATATAAAATGTATTTTTATGTACCCAGATTTTGGATAGAAATATGTACAGAAAAAAATCCGTCTGCGTATTTGATATCCATAGCGCCCTGGTATTTATTAACAACATCACGGATATTTATCAGGCCCAGCCCATGATTTCTTTTGTCAGCTTTTTGTGTTTTCAGATGGAAGAGTTCTTCTGGCTTATATGGCCGGGAGGTATTTTCAATCATAAGCATAAACTTTCTTTCATCCGTAAAAATTTCCAAGTTAACTTCTTTATTTTGCATATTGCATAGTTCTATCTCCTCTCTGGCGTTATCTAACAGGTTTGAGAAAAGGATGCATAAATCCATATCTGTTATGAAGCAGTTTTTGGAAAATTGTCCGCCATAATGAAATTGGACAGAAGGATCTAATTTGCTTACCGTATGGTTAATTACTGCATCTACAATTGTATTTCCTACAGTGATGATATTAGTTTGTATCTCTTCAGAAGAAAGGGCGCTTAAATATGCTGCCAGTTCTTTGTATTTTCCTTTGTGCGCTAGTTCTTGCAGGGAAAAGATGTGGTTATGGAAATCATGGCGAAATTTCCGTAAATCGTCGTTTTTTTGCTGCAGTGAAAGATACTGTTCCTTTTCTAATTCAAGGCTTCTTTGGCTGATGGCGTCCATTTGCCGGAGTTTTTGGTAAGAGTGGCGGAGAGAAAAATACAAAAAAAGCGTTATAACAGTCATAATAATTAAAAGCAGGGCGGCAATAACGATAACAAGACGGCCCGTTTCGTTTGCTTTATCATAATAAATGTAGGGGACAGATAGTATTAAAATAAAATCAACTATTGTAACAGACATAATGGCTGCATATCCTATAAAATTGATATTATGGATAAAGTTTATACATTTTTCCTGGTAACTTTTTAGGAAAAAAGAAATCAGCGCCATAATAACAAATGTAATGCAGTCAATATATGCGGCTGGGAAATTTGGAAATTCTTCTGTTATGCCTACAAGCATAAGTAAAATTATTGATATTGATTTACATACAATGGCTTCAGTAAAAATAAATAAAGTGCCCCAGTAGATTTTGTATTGGATTTTATCATTAAATAGCAACGCCATAACAATAATGGCAGTTATGGTATTTGGGCATGAAAATGGCAGTCTATACCAAATAATGTGCCAGGCAACGGAAAGGCAAAAAGCTGAAAACAGGCGGTATCGGTTTTTTGACAAAGGAAACCCTAACAGAAAGAAAAAAACGGAAAACATTGCTGTCAGTTCCAGCAAATATTCAAGGGTACTTATAAATTTCATTGCGTTACCATCCCTGCTGTGAAGTATTTTGCACTATATTTCTAATTATACAGGGAAGCAGGATATAATGTCAACTTTTGTAGAAAAATATCCCTTTTATTATGGCATAATCTGTGGCTGTTATTTTGTACGGTTCACAAAAAATTCATTATTAGTTCAAAGATTGTTCACGAAACATGCTGTTCAGAACAAAAAAGTGCTGTTTACAACATTGTTGTTCCATCTATTTAAAAATTTGGTATAGTACTATTATATAAAACTTTTAAGTACTGTTAAAGGAGGTGGAAAGATTGATTTCAGTATTTTGCAGTAGTTTATGGGATGAATTATGGGAGTACCTTTTTGGCAAAAAGTGATTTCCTAATCCAGGTATACTAGGGAATCATGCCAGGTAATATAAACCGAAGCAGGCCTGGCAGGGGGCAGAAGGTGACATATTATATATTAGGGCTGTAATCAGTTTATATGATTAATGCCTGCTATTTGGCAAAAAGACATATTAGCTGCCTGCTTTTGCAGGCCGGTATTGTCAACCGGATATAGCCCTTTGTTTCATTTTGGGGTACTAAATAGTAACACTAAATATGGAAAGGCATCAGCAAAGGCTGGTGCCTTTTGTGGTTCTTATAGGAGAAATGGTACTGAAACACCAGCGATGCATATATATAAAAGACTCAGGAAAAGTGTACAAGTATAATGTAATGGATTGTATACTTGCATTAGTAAATGTCAAAATGCAAAATAGAATGGTTGACAATAGTGCAATATAACGAATAGATGTGAAAAAGACAATTTAAGTGTTGACAAATTTAACAAAAAGTTATAGGATGATGGAAATGAATTTTGTGTTATTTTCATAATAAATTCATAATACAAGATATATGTTTTATAAAAATTTCATAAAATGGTTTTTCGGTCCCATTAGGAAAATAACACGAGAGGAGGGCGAAAGTTGGTTTTAATAGTTTCTAAGATGGGGCACGTACAAAAAACAGAAGTCAGGAGATATATTGGCAAAACGTCTTATGGCAATCCAGTGAAGCAGACATGACGGACGAGGAGGGACTTCATAATAGTTTAAGAAGGAGGAAAGTGATTATGAGAGTTAAAAAATTGTTAGCTATGGCAGTAGCATTCTGCGTGGCTGCAACGGGTATTCCGTTGTCCGGTATTGGGGTGGATGTACAGGCAGCGAGTAATGATGGCGCTGTATTTAAAGGGGAAGAGTGGTTTGACCAGAATGATGTATTTCAGGTAAACAGGGAGGACGCCCATACAAGTTTTGTTGGTTTTGACAATGCAGAGAGTGCAAAGAACCCTGAACTAAGAAAAAAACATGAAGCATCGCCATATTATCAGTCTTTGAATGGGACATGGAAATTTGAGTGGGTAGAATCCCCGCATGAAAGAAATACGGAATTTTTCAAAGATGGATACAATGTCAGCAGTTGGAAAGATATAAAGGTTCCTGCGAACTGGCAGACAGAAGGATACGGTTCTCCAAAGTATACAGATACGCGTCTTCCGTGGGAAGGGACGGAGGATCCAAGAGCAAATTATGGACTGCCTGAAGACAGCCCAAGAGGCGTTGCACCAACAATCTATAATCCGGTAGGTTCTTATAAAAGAACTTTTAAAACCCCTGCGGGTTGGGACGGAAAAGAGGTTTTTGTATCTTTCCAGGGGGTAGAATCTGCATTTTATGTATGGATTAATGGGCAGAAAGTTGGGTATAGCGAGGATAGTTACACACCGGCGGAATTTGATATCAGCAAATATTTAAAGCCGGCTGGTGAGGAAAATACGGTTTCTGTGCAGGTATACCGCTGGTCGGACGGAAGTTATCTGGAAGACCAGGATTTTATCCGTATGAGCGGCATATTCAGGGACGTATTTTTATTTGCAAAGGACAAAGGCGCGTCTTTGTTTGATTTTGCATATACGACTGATTTGGATGAAAAGTATACAAACGCCACATTCCATTTTGAAGTAACATTAAGGGGATATGGTGAAAAGGCTGCAGATGGCTATACCGTAGAAAGTATTTTATATGATAAGGCGGGGAAAGAAGTCTTTAAGAAAGAACTGAAAGATTTTACATTTAAAGCTTCTGATGACAAACGCTATTTTCAGGCGGTTTCTGATTATTCACAGGAAGTAACGGCTCCGGCGCTCTGGTCGGCAGAGGAGCCAAACCTCTATGAGATGGCAATTGTCTTAAAAAATGCAGAGGGCAGTATTGTGGAAACGGCAGGGATGCATGTTGGGTTCCGCGAAATCGAAATCGTAAGGAAAGGGACGAATAAGTCGCAGATTCTTGTAAATGGCGCGCCAATTATGATAAAAGGTGTAAACCGCCATGAGACTACATTAGAGGGCGGCAGGAGCATTACGGAAGAAAGCATGGTAGAAGATATTCTTCTGATGAAGCAGTATAATATCAACTCTGTGCGTAATTCACATTACCCAAATGATGCAAAATGGTATGACTTGTGCGATGAATATGGGCTTTATATGATCGACGAGGCAAATATTGAGTCGCATGGATTAAACGATTACATTCCTCAAAGCGACCCACAGTGGATTGCTGCATGTAAGGACAGGATGAGAAGTACCATTGAACGCAGTAAAACCCATGCAAGCATTATGTCATGGTCTTTGGGAAATGAAAGTTACAATGGCGATGTCTGGGCAGAACTTGGCAGGCTTTGTAAGGAACTTGACCCAACAAGGTTTGTACACTATGAAGGCTGGAGGGATATTGACGAAGTGGACGTATGGTCCAGGATGTACCGCCGTGTGAATAACCTTGGAGTTGATGATAAAATAAAGAATCCGCTTGGATGGTGGGGAGAACATGGGACAAAGCCTGCATTCCAATGCGAATATGCCCATGCGATGGGAAATGGCATTGGCAATTTGGACGAGTACTGGGATGTGTATGAAAAATACCCAAATCTCCAGGGCGGTTTTATCTGGGACTGGGTTGACCAAAGCCTTGAAGTTAAGACGCCGACAGACAAGCTTTTAAAAGAGGAAGGAAAAAATAACCTGGAAGTCCTTTTAAAGGGTGATTTGGTTGAGGGTGGAAAAGAAGGAAAAGGCATGGATGGATATGCACAGGTTTATAACGATAAGTCCCTGCACCTGTCAGGCCATGATGCGTTTACGCTGGAAGCATATGTAAAGCCGGAAGGCATTAAAAAGCAGAGGGATAATGACGGCTCTGGCGGCCTGGATGTTTCTGAATATAACCAGACAGCTCCTATTATTACAAAAGGCAATGATGAATGGTGCAATTCTGAATCATATGGTTTAAGGAGACTTGTAGACGATAAAAATGATGTCCTGGAGTTTTATATTCGCGGCGGAAAATATGATGATGACTGGGGCGTATATGAAAAAGCAGCGGCACAGTTTAAAACGCCGGATGATTGGGCAGATAACTGGCATCATATTGCAGGAACCTACGATGGGACAAACTTAAGGTTGTATCTGGATGGAAAAGAAGTTGCATCTGCAACAAGTGATTTTGGGATTGTGTCTGGGCCAAACCCGGTGGGGATTGGGGCGGATTTAACCTATGATGCACAAAATCCGAATGTTCCGGCAACTTTTAAGGGTGTGATTGATAATGTCAGGATTTATGATAAAGCGCTGTCTTTGGATGAATTAAACAATGCCGGAAGAAAAGCAGATGATAATACTTTATTATGGCTTGACTTTAACAGCACAACGAATAAGACATATGCAAAGGGTTCTTATTACAGCTTTGGCGGGGACTGGCAGGATATTCCGGAAGGAAACCCAAACAACAAAAACTTCTGTGCAAACGGTTTAGTATCAGCAGACAGGACGGCTCAGCCGGAACTGGAGCAGGTAAAATATATCTATCAGAATGTTGGGATTGAAGATGCGGGGATTTTAGAAGGGAAAGTAAAAATTTCCAATAAATATCTGTTTACAAACCTAAATGCATTTGATGCTTCCTGGGAGCTGATTGAGGATGGGAAAGCCATCCAAAGCGGAAGCTTTACGGACAGCCAGATGGATATAAGGCCGGTGGAGGATTCCACAGAAGAAGTTAAAACATATGGAGAAAAAGAAATTACAGTGCCATTTACGAAACCAGAGTTAAAGGCAGGGGCAGAGTATTTTGTAAATATTAGCTTTAAATTAAAGGAAGATACTTCCTGGGCGAAAAAAGGGCATGAAGTTGCCCATGGGCAGATTGCAGTTCCATTTGACGTGCCTGCCGTAAAGGCGCTTACAGAGGCATCTTTAGGAAAGCTGGATTTGACAGAAGACCAGGATTCTGCTGTGGTTACAGGAAAAGATTTTACGGTTACATTTGATAAGTCAGCAGGGACAATCAAAGACTTTACCTATCAGGGCAAAAAACTGTTAGAGAGCGGTCCGCAGCCAGATTTTTGGAGGGCGCCAACAGACAGTGACCTTGGCTTTTATTCAGCATCCGAATATGATACCTGGAGATATGCAGGAGCTGACAAAGCAGTGGCAGATGTAACAACGAAAAAGATGAATGATGGCATGGTTGAAATAACGGTAGAATCCAAGCTTCCAACGGTAACCGAATCCTCTTACCGCCAGAAATTTGTTATATATGGGACAGGCGATATAAAAGTAACAAGTACATTGACGCCAGGGGCTGGGCTTCCAGAAATTCCAGTGGTAGGAAACAGCCTGACTCTGCCAAAAGAATTTTCAAATGTAACCTGGTATGGGAAAGGGCCGGATGAGAATTATATTGACAGGCAGTCGGGATATGAAATTGGTGTTTACAAAAAGAATGTGGATGAATTTTTTGTGGATTATATTAAGCCGCAGGAAACTGGAAACAGGACAAATACACGCTGGGTTACTATGACAAACAGCGACGGGGCAGGGCTTCTGGCAAAAACAGATGTACCAATGGAATTTAGTGCATTGTATTATACAGCGGAAGAATTGACAAATGTAATGCATTCTTATATGTTAGGGGACAAGGAGAAAATCACGCTCCGCCTGAACCAGCGTCAGATGGGGCTTGGAGGTGATAACTCCTGGGGTGCAAAACCGCTTCCGGCATATTTGAACCCATCGGATCAAGTTTATGAATATACTTATACATTAAAGCCTGTTTCTACGGCAGATGTAGATGCTTCCATGAAGGAATCTAAAATTGTATTGCCGGATGGCAGCGGCAGTACTGCGCCTGAGCAGCCGAAATTGAAAAAAGGCGATACCGTTTTATACAAAAATGTATATTATAAAGTGCTTGATCCAAAGAAAAAGACAGTTACAGCAGTAAAGGGCAAAAATAAGAAACTTACTAGCGCTGTAATCCAGTCCCAGGTTACGGTTAAAGGTGTGAAATGTAAGGTGGTTCAGATTAGCAATAGGGCATTTAGCGGATATAAGAACCTTACCGAAGTAACGATTGGCAAAAATGTCAAGACAATTGGCACACAGGCATTTATGGGAAGCAGTAAATTAAAGAGCGTTACCGTTGCAAAGGGGTCTGTATTAAAGACAATAAAAAGCAGCGCCTTTAAAAATACTTCTGCAAAGATGACTGTAAAAGCGCCGGGGATGAAGGCAAAACAGAAGAATGCTTTGTTAAAAAAGATGAAAGCAGCAGGCATGAATAAAAAGGCAAAAATCAAATAAGTATAATTAAAATGATGCAGCAAAAAACAGCAGTTATCTGTGAAAATGGATTACTGCTGTTTTTGTTTACAGGGATGTCAGGCATTTGCATAGTTATTTTCTTCCCTTCAAAAAAATCCCAAATCATAAATTGCTTCCTTAGTGTGTATGTTTAGGGGAATATATGCTTAATACTACGGTCAAATTCTTGATGAAAGATATGGGATGTGATAGAATGAAATCAAGAAATCTGCTGATTGGAAGTGGGGGAAATCTATGGATGAATTTTTAATGAAACCTAAAATTGATTTTGCTTTTAAGGAAATTATGGAAAATAATGAGGCCCGTAAAGGATTTTTGGCAGCGGTATTAAAAGTAAATCCGAAAGACATCAGGGATACCCGGATTTTAAATCCGTATCTCCGCAAAATACATGAGGATGATAAATTAGGGATTCTGGATGTGAGGGTACTGCTGAATAATGACACTGAAATAGATACAGAGATTCAGTTTGCGGAGTTTGCGGCATGGGCAAATCGTACATTATTTTATCTTTCCAAGATGTTTGCGGGTCAAATTGAAAAGGGGCAGGATTACAGCCTTTTGAAAAAGTGTGTCAGCATTAGCATTTTGGATTTTGTGCTTTTTAAGGATGAGGAAACGGAGTTTTATTCCCGCGAAGGCAAAGTGAGGATGTGCAAGCAAGCTTGCATCATCCGAGCGCGCCCGCGAGGGTCA
>RAYE01000100.1 GCA_003612285.1 bacterium D16-51 | reverse complement strand
TAAAATTCTACCCCTATTGGTATTGGTTTTATATATTGCATATCAGATACCTCCTGCTTTTTCGGATGGTCTAATCATATCATATATATGCTGCTGGGGGAAGTATTTCTTTAGTTGACAGTGATGCGATATCATGCTATGAAAAAGAATACTAAAATAAGACATGCAGGTATATTTTTTTTTTGGGAGTATATCGAAGGAATGACGCTTTCCAGGTATGGCAGTGTAACCCATCTGACCAGCGAAACCATCACAGAGATTGCGGCAGAACTGGTAAATATCATGAAGCTGCTCCACGAACCGAAACCTGTGATTATCCATCCGGATATCAAGACGAAAAACATCATAAATAGAAATATTTCTGATTCTTTATACGTAATAATTTACCCTTTCTTTGATTTATTGTTATACAATACTATTATATAGATTGTCAATCTTCTGAATAA
Source organism: bacterium D16-51 (assembly GCA_003612285.1). Classification (GTDB taxonomy): domain Bacteria; phylum Bacillota; class Clostridia; order Lachnospirales; family Lachnospiraceae; genus Butyribacter. Next base: position 6,089 of record RAYE01000100.1, on the reverse strand, counting down.
TAAGATTGATAAAAAAATATAACATAGAAAATATACGTTGACAAATAGCAAATGTAATGTATAATATATAAGTATTATAAATAATATACACATAAAGGACTAACTATTTAAAAGTTCTTTCTTAACAGTTAGCCCTTTATAAGTTATAGGTAACAGTGGAATTAGGACGTGTTTAAAATTATTTTTTTCGAGATGAGTTTTATGCTTTGTGGAAAATATAGTGCAAAGTAGAGAATTGTGGGAATAAATTTTTAAACACGCTCCGGGAGTAGAAAGATGCACTTTTAAAATAAGGAGGTGGGGAAATAGCGTTATGTAGAGAAGCAGGGTATAGAGAAACTATTGAAAAAGCGTTCTTTTCACATTGTTAAGGAAATATACGTAAAAAGAACGCAGGTTAGAAAGTGTAAATAAGTATAACACATCAATAAAAGATTTATAATCTATGGAGATTTTTGACAGCAGTAAATCGCATGAGAGAAACGAAGGGAACATATGAATAAAATAATAAAAGCAGCAATTTCAATTGTAATGTCTTTTGCAATAGCCATTTGTCTGGTTCCGACATGGGCAGGGGCAGAGGAAGTGTCTGTAAACGAAGATGATGGTATTTCACCTGCAACTATTGGTATTGGAAATGAATATCAAGTTTTGGATAAGTGGGGGAAAATATCAGCCATGTTTGTTGAGAAAGAAAGATTACGTGTTACGTATACCGATTTGACTGACACGAATCGGTATATAAAGATATATTTAAGTGAATCAGGTAAAGAATTTCCAGTGAAAACTCTTGTTGTGAAGGCAAACAAATCGGGATCTGTATTATACAACATAAATTATTCAAATTATAGTAATATTGTTATTACTATACATCGGCATACAACAACAAGCCCTAATTCTGGTCAGATAGACCCTATAGTAGGAAGGGTGCCAAATTAAAGGAAAGTATATTATGGGTATTATAGGTGGCAGACTGGTTTCGGCGGAAACTGGTCTGCTGTTATTCGTATTATCCTGTTATTTTATAGATATAATGTTGAATTATTTTTCATAGTATATATCGTAATACAACATATTAGAGGGGATGGTGAGTGTTATGAAAAAATGTAGCTTAGTTTTGATAGCGATTTTGCTCTGTATTATTGGCGCAGACAACAGGCAGGTGAAAGCATATTCTGTGAAGCTACAAAAGGATGGCATATATGCGGAAGTGCTGCCGGATTTGGTTGTAAATAATGTAACAGTGCTTTTTGAAAAGGAAGTGAAAAAAGCACTGAAATATTATAAGAAATACAAGGACGCCGACACATATACCTTGGCGACTAAAGTGCCAGCCGAATATCTGGATTTTATTCCGGTAGCAAGAAAGATTCAGGATTCTGACGAGATTATTATAAGAAATCCTTTTTATATTTATAATGTAGAGGGATACAACAGTTATAGTTACTGTTTTATTGCAGAAAAAAATGGTGAAAGGCTGTGCATGTTTAATGTTTTTATTGACCAAGGTATGGGGGAGGTTTCTTTTCGGTATGATAACATAATGGACGGGCATTTTTTGTATGATGAAGAGACGATGAAAGATGTGATATTTTATAAAATGGATAATATCACTTATGTGCAGACCCCTGAAGAGACCAGTGTAGTGTGGGATCAGAAACAGCGTGGGGTGCACCTGATGGTCGGAGCCGATTCATACGAGGCGGAAATGAAGGCAAAAAGGAAGGCGTTTAAAAAGAAAAATTATGAGGAAAAAAAGGAGGAGATTTTTTCTTACCTGAATGAAAATAAAGATCAAAAGGTGATAAAAGAAGCAGAAAAAAACTTAAAGCTGGAGTTAAAGGATGATTACATAGAGACAGAAAAAAATACCAAAGAGGGCGGCATCGGGAAAGGTGTTTCTATTGTTTCTGCTACGGCTGGTGTTGTGGTCATTGTGGGGATTACGACCGGAATCATTTTTAGGAAAAGGCGGAAAAGAGGGTAGCGGGAGGTGCTGCTTATGAAATATATATTTAAAAATATAAAATCCTTTGCAAGGAATTATACAAAAATATTTGTGTTGCTGGTTATCACGATTGCAGCATCGACGTTGATTATCCATCTATCCTATGGGATGTTCCGGGAGTTCGAGGACAGGAGGGAACTAAGCCGCCGTGGGACAAACCAGGTCGTGTTCCGCATAGAAAGCTCCTATGCACAAAAGCCTATAGAAGATAATGGAAGTTTGATAGTACTGGGGGATTTGGATGCCCAGATATATGTGAAACAGGGTGGGCTGCAGGATGTGACTGCTGCAGATGTGAAGCAATTTGCCAGGGAAGTGGATGCGGAAACGGCAGATAAGCTGCTTAACATCCATACAGGGATTCTGCAGGGGGATTACCGGTTTGAAACGGATTTTCTGATATCAGACGGAGAGGTTGTAAACAGTGGCGATTATGGTTTTGACTCCCTTTATAATTTTTCCTTTGGCGGCAACACCCTGAATACTTTTGAGTATGGAAGATATTTTACGGATCAGGAGTACGCCGAGGGGGAACAGGTGTGCATCATGTATGGTTTCCAGAAAAATCTGCGCGGGGACTATCTGGAAGAGAACCTGCTGGAGGATGGGAAGGTGCTTATTGGAGGACAGGAATACCAGATTATCGGCCTGCAGAGCGGAATCGGGACAGGGTACATCCCAATCACATCAGTGGGCGGGGACAGTGTCCTTCTGGACGAGATCGCATTGCGGTTCAGGGACAATATTTCCCTGCGTGAGATTAACCTGCTAAATGATGCGGCACAGAAGTGTTTTGGCAGCCGGGTTACCAGCAACTATGAACTGGAGGAAACGGAGGAAGGCAGTTATCTGTACAATACAATCCTGCTTCTGGTTCTTGCAGTTTCCATGGTGGCAGCATTTAATTTCTGTGCGCTGTACCATTACATTGTGACAATGCGCCGGCGGACACTGAAAATCTTCCGGGTATGCGGGCTGAGCCACCGAAAAAGCATCTGGCTCTATCTTGGGGAGTGTTCGGTATTATCTGCCGGGACATATCTTGTGACACTTTTCCTGTTCCATTTTTTGCTGATGCCTTTTTTGGCGGGAAAGATGAGTATTTTTGATTTTCATTATAAAGCAGAGGTGTACCTGGTGCTTTTCCTGGTTTATTTTGTATCTTCTTTTTTGCTTCAGTATGTGATGGTTTCGTGGAATTTAAAAAAGAAGATGCTCCGATAAGAGATTGTATGAGCATAACCTGTGACGATGTATTAGGGAAGGAGGAAATGACATGGCATGGAAGTATGCGGTACGTGAATGCAGGATGCACCTTGTGATGTCTGTCCTGTGTCTGGTACAGGCGGTGTTTTTGTTTGCGGTTGTGATTGGGCTGCTCTCTGTCTTTATGGCACGCTATTCCGGGTATCAGCCGGTACGGAATCTGGCAGAGCAGAACGGCTTTGTCTCCAATATGGTAAGCAGTATCCATCTGGAAGGAGATGCTGAGGGGAGACCGGTAGAGAGCTCGGAAGCGTATGAGGGGATGTTAAAGGATGCCAGGGTCTATGGGCAGTACAGGGTTGATGCATATGCGGGGGACGACCAGTGGGTTGCCAAAGAAAGGGAGAAGGATGTTTTTTACAGCAATATGCGGGCGTATGATGATGAGTGGATACAGGGCTTTGTACCCCGCCTGCAGTCAGGAAGGTGGCTGGAACAGGAAAATACAGAGGGAAGGTGGCTGGAGGCGGTAGTACTGCAGAGCAGTGACAGATATAAAACAGGGGATACTGTGTATCTGGATAACAACTCCACAACGGTGCTGCAGACGAAAATACCGATAAAGATTGTTGGCATTATTGACAGAGATTCCGATATCATATATAAGTCGAATAGGGGCAGTTATATGGATTACCGCCTGCTTTTCAGTAATATGTCAGAGGATACGAAAGGGCTGGATAAAGTGTCCAACACAAACAGCAGTTATATGCCGGAAATATTTTTTGTATCCAAAAAAAACCTGGACAGCGTACAGGAGCAGTATGTAGCTCAGGAAGCGGAGGAAAACCTGTCAGAAAATTATGAAAATGTCCTGAGTACCGGGAAGGAAATTTTTTTCACGGAACTGGAAGGCGTGGTGCTCATTGTTATGGACCAGGACTGTTCAAAGGAAATGTTTACATATAATAAAAACAAGATTGCCCAGATATCCCAATTTGGTTTTCTGCATGACCTTGATTATATCAAGAAGAATTCATGGCACAGCATCATGACAGGTATTTCTGATATCATTCCGGCAGGAGCCGGCATGCTCCTGTTTACGGTTATTTCTTTTGTGACGCTTTCGACTCTGATGTATCAGAAAAACATGCGGAAATATTCGGTTTATTATATGCTCGGACTAACATGGCGGGACATATTCCGGATTCATGTTTTATATATTTTGCTGATTGTGCTTGCTGCATTGGCGGTTGGAATAGTGCTAGTTTATGGCGCTGGGTATTTTGGTATTTGGAGGGGGACTGCGGTGCAGATTGGAGTGGTGCAGATGAAAGGATGCCTTATCGTAATGCTGTTATTGCTGCTGTCTGCTTCGCTCATGTGCCTTTCCCTTGTCAAAGGAAGGTCGGCGGGGGAAATTCTGCAGGAGGTGGAATAAGTGATTTGTTTGAAGGACATTGTAAAGACATATAATAAGGGAAAAAGTAATGCGTATGAAGCGCTTCACGGTATTTCGCTGGAGATAAAGGATAGGGAGATGGCTGCCATCATGGGGACTTCCGGTGCTGGAAAGTCTACCCTGCTCCATATCCTGGCCTGCGTTGACAGGTATGATTCTGGGGAGTACACCATTGACGGCCAAGAGATGGGAAAGATTTCAGAAAAACAGATGGCGCAGGAGCGCAATGAAAAGATTGGGATGGTCATGCAGGACTTTGCTTTAGTGGAAGGGTTTACAGCACTGGACAATGTAATGATTCCGTTAGATTTTGCAGTCCGGGGACATCGCAGAAAACGAAAAAAACGCAGGGAAAGGGTGCTAAAAATGCTGGAACTGGTGGGAATGAAGGAGTATGCAGATAAACAAACCAAGAATTTGTCGGGAGGGCAAAAGCAGCGTGTTGCGATTGCAAGGGCAATTGCCAATGACCCCTCCATTATTCTGGCGGATGAACCAACTGGAGCCCTTGATTCTGCGACAACAAGGGAGATTATGAAAGTGTTTCATGATTTAAATGAACAGGGAAGAACGATTATTATTGTTACCCATGATCCCACCGTGGCAGAGGAGTGCGGCAGGGTGATACAGATAGAAGATGGGAGGATACTATTTGAGCCGCCAAAGACGCAGGCAGGGGAATAGATTGAAAAATACATCTAAGACAACAAAAAACGCTGCCTAAGATATATTAAATTTCACACAGGAAAAATGCGGACAGGCGGACAGGAGAGATTATGGTTCTTTTTATTGGAAAACAATTTTGGAAAGCGAAAATATGTGCAGTGCTTTATTTGATGATATTCATAATATCATATGCATTTCTGGCACTTCTGGCTGTGTCTGGGAGAACAGGTCAAGTCTTGATATGTAACATACATTAAATCACCCTCCGAAAAATAAGAGGGGTAAAGCCGCCTTTGGCTCTATGGTTTTCCCATATCGACAATATAACACAATTTCCCCTATCGGGCAATATGCTTTTCACTCAATCTCCGTTGAATGTCACTTATAGCGTTCCTCTGCTTCTATCCGCTTTTCTGTTAAATGCTCCACAATTCATTTTTAGAGTGTTCAGAGTATATTTTTCAACTGTATCATTTTCAACACTTAAATCATCTTGTAGCGTGTCCACAAGAGTCAAACTGTTGTCCTCTGCTATCGGCGTATCTAAACTTACTACCGATTGCATACATTTCCTTAATGCTCCCCCTGATCTGCTGTTACATAATTCATCACAAAACATTCCTTTTTATAAAAACAGATGCCATATTTAAGGATATCCGTGTAACCTTCTTCTACAATATCATTATCATAATGAAGTTTTTCTATCTGTTCCAGCGCTTCCATACAGCCTTTTTCTAATTTATTTATGCT
>RAYE01000099.1 GCA_003612285.1 bacterium D16-51 | reverse complement strand
AGGATTTGCTAAACATATTGAAGAATGTTATAAATGGTTTCGTGTTTTTGATAATGAATACGAAATAGAAGATTTATATACTGTAATACCCAAAAGTCTCCTTAATTCAGTATATGCCTACCTGAATACTGTAGGAGAGATAAAACCAATATTAGAATAATGATTTTACCCCTCTGATTCCAATAAAAAACTACCTCCGTGCATGACATCTGCACTTTGGTAGTTTATTTTTTGTATTTGTTACATATGTGATGTTTGGCAATGAAATTGGGATTTTATTTTTTAAATTGGTAAGCAACTGTCTGAATGTATACATGAAAGTAGGATTCTTATTTTTCAAACATAAATCAAATGTCTTATCTTAGATAATATATATCAATTGAACACTTAAAAACATAATCGAGAAATTGTCTATATTAATATTTCTTTTCTATTATCCTTTATTTTTCCTTATTGTGTCATTATTACATATCTGTACTCTTATAATTTCTTTGTACATCTTCCTTCTGCTTTCTTTATCAAGTTTATCTGCCAAATTAATTGCAGACAATATTTTTTCGTTTTCATGCAAAGCATCATAATAATAATTTAACTGCAATGCAGATTTGTTATGTATAACTAAAACTGTACCAGCTATTAATTCTGTAATTGTACCTCCCGTAATGCCAACAATAGCAAACTGCATATTTTTTATTACAAATACCGAATACAAACTTAAACATATCATCAAAATTCCTATAATACATGCAATAATTGAAAACCAAAAAGATGAGTGCGCCTGTTTTTTACTGATTCTAAAATAATCAGTTGTTTCGTCATTATTTTTTAGCATTAATGCTATAATATCTTTCTTTTCAACTGACGATTCATTTTCCTTCTTCTCCTCATCTTCTTTTAGTTTTAATTCATCTATTAAGTAACTTCTATATTCTGTTTTATTTTCTTGTTCCTTTGTTTCATAAATACGGGCTAAAGCGAAACCAATAAAAAAAAAACAATAACTACTGCTAATAATAACAATGTTTTTATTGGCATAGCATATTTCTCAAAAAAAATAGTATTTTCTTTAATTATGTTATAGGATATGTGATATGATAAAACTCCAATCCCAATAACTCCAATCCCAATAAATAATATAAATATCTTTTTGATTTGACAAAGTAGGATTGTTTTCTCGTTTTTTCTTTTGTAGTGTATATTTGTTGTATTTTCCTTTTGTTTTGCCTTTTTCATAAAACCACCTCTAACAATGTATTCACATTATAGAACAAATCAAGATATTTTGACAAAGAATAAGTTGCTCAGATTCATCAATTGAATATTCAAATCCTTTGGCGAAAAGATTTGACCTCAAATAGTGATAAACCAAGTTAATCAGTTTGCTAGATACAATTAATAACAAAGTTAAAACAATTCCAAATTGCGCAAAAACATTATTAATTAAATTCTATCGGAATTCCAAAATATAAATATATTACTAATTATTCAAACATGATACATGAAGTTATGTATATCGCATAATCTTTTTTTATTTGTAGTTTTGCTTGCTTATCTTTTGTAGACTCTATATGGAAACATGTACCTTACAAAAATCAGAACCTAAAAAGTTTGTTCAAATTATATAAACTTCATATATCCTCTTTATTCTAAAAAACCTATATCTTCTACATCATCTATAACCCAAACTAATTCTCCAGTATCCATATCTCGCATCCACAAATTTCCATTAGATATAATGGACATCCCATACATTTCTTCTATAGGTTTATCTTTAGAATTGAACAAGTCTAAAATAACAGAATATAAATAATCATTATAATCTTGTTCAGTTTCTATTACTTGCTGAGATATAGCATTTTTATAATTTATAGATAAAACACATTTATCTTCAAATATTAATGGCACTATAATGTCAGGAACTGGTACTTTAGAAATTTCTTTTAACTGTGAAAATTCGTCTTCATAAATATTACGTTCCGAATTAGCATCTATAAAGTTATCATCTGATAAAGTATATATCTGATTATATTTTTTCCCTTTATAATCTTCATAATTTAAAGTAAAGTATGGAGTTATACTGTTCCCTATATACCCAATCCCATCTAAATTAAACAAATTTTCATATTTCTCAATAAAGCCATCTAATTCAGGCTGTTTCTTATCCATAACATAAAACATTCCATCTGTATTACTATATTGGTAATCGTTTTCAACATAATAATCAGGAAATTCAAGTGATATATCAATACTCTCTTCCTTTTCTTCGTCATAAAGAAAAAATGTTACATGTATTGTTGGATAAATCTTTGGATTACTAATCGCTTCTCCAGCATTATATATCTTCCAAATTAAAGAACCTTCTTCCTCCATATTTCTCTCTATTGAAAATCTTGGTTTTAAAATTTGTTCATTACGACAAAATTCTATTACTGGAATCAAGACTCCCAAAATAGAGATAATGCCTCCTCCAATACCAAAAATAATTTTTAAAAATCTTTCTCTTTTTCTCTTTTTTTCACTCTCTTGTTCTTCCTCAACTTCTTGATTTTTTTCAACTGCTTTATTGCTACTTCTTTTCTTTTTCTCTAATTTTTTCTTTTTCTTCATAGTCAAACTCCTAAACGATATGATGCGCTTCAAATTTCATTTCTAGTGACAATTAAATTTAATTATAACACATCTACAAATAATTCATAATTTTAAATTCAACAAATCATTCGACAAATTTCGACACTCATGTTACAAATCTATGTAACTTCTTTATAACCAGCACTAATAGATGTTTCTCCAGATGGAACTTGCTGTTTTATATCTTCATTATCTGAATCTAAAACATATTTTGCTTGTCTATATATTTCTCTATTTGCTTTTGGGTATATTTCTTTGTTACATCTAACTTAGAAATCAATTCTTCCTGTTCTTCTTCTGTAAGAGAAGCAATAGTGTCTGATGCAAAAGTTTTGGTAATCTCACCCGTATCTAATAATTTTTTCATTGAATCCGTTAGATTGCGTTCAATTCTTAAAATACGTCTTAAATTACCAGTAGACATATTAAGTTCTTTTGCAATCTCATCAAGATTCAAGTGTCCAGATTGAACACTTGAATTTCTATTGCCACCATGTTTATATCCTTTCAACTCAACATAAGTAGCCAACGCTTTCCTATCTTTAGCAGGATCATTCTTGCGCCGACCAAAGTTATTTGATATTAAGGCACGTAATATAACAGATATGACAATTCCTGTATCAACTAAATCTTCTAATTCAGGAATCATATCAGCCATACGCATATAGTTATTCATGGTCTGTTGTGTTATTCCATTCGATTCTGCAAATTCCTTTTGCGTTTTAGGTTCATCAGATGAAATCAAATTAAAAACTTTTTCACTTGATTTTCTATCTCCGCCATGTTCAAAACCATACCAATTATTAGGGAACGAAAAACATCTACCAAGTTTTACAGGATTGGTATTTCCGATACCTCTCTGGCGAATGTTTCACTCCACACTTTTGTGGAATCAAAATACTTTCTATATAAAATTCTTCCACTTAGACTAATTTGCCTAGATAGGCTGAGTAGGTGAATCGCAGCAAACCTTTTAAAGCGGTTGCTACATTATACCCTTTGAAACAATCTGAACAATTGGTTCAAACCAAATGTTGGTTATATAGCTTATGTAGTATTATCTTCTATATCTACCATATCTTGTTGCTGCTTAAATTCTATCGTTTTGGTGCTTCCACCTGTCCTTTTAATTAGTTTATCCTGTCCGATTACTTTAACAAGGTTTGCAATCTGCTGTCCCATTACATCTTTGTTATGATAAAAAATCGTTGTATGTACATTATCATTTAAAATTAGCTCTCTTAAAATATCCCCATCAGTCATATCTAAAGAATGACCAAAAATATACATATAATGTTTATGATAAAAATTATTAAAAGGAATTTGTGTAGGAAATTCCTTTCTAAATTTTATTTCTATTTCTTTTCCACTCTCTCTAATTTCATCTACCCATTCTTTATATTTACAACCTGTCTGTTTATAAATTCTTTGATAATATTTCTTGAAAGCTAAAAACTCTACATCTTTGTTTTTTCTATCATCATCCAAATATTCATCTATGCCCAATACCATATTATTCGATTCAATAGTATTGCTGATATCTGCTTTTCCATGAATATAATCATATTCTATATTATTATTTTCACCATACAACTTTTCAAATGTATCAGTATAATTGAAACTAAGAACGTGATCAATATCCAATTCTTTAATATCTTTAGAAATTTTTGTTATCTCTATTTTTTCAACACAATCCGTCAAATATATTTCCAAAGCACGAATTAATTTACCTAAATCGGATAACAAACAGTCCCTTATAGTCAGGTAGGAAATTCTTTGCAAAATAGGAATATTACAACATTGCTTTATCAATTCGTTTATTTTCAAATATCCTGGATATAAATTATAAGTATTCCCATCCCTGAAATCCAATTCTTGATCATATAATGAATACCCCCAACCTGTCATTATATCCGTAAACGACTTTATTATTTGAGAAATTTCACTTTCAAAATCTATCCATCCATCTTTACCATTCTTTATTCTTTCCTCATAAATGCTCATAAAATATTCTATCCATACATTATTAGATATAAGTTTATCTAATTCTAAAAATAATTTTTTATTATGTTCATGAAGGATCGAAAAAAACATTACGCGATCTTGATTCTCTTTATTAAATTCCCTCCATTTATTTTCTAAACTTTGTTTTTTTCTAAAAATATCTCTATTTTCTATGTACACTCCAACAAATTTTAGAAAGTCCGTAAATTTTGTAGGCAGTCCATGCGCCAAATCAAAACCATTTCCAATCACTAATATATTCATACATACACAGCCCTTCCATCAATTGTAACCCATAGTATTTTATCACTATATCATATTCTTTCAATATTTTGTACTACACTATTCGACAATGATATTACATATTTCGACATTCCTATAAAATAAGTTCTTTGTAGCCAGCATTGATAGAGGTTTTTCCAGACATAACACGCTGTTTTATATCTTCATTATCAGAATCAAGAATTTTTTCCCTTTTGAATATGTATCAGTAGACACACCTGCTGTTTTGGCTAATTTGGCACGGACATCAACCTTGTTGTCATTTACAGTTGTTGAAGAATTCTGCGAAAACTGTTCCGATTTATTTTTATCATTATTCTTTCTAGCTGCTTGCATAGCAACTTGTTTATTAATTAATGCTTGTTTCTCATAAATAGGTCTATACTTCTCAGCAACAGCAATTCTCTGAATAGGAGATAGATTACGTCTACCTAACTGGATATCAAGCATCCCGTAGATAAATTATGCATTTAATTCTTCATCATCAGAATTCATTACTTTGTTGAATCTTGCAACGGTTCCAGTACCAACACCTGCCATTTTTGCCAATTCTTTATCTGTATGAATTTTTGATTCAGAACGCCTTTCTCCATTTGGAGAAACCCGATCTTGTTATATTGGTTTCCATAAAATTGTTTGTCCGATTCTTCTCTTTTTCTCTCATTTTCAATTCTTACTTCTTCTTTGAAATCATCTACCATTGTCATTCTTTCATTAACAGTTAAATTCTTAGAAGATAGCTGGTGAGTAAACATCCAATCTATATTATTACAATTGTAATATTAATCTTTCCACATCAAGCAAAATTCCTACAACAACCGAACAATAAAAAATTATCCTGTTTTGCCAAAAAACACACCAAAACCCCATAAAAACTAAGCCTTTCCTATATCTGCTGCCCCTTCTCCATCTCCTAAAAAACAGCACAAAAAAAAATACCCAGTTTCCTTGATTCCACTGGATATTCCCGAACTTGTAACATATTCTTAATTAATTTGTAATACTTTTGTAATATTTATTAAATATATTCTTAATATTTTTGTAACTAATTCTTAATAATGCGTAATAATTCCTTAATACTCTCCCCATTCCCACAATTCAGATAGCATCCAAAAACTTCCCCCATCCCATCCACACCGAACCCTGCTAATTCCCTTTCCTAACACACATAATTTTACACTGACTGGCATCCCACTGCAACAAAAAAAACATCAAATTTTCGCTATTTTCTTGAATTTTTTGCTTATTTTTTCCAAAAAATTTAAAATTTTTGCCATTTTCTTGAAAATTTACCGAACTGCAATCCGAACTTATTATTTGCATGTATCATTACACCAGTTATCTGATGATTGATTATCCCTTCCACATATGATACAATATAACTGTATAATTGAAAAGAAAGCAGGATGCGGTTTCCGATATATGCCCTCTAGTTTTACGAAAGAGAGGGTGAGCCATATGATAAGTTTAAGTGATTTACTCACACTTTTGCTTGTAATTTTTACGGCATTGAACTACATAGACGGACATAAAAAGAAATAAGCATCCCACCGCCTAAAGTGAATGCTTATTTCTATTACTTATTTTTTAACACTGAGGGCAATCGGATATTACATCCGATATACCTTTCTGATTAGATTATACACTAGGGCTGCTTGCTTTGCAAGTGGCTCTTTTAATATATTTTTACCCTAATTCTTCCACCGTAATACATTTTATTTCCCTAAACTGCCGTAACTGCTTATCATTAGTAAGG
>RAYE01000098.1 GCA_003612285.1 bacterium D16-51 | reverse complement strand
TCCAAAATTCCGCAATATTTAGTTGTCAAAATTCAAACTTCAACCTATTTGGTGAGAATCCGAGAGCCTATAATGTTTACGGCATATTTTTTGGGAAATAAGACAAGTCCAGAAATAACAGTAAAAGTTTTTGATGGGGTTGGAAACGCAAGGCGGTGGTTACTGTAACAGCGTTATGAGTTGGGAAAGGATAGGTGCAGTATGAGATTGAACGGTAAAAGGATTATGGGAGCCATGGAGGAAAAGAGCCTGGCAGAAGAAACGGTGTGCAGCAGGACGGGGCTTTCTCAGAAGTCTTTCCAGTGGATTTTAAAAGAGGGTGCGGCATCCAGGGACGCAGCGGAACGGATAGCGGATGCGGTTGGCCTGGAAGTGGGGGAAATCCTGCTGCCGGAAATTACTGGCAATGTGGAAAATGTGATTGAGTTCATAAAGGACAGTGGGAGGGCAACCGTATCTTTCTGCCAGGGGCGGTATAAGAGCCGGATTAAGAAGCTGGCAGCAGAACGCCCAGAGGAATGCGAGATTGTGGCAGAGAACCAGGACGGCAGCTTGTGCGCCCATATCCCGGTTGCGTGGATAAAGATAAATCCTACAAAACAGCTTTCAGAGGAACAGAGCAGGGAGATAGCGGAGAGGTTCAAGCGGAAATAGTTTGAAATGCCTTATAGCAGGGCTTGCAGAGGGGCAAATTCGGCTTGAAATGGCGCAAGGGTAGAAATCTATAAGGGTAGGGGGATAAAGGGCGAAAATAGGCGTTAAAACTTAATATAGGCATTGTCTGAAAAGGAAATGTGTGCTATACTCCATTCATGGGAAACCATAGAGCCAAAGGCGGCTTTACCCCTCTTGTTTTTTGCGGAGGGTTCAAGTAGCCCTCCAGACGAAAGAAAGGAGGGTGAAACAATGTATGTTACATATCAGGATTTGATTCAGATAGGTATACTCGTTGTCGCCCTTGCTAATTTGATTTATCAGATTTACAAGGGAAAAAAGAAATAGCCGCCACTACTGCCAATAGTGACGGCTTACCTCATATGAGGTTTTAGCTTAGTTGTTTGAGGGGTAGAGCCGCTTCTATGGCTTTCCCTTTTTCTATGCTTAATATAGCACATCTGGCAGCAGGATTCAAGGGTCAAACACATGTTTATTGTAATGTGGTTATAAAAGCTGCCCGGCCTCGGCGCACTGCTGCCTTGCCTTTTCCATGAGTTTGGCGAGGGCATCCATCCCGAAACGGTTTGCAACCTCAATCTGGTATGGCATGCTTTCAAGGAGCTTCTGCAGGTTGATTTGCTTTGCGTCCTCATCAGTGAATGGTTGGTATTGCTTTTCCTGTTTTTTTGCGGCAGCAGGGCTTTCAGGAAGGGTTGGCGTAGGTACAGGGGATAGGTTGGGGGATAATGTGTCACTCTTCGTCCGCATATCAATAGTTGCATTTTTTTGGTTGTCACGTTCCATAGTTTCAGATACGGAACGTACTATAAAGGCATTGACACTTTCATTTTGCTGTTTTGCGTGTTCTCTCAATATTTCCTTTTGGCCTTTAGGGAAAGTTACATTGATTCTGTCATAGTTATTTTTGACATATTTATTGACGGCTTTTTGTTGCGCTTTACTGATTTTGCTATCCTCTGACTGCTTACGCAATACCGCTTTACCAGATGATTTTTCTGTAAAACTTCTTTTAGAATTTTCAGACTGTGTTATCCACTGGCAGTTATCGGGGGAATATCCCTTGCTACTGTCTATACGGTCAATAGTCAAGTTTTCATTGTAACCATGGCTTAAAGACCAGTCAAAGAAGTTTTGCAAGCCATTATCTCCTAACCATTCATCACAAATTGTAATTCCTCTGCCACCATATAAGGGATACGGCTGACTGTTTGGATTATAGCAACGCTGTTTCATGCCGGAGTGGATATTATATAACCGGGTTTTGCTTAGTGCATATTCCATAATTAGATTTCCTCCGTTGCCTGCTTGAAATCAATAATTAAATCATAACCCATAGTAGCCAATATTTTTTGAGCATCTTCAAAGCCAAAATTCTTTTTGTTTAACATTTTAGTAAGTCCTTGTGGTTTGATACCGAGTTTATCAGCTATTTCTCTTTGGGTGGTTTTGGTTTCGAGTATTATCTTTTTTATCTCGATTAAGATTTGCTCATTGTCTTTATAAATTATAGCCATATTGCACCTCTCTTTCTATTTGATACTTCTATTATAATATGAAAACGGTTATTCGTCAATCGAAAAAGGATAAAAATAATAAAAAATATATTATAAAATGGTTGACAAGTAACCCAAAATGGGTTATGCTTATATCATCAACAAGAGAACAGAACAGCCAAGGCGGACGGGAGTACCGAAAGGGAAAGCAAGAACGCAAGGTAACACCGGGAAACAGGATAAGAGAGATTGAGATGCTGCATAAGCCGCTAGATGTTTAAAGCCTGCTGGGGCTGTCCTAAAACCTCTTGAAGTTGAAAGGAGATAGGACACATGAAGTACAATCTTAGCAAAATCATGTTGAGGGCATGGAAGATTTACCGGGAAAACAAAGAACTTTCTTTTGGGGAGTGCTTACACCGGGCATGGCTGACCGCAAAGGCAGAGGAAGTAAACGCAAAGCGGATTGAGGACGCAAAGGCGGCGGCAGGGATTGACGAGGAAACCAACACATGGAGCGGCTGGAAACAGCTTGGATATGAAGTGATTCACGGTAGTAAGGCATTATTCGGCGCCGATTTGATTTGGGGCAGTAAAGGGGATGGCAAGATTTATAAAGCCCGGTTCTTTGGACGGTCACAGGTGCAGGAACTTGCGACAGCATAAAAATAGCCCCATACCAGAGCGGTCACTCTGACAGGGGCAGGATACCCAACAATCAAGCAAATTGGGGGTATGCAGGTATTATAACACTCTGTTGCCCCCATGTAAAGAAAGGAATCAAAAAAAGTGCAGACAATAGAAACAATATTTGAAGGCTATAAGGCAAGGAACAATGAGGAAACACCACTGAGCGAAGGGCAGGGCATTGCCATGGGTGAGCTGGAAAAGGTGACGCTAAGGGGCATGGCAGATGGGGAATGGGCATTTGATGCAGCGGTAGCATTATCCAGGGAATCCGAAAAGGCCGGCTTTATCCTCGGATTCAGAATGGCAATGAATTTAATGTGTGAGTGCCTGGGCTGACTGCCTGGCGCTTTGCGGCAGCATTTAGGTCTGGATACTGGCATAGGGCAAGGAAAGGGGGGATATGACATGGACAGGATGGGTATAGCAAGGGCAATAGCTGATGAATTGCTGGACAATGGGGCATTGGACGAAAATAATTTTTCGCATGATGCAGATGCAATTATTAATTATGTCCAGAAAATAATATTGGAGCATTTGAAAGATTATATCATTTTGTCAGGGACTATTTTATAACAGCGCTGCTGCCGTCATGCAGAAAGAAGGGATTTTATGGCAGGAAAGAGCAGGAAAGACCACCGGGGGAGGGTTCTCCCCCCTAACGTAAGCCAAAAACCAGACCGGCGCTACATCTGGAGGAAAGTAATTGATGGGCGCCAGTATGTGCTTACGGATAACGATTTGAACGGACTGAAAAAGAAAATAGTCAACAAAGAGTCAGAAATACAGAATGGCATCTACAGCGCCCCGGCAAAGATAACGCTTAATGAATGGTTCTACAAATGGATGGATGTCTATAAGAGTAACCTAAAAGTAACAACCAGGGAAAACTATTTTACTGGGTGGAAAAATTATGTGAAAGACAGCCAGCTCGGCAATATGCAGATTAGCAAAATAAAAAGAATGCACCTGGTTGAGCTATATAAGGAATTGAGCGAGGAAAAGGGGCTTGCCACGGCTACGGTGCATAATGTACATGATGTATGACACTATGACAGTGGCAGAAATGGAAGAGACAAAGAAGAATTACTCAAAAGCACAGAATAGTAAGGCGTGGAAAAATTCTCCTGGAGAAATGTATAAAAAGACAGTCCTCCGAAGGCTTTGTAAGCTGATTGATTTGGATTTTGATAATATTGAACAGCAGATGGCGTTCCAGGACGGTTCAGACTTTGATCCGCAAAAAGAAGTGATTATTGACGAGAATACGTCAGTAGCCGTTGACCCATTTCAACAGCAAGAGCAGGAGGAAAGGCAGCCAGAACCAGCCGGGGAGGAACAAAATATAGATACAGGCGGATTGGTATTTGAGGAAGTTAATTAAGGAGGTAAGGGAAGATGCAGCTGACAAGCGAGAATTATTACAGCCAGGAGGCTAACAGGGAATATTTGAGTGTTTCCCAGTTCAAAGATTTTTTGGGGACATATGGGCGATTAGGATGTGAATTTAAGGCATTGGAGAAGATAGAGGAAAGATGGGAGGAAGAGAAGAGTACGGCACTTATGGTCGGAAGTTACGTTGATGCCTACTTTGAAGGAACGCTGGAGAAGTTCAAGAAGGAAAATCCGTCACTTTTTAAGAGGGATGGAGGGTTGAAAGCAGAATATGTAAAGGCAAATGAGATTATTGCCCGTATTGAAAGAGATAGGTATTTCATGAAATATATGAGCGGTGAGAAGCAGGTGATTATGGCTGGAACGATTGGCGGAGTAAAATGGAAGATTAAGGTTGACAGCTATATCCCGGATGCGGCAATCGTTGACCTAAAAGTGATGTCATCTATTACCGAGCTGAAATGGGTAAAGGATTTGGGCTATCTGGACTTTGTAAGGTATTGGGGCTATGACATTCAAGGAGCCGTTTATCAGGAAATCGTGCGGCAGAATACCGGAAAACTCCTGCCATTCTATATTGCAGGCGCAACAAAGGAAAAAGAACCAGACATCCGAATTATTCATGTCACTGACAACTATCTGAAAGAGGCTATGAGCGTAGTGGAGGCTAACCTGCCGAGAATCCTCAGAGTAAAGAATGGAGAGGCAGAGCCAGACAGATGCTTCGGGGCAGAGGAATACCCGGAAACGGGCACATGTGATTTTTCACAGGCATAGGGGAGGCGGCGCTTTGGAAAAAGATAAATTTGATATCGAGAATTTCCCAACCAGCGAAGCAGCAAAACGCATGATGGCATCCATCGATGAAAGCTTCTATGAAAAATCCTATGTGATGAAGTGGATGCAGCAGGTGATGGGGCTGGAATGGGATGATGCCTGGAATATTATTGTGGAGGAGTTGCCAAAACAGTTCTTCCCGGAGACAGCCACCTGGGGGCTGCGCTACCATGAGGAAAAATGGCAGCTCCCTGTCAGGGAAAACCTAAGTTATGAAGAACGCCGGAAGCTGATTTACAGGAAAAGGGACTACAGGGCGCCAATGACCCCGTACCGGATGGAAAAGTACCTTGAAAAAATAACAGGCGGCCGGGCTTTTGTGATGGACTGCCATGATGCAGGCAGGTTCGGCTTTGTGCCGGAACACCCTAATGTTTTTAAGGTTGCATTCATCGTAGAGGGGACGCTTGACGTAAAGGCGGCCAGGGAGGCGCTGGCCAGGATTAAGCAGTCACATACAGTCTGCGTTAAAATCACTGATTATGTCATGGCAGCAATTAACCATGAAAAGATAGAAACGACAGCCCTGCAAAAAATATGGATACACAGCATCATATCTTTTTTTGGCACAAGGCTGCTGAATGGCTCCCATTTGCTGGATGGCTCACGCCATCTGGACGCCGGGAGAAGGTATTGGCTGACGGTGGGGATATCATGCGGGACCGGTTCTGTGCAGAACAGGGAAAAATTTTCTTTCCCTGCACTAATAATTGGGGCAGGAATAAATACAGGATGGCAGAACACTGCAGCCCTGCTTTTCCGTTCCGGCATTAGGTCTGAACCTGCCAAGAAGAATGGAAGCGTGGCATCCAGGGCCAGGTTCTCTGTCCAAGAACCAAAAGGGAAGCCATGCGGTGCCACTGTAGTTACAAAAACAAAGGATTACCGTTTCCTAAACGGTTCTAAGCTTTTAGACGGCTCAAAGAAGCTTGATTCAGTTTATAGAGAGGAGAAACTTTGATGGAAGATGCAAATAAGAATGTAATCATCACAGAGGCCGCACGGGAAAAAATATGTAAAGCGAGGGCAGGGGAAACCGGACTCCCAAAGATAGTGGGGATGGCTTTTGGGGATGGAGGGACAGACCCAGACGGGAACATTATCCCGCCTGCGGAGGGGCAGACAGCACTTTTGAATGAACTGATGCGGAAGGGGATAGACGGATATACCTTCGTGGACAAAACTGCCTGCCGCTATATCTGCACACTGTCAGAAAATGAGCTGGCAGGGGATTATATCAGCGAGCTGGGTCTGTATGATGAAGACGGCGACCTGGTCTGCATCAAAACGTTTATGAGGAAAGGGAAAGATGACGGGCTGGAGATGGCTTTTGAAATTGATGATGTGTTTTAAGGGAAAGGAGGCCGCGGATGAAAGACTATACAGCGGAGAACCCGGAATATAAAGGGGACATAAAACTGCTTGAAACAACAGATACGGACCATGCCGAGAATTTTAATATCACCTACAGGCAGCTGATGGATAATACAGCGGCTAACCATGAAGCCATAGAAGTGCTCAGGGAAAAAAGTGTACAAGGGGCAGGCTTAGTTTTTCATGTGGACGCAGACGGAATCCTGAATGTAACCTATGATGACGGAGAGGAGGAAACAGAAAGTGAAACAGACAATCCAGGTAGCTGACAAACCGACAGCAGACGAAACAAAGTCTATCGCAGAAAGTAATGCTGCCAAATTAGACAGCATTACACAGCAGCTGGAATCCGGCGGGATGCTGGCAGACCCGGACTGCGGCCTGCAGGCTTTGAAGCAGTACATAGACGAATTAAAAAATTATGTCGGTAATGGCAAACGCAGCGTAGCCGGTGCCATTACCGCAAAAGGGATACCAACGGCTACAGATGCAGATTTTGCAGTGCTTGTAAATA
>RAYE01000097.1 GCA_003612285.1 bacterium D16-51 | reverse complement strand
CCATGGATGCCTCCAGTGACCCGGCAACCCCAAAGATGCTCTTGCCCTTGGCAATGTTAGCAGGGATTAAGCTGGCATCCCCCGCAATGGTCTGCTGGCCTGACAGGTATCTACCTGCCGCTATCGTCTGTGCGGATGTGCCGGGTGTGATTGTCTGTGCCCCCTGGGATGGGATAGTGCCTGTAACTCTGCCGCCTTCGGCATAAGCTGTATATCCGCTTAATATCTGCTCCGCACCTGCCGTGGCATCCTGCGTGCCCTGGGACAGGGTTGTTATTTGCCCTATGTTAGCCGCCATTGTGTCAAATGCTGCTTCTGCAGCAGTATTAACCCCCTTTGACGTGAGTGCACTGGCAACTTTTGCTTTGCCAGAGATGACAGACTGTTTTGCAGCGTCAATCCCTGCTTTTAATGCTTCCAGGCCATAATCTGGGTTATCCGTAATACCCCCCCATTCTAAAAATTTAGTTATTCCATCCAGTTTATCCCCATTGGATGATGCAGTGTCCCTTGCGCCATCCAGTGTCGGCTTGTCTGCTATCTGTATTGTTTTTAATGACATTTGCATCCCCTTCCTTTTTACCCTAACTGGCACCATGCATCCACAAAATTTACCGAGCAGCTACAATAGTCCCCATTCAGGGTTACCGACTGCCTCATGGCCAGCCTGCCGCTGCCCGTGTAGGTTGTGTAGGAGCTTTGGCCCGTCTGGCTTTTAAAACTTATGCTGCTGTCATCCCAGTGCCATACCAAAGGCCTGTTCGGATAAACTTTGCCTGTTATTGATAATACTTTTATATCAACAAAATCAAGTGCATACACAGCCCTCACATTGCTGGCTTCCGGGGTGAGCAGCGCCCATCTTCCTGTGCTGTCCGTGGTACTTGGCAGGCTTCCGATATCTGGCGTAAACCTGACTTTGGCCAATGCCACCTTTTGGTTGATGACATAGTTCATCTTCCCTCCGCTGTCATTATATGTAATGGAGTACCCGGAGCCTTCGTGGCTTCCTTCCACGCCAAAGATTGACACGCCCTTTTTGATGTTTTCTGGAATAAGGTTCCCGTCCCCCTGGATGGTCTGCCTCCCGGACAGGTAGCACCCTGCCTCCACATACTTTGCTGACGTCCCGGGGGTGATTGTCTGTGCCCCCTGTGAGGGGATAGAGCCTGTTATTTTATTTCCCTTGGCATATGCCGTGTAACCGCTTAAAACCTGCTCTGCGCCCGCTGTGGCGTCCTGTGTGCCCTGCATAAGCGTCACTATCTTGTCAATGTTCTGTATAATCACTGCAAAGCCTGCATCCGTAGCCGTTGGTATCCCTTTTGCGGTAATGGCACTGGCTACGTTTCGTTTGCCATTACCGACATAATTTTTTAATTCGTCTATCTGCTGTTTCAGGGCGGCAAGCCCATGTTCCGGGTCTGCCAGCATCCCTCCGGATTCCAGCCGCTGTGCAATGCTGTCCAGTTTGGCGGCATTGCTTTCTGCGATAGACTTTGTTTCGTCTGCTGTCGGCTTGTCAGCTACTTGGATTGTCTGTTTCACTTTCCGTTTCCTCCTCTCCGTCCCCTGCCTCATCATCATAAATTACGTTTAAAATGCCTTCATCATCCACAAAGAATTCCAGTCCTTCCCCCTGCACACTGGTATTTATCAGACTTTCCACAGACTGTTTTACAAGAGATAATTCTGTTGCATAGTCGCCAAAATCTGCACTCTTCGCCAATACCTGCCAATATTCATCACTGTCTATTGGCTCATTCCCTACTGTTTGTTTCCTTGCAACATAAGATGCACCATTATAATGCACCACATCCAAAAAATCATATATAACTGTAGTATCATATGTGCCACGTAACACAAAGCCTATTCTTCCAGCATCATTCATCTTCCAGAAACCTCCCTTTTACACTACTAACCCCCATTCTAAATGCCCCGTTCCCTCTTTTACAGCAAAAACAAAACGCCCGCCCTCATACATCAGATGCCCTGTTGCTAAATTGACAACAAAATTTGGTGTCGCTACATCCCATGCATTGTTAATCATATCCACAGCTTCGTTCCCTTTTTCAACTACCTGTGTCACACACTCCTTTGATACATCACTGCTGGCCTTAGCATCCTCTGCATATTTTTTAGCATTATCACTATCCTCCCCCTCTCGGATACCACTTCCACCCACTGCATAACTTTGCGCTAATTGCGCATCATATGCAGCATTATCAGCGGAATCACTTGCTGATTTCGCACTTGCCTGTGCACTTGATGCCTGCACAGTGATATCTGCAAGATAATCCGGCCGCAAATAATCCTCCGTTATGCTGCCCTTTTTGATATCAGCCGAAACAGAATAGCTTCCATCTGGATTCTTAGTTTTGGTAAATGTAACCCTGTCAGAATCGCAAAAAACATAATCTGGTATCACTTCCCCAATATCCGCCGTCCACTTTGTTCCATCTGCCGTTTCCATGGTAATTACACCTGAAGAATCCATGGAAAAAGACACTGGAATTTTCTCGATGTTAAAATCTATCAAAAATTCAGTGCCATCATAAAATTTAATATTCAGTATTCCAGTATCAGAATCCCACGTCGGCATTTCAGTTATTACTTTGCCTGCATCCGCTTTGTCAAATTTTTTAGCGGAAATCTCAGTATAAGCAATATCTAACTTTTCAGCTATATTATAAATCGCCGAATCCATACGGTTCAAATTCGTTTTTCCAAGCGGGGTTTTCAATCCGTCTGATTTGTTAATCCAATTTATCCGGCTATAAACATACTTTTCATATGCCATAAATGTCACTCCTGTTCTTTTTGCTTTTCCTCCATCAATCCATATACATATTCATCAAACGCTTTAAAATCAAGCAACACTTCGTCCTTATGAATTTCAAACATTTCTTTGTCTTGTATGTTTCTGCTGCTGCTCATATTCCCCTCTTTTGGTATGTTTGCAGTCATATAGGCAACTTGTACATCCTTTTTTCCATCATTGATAATGCTTGCTGCTGTTATAGCAATTGCTTCATTTAAGATTACCATGTTTTACCTCCTTACAATCCCTATCTTTTTTGGGATTTCCTCTCTTTTATTTCTTTCTGTAAATCTCTTTTAAGCATCTGACAATATTTTATTAATATAGGTATATACTCAATATAGCTTATTCCATAGTATTTTTCTCCCTTTGGGACTATGACTCCATCATCTTTTAAGACATTCACTACAGATAAATCGCCATCCGAAATTCCCATTTTTTTAAGCTGCTCCTTCACATCTTGTGCGACCATCCCAAAATGCTTTTTATCATCGCTTTTTTCTTTCATGTAATATTCTTTTGGCATTGCCCCATCAATTATGCTGCAAACAAAATCTTCTTGTATATCTTTGATATTATACTTAAGCCTTTTGTCGGAAGCACTTGCAATGTTATTAATTTGCACATATATGGCATCAATTGTAGGTGAACTGATAGATGCTAAATATGCATTAGAATTAATGTTAAGGTAATTAGCAGTAAGACCATACGCTGTTATCCCTCCGCTTGCCGTAATATTTCCAGACACACTCATATTGCTATTTGACGAAATAGTTGTAGCGGTAAGATTATTTATAAAACCATTTTCGCTTATAGTTAAAAATTGGGAATCAACACCATATAGCCCGCTCAACGAACCGCCCGTAGACCTCAAGCTTCCAAATGTCCCAGTTGCCCCAGACAAAGTACCACTAAATGTCGCATTCCCATTCGCATCAAGTGTAAAGTTTGTGCTGTCCACAACAAGCCGGTTTGCACTTAAAATAATCCTGTCCGAAGTCTGGTTTATTTCAGAGACAACCGTACCTTTCGTTACCTTTGTAGATATTCCTTCGGCATTTATTGTTATCCGGCTGCTTAGATTCCCTTCGGCTGTAGTCGCCCTGGAAACCTCCGCTGCTATTTCATCTGCTGTAATCGTTATCCGGCTGCTTAAATTCCCCTCGGCCGCAGTTGCCCTGGAAACCTCCGCTGCTATTTCATCTGCTGTAATCGTTATCCGGCTGCTTAAATTCCCTTCGGCCGCAGTTGCCCTTGATACTTCTGCTTCTATGCTGTCTTCTGTCTGCTCAAATCGAACGGTTGTTTTTTCTTCAAAATCTGATAATTTCTCATTTGTTTCTTCTAAATCTTCTTCCAGCGCAACATCTTTTTCTTCCAATTGGCTTATTTTATCTGATATAGACAACTCATTTGCCCGGATTTCATTCCCTTTTGCCTCGTAAGTATCTTTCAATGCCTGGATTCCAGACAATGTTCTGCTAAAGATAAAAGATTCTATGGTATCTGTCCTTTTAACAAGAGCAAATGCATCACCAGCTTCCATATAAGGCAGCCCGGTAAGTTCTGTTGTGTTGGGACGGTACACAGTGTCCTTTATCCGGCTAAAAATATTCTGCCCAATCCCTTCCAGTTCCGTGGCAGTTTTCCCATGAAGCAGAAAATTATTACTGATGATATAGGGATTGCTGATATCACTTCCTATCTGTGCCAGTTCCCTGTCTGTCTGTATATAAAGGCACGTAATCTTTTGGGTTATATATTCCTCATAATTTGTTGAACGGTATTCTGGCACATCATCTTCACCACTTGATATCCCAAGATAAGCAAATGTATCTTCTGGATAAAGGTCTTCTGCCGGGTAAAGCGTTTCTTCTGGAAACAATGTTGCATAGCCGGAATAAATCACCTCAAACTTCCCCTGCCGGTTCATTCTTCCAAATGCTCCGTTGATAGTACAAAGGGACTTGAGCACATCCGTCCCTGGCAATGTTCCCCTTCCTGGTTCTGTAGTTTTCTGCAACATTACTTCATCATTCAAAAGTATCTGGACTACAAAAGGAATCCCAAGATAGGTTAGCAGGGATTCCCTTGTTTCTTTTACTGTATGCTTTGCACCATTAGCGAAATAGCCTTTATACCACTCTGACACATCCACAGACGCATCATAAATCCTGTCAAAAGCAGTAACACGCTTGTAATCCTTATCATTTATACGTGATGCAGAATCCACTCGGAAAATTCCCATAGGAATTTGTAAAACAATGCTGCCATCTTCATTCCTGACAGCAAGTTCAGCAGTAAATTCCAGACCGCTTATCTGGTTTGCAATAATTTCTGACACCTCATATTCCATAGAGGAAGCAATGCAGCCACCAAGGGTGAAATCCGCATCATCACAAATGGCTTCTTTGACTGTTACAGCTTCTGAATGGAGCGTATTATTGGTAATAACCAAGGAAATATCTTGAAATGTCAATCTATAGTCATAGGAATACCTATCACTGTAAAACATTTGCTTCTGTTCCTCTCCCAGTTTTAGCACAATACCACTCCTTCCTTAATATTCAATTGCTGCCAGCCTGATAGGCAAATACAACGGTGCACCATGATACAAACCACCTGGTTGAAACGTTATATCTGAAATATAGAATGTTCCAGCCTCATAATCATCTGTCAAATCATTGTAATATCTGATACGGATTTTTCTCTGATTCGTGATTCCAACACCACACTTAAATCCATTTGTAATAGCTTGTACCAGTCTGCATTTATCCACATATGTCAGATAAGGTGTGTTCCATTCAATCTTTGTGCGGCTATGCGGCAAAACAGTACGCTTCAAAACGCCATTTCCATTCACATACGAATCAATGTCCTGCATCTGGTTCGGTGTAATGCTAATCCCGCCATTGGGCTGGATATATTTATAAGACAGCTTTTTCCATGTATATTCTTTTGATGACGCATTATACGCCGTTGGCAAAGCAATCAAGCCTTTGGAATTGGAATACGCCATTAGAACACCCCTTTCTGGAAATTTTTACATAGAAAAAGCACTTACCCTGATTCCTCTTGGTAAGCGCCTGTCTGCATAATAACAATATAACATATGGGGAATGTGAATTGTGTGAAAGATACATCCTTCTTTTATTCTTAAATATACAATAGAATCGCTATAATTGATTTAAAATCGCAAACATCATCAGTCATATGGCTGAATATAACATTTGAGTTAATCAATCACTATCTTTTTAATATATTTCTAATTTTCTTTAGCAAATAAATCAACCTCATTTTTATATCTAAATTCTACTTAATATTTCTGTACTTTTTTGCAATATCCAAATTATCTATTATTATTAATGGTTCTCCATAATATTCTACTCCACAAACTTGATTATATTTTATTCTGATTGTCTTTTCTTCAAGTTCAATTGCAAGAACATCACTTTTTCTTCTAATTTTTGACACATTGTCACATTCTATCACATTCCCATTTTCCAAATAAATCCGTATATGCGAAAATCTATAAACAGTATATAACATTTGTTCCGTAACAGAAAACAACAAAAGACATATTAGTGCTCCATACAAAATAAATACTAGTTGATTTATATCTTGCAAAAATTTCTTTGCCAGAAAATTACCAATAAAACTTAATAGAATTAATAAATATATATCTAAGAACAAAAGATATATTGTATATTTTAGCTTTTTATTTCCTATAATACGTTTTCTGACAAAACTTTGCTTCAATAATATTTTCGTCGTTAAAAGCCCAAACAAAAATAGGGTAATACCAGCAAAAATTAATACTTCAAATCTACTAATGAATACATTTATATTTTCCAAAAACGCCCTAAAAGGCTTAAGACATAAAAAAATACTAAGAAATATGTTCCCATCAATATTTCTTGAATCAAGGCAATTGTAATACAAAAAGTACCGAATTCCTTCTTTTGATATAGTTCCAGTAATCTATTTTTTAACTCTGCAATGACTCCGCTAATAACTGACACAATTTGTATTAAAAACGTTATCAACGCAGGATAAAAATAATTCGCATCCATTCCTATAATTTTTCTAATTGAGTTAAATATTTTTATCATAAGCCTCCTCCATTTTCTCCATTATACGACAAAATCCTAATTTTTCCAACACAAAAGAGCCGCTTTCACGGCTCTCTTGCATCATACTCTGAATATGTACCAGAATCACTCTGTACCGGCAGGTTTTCCGCTCAAATTCTCCCTTCC
>RAYE01000096.1 GCA_003612285.1 bacterium D16-51 | reverse complement strand
TCATTCGGGGTTTTGTCAGTGGTAGTCAGCCACATTCTCGCCATGAGAGCTTTATAGACCCCCGGCCTATACGGATTTTCTCAATGGTATCCTCGTCAACACCGCACTTCCGTAAAATCTTTTCCTCGGCTTCTTTCCAGATACGCCATTTGCGTTCCTCCCGCCCGTGGTTATATGCCATGCTTCTTTTCCTCCAATCGGGATTTCCATAAATCCAAGATTGAGAGGGCTGTAACAAAGCCCCCTCGATTTCCCAAAGGAAAAATCAAAGGGGCTTTGCGCTTAAAATCTGCTTTCCATTATTTTTCTGAGCTTTGCCAGAATTTTGAGCTTGTGTCTGTTTACCGTACTCTGGTCTACCTTTTCCATCCTTGCAATCTCTTTCGTAGAAACACCGTCAAAGAAGATTGCCCGTATCAACGCCTGCTCATCGTCCGACAGCAGGAGCAGGGCGGCGTTCAGCCTGTCCAACATCATGGAATGGATAACCGTTTCCTCAACGCCCGCCGCTTCATCGGCAATAAAGTCCAGAGCGTTGCCCTCGCTATCAACAAATCCATCCAATGAAAGCAGGCTGTTCTTCGTATCCAGTTTCTGAAGATAACGCCATCTTTCTTTATCCCGATAGAAGTCCGTGTACTGTTCCCGCATAACCTCAATCAGACAGCCCTGCACGGGGATAAAGAGCTTGTCCGAATATGTACGGTCTGCTTCTCTGCGGCGGCAAAAATCCGTATAGGACAACTCCACATAGCCGCCATTCTCTTTGATATATACTTTTCTCGGTGCGTATTTCACCGTAGACACCTCCAATCTGAATTTTTAAAATCGAAAAATCCAGATTGAAAGGCGGGGAACGGCAGTCTACGACAGAAACAGCCATACGGCATATTCCTGCAAAAAACGACAAAAGAAAAACCGTAAGGGCTGTCACACCTTTACGGTTTAAGGAGAATTTATTTCTATTATGTAGAGATTTTACTTCTACTTGTAGGGCAGGAAGCCCCCATGTGGCGGCAAGGATTTTTTTAACAGGTTATCCGTCCATCCTCGGTATGGTATATGTAAATGCAGATAGAAGCTGCTTGCAGGCAAAAGAAATCCCTCCAAACTTCAAAAAGCGAAGTCGGAGGGTAATTCAAGCATAACAAATCAGCCCACCCGCACATCGTTTTTTTATTAGGTGGGCTTGTCCTGCCTATGTAAAAGGAAAGAGCCGATAAATGGTGACTACTCACTCATTCATCGGCTCTGCGTCTTATGCGTCTGGCTCTTTGATGACGGTTACTTGTAGACCGTTTACTTCAATCAAAGTTTCCCGCTTGCACTTTGGGCAATAGAGAGGATAGTTTTTCAAAACGGTATCTTCTCTAATCTTGTCACGGGTTTTGCTGCCACAGATAGGACAGCGTACCCAATCACTTTTAATATTTGCAGCTTCCACTTAACCAGAATTCCTCCATAACAGAATTAAATTTATTTGGCGTATCCATATTTACGCAGTGTCCTGCTCCCTCAAAAATAATCACACTACTTTCTGGCTCATTTTTCTTCCACATTTCTACGGCTGATAACTCCATAGGAATATCATATTTTCCGCAACCAATAAGCAATGGATATTTCTTCGGCTTTGCTTGCCGAACATTTATCATGCTTTTCAAAGAAGCTAAATACATAAACGATTTTTTAGGAAATTGAATATTCATCTCATAAAAATCTTTTTGAGCCTGCAAAGTATAAGCAGATATTTTTTTATTTGATTTTGCAAACCATTTGATTGAAAATATAGCTTTAAACATCATAAGTAGCTGTGATATGCTGTTTTCTTTTTGCATTTTGACATCAAAATTGTTTATATCATAACCGCCAAAGCAAGCAAGTGATTGCACGGATTCTGGATACTGGTTAGCAAAGTCTTGTGCTAATACAGCACCTAATGAAATCCCGACAATATGTACCTTTTCTATTTTTTCTATTTTTAGAATTTTGTTTATCCAAGATGACATTTTATCTATACTATCGCCTTTTCGTACTTTTGTTGATTTCCCGTGACCGATAATATCAAGGGTAAGAATATTATATTTATCTTGAAAATATTCAATTTGTGCTTGAAACATATTGTGATTTACAAAAGCAGCGTGTATAAAAAGTATCCACTCAGTATTTTCTTTTCTACTGATATAATAAACAATGGGCGATTCTTCTAAATGGTATTCTTTCATATTTCACCGTTCCTCATCTTTCTTAACAAACTTTCAAACCAGTTGATATTAAATTTAATCAGTTCTTTGCCATAAAGAGCTGAAACAATCTGATAGTTAAGTATATCTTTATTTTCCTCTGAAATCTTGACATTTTCCGCTTCTTCACATATTGCCGATAGCACATCATATTTTTCATTCAAAAACATTAAATGCTGTTGTATGCTTATTTCACGGCTCTTTTTATCCGAAAATCCCATAAAATAGACCTTTGCCAACTCTGGACTTTTAGGACTTTGTTCTTCTATGGGTGCATTTATCCAGTCGAAAAAATGTTGCCTTCCGCTTTCGGTTATACAATAAACTTTCTTATACTTTCCGCTATCAACCATTTCCTCATAGCTGATAAACCCACAATTCAGCAATTTTCTTATAGCTGCCTGTATGCTTCCCATACTACTGCTATACATCAAATTGATTCCTTTATCTATTCTTTCCCTTAGTTGATAGATTGTTCTATTGCACATAAGTAAAAGCCCAAGAATGATATTGTCCATCGTTTACCTCCTTGTATTACTATTAGTAACATTACTATTATATGCATTCTGCGCTTCAAAGTCAAGTAGACATATGTTTTTTAACAAATGCAAAGCGACAGAGCATTTATCCTCTGCCGCCATATCGCCTATGCGTAAATGATTTCTCTATTCACAATCTCCATCGCACAAGCTCTTATGTTATTGAGCCGTCCTGTCCATTCTAAGGCGTTTTCAGCCTTTAGCTGTTCCGTGATACCATGTGCCTGCTTCATGCCCTCTATGAGCCATTTCCGAAGGGCTGTATTTTCGCCCCTCACATATAAGCCACGGAAAACGGAAAACTGAACCCCCTAATCCATAAATTTTTTTAAGGCCGCATAGATTTTCTTCATCCTGCCGGTTATGGCGCGCTCCGACACCCCATCCTCGGCGGCAATGTCCTTCTGTTTCTCACCATTCCAGTAGATGCGGCGCAGAAGCTCCCTCTGCTGCGGCTGCAGCCTGCCTATGGCCGCTGTAAGCCTCTCAAGCTCGTCCTTCCTGGCAACCTCCTCCGGCGTGTCCCGCCCCGAATCAAAATAACGGTCTTCCGGGTCAACCGCTGACAGCAGGACATGGCGGCGTGTTTCCTTCCGTTCTACCTTTTCCCCTTCATTTTTCATCTCCAGCATAAATTCGGCGAGGCTACCGTCCACTTCAATTTCCGTCACAGTCCCATCCACAAACTTGTATTCAATTTTCATTCAGATTCCCTCCAGTCTTGAAATTTGGTTAAACAGTTTTCAAGACTGGAGGGCGGCGCACGGCTCCTGGAAGGCGGCTGATGCCTGCGTTTCAGGACGCAAAAAAAGCGCACCGGCAGAGTGTCCGGTACGCCCGTAATAAAAACTAAGTGTCTTTTTGTATTCTTATTGGGAAAGAGATAGAAATGTGTCGAATAAAAAAATTCCGCAGTCCCCCTGGAGGCTGCGGTATGTACAGAAAAAATATGATGTCCGGCCGTGGGTATCGGGAGCCAGTTCCCCGCTCGTGCCATGCCCATGGTATCCCCTTTCCTGGGGACAGCATTTCGTTCCGGCTTCCCCGGCGCCTGCCGGTGCCGCCCTCCGGAACCATCCCTCGGTATGGCCTGTCCTTTCCTTGAACAGCAGAAAACACCCGGCAAAGAGCAGCCGTCCCAGCTGCTTTTATCGGGTGTCCATATCGTCTGCCTCCTCCTGGGTGGTTTTATACTGCCTGCCCTGCAGGCAGCATTTCCTTAAAATAAGCTGTGTTTTTCTACTTTTAAAGACAAAAAGGGCGTGCTGCAATCCACATCTATTGTGAAACGCAGCACGCCCTCCAATATGTATCGCATTCCTTTTACCGTTTTTATATGTATTGCGAGATTTCCAGTACCGTCCTGCCCGGCGGCATTTCCTCAATGTCAAGGATGTGCCGCCCGCACTTCGGGTTCGGGCATCTGATCCTCTCCACTGAAACCGCTTCCCCGCACTGATATGGAACAAGGGAACCAGCCTTGTCCTGCTGATTCCCTTTTATCCTTTGTGCTTTATTGGTTTTTTCCTATGAGAATCAACCTACGCATTGTTCTTTGAACGCTTATCAAGCTCCTTTATGTATTCATCAAACGTGTATATCTTATCCTCCCCCGCAAAGCGGAACCTTGCCCTCGTCCCTTCTATGCAGGTCGCCTTTATCATATCAGAAACGGACATTTTCTTGCTTTGGTTGCTCTGCACCTGCTTATCAACCGACTGCATAAGTTCCTCTTTCGTCCAAACCTTTCCGACAAAGGAAGGCGGCGTCTGAGATGCCATCCCCATAAATTCCCGGTCAAAACTCTGCGTCCCGTCCTGTGCCTGACGCACCTTTGCTTTTCCTGCCGCCGGGTATCCTGCTCCTATTCCATTTACATTCATTTTCTTAATCTCCTCCATTATTTTTGTCAGCCCATCTGTCGTTCAGAGCCGCACCCGCTCCCTCATAATAAGTCCGAGCGATTCATTACCTCCATGCAAATATACCTGTTAACCTCCCCGGCCAAATTCCATACTGACCTTCACCTCCTCTCACTGATCTGCCGGAAAACAGGAGATACCCTGCCCTTTTCCCTTTTCAAAAGGACTTTCCCGTCATGAAAAGAGAAGAGGCAATCATCTAATACAGGAACTGAATCGCAAAAAGCATTTTTTAATTGGTAAGGAAATATATCCTGTATCATATTTGTTTCTCCTTTACAGATGCCGCAGGTTTTCACGATATCTTCGGAGTTCTTTCTCATCTACTGAGTTTATGACCTCATCCAGCCACTTTATCATTTTCTGTTTGTCTTTCGGCAGATGTCCCTGTACATTGATACAGTTTGACGCTCCCATTGTTGCAAAATAAGTTTCAATATCCAAGTTTTGAATCAGGGTCTTGAGTTCATACAGCTTTTCAATTTCTGTTTCTTCTGACCAGTTCCCTTTTTGGATTTCTTCATAAAGTTCAGAGGTTGGATAAATTGTCAGCATAGAAGAAACAATAATCCTCGGATGGAGCTGATTAAATACCTCAGCAGTGTTTTTAGCACCAATCTCACCACGATCTGCTCCATAAATTCCTGCAAGATAAAAGAAATTGTAGTCCATGCCTACTTCATCCAGCCTTTTGCATTCTGAGATGACTTCCTTTACTCCAAAACCCTTGTGCATGAACGACAGTGATTCTTCATCGCCCGCCTCTACGCCAATAGTAATGCTGTTATAACCGAGTTTCCTAAGTTCCTTTAACTGTTCCGTGGTTTTCGGTGTGATGTCAGTAATCCGGGCAAAGCATCCGATAGACTGATTATTCGGATAGTATTTCTTTACCAGCCCCGCCAAAGTCTTAAGTTTATCAAAGCTGAGTACAAACGGATTTGCGCCTGTAAAGAAAACTCTCTTTTCATTTGGGTAATACCGGCTGCTCTCCTTTAAATCTGCTTCCACCTCTGACAGGGGGGACATACGGAATTTGAAAGGTACATCTTCATAAAGAGTGCAGAATTTGCATTTATGATGAGTGCATCCTGCTGTTACCTGTACCAGTGCGCTGTAAGCCTCATAAGGCGGTCTCCAAATAGTTCCTGTGTAATGCATAAATCATTTCTCCTTTCTTTATGCCTGTTGTTTGATTGAGTTACGAAGTAATGTAACCTTATTTGTTTGTTCCCAGGGAAGCTGTAACTCACTTCGCCCAAAATGCCCATATGAAGCTGTCTGCTTATAAATAGGCTGACTCAAATTCAATTCTTCAATAATTGAAGATGGACGCAAATCAAAATTTTCCTGTATCAGACTTAATATTTGTTCATCTGAAACTGTTCCCGTGCCAAATGTATCTATTGAAACAGATACAGGATTTGCAACGCCAATAGCATATGCAATTTGTATTTCACATCTATGGGCAAGACCTGCCGCCACAATATTTTTTGCCACATATCTTGCGGCGTAGGCGGCACTCCTGTCTACCTTTGTTGGATCTTTCCCTGAAAAGGCACCTCCACCATGCCTTGAGAATCCACCGTAAGTATCAACAATAATCTTTCTTCCCGTAAGACCTGTATCTCCCTGCGGACCCCCTATTACAAACCGTCCTGTAGGATTAATCAAATATTTTGTGTTCTCATCAATAAGGTTTTTAGGTATTACCTCACCAATAACCTTATCAATCATATCCTTTCTAATGGTGCCCTGTCTGGCTTCTGCAAGATGCTGTGTGGAGATTACAACGGTATCAATACGTTTTGGTCATTCACCTTCATATTCAACGGTTACCTGTGCCTTTCCATCAGGTCCCAAATATGGAATGGTTCCATCTTTTCTTAACTGGGCAAGTTTTCTGGTCAATTTGTGAGCCAGGTATATTGGCAATGGTATTAATTCATCTGTTTCAGACGTAGCATAACCGAATACCATCCCCTGATCTCCTGCTCCAAGTTCCTGACTTTCGCTGCCTCTGACTTCCAATGCCTTTGTTACCCCTTGGGCAATATCTGGTGATTGGCCATGAATTGAACTGATAATTGCGACATTGTCTGCATCAAACCCAAACCGATTGCCAGCGTATCCAATTTCACGGATGGTATCACGGGCTATTTTCTCTATGTCGATTCCTTCTAAACCTCCATTAGAAACCTCACCCATAATAAAAATCATCCCTGTTGAGGCAAAAACCTCGCAAGCCACTCGTGTGTCGGGTTTTTTTTGAAGGATTGCATCCAAAACTGCATCAGCTATCTGATCACACATTTTATCAGGATGTCCTTCTGTTACTGATTCTGAAGTAAATAATTTTCTCATAAATTGTTCCTCCTTGTTATATTGGGTAGTGTCAAGTCTACTATCTGATTTTCTTATTAAAAGCCTTAATTTCAGGGAGTTTGCAAAAAAATGAG
>RAYE01000095.1 GCA_003612285.1 bacterium D16-51 | reverse complement strand
ATAAATGCGAAATGATTTTAAATAATGTTTGGTTACATTTGGTTGTCCACGTTCAATCATAAATGTAACATCCATATTAAATTTATTCGCAAGTTCATGTAAGTTTGGAGTAACTTGTTTACTGGTTTCTAATATTTCAATAAGGATATTTTTAAAATTGACAAAGGCAGTTTGTATTGTACGTTTATTTAACTCAGCATAATATTTATCACGTTCAAACCATGTCTTTATTGTTTCCAAACTGTTATTTTTTAACACTAGATCATTATATTTTGCACTGATGGCAAGCAGGTCATTTAATGCTGCATTATGCTGCTCTGTATCAAGTTCCTTCACCCCATATATGGGGATGTTTATGAGTGCAAATGCCAAATCAGAATTTTTATAAAGTGAGTAGTAAAAATTCTGAAGGGCAGTTAAGGCAGCTTGCTTTTGGTTTACGGACATTCCAAATACAGCGTTACGAATTTCATCAATAATATTATTTTCTAAAAGTTCATCAAGTGTATCCATTAAATTATCATCATCATAATTTTCAGCAAAATCATCTGATATATCTATTAGTTCATACCATTGTTTGTAATTATCCCCTATGGATTGGTTTAATATGCGTTCTATTTCAAGGGTTGTGTTATCTTTGTCAGCGTCCTCACCATCCATAGCCATATATAGCGAAATTAAATTTTCTTTGGTTATTTTCTTTGTTTTCCCGCTTTCAATATTTTGTAACCAAAATTTAGAATGGCCATTCCCGGTGCGTTCAGATAATTCGTAACTGGAAATTCCCCTGCTTTTCCTTTTTTCTATTATATCTATTCTTAATCTGTCTGTAATGGTTATTTTATCAGAAGCCACAGTATCACCTCATTATTTTTTGTACTTAAAATTATATATGTGATACAAGATAAAGTCAACAAGTATAAAAAGTACTTGTTTATTCAAAAAAATACTTGACCAAAAAGAAATAATATGATATGGTATATTCATGTTAAGGAAGTGGAGTACATAAACAATTGAAAAATATTTACAAAAGATTTAAAAGATGTTTCTGCATACTTGACAATAGATGTAAAAGAACATATAATAGAAACCGAACGTTAGTTCTAACTCGTGGAATGATATATAAGTGTAAGAGAATATAAAAAAGAACCCCCGAATGATAATAAGTGCTGGTAACACTTAAAGTTCGGAGGCTCTATGGTATGTATTGTGTGATGGCCTGGTAAACCAACACCCATAAAAATAAACAAAACCATCTTATCATAGAGAAATTCTTTTGTCAAACGGCAGTTCCAGCCGTGAATATTTCCAAAACACATTATATATAGAAGAAACATATCAACAGGACAGGCTGTAAGTCCGTCTGTGCACATTGAAAAGTGAATAAGGGAGGAAAGATATGATTCGTATGTACAACATATTAAATCTGTTATATTCCAGTGGTGCGAAAAGTAAGCTGGTTGCAGCTACCCAAAAGCAAATTCAGGAAGAACTGGAAAAAAGCGGGGAGAAAATATGTGACCGGACAATTTATAACAATCTCAGGAAACTTGTCAGACAGGGATTCATTGCAGAAGGTTTACTTCATGGGAATGCGAAAAGTTTCTATATAACAACAGATGGCATTGAATGGATGAAGGAAGTTGAAACGGAGGTAAAAGAGTGATGAATGAAAACAAAAATGTAATGAAGAAAAGAACTATTAATGAAAGGCTGAAGATTACTGTTATTGGATGTGGTGCATGTGGCAATGGGATTACAGCAGAAATCCAAGAAAATGTTCTTGCTTTAGAAGGTGATAAGTCAAATGTATCTTTTATAGGGGTCAATACAAGCATAGAAGATTTGGATTCTGTCAGGCTGGATCATAAACTGCACCTTAACAATTCAAAAGGGGCGGCATGTAACCGTGAAAGTGCTGTCCGGGATTTGGCAGAGAGCATTGAAACGATCCTGCCAGAATTGCAGGAATATATCATTGAAGATTCGATTATATTCATCGTAACTTCATTAGGAGGGGGGACAGGGTCATCCATTACCCCGTTTCTCGCTTCCATATTATTGGAGTCAGGATACAGGGTAGGGATAATTGCTGTACTGCCATCAGATGATGAATCTTTAAAGATCAAAGACAATGCCAGGAAGACATTTAATGAGATAGAAGAGTTAAAGCCACAGTTGGGAAGCATCTTTTTCCTGGATAACAATGCAGCGGATAAGTCAAAAATCAACCGTACATTCGCATCCCTGTTTACAAGTGTAATGTGTATCAACAATAGCAGCCAGGATGGGAACATGGATTTGGCAGAAATTGAAGCATGCCTTACAACGCCATCATTTTCTAT
This sequence comes from bacterium D16-51, assembly GCA_003612285.1. Lineage (GTDB taxonomy): Bacteria > Bacillota > Clostridia > Lachnospirales > Lachnospiraceae > Butyribacter. Next base: position 4,955 of record RAYE01000095.1, on the reverse strand, counting down.
TATTACAAAGACAGGCAGGGGGAATGGGAATACAGCTAATATTATTGAAATCCTTAACCGCAGCAGTAACATTTTTGCAAAACGTGATGACAAAGTTGTATCGGTTATTGGTGTTTCGGAAGCTGTTTCTGCAAAAGACAGCAATATTGACATGGTGGAACTTAGGAAGGAATTGGGGATTGCACCTACTGAATTTCATGGCTATCTTTCAGCATCTGAAGAAAATGTCATTATCCTAAGTGGTTTAACAATGCCATATGCAAGGGTTGACGCAATGTCAGAGAGTGTGGAGAATAAAGCAGATATTATTCAAAATGCAGTGAAGGCAACAACGCAGGTCAGGGCTGCTAATATGTCAGATGTTTTCCAAAAATCTATTATGGGAGTGTCAGCACAATTAAAGGCTAAACCAAAAGGGCTGTCAGCGTTGGAAGAGTTAAAGGCAAGACGTATCAGTAAGTGATTTTTTTCACTGCCGTACATAGATAATTACAAAATTTATTCAAAATAATAGTAAAAGGATTCACAGTATATTCAATTTGAATTACAGGGGTTTGTAGTGAGTAATACAATAATTATTCATCCTTGTACTAAAACAAGCCATACAAGGAAGAAAATAAATGGAAGTATAATTTATGCCGCTAACAGGTGGGTGGCATATCGCCACCTGCCATCAACGACAAAATAAAGGAGAAATAATAGCAATGAAAAGAAGAACTACAACACAAAAAATAAACTCAGCGATCACAAATAACCTGCTAATCCCAATTAAAGCAGAATGTTACAATAAAACCACATGCCAAATCGAAACAATAAATAGTGGCACATTGGCAGAGAATCTCCAGTCTCTGTGTGAATCTGGTGTACTTGCATCATGTATCGGGTGGCACTATGAGAGGGATTATAAAACAAATGGTTACATAGCTGAATGCAGCCGTACAGATGGCTGTGCAGAAAATATTGTTACTGTGCGTTTGCGTACAGGTGACGGGGTGGATGCAGAAGATATTGAGAGAGCTTTGAAAATAGAAGAAACGGAGGAATGAAAGTATGATAATGAAGGGAAAAGTAGACAGTATTTTAGGTGGGTTTTTGGACAGGAACAAGGATTATGCAGTTGAATTATACATTAATAATGCAGTTGCAGATAGCAGCATAGGAAGAATTTTTGTCACATCAGATAGGATATACAATGCAGATGGTAAAAAGTTCATTATAGAATGGAATAAGGATGAAAATTACGATGTGAGATACAATAATTTTTCAATCCCATATGGTGAGGTTATGGCTTGTTATGAGGAAGTTGAAAAAGAAGACAAACTGAAAATAACAGAAACAGCGGTGATAATTTTGAAAAATGGGATGGAATTTGGTTTTCAGTGTGTCGGGATGCAGATTTAAGGAGAGAATGGCAGTGGAAAAGAGATATAAAATACCTTTAGGGACGGAAGTAGAAATAATATCAGGATGCAGTGACAATGGAAGGATTGGAACATTTGGAGCAAGAGAACCGAGTGGAATAGGAGCGCATAATGTTCACTTTAGTAGAGCAGAATATGATTTTAATACTTTTATGGATGATGAAATTGTTCCAGTACAGAATATCATAACTATTGATAATTTGGAGTATGAAACTTTGTGTGAAGTATTCAATCATGAACATATTTATGAAACAGATAGGATAATTGTCAAACAGAAGAGATTTACATATGAAGAAATTGAGGCAGTATTAGAACAATATTCGGCTTTATTGGCAGAAATATATTCAAAGGATGCTGATTTTGGAGAAGAAGGTATATGCATAGATAACAGAGGAAAAGTTCTTGATCTGTTACAGGCAATGTTAGGTGACAATTATAGCAATTATGATAATAAAGTTGCAACTGCTATAGAAGAAGCAATAATGTATGAACAATGGCAGATAGAAGGTTTTAGGAAACATCTTATATGGAGTGGTAAGGATAAAAATGCGATGCGCTATTTTAATCCAGAAGCAAAGATTGAAACTATATTTATTTGAAAGAGGTGAAATTTATTTGAATGAAGTAAAAGATGTATTTCCAGTATGCAATAAAGGATTAATAGATTATTTAATATTAAAGGGATATCGTTTAAAACGAAGGGACGAGAAAAATGAATATAGAGGCATTAAAAAAGATATTTATTATTTTTATGAGCCAGAAAAAGTAAAGAAAGAAATGCAGGACTACTATGTGAGGAATAGAATGGATTGGGTTACGACAAGTATATGGCAGTTATTTGAGGTTGTTGATTCCCAAATGGTAGAAATTACTAAGGTAGACCGTTTCAATAATCTGTATATGGAAACGGATGAAATAGATATAAATGAATTTTTGTTTTCATTGAAAGTATTAAATGATTCGGTATTATTTGAGGATGCTGTTGAGTGGGAATGTAATTTTAAGACAAAGGATATGCCAACAAAATGTGATTTATACATTGAAGGAAATGTAAATACAGAAAATATGATAATGGTTTATGTAAGATTTAAGGAAGGTGTATCTGCAAGAGATATAATTCCTAAGCTTATGATTGAAATGTTTGAGGAGGAATGAATTATTAGTAATACAGAAAGAAAAATTAGGATTGTTGATGACATTATGGGTAGTGGAAAAAGTACGATGGCAATAAATCATATTAATACTAATCCGAATAAGAAATTTTTGTGTATTGTGCCATTATTAAAAGAATGTGAAAGATATGAAGAAAAAACAAGTATTGATATTATAGATCCTGAAAAGTGGGGTTCTAAATGGAAACATTTTAGATGGCTTGTTGAAAATGACAAGAATATTGTTACTACTCATGCATTGATTCAAAAAATGGATTTGGATATGTTGGAGCTTCTAAAAAGTAAAGATTATTCATTGATAATTGATGAATGTTTAGATGTGCTAAATACATATAAAATAAGCAAAGATGATTTGAAGATTATATTTAATGAGAAACTGGTATCATTAGATGATGATGGATTTCTTGTATGGAATGAAGATAAAAAGCCATATAAAGGTGTATATGGAGATATAAAAAGATTATGCAGTTTTAAATCACTTATGGGATTTAAAAAGGATAATAGTGATGAATTAGCAAGGATATTGATGTGGAATTTTCCGGTTGATTTCTTTAGGTGCTTTGAAGAAAGCTACATCTTTACGTATTTATGGGATGGAAGTATTCAGAAATCATATTTTGACATTCATGGGATACAGTATGAAAAATATATGCTTGATGATAATAGGCAACTTATTCCACATAATAAAACATTGGAATATGAAAAGAGAAGAGAAACTGTTGACTTGATTAATATATATGATGGCAAATTTAATAATATTGGTATGAAAATAGGGAAATCAAATCCGTTATCTAAATCATGGTATGAAGATAAAAGAAAGAAAAATATTGCAATTTTCAATCAACTAAAAAGGAATACTGAAAATTATTTTAGGACAGTTACAAATACAAAATCTTTCCATAACATGTATACGGTATTTAAGCCATATTGCAAATATATCAAAGGTGAAGGTTATGCAAAGGGATTTGTGCCATGTAACGCAAGGGGAACAAATGAATTTCGAGAGAAAAAATCATTAGCGTATTTGGTTAATTTTTTTATGCAGCCTGATATTAAACAATTTATAGATCATTATCATATTGATTTTGATGAAGACTTATTTTCTTTATCAGCATTATTGCAGTGGATATGGAGAAGTCAGATTAGAGACGGACAACCTATTGATATTTACATTCCAAGTGAAAGAATGAGGGAATTGTTAAAAATATGGATGGTTGAATGTAAGGGGCTAAAAAATATTGCATGATGAAATGTGGAAAATGAAAGTAAAAAATTCCACATTTGGCTTTAAAAATGCCCATTTTATAAGGGTTTCAGAGGTTATTCCCTAAAGAAAAGGATAGGGAAATAGAAGTAAAAATATTCATCTGCTTACAAAAGACGATTTTCGTTAATTGGATTGGCATATTGCGAACCGCCGCCCTTGCGGTGAAGCAATGTGACAAGACATATTAGCGAAAAAGACTGACTTATTGAGCGAATGCGAAATAAGGCTGTCTATGGGTGTGGGTGTCCCACTATTATAAATTAAATACATTCAAGCAATCTTCTTTCTTTGCTACCATCTACTTTTCATTAAGCTACATGACGCAATCAAAGATTGCTATTCCGCTAAATGAAAAGTACCTACGCCAAAGAAAGAAGCAAAGAAAGCGTCTAGTCATTTTGTGTAAGATATTTAGATTTTAATAAAGGAGAAAAGAATAATGTTTAAATATGTATATGAAGTTGCTCCTATTGATTTTATGGATGGGACAATATCAATTGAGAGTTATATTGATAGTATTATATCGGATTTATCATGGTATAAAGATGATTTACTTGAAAATGTTTATGATGATGATGGAAATAACCTTTGTATGAATCATTTTGATGATAATTGTTTTCTGGACAGCGAACACGCTTTTTGTAAATTACAGAAAATTGGCAGAGATGTAGAAAATATTTGTGAGTATTTTAACAAGAAGAAATTGAAAATAAATAGAAAGCATATACGGATATTCTCTGTACCAACGGAGACAGAATGTACAATTTCTTATATGATACAAACAAATGATAATGGTATTACTTATATTTTTTCTGATTTATATTTTCCGTTTTTATGTAGAAAAGATAATAATATTGAAAAATTCAATTAAAAAAAAGGAGAAATATTACATATGGCAAATAAAAACGAAATATGTTTCCTGTGTGGAAAACCAAGAGCGGAAGTAGGAAAACTATTAAAAGGTAAATCTGGGTATGTCTGTGATGAATGTATCCATGAAGCATACGAGGTTATAAACGAAAAAGAAGAGGAAGAAATTTCCCATAATGTGAAGCTGGCAACTCCATCACAGATTAAGGCACATTTGGATCAGTA
>RAYE01000094.1 GCA_003612285.1 bacterium D16-51 | reverse complement strand
GCAGCAGGCTCCAGATTGCCGCCTCATTGCTGTCAAGCAGGCTAAATACAATCTGCTCATCAATCTCTGTACTAAGCGTCCCCCCTTCCAGCAAATCCTCCATCACCATTTTTATATCCTTGCTGCCTTCACGAATCAGTTTCCCTGCCAGGCTGTTACTGCTGGTGTTTGCCCAATAAGTCGAGAATTCCTTCTTGTCAAGGAAATTAAGAATCGACCACGGGTTATATATATCAGTCCTGTCCCCAAAGGTAAACCCATCATACCAGTCCTTGACATTTTCCTCCATCTCAGACATTCCAAATTCAGCTAAGGCATCTGACACTTCCGCCTGTGTAAATCCAAATGCATCACTATATTTCTTTGAAGTTGTTGTTACTGCCTCCAGATTATTCAAATCAGAAAAAATGCTTTCTTTGCTGACCCTTGTAATCCCTGTCATAACCGCCTTATATAGAAAAGGGTTTGTTTTAAACGTAGAATTAAACAAGTTCCTCATAAAAACTATAATTTCATCCCAGTATCCGTTTAGATACGCCTCCTGCATCGGCGTATCATATTCATCAAGCAGGATAATCACTTCCCGCCCATAATAACGTCCTAAATAATCTGACAATGCCCTTATAGAATCTGCCGCAATATAGTCCTCCATCTCTGGAGAAACTTTTTGAAACAGTTCCTTTTCAGCTATATTTAAATAATCGCCCTCCAGCAAAAAATCATATTTGTTATATAACTTTTGGATGTTACGGCATATTGCTTTTTTTGCAGAAGAAAATGTAGTTTCCTTAATATCGGCAAAACTTAATGCTATAACAGGATATGTCCCCTGTATTTGCCGATACTTTTCTTCTTTCCAGATATTCAGCTTTTCAAATAAATCACTGCGCCCTGCATAGTCAACAGAAAAGAACTGCTCTGTCATGCTCATATTAAGCGTCTTCCCAAACCGTCTCGGGCGGGTAATCAATGTCACCTCATCATCATTTTCCCACCATTCTTTCAAAAACAGCGTTTTATCCACATAGAAGTTATCGTTCCCTACAATCCTTTCAAAATTCTGTTTTCCTATCCCTACTGTCCTTGCCATTTTACCCCTCCTATAATTATCTTAATATTACTAAGGCGGTTAAATGTCGAATGAATTTTACGCAGAATAAATTTTTATCTGCAAGGCGGAAGATTGAGCTGTAGCGAGTGCTACAGCGATTGATAACAACGTAGCAGATAGAAATTTAGGCAAGTAAAAACACCGATATTTAACCACCTTAGTAATACTACCCAATCAGCATATTTTTCCCATCAAAAGCGAGACTATATTTTCTGATACGTCCTGCCGGAATCCCTTTCGCCTCTATAAACTCGGCATATTACTTTTCCTCAATCTGCAAAAAGCATCACTATATTATTTGGCGTCCCTGCCATGCCAACCTTCCCAAACCCAATTTAACTATAGTATAGTATTTATTCATACAACTATCAAGATTTTTCTATAGACAAGCAAAATGATAAAATTATTCATTTACAGTTCCTTACCTCGTTACTACTCACGTCCAACAGTATCAGGGAAAAACAAATAGAAAATAACTGTCCTTTATATTTTATTCTTATTTTGCCCTTTTGACTCTCAAACCATGATATGGTATCATAAGTCAAATACCCCGCGGCAGAGCAACGGGGCATGACTTAGCTTCTCTTTAGCTTGTTCGCCCCAGAGGGGCGGGGTATTTGACCCGCGCGCAGTCGCCAAGTGCAAGCAAGCATGCATTTGGCTCGTTGCATACGCGAGAATAAAAAAGCGAGGGATTATAGAGATGGAGATTAAACATAAAGGATGGGATTGGAATAAAGTAAACTCAGATTCATGGAACCAGATATCAGAAGAATTTTTTCCCGTTGCATTCCAATGGAAAGATAAATTCCAGTCAGTCTTAGACATTGGGGCTGGAAAAGGAAGACATTCCTTCTTTTTTGCAGAAAACGGCCTTGAAACAACTTCTGTCGATTTGTCCAAAAGCAGCATTGCATACATAAAAAGCAAAGCAGCAGAAAAAGGACTTAACATTCATGCACTTACAGCAGATATGACCTGCCTGCCGTTTAATGACAGCCATTTTGACTGCGTGGTCTGTTTCCACACTATCTTCCATACAGATTTTAATGGAATAAAAAAAGCGTTGCAGGAAATCCACAGGGTACTAAAAAATAATGGAGAAGCATTTATCTCATTTATTTCAAAGGAAAATCCAAATTACAATGAAGCAGAATCAACAGATGGGTTTACAATCTTTAAAGATGAAGGTGGAGAACTGGCTATTCCCCATTGCTATTTGAATGAAAATGATTTATTTGAAATCTTATCAGATTTCAGGATTATTTCCATGAACAAAATCCAGAATTTTATACATAAAGGAAATACCTCAGAAGGGATTCACTTTTTTGTACATATATCAAATCATTGTTCACCACCACTCTAATCGACAAACCGGAATTAGGCTTTCTGATTTGTCATGGCATTTAATAATTGTTACTTTTTGTTATCAATATCCTGCTAGAACCGCAAAAACACTAAATTTATGACAGTTTTCTCGTCCTTACCTTTTATAACAGTTTATAAGATTTCCCTTGCAATTACAAGTGCTAATAAGGGCAAAATTAAGGGAAACAAAAAACAGGAAAATAATATAATAAGTTATGTAGTCGGACTGCTTGAAATGCTTATGATAATAAAAACAAAGAGAGATACACTTTCTCCCATTAGAAAAGAATGTGTATCTCTTGCAATCTAAATTGTTAACTACTATTTTTACTTTCTTTTAAAACTTCAATAATTTCTGCCAGAGAATTAATTTCTTTCTCGGTAAGTCCGCTAACATCAAGAGTTCTGTTTTCTGTCATTCCAATAAGATAATCTACCGAAACATTATATAATCGTGCTAATTTCATAAGTATAAAATAAGATGGATGTTTCTCCTCCATTTCATATCCAGATAATGTGCTAATAGCAATTCCTATTCTATCAGCGGCTTGTTTTTGTGTGAGTTTTTTTGATTTTCGCAATTGCCTAAGACGTTCCCCCATATTTATATTTTCCATAATCATTTCACTTCCTTCCATATATAGAATATACAAAAGTATTACGAGTATGGAGTAAATAAATTCACGAACAAGGTAGAAAATATTGAAATATTAATATCAATATGTTATACTTATATATTATTAATTGCTTAGGAGGTTTAAAATGAAACAGGTTAAAAGGATAATGAAACCGATTTTTATGTGCATTTTAGCGATGAGTTTGTCATTGACAGGTATTCCACATAGTGCAATGGTAATACAAGCTAAAGCTGAAAGTGTGAAATCTGGAACTATTAGTGAAGACCTTATTTGGCAATATGATCCTGATGGAACATTAACGATTAGTGGTGATGGTTCAATGCCCGACTATACAACTGAAAATAATTATTATACAGGTATAACCACAGATGTTCCTTGGGGGGATTATTTAAGTGATATTAGTAAAGTAGTTATTAGTGGGAATGTTAATAATATTGGAAAATGTGCTTTTTCTGATTGTACCTCAATAAAGCAGGTTTTCTTTTCTTCAAGTGTCCAGGAAATAGGTGAATCTGCGTTTGCAAGATGCACTGGGCTAAATAGTATTAGTTTTCCCAATGCATTAGTTTCTATTGGAGACGATGCATTTCGTGGATGTACAGGAATTACAAATGTTATTATTCCTGATAGTGTTACAACTATTGGGTCAGGGGCGTTTCAAGCTTGTACAAATTTAACAGACATTAGTCTTAGCAAAAGCATTTCGTCAATAAGGTCGTATACTTTTTGCAATTGTATGAAATTAACCAACATTGAGATACCGCAAAATATTACAAGTATTGGAATATATGCATTTTCGTTATGCAGTGCTATTTTGGAGTTGGATATTCCTATATCAGTAAATTCCATATCAGATGAAGCATTTTCAAATTGTTCATCATTAAAAAAAGTTACAGCGAACAACGATTTCCTTTATTTTGGTCAGAGAGTTTTTGATAATTGTGCGAGTAATTTTGTTTTATATGGCAATAATGGTTCAACATCAGAGACATATGCTGAAAAGAATGCTCATGTCTTCGTTATAATGAATGAGGGAAATTCCTCTTTAAAAGATAATAAAAGCCGATACAAACTGATAAATGATTCCAAAACATGGAAAGAAGCTAAAACATATTGTGAACAAATGGGTGGACATTTAGCTACTATTACATCGGAGGATGAGCAAGAAATTATAGAAGCCCTATTGAAAAATCAGGGAGAAAAAAACTGCTACTGGATAGGGGGCTATAAAGAAAACAATCAATGGAAATGGATTAATGGAGAACCATTTGATTTTTCAAATTGGGACTATGGTGAGCCTAATGGTTATCATGATGACGAATATTACATAGAAATTTATGGAAAAGAAGAAAAAGGATATGAGTTCGGAAAATGGAATGATATGGTTAATGAAGGCGATAATGTATCTTCGTCATGGCACAAACTAGAATATACAGGTTTTATTTGTGAATGGGACAATGTTTCAGATGCAGATGATAAAGAAGAAACTACAATTACAACAATAAGAAAAACTCCTATCAAACAGTACGATTCATATAATGTAGTAAAATATGAGGACACAGACTCTGGTAAAATAATTAAAACTGCAGTAAGTTATAACAAAGCAATTGAGGATTATCTTAGCAAAATTAATAAGCAAGCATCCAACGATATTAGAGGAAACAATAAGCAAAAAAAATCAGTTGGCAAACAGTTGATGGAAAAGGACAAAGATATTCATACTTTAACATATGTAGCATCAGATGAATATGCTATTGCTGCTTATGAAATGCTTGCTGAATACTATGATGAGTGTACAAAAACAGGAATAGAAATTGGTAAAATTAAAATAACAGACGATTACATAACAATTAGCAGTAATATTATAAAAAAATAATGAACAGTATTGATTGTTTTGAAAGAACATCCCGAATAAATGGTCATACCGTTCATGCAGACATTTTTGCCTTTGGAGGTGCCATATCAGGTTCGAGTCGTATTACAGTTGATGGAACTCCCTTTATTGTAAGTTCATCATATAATGATGTAGCAAAAGTGATGACAGATTATATAAATAACTTATCTGACGTTACAAAAGATGTGCTAAAGCAGTCTCTTTTTTCTGTACTTACAGAATTGGCACATTATACATATATCGACCAGTTGGCGGAAGATGAATTAAAAAAGTTATTTAATGGAAAAATAGATAGCCTGCAAAAAATGGGATATGGCGATTTGTTTAAAGTCCTAAAAGGGGCAAAAAAGACATATAATATTACTAAAAAAATAACTGCTGTCAAATCAACTGCAGATTTAAAAGAAGCAATAACTATAGATAATTTAAAAGAAATCTATAAAGAATTAAGTGATACTGATTTTTCGGATAATACCATTAAAAACGAAACAGTAAATAGTGCTTATAATACTGTTATTAATTTAAAAAAAGCTTTAGAAGATGATTTATTTAATTACATTTATGGATACAAAAAAGAAGATGAAGGGGTTTGGCAATGGATAAAACGCAAAATTAATATAAATTGTCCTGTTGACTTTACGATCTATGATACAGATGATAATATTGTAGCATCCATTATAGATGGTGTGGCAAAAAGTAATGATTCCAATATTGTTTTGGAACTAAATGGTGATGAGAAGGTAATATATATTCTTGATGAACGATATATAAACTTACAGATGACGGCTACTGATGATGGAACAATGGACATTACTATCGAAGATGTGAATGATGGTGAGCCAATATCGCGTTTAAATTATTATGATATTAAATTGACAAACGAAGAAAAATATACACAAGAGTTGGAAACTGAAAATATCAATGGACGGTTGAATCAATTTCCAATTGTTTCTGATAAAAATGGACAGATAAATGCCAATGATTATTTTCAAGCAACCGATGATGCTTGTGTAAATGTAAAATGTACATCAAGCGAAGGTGGATATGTAGAAAATGATTTATCGGAAATTTTTGTAAAAGGTGATCCTGTTGAATTGTATGCAATTTCATATGATGATTTCATATTTGAAGGTTGGTATGTAGATGATAAATTGGTTGAAACATTACCATTATATAGATTCACTGGCAAGAGTGATGTATCTGTCCATGCTTCATTTAAGAAAAAAGAAGTCAATTATTTATCTTCTCTTTATGACATAGAATACGGGAAGAAGTATGATGATTTTGCATGGATAAATATATATGATAAGAAAAATTCTGCATACGATGTCGAATTAAAAATGTATGGTATTGACGAAACTGATAACGATATTTCGACACTCAATATTATATATAAAAAAGGAGATATTACACTATCGCAAAAAGAATCCATTGTTTTAGATGAGAATGCAGAGGCTTACTTAAATGGCATACTTTCAAAGGGATACGAAAGTATTACAATTACAGATACAAAAGGAAGTTTGGTGGCAACTTTACTAAGTAATGGAGATTTGCCTGACATTGAAGTGCTGCCAACTTCAAGTCCGAGTGTAAATCCCACTGCCAAACCTTCCGCTTTACCAACTAAAAACCCGGACAATCAACCGATTGAAACATCAAAGCCAAACCAGTCAACTGTATTGCCTACAGAATCTCCAACACTGTCTAAACCTGTAACGATTGGTACAAAAACAACAGTTGGTAAGATGGAATATAAGGTAACAAAAGTCAATAATAATGGTACCGGTGAAGTTACGCTGATAGGTACGACTAGAAAGAAATCTGATAAACGATTTACTTCTTTAAAAGTTGGAAATACTGTAAAGATTAAAGGAAAATCGTTTAAGATTACAGCAATCGGAAACAATGCATTTCATGGCTATAAGAAACTAAAGTCTGTGACGGTTGGAAAAAATGTCAAGAAAATTGGAACTAAGGCTTTTTATGGTTGTAAAAAAATAAAAAAGATAATTATAAAAACTAAACAATTACAGATCAAAAAAGTCGGAAACAAAGCATTTAAGGGAATTTATTCCAAAGTCAATATCAAAGTGCCAAAACCAAAACTTATATCTTACAAAAAGATATTAAGAGCAAAGGGTGTTGGCAAAGGTGCTAAAATCCATACTTGAATTTCTGTCGTGATTATGTTATATTGAATCTAAAGAAAGGCATCTGCAGGAACAGATGCCTCTAAAACGGATAGTGTCCTACTCCAAAAGAGGATGCTCCCAAGCGTTGGTTTAATGTCCTAAAGGACACCGCCAAGCCTGTATGCAGACAGGCTTGGCATTTTTATTTTCGCTTGTTCTTCCTATCTATGTAGGGAAGCAGATTCCAACAAACCACTTGTTTTTCAAGGATTTTGAGGATTTATAATGCAAATCTACACCAATCGCTACACC
>RAYE01000093.1 GCA_003612285.1 bacterium D16-51 | reverse complement strand
CCTGTAATCAATGTGTTGAAACAACGGCTGTTCCAACATGGTCAATTTAACAAAAAGTTGTAAACTGGTGTTGTTATATTAAAACTGCCTAAATTTTGGCAGTTTTTAATCTCCTATTGCCGTTCGGCAATCTTATCATATAAGTTCTCAAACAATGATTTCAGCTCATCATCAAACAATGGAAACCCTATACTCTCATACATAAGCTTCAACTGTTCATACTTTTTCATATAGTCCTCTTTTGTGTCAGAGAATACGAGAGGGCTGAACCAGATGTTGACAAGCAATATCATACTTTCTGCTGTCTGTTTTGCATTCTTTACACAAATAGAGCCGTCTTTTATGCGGCTATGATGGCAGCGTCGTTCATGGACTGCAGTTTCTGGAGGGCCTCGTCTTCTTTCTGCTTCTTTTCAAGCCTCCTGGCATCCCATTCGGCTTTCCTTTTAGCTTCTGCGGTTTCATGGGCTTTACGCCTTTCCGTATCGTCCTGGACGGGAGCAGGAGCAGCACCAGAGCCGGAAGACATGTCAAGCACCAGCTCCTTTTGTGGCGTTACAGGCTGTGTGCTGGCAGGTACAGGGGATTTTGGTGGTGCCGCCTGTTCCTGTTTTGTGGTGCTAGTCTGTGTCGGAGTAGGAGTTTTCACAGCAGGCTTTTCATCTGAAGCAGGGGCTGTTGCTGACGGGGCAGGCCTTGGTTGCTGTGTATCTGCCGTTTGGCGGGCAGGCTGTGCAGCCTTTGGTGTGGTCTGGACATTACGCTACGCGGCAGGTGGCGTGGTATTGTGCAGCGAAGCTTCTGCTTGCTGCTTTGACGGGGCTGACGCTGTCCTCACTGGTGTGCTGCTGAATGGAGTGTTAAAAAGATCCCATCCATCCGTATCAAAAGAATACCTCATATTCAGAATACCTCCTTTACACGGGATGCTGTCAGTATGCGGTATCCCGTAATTGTTTTGTGGATACACCCGACGGCGGCACGCCGTCTTATACAGATTACAGGATTAGCAGGCATTGTACGTTTGTCATTTTGTTTCATGCCATAACGGATGAAATGATATCGGATCGGTTTTTTTCTAACGGAAATCGTTTTTTTTATTCTGGGAGATTACAGCAGAAGCCGCATGGGGAAAGGGATTATTGTGTTGGATCGGGAAATCGAGATTTTTTCCAAAACTTTTTTATGCATATATAACATTCTTTCAATACTTTCTTTACACTAAGTTCTCTGAAAAAAGCCGATTTCCCAATTTTATTACGCAATGACATTGCTAAGCCTTATTACAGAAGGGTTTCTGCACATCGGCATTTTAGATATAAAGCATACGTTTCTCGATTTACAGAAGGAAATCTCGATTTATGTCTGTATTTCCTATTGCTAAAACTACAGAAAAACAGAAAAAGACCACTGAACGGTTATCCGTAAAGTAGTTTTGATTTTTGCTGTATGTAGTTACCGGATCGAAAGAGTGCCTGATTTTCCTAATGATCTACAGAGAAGGGGTGTGGAAAATGTGGGGATTTTTAAGTTAGAAAGTTTTTTATATTATATAGAGATATTGTTTAAAATAGTTTTTTTAATTCTACACTTCCACATTTCCACAACTGATAAAATATAAAAGAAATACGCATGATTACGCCATTTCTGCTGTAACGTCATAAATAATTTGTGGGAAACGGGTTCCCACACGTCTCCCACACGGATCGCATATCTTCTTAATTCCATTGTAATTCCAAAAAGAATACGGAAGCATTCCTTTCATACGGTTTACAAATTCTCTATAGCTGTAGCCGTCAATCCAGTGTACCGCATGATTTTCTCTACTGGTTCCCCATCTGCCTTCATATTCCTGGCTACTTCCGCTTTGCCTTCATCCTTCGCTTTCCTCATGCCACTGTCGTAGTCAATCTGTGCCATCTCACGTAAATGGTAAAGCCGCAGCACTTCCTTGTCATTCGCCAGGAATTCCATTTTCTCATTCGCTTTATAAATCGCTGTATCCATAGCCATCAACTCCTTTAGCGTATCATCTGAAATGTTCTGGTCAAAAAAGGTAAGCCAGCGGTGGAGGGAATTATTCTTTATGTCCTTGTCCGGCAGAGCCTTGAACTTCTTCATGTCAATAAAGTGGATTTCCAGTGCATCCGTCAGAAGGCAGTCCCTGTGGGTGTCTTCCCAGAGATGGAACACGGTATGGAAATCATCTACAACCACCGCCCCAAAATTAACAATATTGATCGCAATCACATTGGACAGCAGGCTGTAATCCCCGCCTTTCGCCAAGCCGCCTGCGAACTCCCTGCTCCAATAGAAAAGGCTTCTCCTGTCCATGTTCCCATAATCGCGTAACTGGACTTCAATGTTGATCCTTGTTCCGTCCTCAGCTACTGCACGGATATCAAGGATACTCGTTTTGTCACCGACAACCTCTGCCGTGAATGTCCTGTGCTCCACAATCTCGATTTTAACAAGCTTCTTATGCTTTGTCTTTGCCAGGATTGCGTTCAGCAGAGACAGAAGCTGTTCTTCGTCGCCTTTTTCACCAAAAGTCTTCCCGAAAATAAAATCGTTCAGAGGTTTAAACTTATGCATAACGACACCGCCTTCCTTTCCTTATTATCATACCATATATTTACGGATATTACTATTGCCTTTTTTGTGTATTTCCAGACACAATAGCCATCCCTGCCTGAAGCCTTTTTCCACATGCTCCCATCAGTTTTTTCTTATAATGCCTTTGCGCGCTGCGTGCTGCCTGATGATGGTGGCGTTCTATTTGCTTGCTACCCCGATTGCATTGGCAAGCAGCATAAGCGCATTCATCTCACTTTGTGCAAGCGTCCCAACCTGAGCGCCCGGATAACGCCACAGGGATGCAGCAAAATCCACCGCATCAACAATCTGTTTGTACTCGTCATCTGACGTGTTGTCAAATTCCCCTGCCTTCACCCTGTCCTGGAATGTGCGCTTCGGATTATCTATTTTTAAAAGCTCCAGAGCGTTCTTCAAATCCCGAACAGGTTCACATCCATTTAGCCCCCGGAACGTGATATGCTCCAGGCTTCCGTAGTTATCGTATTTAAAGTCCATTGTCATAGTATCTCTCCTTTCTTTCCAAACACAGCCTTATATTTCAAAACTCTGTCGGTAACAGTCGTCAAAGATGGCATCGTCTACAAGCTGGCGTATCCTGTTTTCCATCCCACGGATGCCGAGTCCACTCCGAAAAGCGTCCTCTGCCATCTCCTTGCGTCTGCTTTCTGTCATGCGGATTTCTACCCCGTAATGCTCCTGCACATGGCGTACAGGGCCACACCCACTGTCTATAATCCTGTAATAATCATCCATTGTCATAGGCTGTAGGTTCACAATCCTGTGTATCCGGCCCATGAATTCCGGCATGACACCATATTCTATAAGATCCTGCAATGCCAGAGGGCGGTCATAGGCTTTCGGCACACGTGACGAAGCTCCAAACCCGATGGAACTGCCGATGCTGCTGTTCCTGGCAATCTCGTCAGCCTTGTTTGAAAATGCACCGCACAGTACAAAGGAAATCAAAGATGTATCTACCTGGTAATTAAACGTATCTGATTTTGTCTCTACTATAGTCCCTTCCATCAGTTTCAGCCCTTCCGCCGCGATGATCTGGCTGACGTTTTCACCGCCTGAAGAATACTTCGGCGCAAGCATTTTATCTGCTTCGTCGATAACAAGGATTGCCCGTTTTCCTACATCAAAGATAGGGGAACACAGCAGGCTGCTCCATTTTTTATCGCCCTTCCAACCGTCGGCGGTAATGTTGGAACCGTCTACGATCTCGATCCTGTCTGGGAATAGTTCTTGCAGACAGCGCCATATATGCGTCTTGCCGCAGCCCGTGGGGCCGACAAACATGGCGTTCTCTTTGACTCCTCGGAAAAGGCTGTTATACGCAATGATGGCAGCATCCCTCTTTGCGGTATCCTGCTTCCAGACGTGCTTGTCCAGATACTCATAAATCGTTTTCGGCGTGTCATAAACACCATCTACATCCAGATGGGAAAGGCGGCGAACGACAGCCAACAGCGGAAACAGCCCTGCGGCACATTCCGATAAAAAAAGACAAAAGAAAAACCGCAAAGGTTCTGTGACCTCTACGGTTATAGGAGATATATGTTCTATTAAGTGGAGATTCTACTTCTGGTTTCATGGTGAGAAGCAGCGTTGCATAAGCAGGAATTTTTTTAACTGGCTTTCTGCCAATCCCCGATATGCTATGTATAAGTCAAATCTGCGTTGCATGAGCAGATAGATTACTGCCCGAAAAAAGAACATAAAAAAATCCCTCCAAACTTTAAAACAGGTCTGGAGAGTGTCTGTTAAGTCTTTTCGGGCATAGCAATACCGCCCACCATAACACCGTTTTTTTATATGGTGGGCGTTTGCCTTAAAGCCTTATGAAAGAAAATAGAGCCAACGAACTGTGATTGCTCACTTGTTCATCGGCTCTGCGTCTTAAGCGTCTGGCTCTGTGATGACTGTTATTTGCAAATTTTTGACTTCAATCAAAGTTTCCTGCTTGCACTTCGGGCAATAGAGAGGATAATTCTTCAAAACACTATCTTCTCTAATTTTGTCACGGGTCTTGTTACCGCAAATAGGGCAATGTATCCATTTTCTTGTTTTTGCCTCCATATTTCGTTTCACCTCAAAGATTTAAGTTCCTTACTATGTTGCATATGTATTCCAATGTGTCCAATTCCTAAGATTATCGCAGCAATTATAAGCCATATAACTTTACCATATATTCCAAGCAGAAAAAAAGAAATTACAGGTAATGTTGCCCCTGCAAGTGGAACACCTAAGAAGCTGCTATAAAAGTCTGAAAGTTTTTGTTCGCTCTGAAAATAGCATATCCACCATAATTCATACAGTAGCATTAATACAAAAGCCGCAATAAGCCACCAAGTCCAATTTGACCATCTATGTAAATTAAAATCGTCAAAAACCAACGCAATTACCGTTGTTAATACCTCGCCTGACCTTTCAAAAAACAGTAACACCTTATTTTCATTTTCCGAAATATATCCCTGCGGCTTTTTTCTTATCCAAATGATATTGGGAATGAATAGCAACATCAAAAATATCAGACCAATATATGAAAATCCAAAATGTCCTATCATTTGTCTATTCTCCATTCTCCATCAAAAATTTTTTCGCTTCTTCACACCATTCTAAATAAGTGCGGTAGGTCTTTAGTCCAAATGTCACCGTGAGTAAATAATATTTATGAGCAATATCATCATCCAGACAGTCTTTCAAAACTTTTTCTGCTCCCAAAAGATATGGCAGTTCCTTTTTGATTTTTTCCTCAAATAATTTTATATGTGATAATACCTGTTCTATATCCTGCTCATTTCCGAAAAATAATTTAAGCAATGTTTCATAACGAAGTTCATCTTTTTCAACAGGTAATGTCAACCATTTTTTAAGGTAATTCCGTCCACCATCTGTTATGGTATAAATCAATTTATTCCTTTTATTTTCTTTATCCTCTCTTTTTGTTGCTAATCCACGATTAACTAAATCACTCAATGCAGGGTATATACTTCCATAGCTTGCACTCCAAAAATATTTTAGTGTTGTGTCCATTCTTTTTTTTATTTCATATCCCGTAAGTTCTTCATGGCTTAACAAACCTAAAATCACACAATCAATCTTTTTCTCATTTGCCATTGTCATTTTCCTTTCTTTTGCTTATACCATAAGACAGAATTTGTTTAGAACAGCTATCAATACAAGCACCGCACTGGATACATTCTGAATTATCAATAACATCATTTTTTATTTCATTTGCAACATCAATTCCCATAGGACAACCCTTATTACATTTACTGCAAGAAATACACTTCTCTTTCTCTTTGGCTTTAATATGTATTCCTGGCAAATGCAAAAATTTACGAAGTTTCATTCCCAACACCATAAATGGAGCCATCCAACAAAAGTAATGACAGAAAACTCTTTTACCGCATAAAACAGATGGTATAAAAATCAAACATACAATACCATAATAGATGACGTAACTCTGAATAGTGGAAACAGAAATACCATTTTCTGTTTCAAATAAAAAATCAATTTTTACAATCTTTCCATACTGACAATAACAATAAGTAACTGCTAATAACCAAATTGTCCATATGATGTACTTGATATAGTTTCTCCACCCTTGTCTTGGCAGATTTTCATTAACTAAAAAAGCACATTCCTGTAATCCGCCTGCTGGGCAAATATATGCACAAAATAATCTTCCAAACGGAATGGAAAGAACAAACATCAACATGAATACTATAAAACTACCATTGATTATCCCTTTCAATCCCGCATTTATTATTAGAGCAGGGCTGAAATAATAAAGTGTAATGGGAAATAACAATAAAGACGCTATTAGTAGTAGCTTTCTCAATCTCTGTCTTTTCATGTGCAACCCCTTTCATATATCAGATTGATATGTTCATTATATATCAGTCTGATATATAAGTCAAGAAACCCTATGTTGAGTTCAAAAAGTTTTTACAATTGTCGGAACTCTCTCGTCATTTATTACTGTCTAAAAAGCGAAACGACAGAGTTTTTACACTCTGCCGCTTTGTATACCTACACGAAGATAATTTCCTCGTTCACAATCTCCCTCGCACAAGCCCTTATGTTATTGAGCAGTCCTGTCCATTCTAAGGCGTTTTCTTCCTTTAGGCGTTCTGTTATGCCCTGCGCCTGTTTCATGCTCTCTATAAGCCTTTCAAAGCGTTCCTGTGCCTGCCTGTCGATATCGGCAAGGTAAGTGTTCAGCCTGCCGCTTGTGAGAAGATTGGTGTATGTAACCCTGCGGTACTGCTTCAGATAGTCCAGATGCCGCTGTCCCCATGTGCCTATCGGCTGTTCTTCTCCGGCGGGTACAGTTAAGCACGGTATTAAATAATCTCCTTGCCGTTCATATTTGCCGCCCAGTTCCTCAAAAATCGTCTTTGCCATTGTCTGTTACCTCCACATTCTTTTTTATTGAATGTCCGCAAAATCCGTCCTACATCAGAAGGACGCCAAGACACATCAAGGTGGTGTAACGCTATCAGTCTGTCCTGTACGTTTGTCCCTGCACCCATTTTCTGCGTAGAACCCAATAAAAAACGAACCTGCCCGCTTCTTACCTTGCCAAACAGCTCCGCTTTCCTTGTTTCCGTATTCGCCTCATGTATAAACGCTATTTCCTCCGGCGGCACTCCTTTCCCGACCAGCTTGTTTTTTATATCCTCATAAACATTAAATGTGCCGTCCCCTTTCGGTGTCGAGAATAGTGATAGGTAAGAGTCTGATGTTATCTCTCCCTTTTCCCCCACTCTAAACCGTGCATGAACCTTTCAGCTCATACGGCTTGCCATCAAGAATGGATAAATTAGCAGTTTAACAGCTCTCAACAAAAGCAAGGCTTCTCAGTTTT
>RAYE01000092.1 GCA_003612285.1 bacterium D16-51 | reverse complement strand
GCAGAAGGATTTTTTGGATGGCAATGTTCAGAAGGAATTAGTTATTGTATCAGTATATATTACTGGGCTGAGATAAGTTCGGATTGCAGTTCGGTAAATTTTCAAGAAAAATGCCAAAATTTTTAAATTTTTTGGAAAAATAAGCAAAAAATCCAAGAAAATAGCGAAAATTTGGTGTTTTTTTGTTGCAGTGGGATGCCAGTCAGTGTAATATTATATGTGTTAGGAAAGGGAATTAGCCGGGTTCGGTGTGGATGGGATGCTGGAAGCTTTTGGCTGCTGTCTGAGTTGTGGGAATGAGGAGAATGTTAAGGGAATATTACATATATATTAAGGATTGATTAAGAAATATTAATAAAATATTTAGAAAATGTTACAAAAGTATTACAAATTAATTAAAGAATATATTACAAGTTCGAGAATATCCAGTAAAATCAAGAATACTGGGTATTTTTTTGTGCAATTTTTTAGGGAATGGAGAAGGGGCAGCAGATATGGGAAAGGGTTGATTTCTATGGGGTTTTGGGATATTTTGGAGAAATTTTATTATGTTCGGTGATGTTGGAAAATTTTTTGATGTGGATTAATAAATATTACAAATGTAATAATAATAGATTAATTATATACCAGGATGTAAGAAGGAATATATGTGAAGCTGAAAAGATTTGTGCAAATGATAAAGCATCAGAAGAGCTATATAAGAACAGAAACAAAATAAGTGAAATGAAAAGGAGACTTTTACTATGGTAAAAACTAATACAGCTTTGCAGGTAACTGATTTTAATTTTTATGGAGATGACCTGGTTGCATTGAAGGATAATGCGACTGGTGAAATATATACTTCTATCAATTCAGTCCTTAGAGGAATTGGATTTAAAGATGACCAAGTACGCTACCAAAGAGGAAAATGGGCAAAAGATAAATCTATTTTAAAAGGGGTGGTGAAGTTCACCATACCTTCAAATGGAGGAAACCAATTAACAGAGTGTATATCTATCAAAAAACTTCCATTAGCTTTAGCAAAAATTAACATAACTAAAAGACTTGAAAGAGATTATCCTCATATAACAGAAAAACTTGAACTTTACCAGGACAAATGTGCAGATGTTTTGGCTTCTGTATTCCTGGACAACAAAACCACAGACCAAATCATTATGCAGCCAATATTGGACACATTAAACACTTTTATAAAAACAGTGAATGGCACCCTCCTGTCACTTAATGAAAGGATGGCTAAATTGGAGGAATCACAGGAACAGGTACAGAAATCACTGCCAAAGAAAAGATTTTCTTACTGGCAGTCTAAAATGTTCCCAAAATACCAGTCACTTATGGATTATTTTGGGATACCGAAAAAACAAAACGGAATACTTTACAGGGAGTTATATAAAGAATTCCATAATACATACCCGGATATAGAGATAAACCAGATCATAGATGACTATTGTTATGACAACAGGATTGATAGATGTTTTACATTAGATGCCATAGAGCATGACCAGACAGCCAGGAAATTATTTGAATCTTTAGTTGATGGATTGCTAGAAAAATATGGCTTGGTATCAAAAGATACACCAGTAAAGGAAAGAACAATATTTGATAACTGAACTTTATATGAAATGTAGAAGTAATAATCACAAGAAAAAATAACAGTAAATCAAAGGAGCGTACAAAATTGAGAGAAACTAATGTAACCAAAACAAAAGCTAAAACAACTATAAAACCAGTAACCAATTTACCAGAATCTAATTCAAAGTTAGATACTTCATCTCAGACACCAATAGAAATTGCATTGAAAATTGACGAAAATGGAATGACAACAGCTTCTAATTTATATGCATTTTTAGAATTAGATTCAACTCATTTTTCGAGATGGTGTAATAAAAATATCGCAAATAGCAAATTTGCTACAGAAAATAAGGATTACTTCCCGTTCACCACTGAAGGCGAACGATACAACCCAAAACCAAAGACAGACTACAAAATTACATCAGAATTTGCCAAGAAACTATCTATGACCGGTAATACAGAACGACATGAACAGGCAAGACAATACTTTATAGCCTGTGAACAGGGATTAAAAATTGCAGCACAGAAATTGCAATCCATTCCAGATAACAGTATAAATGAGAAATTAATAGAACTGCTGGCTTCAATGGATAACCGCCTCTCCATGCTGGAAGAACAGTCCGGCAAGAAGAAATTACCAGAGAAAAAGTATTCCCGTTGGAAAAATAAAACATTCAGGAAACTTAACACACTCCTGGCATATGTTAACGAAAATTCTGATGATGAATTATCATTACCTAATATAATCCATCTCGTCATTGGAGAGACAGAAGATATATACAATTTAGAAATTAATGAATATGTAGATTTATACAGATGCGAATTCAGTATAGATCCAGGCACTAAAGTACAGGTTCTTGATACAATTAACCACTACAAGGATATACGTGACATGTTCACACTGACACTGGACTCAATTATGGAGAAGTTACATATAGCTGAGAACACTGGCTGTAACAAACAAAGAAATATATTTGATGAATTAGCAGCTAAAACTGAAAAAGATTAAAAACAAAATTTTAGGAGAAAAAAATGGATATTAACACCAGTGATGAAACTAAAACATTATGGATTGTAAATGTTGATTTTTTTATAGGAGAAATATTAGATATCAAAGAAATGATTGTCAAGAAATATGTAGTTATTGGAAATACAAGCAACAGAAACAATATAGTAGATGTTTCTTTAACTCCTTCTAAAATTGAATGCAAAGAATGTGGAAATGATAAGAAAAAGATAATTGAAGCGATTAAAAACAGTATTACCCATCAAAAACGAATATTAGGGGCAATCTATCCCACAACATTAAAATTTAATCATTAAATTTATTTACAATAAAAAATAGATTTAGAAAAGTAGATTATATGACTATCACAATTACTATTTTATTAAAACAACCATCAACAACAAAAAGTTTTTTACAGAGTAATTTACGAAAGTAAATTGCGATGTAATATGTCTGTCTTATTTAGAAAGGTTATATTTTATTTCTATTCAGTAAACGCCCTAAATAGAGCGTCAAAATTTACATTTACATAAAATAGAGGCTCTAAAAAGAGCGTCTACTGAACTCTCGTAAGGAAAAAGGAGGAAGAAATTATTAGCAGTAAAAATTTGAAAAAGGAATATTTTACCAGATTCCTTAATGAGTATATCCAGGGAAATCACAATTATGCTGGCTGATAGTTCTTTAAATAGAGAAAACATACTTATAGCTTTTTTATACATTAATTCATATATAGGATGCCGGAAAAGACAAGATGATGGTTCTGAATATGAAAATGCAGAGGATAGCCCGGAAGCGTTTTATAGAAGCATTAAACATATGTCAGAAGAATTGTCTATGTCAAAGGACACCATTAACCAGTGCATAGATTATTTAACTAGGCCATCAGATGACATACCTGCTTTACTTATAAAAAAAGAAGTAGGCAGTGTACAGCCGGATAAATCCAAACCGCCAAAAAATGTACCAAATATTTATGTATTAAATAAGGAAGGATATAAACAGGAAATTGAATGGGCTTTGAACAAAATGTTGGAATTATATAAAGTGGATGAATTTTATCCATCTAAAAGTGGAAATTATCGGTTTCAAATGTAGAAATACAATTTAGAACAAGTTTTGTTCTATGTGACTATAAAAATTTTATTGGAAAAAAAGGATTTAAACGAATGGAAGAATTAAAACAAATGTTAAAAGCAATACACGAAGAAAACAAAGACATTCTCACATCATTATGTTTTAATGATGGTGAAGAAGAACAGACAGATGAAAATTTCAAAGAAATATCTAAAGAAGTAGATAATAGATACGATGTTTTATTCTATGGAAAGGATAGAAGAAATGAAAGAATTAAAAATTGATCCGGAATTGAGGGATTTTATACCTCCACTTTCTGGAGAAGAAAAAAAGCAGTTAGAAGATAGTTTGCTAAAGTACGGATATAAAGGTGCACCTATATACATATGGAATGGTTATATAATAGATGGACATAACCGCTATGAATTATGTAAAAAATATAACATTGAATATCCAGTTGAAGAAATAGTATTTGGGGATAACGCTACCATTATTGATGTAATGGAGTGGATGATCAATACACAATTAGGCAGACGTAATCTCCCACCTGCTCAGAGACTTGCTGTTATGGATAAATTTAAGAAAAAGATTCAGGAACAAGCAAAATCAACACAAGGTACTCGTACAGATTTAACTTCTTCTCCAAATGGAGAAAAGGTTAAAAACACACATACAGATAAAGAATTGGCAAAAATGGCTGGTGTCGGAACTGGAACCGTTGCAAGATTTAATAAAGTAATGAATTCTGATGATGAAGAGTTAAAGAAGTTATGGAATGGATGCTTGATATCCAGTTAGGAAGACGCAACCTCTCTCCTATCCAAAGGATTGCTGTTGCTGAGAAATATAGGCCTATATATGAGAAACAGGCAAAAGAAAATATGTCATTAGGTGGTGGAGACAAAAAATCGGGTTCGCAGAATTCTTCAACCCCGATTAATCCTGAAAATAAGGTTGATGTCCGTGCGAAATTAGCCAAAACAGCAGGTGTGTCTACTGATACATATTCAAAAGGGAAAAAAATTCTTGATTCTGATAATGAAGAACTTAAACAGGAAGTATTATCAGGAGAGAAAAGCATCAATGCTGGTTATAAAGAACTTACATAGATTTATAACATGAGTGTCGAAATTTTTCGAATGATTTTTAGGATATTGTATAAAAGTTAGCAAGGTATATAGTATAATTGGAGTAATCTAAAATTTATTGAAGTTATGGAATGGAAGGAAGATAAAGTATGGAATTGGATGAATTACTAGAAAAAGTAGAAGAATGGAAACGTGATATGAATAATTGTGATACAAGTACAATGAAGGGATTAATGCAAAAAACTATTAATGCTGGTGAAAATGTAATTCTTAACTTTTTTAAATTAATAGATATTTTTTGTCAAAATGAAAAAAAGTTTAATAAGTGTGTTAAAACATTACAAGAAATAATAGATACTAAGAATATGGATGCATATGTATCATTATGTGGAGGAGATATTGAACAAAGCGTAAATGAATTAAAAAAAGAAATGAAATGTGATGAAATGAAATTAAAAGATAGTAAAGAAGTAAAAGATATATTGGAGACTTGGAAAAGTAAATCTTTACATGATATAACAAAAGAGTTAGATGATATTTTATTCCAAGTTAATAGTAATATGGAAGCTGGCAGACAAAAAATGTTGAGTAGTATAGAATTACAAAGGGGCGCTTTAGTATGTTTATTTCAAATGGACTGCCTATTATTTACACAATGTTTTGCTTTGGTAAAAGAGGCATTTAATTATCATGATTATGGACAATGGGAGAAAATTAAAGATGGAGTATTTAGTGAAATTAAGAGTATGTTTTTAAGTTTAAACAAATTCTTTGAATTGTCAGAAAAAATTGCAAATATAGTTAATTTATTTGATAAAAAAGAAATTAAAAAAGACTTTTATACTACGACTGAGAGTAATATCGCTAAAATAGAAGGACAGATTAATGCGTTGGCATTTGTTAAATTATATATAGATGAGTTGATTCAATATTACAAAGACGATAAATTTAATTTAGCGTGTAACTAGAATTTGCTAATATTGTTTGTATTTGTTATTTATAGATATAGAAATTCAATTAATCATCATAAAATCTGGTTGGAAAATGAAAAACTTTTTAATTTGCCAAATTCAAATCACCCATCTACATAAAAAGACCTTGCAGAATCATACGGTATTACAAGACAAACCATGAATAATTATATGTGAATGACAAACATGATACCTGAATTAGATGATTTAGTAGCTGTTGGAGTTGTCACATCTGTTTGCTAAACTTCGTGCTTTGATATCTAATAATTTTGGTAGACGAAAGAATGATCCAGCTAAAGATCGTAAGGCATTAGAAACTTATGTATCTCTTAGAGGTTATAAGCAAGGTGGAAACGGTTCAAATCAATATAAGCAAAAAGACCACAATGGACTCTTTGCTAAAGCAACTTTAGATGAAATAGCAAAAGATTTAAATATGTCCACTACAAATTTGAAACGTGTCTTACGAATAGAACGTAAACTAACTGATTCAATGAAAGAATTATTAGATACGGGTGAGATTACCAAAACTTTTGCATCAGATACTATTTTTACATTGAAATCTATGTTATACTTTTCATCATAACAAAGGAAGGATGAAAAAATATGGCATTAAAGGAAGCAGATGCAAGGCTATTAGAATTAAACGAGGAAATAGCCAGGCTGTTAAAAGAACGTGAAAATGTATTAAAAGAATGGAATACTGCATTTAATGCAGAAAATCCAGAAAATATAGTCTGTATAGATGAAAATATAGAGGATATTGTACATAATTTATATCTGGTCAATGGTGACTTTAAAATGCATGTCTGTCTTTTTGGTGATTTTGATATGAAAGGAAGTATAAATGAGTTTTATAAGCATATTGATGCATCAATGCAGATGCTTAATGTTGCGAATGGGAGGGGATTTGATTCACCAGATTACCAGAAAAATCTTGTGTATGCAAAAGCTGCTGAAATCAGGGAAAAGTTTCTGGCAAAAACTGAGTGTGGACAAATGTAGCGAAAATAAGCCGTTTTTTACTTTCATAATACATGTAAAGCATTGTAAGATAGGCATTTCTTGATAGGAACCATATGGGAAGCCTTTATTTTACTGGATTCTTTGAAGGAATTATACCGAAAATGTACTATTTCAAAATAACCCAGTGGCCACATGGATTAGCCAGTCCATATTATTGGGCTGGTTTTAATAATGGTATGCATCTGTTTAAATGCAAATTGCTAATATTAAAAGAATGCGGTAAGATAGGTATGTGGAATAACCGTGTTACAGGGTGCGTTGGCCTCATTCTAAAAAGAATGGGGGTGGTGCTTATGAAGAACAAATTCAGTTTTAATGACTTGATGCAGTTCGGACTATTTTTGATTGCACTACTGACATTCATTTATTTGATTAGTCATTAGCTTTACATAGCAAAACCACCCTGCTACTTTGGTCGAGTGTTCGGGTGGTATTGCTATCTCATCATACGGTCAACCCCTTGTGGGCGGTTGTTCCTTTTCTGTTTGTATTATAACATTATCTGCATTAACTGTAAATATATGTTATAGAATATATTGAATAGAGTTTTTGGAAACATCTCATAAAATACCAGTTTCATTGCCAAACAAAACATATGTAACAAATACACAAAAATTAACTATCAAAGTGCAGATGACATGCACGGAGGTAGTTTTTTGTTAGAATCAGAGAGGGTAAATCATTATTCTAATATTGGTTTTATTTCTCCTACAGTATTCAGATAAGTATATACTGAATCAAGGAGATCTTTTGGTATTACAGTATATAAACCTTCTATTTCGTATTCATTATCAAAAACACGAAACCATTTATAACATTCTTCAATATGTTTAGCAAATCCT
>RAYE01000091.1 GCA_003612285.1 bacterium D16-51 | reverse complement strand
GGATAAACCTATTGGCCGTGATGAACTATCAGAACTGTTATGGGATTATGATAATGAGGAATTAAGGCATGTTTATGTGGAATTTACTACTGCTATGAGTGCAATATACAGGGCACAGACAGGCAAGGAGATTATGGAGCAGTGGTGTGAGGACAGGGGGATTGATACATATACAATGGACAGGGAAACTGGTGTTATGAGGAATAACCAGACTGGTGATGTATTTAAGACGAAAAAAGTAAGCCACTTACATCTTGTGGAGTGATGTTGCTATGTTGGAATGATGGTCGGTTAGTTTAATCGGTAAAGGGAATTACAAGGTGCTTCCTTATCCCTGCCATTTGATATTTCAGGTGGTTGGTTTGAATAAAGTGGCGAAGTGAAGGAGGAAGGGATTATGGATTTAAAACAAGAATGCATTGATATGATAAAACTGATAACTGATCCATTAGCAGAAAAAGACGATTTATATGAGTATGAAATTAATGAGGATTCTCATGTTGGTTTTTGCCTGGAAACGGGAGAAGATGATTACTCCTGTTTCTGCTGTGACTGTGAGAAATACAAGCAGTGCAACAGAAGCAGGATAGTATACATAAAAACAGATATAGAGCTTACAAGTCCGGGGTTGGCAGATGATACCAACTGGTATTTTGTGTTTGGCAGAGAAGAAGAGTATAAGGAGTTGCAAGGAAAAATTCATTATATTAATACCCATGAGGAACTTGTCTCTGTTATGAAGGAGTATAAGAAAAGGATTGAGGGATTTAAGGATGGGTATGCCGATTTTGGAGAAAGGTATAGTGATATTATGGAGTATGCGAAAAGATTTGCAGCACAAATAAAGGCAGAACATGATTTTTTTAAAGTTGTCAATTCTGAAATAATGCCTATTGTAATGCATTGGGATTATAGAAATGATCATGAGTGGGGTGGAAATACCTTTACTGCTGGAGATTTCCAAACCTGTGGGAAACAGTCTGTTATGAATATTTATTGCAGTATGGGGGCAGAAACAGAAGATATTAAGCAGAGAATACGGCATGAGATATTACATTACTGCCTATTCATGGCTGGGCTGAAAAATAGTGATGGAGACGCAGTATTCCATTATTTATGTGGTTTGTATGATGCCCATGCTTATAAGGATATGAGTGGGGATGAACAGGATTTATATAATAAACTTTTAAAGGTAAAAGAGATAATCGAAAATGAAAAATCATTTACCGATGAAGAGAAGAAGGGTGCAATAAATCTTTTTGTTGATGCAATTGGTACAAAACATGAGGATATGGATAGTGAAAGTTATTTGTCAAAGGCTAGGCTGCTTGAGCATATTCTGTGTTCGGAAAGTGTAGCTTTGGATTATGATAGAAGAAAAGAGGCAGTGTAAATTCAGTCTAAGGAGGACATAAACAATTAACCATACAAAGATTCAATATATCCTGATTTCAGGCAAAATTTATAAAGTAACAAGCATCAACTGGCAGCATCTAACATTAGAAGCAGAAGAAACAGGGCTTTGTGTTGATGATGTGGAAGAAAGCGAATTGTGGGGTGTTTCAGAGCTGGAGGAATTTAAGATAAAGCTGGCCAATGGCAAGGGGAAAGCAGATGTCATTGATATGGCTGGGTGGTTAAAAGGGCATGGTTTACGGGAGTGAACTATAGTAATGAAATCACTCTTTCAATAGAAAAAATAGGGTTGAAGATTGCGCTGTGTATTGGCTCTGGTTATGTGCTGTGTAAACGTTTATTTAGCTTATTTGGGGCTTTTGCGGTGAAGGTGAGGGATTGGTGGGCTGGGAAGTTTTAGGGGCTTATTTGGGCGGATAATGGTGTTGTAGGGCTATATGATGATTATAAGTTTTGATTCGCCAAAAAGGGAAATCAAAAATCTCATGGTGGTGATAGAAAAACCAAGTGCTACTCTCTCACTCTCGATATGGCAAAAGAATTATTTATAGTAGAGACTAATAAAATTGGTGGTATTTTTACACTTAACAAAAGAATGTATGTTTCTTTTGCATAAAAATAAATATTTAACACTGTATATACAACACTAATTTGCAAAAATTCCATAAATTTTGAAAACAGAATAGAGAATAAGTTAGTACGGACTTGAAACAATGAGTGATTTGAGTTTTGTTTTTTTTGAGCGAAAATGTAAAAGTAAATGGAGAAAGAGATTATATGAATAAAGAGATGAGGAGGATGGAAGTTATGGAAACTTTACACAATCACAACCAAAAGACATATGAAAATATATGCTGTATGTATAATGAAGGCATTCAGCAAGTGGCAGTTGTCCAGCCAACCGGCTCAGGCAAAAGTCTGTTAATGGCGAAATTAATTGAAGACAATCCAAACAATAGATTCTTTATATTATCTACAAGCCACAAAATCAATGATCAGTTTAAATCAAAATTGGACGAGGAAACACTAGAAAGATTAGACTTCAATATTTATTGCAATATACCAAATATGAAACAGGAAATAATGGAATCATTAAAACCAGATTACATCCTATTGGACGAAATGCATAGGGCATTGGCGAAAGAGTGGAGCAAAGGCATTAAGGTTTTACTGGAAATGTATCCTAATGCAAAAGTCTTAGGATTGAGTGCTACTCCCATTCGGTATCTGGACAGGTGCAGAAATGTAGCTGAAGAATTATTTCATAATAATTTGGCTTGTGATATGAGTCTGTCACAGGCAATTCTTGATGGTATTCTTCCTATGGCCAGATACGTTTGTGGTGTTTATTCATTTCAGAAAGATACAGAAAGCTTGAATAAGAGGATCGAGAAAAGCCGCAACAGTGAGGAAGAAAAAAAGGAACTATTAGAACAGGTAAAAGTGTTGAAAGAAAATCTTGACAAAGCAAATGGTGTAGTTGACATATTCAAGAAATATATTGTAGATGGCAATGAAAAGTTTGTTGTTTTTTTGAAAGACACAAAGCATTTAAGAAAAATGAAGCCAGTTATAGAGAAATGGTTCTTGGATGCTGGCTTTACTGTACGAATGTATGAAACACACTATAAGAATGTTGATAAGGATAAGGAATTCAAAGCATTTAAAGAAGACAAAGAGAATGGAATAATCAAATTATGCCTATCTGTAAACATGGTTGCGGAGGGCATTCATGGTGATATTGACGGTGTAATTATGCTTAGGGAAACTATGAGTCCAAATCTTTATTTTCAGATGATTGGGAGGGCGTTTTCTTGCGGTAAGAAGACTATACCTTTGATATTTGACTTGGTTGCTAACAGCCAGTTTATTTCTGATGCCGTTGATAATTTTCCGAATGAATTAAAGGGAGAGGTTGAAAAACGGAAAGAAGAATGTAAAAAAGAAGGTAAGGAATATGAAGTTGGCTTTGAAGTGAATGAGTTTATTGTGATGGATTATTTCATGGATGTGGTTAGTGGCTTTAAGGCGATTGAGGGGAGGTTACAGGGAAGAGCATGGACAGAAGAAGAGATAGAGATTTTGAAGAAATGGTATCCCATTGAGGGAATAAAGGTTAAGGACAGATTAAAGAGTAGGACGAAAAGTGCAATAATAACACAGGCGCATAAGTTAGGGTTGAAAGATGGCAACAAAAAGTGGGCTGAGGAAGAAATTAAGATATTAATAAAGTATTTTCCAATTGAGGGGATGAAAGTTGTAAATAGACTGAAAGGAAGAACTGAAAGTGCAATAAGATCAAAAGCACATGAATTTGCTTTAAAATTCAAAAATAATAATAAATATATTTATAAGCGTGGTAGTAAATTTGTTGTTATGTTTCGCATTGAAGGTAAAAATGTAAGATTTGGAACATTTGATGATGAAGATGAAGCAAGAAGGGTAGCAATTGAAAAAGCAAAAGAATTAGGAAGAGCAGTATAAATTTTAGGACAAGTCTTTTCGGGTGTCCTGATTTTGGACATCCAAATAGACTATTTTCCTTAAAGGGACCATATATCAGATTGGTTTTTCCTTTGAAGTGAAATTAGCGTGTCGGAAAGCGGTTAAAAAGAGAATGTATATTTGTGGTAGTGTTGTTGTGGAGGTGGAGTGTAAATGGGAAATACTGTTAAAGAAGATGATAAAAAACCAAAGGTAGCACCTCTGGTATATATAAACAGATTAGAAATGAAAGAACTGGATGTGGATAATAATTATGAATTTATTCCAGATATTGTTGATAAGGATGGGAATATAATAAATAGAGACGATTTAAGCGAAGACGATAAGAAAAAGTTTGACAAATCTGTAGAGCGTAAAACAAAACATGACAAAAGAAAGCATATGATACTTACAGCAGAATCAGAATTAATCCACATTATCCGTCATCTATCAAACGAATGTGAAGTATCTAAAAGAAAGACAAAGAAAAGCAGGGTAAACAGGGATTATGTGGAAAATGTATTATCATTGAAAGTAGGAAGGGCATATACAAAATATAAGGAGCAGATGGAGGAATCCGGCTGTATTGTAACATATAATGGCAGGAAGTATAAACGGATTATTGTTTCATCAAGCCATAGCAGGACGCAGAAAGCTATGCTTGTGGCAGAAAATATATGGGATAAGGCAATGGATATCCTTCTTTGTGGCATTAATCCAAATACAGAATATAAGTTTATGTCAAAATGGAATTCCTATATTGGGCTTGCTGCTACAGACAGTATTTCGGTGTCAACACCAAATATTGTTGTGGTTGATGATAAAGAAATCATGGTGAAAGCGAAGGCAGATGTTGTCAGGGAGATTGATACATGGGATAAAGACGGAAACATATGCCGCAAATTTAATGTATTACACGATAAAGTAAAAAGGATTCCTGCCAATTTATTTGATGGAGCTGGGATTGTCACGGTTAAAAAGGCTGAAGAGTGGCGCAAAGAACTGAATTTGGATTATATTCCGGCTTCTTTCCAGTTTAGGTGTATTCCATGTTTAAAAGGGAAACTGTATACGATGCCAATAGAAGAATTTGCAGAAACTTATAATGTAAGCAGGATAATTGATATTAACGGTAAAGAATGGGATTTATTTGAGGATAAAATTGACTGTATATTGACAAAAAGCCAGTTTAAGTTTCATGATTTATATAGTTCAGTGGAGGAATGGCGAAAAGAGTTTGATAAAGAAGTACATGGATATAAGCGGACATTCAATATATCGGAGTATGATGTTTCGTTTTCTGAACTGGCAGATATAACAGTTATGGCATACCAGCCATTACAGACATTATTTTTTGACAGTGAAAAAATAGATTGGATGTGCAAACCGACAGTAAAAGCTTATTCTGACGCTTGTTCGGGTGTAGATGGCTTTTTGAAATACAGGGGGATATGTGGCGGGGATGACAGGGAGGACGATATTAAATGGGCGGAATATCCGCCATATTATCAGGCAATGTATTATAACCATTCCCTCTTTAATGATGAATTTATAAAAAAGAAGGTTAAACAGGATTTGAGGTCTGCAAAAGAAAGGGCTTATGTCGGGAAAATTACTGTAAAAGGAAATTACCAGACACTTGCCCCGGATTTATTTGCTTTGATGCAGCACATATTTGGGCTGCCTGTTACCGGCCTGCTGAAATATAACCAGATATATTCAAATTACTGGAACCATCATCTGGAGGGAACACCATATGTGGATATTATACGTTCACCGCACATTGCACAGGAACATTCCCCGGTGAAAGTTGTTACAGGCGGTGAAATGGAGAAATGGTTTGCCTATCAGAAAACAGGGATTATCATTGCTGTATTTGGAAATACGATTGCGTTAAAGTTAAATAGTGCGGATTTTGATGGCGACCATGTGTTGACAGTGGATAATCCTGTTATCTGTGAAGCAGCGATGAAACAGTTTTCCAATACAATTTACCATGAGAAAACAAGATATCCTTATGCCGGTAAAAGGGAGGGTAAGAAAGTTATTGTCAGCGATTTGGAAGAAATAATTGACTGTGATTATAAGGGGTATAAAAATAATATTGGCAATGTAATAAATCCAATTTCAATATTGTGGTCAATAGGGAAGTCAAAAGCAGCACAGGATTATATAAAGATTATGAGCATTGTCGGTTCTATTACTATTGATTATGCGAAGCATGGGGAAGAAGCAAGTATTCCTAAATGTATTCTGGAACTGCTTAAAAAGCATAGGAAACCATATTTTATGAAATATCTCCGTTCTGGCAGAAAAAAGAGAAGTTTGGAAAAGGAATTAAAAGCGGTTAATGGGTTAGTTGATGGTGGTATTACTACAGAATTATTTGACGATACAGACTGTACCATGAACAAAATTTGCCATTATATGGAAGAAAACATAGGTGGCATTAATATTGAAATCAAAGAAGATGATGCTTTTCATTGGGAAAATTTAATAAAGGAAATCCCAGACAGTACAACCCATAAATATAAAAAAATAAAGGATAAACTTATGGAAATGCAGGAATGGCTGTATGAGATCAATAATGCAAAATATAAAGATGATGAAAGTTCAAACAGAGGAAATGAGGAAGATAATAGGAATTATGATTCTTTATATGAATTTGCAAAGGCGGAATTGCTTTCTATAGTTTATGATGAATCAGAATTGCTTGATATTTTGCTTGCTGTTTATTATTCGGATAAGAAGTTTATGGAAAAGTACAGTGACAAATCTGTATTATGGGGATGTTTTGGGGATGAATTAATCAGCCGGGCTAAAGGTGATTTTTCACATATAGGTAGCCCCGATATGGATAAACTGCTAAAACGGAGTGAAAAGGCAAAAAAGCATTTAGACAATTTAAAAGAATATAAAGAGAAAAATTTTATGATTTGGGATTTTGAAAATGAAAAGAATGTAAACAGGCAGGTGACATTATATAAGGAAGACATTACGTGGATTAAAAAATCTGTGCCAACGGGAACGGACAGATGCACGGATTGCAGGAGGTTATTACTGATACTGACTTACATATGCCGAAAGTGCAATACGGATTCCATACTAATAATGCATAACAAAAATAACCGTATAACAAAAACAGTATTATGTAAGCTGGCAGATATTGACAGGAGATATTTTGATAAAGATGTAAAGGCGTTAGAGGGTTTAGGGCTTCTGGCTATATCGGTTGGCAGAAATAATCATTTGCTTCTAAAAGATATACAAATAAATGAAATTTGCGGGGAAGTATTATTTGATGGAATCCATTATAGAAAACTGACAGGCGTTGCGAAGGATAAAATCAGAGGGAAAGTTACAAAATCCGTTAAAAATGATTGTGCCTGATGGCTTAAAAGTATTGAAAAATAAGGGGTTTTTGGATGTTCATGTATAAAACTTGTGCGGATTATACTAGGAAAGGGAGTAGCGGCAGTCCATATAATGATATGCGTTTTGGAGGTAATTTATGCAGGATGAATTAAGGGATGCAGTGGTTGCTTATCTGAAAAAATACCAGCTGCAAAAAAGGGCGTTATCAACATATATGGGGATTTCCCCACAATATCTGTCTGATTGGTTTCGTAAGCGGGTAGATTATGATGATGCAAAAGTCCAGAAAATAAAGGCATTTATAAGCCGAAAATTTTGTTGAGGTAATACCACCCAAAGGGTGTTATTATAAAATGTTTTAAATATCATGCTATCACAAGGGGCTGCCAGTATGGTGTGGAGGCTTGCTGGCGGCACAAAGCCCTTGTACAGATGAATGGT
>RAYE01000009.1 GCA_003612285.1 bacterium D16-51 | reverse complement strand
CTCATTTTTTTGCAAACTCCCTGAAATTAAGGCTTTTAATAAGAAAATCAGATAGTAGACTTGACACTACCGAAAAAAGGATGGAGGAATGAATATGAAAAGAAAAAGAATAATTTCTATTTTGATAATAATAGCAATAGTGTTAACTTATAATTATTACAGTAATAACGAAGCAGTAGCAGCAGACAGCACTTTTGATTATGCAAGTGGTGAATATATCATTACAGATGATACCCAGATGGAAGTACAGTTTACAGGACTTTCCAAAAAGTCCACAACATCAGTTGAAATTCCTTCAACCATTAAGATTAATGAGCAGGAGTACAAGGTGACTGGTGTGAAGGCTAATGCATTGAATGGCAACAAGAAAGTTAAAAAGCTTATAATTGGTGAGAATGTAAAGGTAATTGGCAAAAAAGCATTTTATGGCTGTAAAAATTTAAAGAATGTTACCATTAATACATTCAACCTGAAAGCAAAAACTGTCGGTACTGCAGCTTTTAAGGGCTTAAATGCAAAAGTTGTCGTTCTTGTGCCAGAAAATAAGCTGAAGGCTTATAAAAAGATTTTGAAGTCAAAAGGATTAACTGGCAAGAAGCAGGCAGTAAAAGGCAGAAAAATTGAAACAGAAGAAAAGGATGAGGAAGAGCTTGACCCTAACCGTGATATTCCATCTCCAACAACAATGTTCACAATAGACAATTATTTTGGCCTGATGAGCAACATCAGGGAAGAGGATGGTTATTCTATTGGTGACTCTATACCAATCACAGCAGGTTTCCAGATGAGTGATTTAATGTATGGCAAGTGGACAACAAGGACAGCAAATGGTGGGTTCTGGATAAGATGCAATGATTGTGAGCAAATGTTTGATAACCAGGATGATTATGCTATTAGCAATGGATTTCCACCAAACAATTGCCTTACTAGTGGTTCTCTTTTGTGTTTGGACAGGATTATAGTGGTTCATTTACTGCATTACATTGGCTTCCAGATGACAGGGCATGCAGTGCTACATTCCATATTACCCTGCCAGCAGGGCTGTCTTACAAAGAGGGTTCCCTTAAAATGTTCCGTATGACTAAGAAAGAAATTTCAGGCAGTGCATATCATGTAGATGCAAATGGCCAAGATATTATAGTAACCATTAACAACATTAAGGATGCTTCAATCCACCAATATGAACTTGCAGATAAAATCAGCATTACCATGGACACAGAACTAAACAGCAATGCTGTTGCCATCAATACAGTAACAGCTTCCATGTCTTATGATAATGGCACAGGGGCAAAAACTGTAGATATGGGTTCTGCCAATATTTATGCAGCAACCATGAAATTCAGGAACACAGATATGGATGGCAATGACATCAGTGGTGCAAAGTTTGCATTGTATAAGTATAAAACCTTAAAATCAGGCAGTGTGTATTATGAGAAATATGTAAAAGTCCTTGACAACATCACAGGAAACCCTTGCACCATTGCTGGCCTTAACAGTGGGAAGTATAAGCTGGTGCAGACTGCAGTACCTGCAGGTTATAAGAAGATGGATAACTATGAGTTTAATGTTAATTTTTCTGGACATGATGGAAAGATTGACAGCTTGTCTGTGGATGATAGTAACAAATTTGTATGGGATATAGATTTAGAAACTGGCACTATCAGCACTAACATTGTTAATAATTAAGTTGTTTGTAATATGAAATATCAAAGCATAATACCTGTAAAGCAAGATATCCCAGCTACCCTTGAAACTAAATCTATATCTTTGGACAGCACCTGAAAATCCTATCCATGAGAGTTTACCCCTGTCCGCCACCATAATGCAGGAAAAGGCAAAAGCCCCCTGTATAGGATTTACCTTTTGTCCATCTGATTTGTAGTCCAGCATTTAGATATAAGACAGAGTTACTGTTGTTTTCAGAATAACCTTGTTAAATCTTTGTACCTAGTTGCCCTGAAAAGGGCCAGCACAGCTACAGAAGAATATGTGTTTTATTTTGAGTTCATGCCAGGGTGTTACTAAGATTTACCTAAGTGCCAGCAGCGGTACCAATGTGGCCACTGTTTTTAGACACTTGTATATTCAGCAGGGATTTAACAATATCTGATTTTACCTAAGTGAAAATATAGTGGAACTTATGGCAAGTACCCCTGTATTTTATTTACAGTTCCAAAGTTCCTCGGTTCCACCACTCAAGTAAAAAATTTTAACTTAGGCTTAGATAAAATAATCAGGAGGTGCCTGGTACTTGGAACTTTGCACCCATGCATGGCAGTCCACACTTAGGTAACTGCTCTGGATGCTTATGCAATATACTTATCTTCTTTATCCTGGCACTTCTGATTTTCTGCCACTTAGGCAACAAAGGTATCTGGGTTTTCTGTAACCTGTACCTGTTTCATGGGGATAACATAAAAAGCAAAAGCACAGAGGAGATACAGGATACCTGTGTACCTTGAAACCTCCCAAGTACCTTAGAAAAGGCACTATCAAAATAAAAAACACAGGCCGCTTGCTTTAATCTTACAAATCTTACTAGGACTGTTCCATCCTATAAACAAAGGGACAGAAGGAAACAGGGCAATGCAGCATAGGTCAAACTTACAGATTCTATACTGCACCGCCCTGAACCCAAATAAACATATTCAAATTACATCCTATAAAACTTCCCTAATACATGCTGCTTCTTCCTCACTACAGAAAAGGCTTAGGAACCCAAGTGCTGAAATAAAATTTTCTTTTCTTAGGTTAAGCGGCCTGCACAGCCTGTTATAACTTATCCCCTGCCCCTCTGACACCAGTTTCCGATAACTCCATACAATTTTTCTCGCCCAGAAAACTTCCTGGGATTCCCCGTATTTCCTGATTTCACTTCTACACCTGGGTAAGTAGTTTATCCTTTTGTTTGGAAAATCCAGGATTCTGCAAACTGCCCCAACACTGACTTTCCCAGGTTTCCCATCCTCATTAAAATACAGATTTTTACATAGTTCCCCTACCTTAGGAAGCATTTCTGCATCCATCTTACCCCAGTCCTCCCTAGTAATTCCTTTTCGTACAGAATAATCATGTCCTGCTTTCTTCTTAGTTATCCCTGCTTTCTGTACTGAATGGAAATCGGCACCTAAGATTCCAGCTATCTTTTTTGCACCGAACCCCTCTTTTCTAAGGAATGCAACCTTTTCCTGAAATACTTCTGCCTGGGATTTTTCTGGAAGTACTGGGGCAACCATTTCTGAAACTTCTATATGTAAAAAGAAAGCTATCTGGCATATCTCAAAAAAACCAAAGCGGTACCCTGTGAATATCTTCTGTATCTGTGGTAATTCAGTAATACTGTTATCTGGTATGGTCCTGTAGAAATCCATGAAATCATCATAAAACAGCCTGATATTCCTTTGCTGCCCACTTACACTTAAATATTTTGTCCCTTCCAGTTTGGATTTTAAAAAATCTGATATTCCAATCTGGTTATTTTTATTAACTGGTGCATGGAATACCTTTGTGAGATATTCAGTAAATTTCACTTCTATTGTATTATCAGTAAATTCTGGTTCGGTATCTTCGATTACCTGTTCAGCAATATGTAACCTCGGTGACTGTTTCCCAGATAGTATAATACCAGTATTTTTTAGCTTACACCTGTGTTTTGCACAGACACTGGCATGGTTAATGTTTGCTGTCCTTGTCCAAAAGGCTTCACCAAAGTTTTCCCTCTGTTCTGTGGCACAGCAGGGGCAGTACCTTAAGTATCTGGTGTCCCTGCCCTTAGGAAGGGGAATAAGGCTGCTGGCCTTTCCCTCCTCCCTTTCCATACATTCTAATGCTTTCTGCATCCTTTGATGTTCCATGAACCTTGCTGTGGGAAACATAGTGTGTTCCAAAATCAATGTTTCCATTGGAATCATATTAGTAATAATTCCCTTGGCATCATCCTGGAAACTGCTGCTAATGTACCCTGCATTAAAGTGGATTGCCCTTTTCCCAAATAAATCATCCAGTGCATACCCATAGGCAGGATACCCACTGTGGCAGTAATACCTTGCAAACCAGCTGTAACACAGTTCATCTTCATAAATTGTGGGCATGAATGCAATCATAAGGCCACCTCCATTACCTGAATGTCCGATTCCATAAGTAAATGAATGATATCTGCATTTTCTTTTTTGGATT
Organism: bacterium D16-51; assembly: GCA_003612285.1. GTDB lineage: Bacteria > Bacillota > Clostridia > Lachnospirales > Lachnospiraceae > Butyribacter. The sequence goes on along the minus strand of RAYE01000009.1, from coordinate 106,687 downwards.
GCTGTACCGGTTCCTTTAATGTTGTCCCTTTGATGATAGTTTCCCCTGCAGGCTGGGATTTTTCTGGTATTGTTATTGATTTTGCTTTTGTTTTTGTTTTTGGAATTTGAGAAGCCTGTCCTCCCTTTGCTGTCCCTGTGCTAATAAAATTATGCAGGTTCTTCATTCTTGTGTGGAAGGCACTTAAAATGGCTTCCCTTGTTAATTCTTCTTTTCCAGATAAGACTGCCATTTGCTGTGCTTCCATCACCAGGGAAACTACCAGGCCAATGATTCCATTACTGCACTGGTATAATGTTTCAATAATTTCTGGTGTCACAGGCAGAGGCTTTGCGACATACTGGTAAGAACAGATCATCTGGCAAAACTTCATAAAATAGTCATCACAGGGGGATTCCAGATAGGAAAGCCCTATGCTTCTTCTTCCAAGGTGCATTTCCCTCTGGAAAAAATTTTCTGTTTCTGGAAGCCCTACAAAACAGATGGATATCCCAGAGGAATTGATAAGCTGTGTCATGGCAGATACAAGGTTCACTCCATTTTTATTATGGCAAATATTTTGACATTCATCAACAACAATCAACAAAATATGGTTCAGTGCCACCTGTGCAACCATGCCGATCAATATATCAATGGATGCTTTTGCCTTTATTGCTGCATCCCTGTAATTTGTCCCTATGGACATATCCACCTGCCCTAAGATGGACAGAAGCAGCCCCTTGATGGAACAGTCATGTGGACACTGGATATTGACAAATGGAATGATATTCAAATAAGGATCCTGTAATGTGATTATCTCCATTCCACCTGACAGTTCAATGCTTTTTGCTATTGCTGTGCTTTTTCCTATGCCTGATTTCCCAATAATGGAAAAGCTGTCACTTCCGCCTAAGATGGAACTGTATGCTGTTCCCTGCATCCCTTTGTGGTTCCTGTTCCTCTGTCTGATAGAATTTGTTGTTTGTTTTTTCCCTAAAGAATGAATCATAGACAAGTATATCTTGCTGTAAATTTCATAAGTCATTTGGGATGGGATATAAATTTCTGATAATCTGTTTAATGCCATCAGCCTCGCCCCTGCATCTGCATTGCAGATTTCAGGTGTATATGTTGGTAAATGCATCAATCTCTGCTCTAATTCCCTGCCCATCAGCATGGATGGTATTTTTTCCTATAAGTCAGACATCTGCTACCTCCTTTACAAAATCCCTGTGCTGTTTCTTCTTCTCTTTGTCCTTGTATTCCCTTACATTTTTTAAGTTAATGCTTTCACTTCTGGAAGTATTCTGGATAACCGTTTCAATGTTGGAAACCAGATCAATCCTTCCCTGCAGGTTTTCAAGTGATGCACTTTTTACAAGTTCCCTCTGCTTTTCAAACATCTGCCCTGCTTCCCCAAATGACTTGCCAGAGAATCTTGATTCTATCAAATAAAACTCTGTATACCTGCCATTCTGTAAAAGATACACAGTATCAGTATTTTCTGGATTATATGCCACGACTGCATCTTTACTGGAAAGATATTCCTCTGTAAATTTCCTTTCTTTGCTGTCGTACCTTAACCCAAAAACCATCAATCCTTTTCTGCTGAATTTCGCTCTGGTTCTTGGAAGTAAAGTCATTATCAGTTTCTTACTGCTGATTGGAATTAAATTCGCTCCATCCTGTTTTCTTCCCCATGTAAATATATCTTTTGGATGTGGGGCAATTCTTTCTTTAAGCATTTCTTCTGTGTATGGATAATCGCTTATAATCCTTTGGTTGTTGTTGTAACGGATGGAATAAATGATAACTTTCTCACAATCCCTAAGTGTCAAGCAGGCATTTTTTCTGTAATCTTTTGCTAACCTCTGTCTAGCATCTTTATCTACATATCCAAAATCAATCAAAGATGGTTTTATGGATTGCTGTAACAACTGAAAACTTCGCTCTACAACTGCTTTAAGTTCTGGTCTAAGTGGTGGAAGATTAACAAGGGATATCCCCAACTCTGTAATCTGTACAAAGGTCTCTGATTGGTATTCTGCTCCCATATCGCTAACTATGGTCCCTGGCAGTTTATCAATGTTCCATTCCTCTTCATCTATCATTATACCAAACTCTCTGCACCATTCTTTTTTGACAGAAATGCAGTTTAACAATAAATTTCTTAATGAATATGTTCCCCCTTCAAGAGTGAGGGAATAACCATAAATATATCTGCTGTAGGCATCTGTCATAATCGTTAAAATGGGTCTGCCTATGTAATTGCCTTTATCGTCTACTAAATGAATGTCGCATATGGCAGCATCAATCTCACCTATTCCCACATGGTTTGAATACTCCTGCATCTTATCCCCTAATAATGGTCTGTGGTTTCTTTGGTAGTCCTTCATCCCATTTCTGGATATATAAAATGTCTGCATCTTCTTGTATTTACTGAAAAAATATCTGAATTGGTTATAGGATGGATAATCTGCTAAAAGTGTTCCATCTGCATTACAGTATTTTTCTTTGATCATATATGTGTAGCAGGTTTTTAGTGAGTTCTTATGTGCTGTAAAATAATATTTGTTAATCGCCCATCTGAAAATCTTTTCATCATCAGTCAATTTCTTTTGGTAGGTTCCTCTCTCCTGTGGAACTAAAGCAGATACTGACTGGAAAGCAAGGTACAGGCAGAGGTAATTCCTCACAGTCTGCTTACAGATATTGTTATCCTCTGATGTTCTTTTAACAGCATCCATTCTCAAACAATCATTTTCAAGGAATGGAAGTATGGATGCAACAATAGTATATCGCTGATATGCTATGCTTCTGCTCTCTGCATCCAGATTTTCTATATCCTCTAATACTGTCCCTGTGGCCTGCAGCATTTCATCTTCCATGCAGTTATCGTAGGTGCCTATCACTTCCATATGCCACCACTTAGGCATATTTCTTTTGATACAGTCAACCAACAGCATTTCTTCCTCATGGATGGCAAGCACCCTGTAAATACTTTCATTAAATTTAATCAGTTGTTTCTTTTCCATATGCACCACCCCTATTCTTTCTCAATCACAATACCCCAATCGGAAACACCATGTTTTAACCAGTATTCCCTGGAGGCATCCAGCAGTCGTATCGTCATAGGTTTTGCTATCATTTTTCGGTAGACACACTCACGGACCATCATATCCCCATCAGTTTTGATGCAGACAAAATCCGAACAGTATTCCCCTTCTGGAAAACCATCCAGAAGTACATTGCAGCGGAACTCCTTAATTCCATCATCCTCCTGCAATAAATCAGCAAGCCTTGATTCAATGTCTGTGTAAGTCTTTGCAACACCATCAGCACACTTGCCCAGATACCTTTTTTCACACCTGCTGCCCTTATAACCTTTTTTCTTCATAAGCACCTTTCCTTTCCCATCTGAAAACCTGCCAGGAACCTTCCAGCTTTGCCAAAAACACTTTTCAATTTTGGCGGAAATGCCAAAAACACCCATTTTTGGCTCTTACATATGTAATATTGGCAAAAGAATCCCCATTTTAAGCCATTTCCAGCCTGCCAAAAATACACTTTCCAAAACATACTATGTCATGGCAAAACTCCTTTTCGCTGCTGACAGATTTTCGTTTTCGCTCCATGTCCTCTTCCTTTTTTTCTCCTTTTTCCTTCCCTTTTCTTATTTTCTATAGAAAAAACAAAACAAAAAAGGTCAGAAAACTTTTCCCCCTTTCCCTTCATTTTTTCCTTAAAAGAAACTTTTAAAAAAATAACAAAAAAGAAGAGGATGCCCATTTTATAAGGGTTTTAACAAAAAAAGAAAGAGATGTGAGGCCGTTTTCCTTCCATCTCTTTTCGTCTGCTTTTCCTATAATAAAGTTAAAAAAAGACCTTGAAAAAAGAGGAGGAGGAACCTCTTGCTTGCAAGGTCTGATACTTATTTTATTCTAAATCTTCTATTATACAACGAAAACCAAATTTTGATTATTAGAGAAAATGACTTCCGCTGCGACAGCTCCGACTATTCGAACTCGGCGTATTCTTTGTTGTTCTTAACTGTATTTGTTTAAGTTTTATACAAATACACGCCCATTTTTACATCAATTACATCATTTATTATGGCTTGCCGATTTTCTGTTGCCAAAATGTTGCCACGCATTTATTATAGCAAATCCCGGCAATTTGGCAACTCATTTTTTAAATGTTACGCAATAAAAAACATTTTGTGGGATAAACGTATAAAATATCGTCTTTATCATTTTCACATCTGGAATACTTTGTAAAATAAAGCATTTCAAAAAGTTAAAACCTAACAAAAACTATAGAAAAATACCAGTTTTCTCCTTAATTGTCTTTATTATATGGTGCTAGCACCATATAATAAAGACAATTAACAATGAGAATTTCAAAGACACTTACTTTTTACATGGCAAGACCACAACGAAACTCTTCATAGCAGAGCTACCCTCTTTCTTATCCAAAAGCAAGAACCATATACTTTTCTGCATTAGCAAAACCATTACACGGTTTTACTTATTCTGTATTGTGGCACATCTTTCTGCGCCTGAAATGCTTTATTCAAATATGTATCACAATTATATCTAAAATCTTCCCATTTCACTATTGGAATATAGCCGACTTTTATATTTTCTTCAAGTATTTTAAACATTCTCAAAGAATCATAATAATCGTATTTGTTATTTTTATCCGGTAACACTACCCCGAGCACAGCATTGGCATGGCTTGTATAATCATTTCGAGTAGTTTCCCTCACTGAATATGCAATTTCCCATGGAATCCATTGAGATTTATCCCATTTATAAGCTTCTTTCATGTTCGGAGAAATAAGAACAATCGTTATTGTACTATCATATATTCTGTCTTTTAATTTCGTCCAAATATAATCATCAGACATGTTAGACAAATCTTCGTCATCATGCTCGCCTTTATATATATGATCTGTTCGGTCAGTAAACTTTTTTTCTAACCAAGTAACATAATCTCTTGCCCTTGGTCTATTATCAGACACACTTGGAACTGAATACACATTGTCATCTGCATACTTGTAAGACACAAAAATTTTTCTTCCCAATTTTATTTTCCTCCTTTTAACCCAACATAATAGAAGCAATAAACAATCCACCAATGACAATACCATATAGTGGAAAAATTGTTTTTGATAGTAAAACATTAAAATAGCAATATTTACCGCATTGATATTTTTGTATCGGCATTTCAAAATCTCTAATTTCCACTCGACTATCTTCTGATGTTAAACCTGCCACATCATTATATACACCTCGAAACTTGCGTTCCTGCTGTAAGTAATACGCATCCAAAAACCAAAATATAATAGCCGGAACAATCGCAACAAGAACATATACTACATTCTCACTATTTGCATAAAGAGCCAATAATGCAGATACAATAGTAATCATCCAACCTTTAATTTGAAATGAATTTTGATTCATTCTTGTTATCGTAGCTTGAATAAATTCTAAATGCTTCATTTTGCTCTCCAACACTACACCTCCTAATGTCTATATGGTTCACTTCCATCAAGCCAGCTTCGCAAAATCACATATTCATCAGTTCCTTGATTGTATATCCAAAACTCATTCCTGTCTTCACCACTGACTTGAGCATATTGCATATAGGGATATAATCCCAAATACTCTTGTCCTTGAAAAATTTGGCTCTCCATAATTGGCAAAATACAGCATCTCCCATTTTTCTTACCATCAAAATACCCCAATTCCCAAGGACACCATTTGGAATTTACTGCATTACCCGTAGCCACATAGGATAACCCTTTTGAGCCATTCATTCTATTCCGCAAAACCTGTGCCGTATTCTTATTAACATTGTTTCTATCAAGTTGTGTATCTTCAATCCAATCCACATATACCGAATACCCCGCTTCATTAAATAAATTAACTAACGTAAGAACTAATTTTTTATCCAATGAACTGTGCGAAAGAAAAACATCATATATTTTTCTTTTTTGCACTGAATCATATCTTGTATGCATTTCCGCATTTTCATATATTATCTGGTCTTTTTTAGTTCCATATTCAGATATATTTCTTCTCTCCGCTTCTCGTAACAAGTAACTTCTACTTAATATCATGCTACTTTCCTCCTCGGCGTATTCTTTGTTGTTCTTAACTATATTTGCTTAAGTTTTGTGCAAATACACGCCCATTTTTACATCAATTACATCATTTATTATGGCTTGCTGATTTTCTGTTGCCAAAATGTTGCCACGCATTTATTATATCAAATCCCGGTAATTTGGCAACCTATTTTTGAAATGTTACGCAATAAATTTGTTTTTGAAAATAAAGGTATAAAATATAATCAAATTCTATTTTCTGTCCAATCCACTTTATAAATCAAGGCTTTCAAAAGTACTAAAGCGTAACAAATTAATTAAACGCCAAATTCTCCTTAATTACCCCTATTACATGGTGCTAGCACCATGTATAAATCATTATTAAAGGGAAAATCAATGAATTTGTGACTTTACCTGCGAAGATATAGGATAAATAAGCAATTTATAGAGTGATAATCTTCAAATCGTAAAATCTTATATACAAAATAATATAAAACATTGACTTTAACCACTTTATTTTGTATAATCAGAAACATGCGTAGCGAAACGCATGTAGCAGAATAGAAAGGAGATGTATAAATGCCACCAAAACCCAAATTTACCAAAAAAGAAATCATACTAGCCGCAATAGATATAACACGAAATGAAGGGTTTAACGCCATTTCAGCCAGAGTATTAGGCAAAAAATTAGGTTCTTCTTCTAAGCCTATTTTTAGCGTATTTGAAAATATGGAAGAAGTGCAAACAGCCGTTGTAGAATATGCTAAAGAAACATATAACCAATATATCCAAAAAGGGATATTACACGCAGATAGTAATGTACCACGTTGCAAGTACATTGGGCATCAATATATTAAATTTGCCATAGCTGAACCGAAATTATTTCAGTTGCTTTTTATGAAAGAACAAGAGCATATTTTAAATTTTGAAAATATTCTACCCAATATAGACATGAATTATAAGGATATTCTTATAGCTATCGAAATGGATTATGGGCTAGATAGTTTCACAGCATTGCGACTTTATCAACATATATGGATATATGCACATGGTATCGCTTCTTTGTGTGCTACTAAAACATGCAGTTTTACGGAAGAAGAAATCAGTGAAATGCTGTCAGAAGTGTTTACAACCCTTTTGTTAAAAGAAAAAATGCGTGATTGAAATTGGAGATGAGAAAATGATTTTTGAAGAAACATTTAAGAAGAATAATAAGCAAATTTCCTATATACGTTATGGAGAATGGGCAAAAAAGATAATTTTATTTTTTCATGGCTTTACTGGTTCAAAGCGATTTATCCCAGAAAAGGAAATCAGCAGCGGAATTTGCATACTTTCATTTGATAGACCGGGGATTGGGAAATCAGATATAGAAGAATATTATAAAATGGAAAGTTTTTTGAACCATATTAATTCTGTATTAGCAGATAAAAATATAGAATCCGTACATTTAATTGGACATAGTGCAGGAGGATATTATGCTCAATTATATGCCGAGTTATATCCCTCAAAAATCAAATCCCTGTCTTTATTAAGTAGTATGATTCCTCTAAACAGCCCTAATACGCAAAAAATATTAAACATGCAATGAAAAATCATTAAATTTATGACATTACACGCTAAGAGATTTTCAAAATTTTATTTCAGAAAAATGGCAGAGGATATAATAAAAAATTACGACCAACAATTTGAAAGAAATCTAAAAAATATCTCTGAAAAGGAAAGATGTTTTATGTGTGAGAATTTCGTTCTCATTAAAAATGCAATTATCAATTCTACTGCTAATAATGGATTAGGTATGTATTATGACGCATATGCATTATCTCAAATGCGAGAATGCCCGCAACAAAAAAATGCTTTTCCTGTCTTTATATGGAACGGAACTGATGATAATACAACACCTATAAGTTTTGCCCAATATTTAAACAAGCAATATAATACAACAAAACTGCACATTATTGAAAATATGGGACATATGTTATATCTTCCGTGTTGGGATAAAATTTTGGAAGAAATTTTGACATTAGATAAGGACAAAAATTAGTTAGATATTGATATGCTACTTTGTCTAGGGAAATGCAATAATATTACAGATACAAGAACACAATAAAATTTACCAAAGGAAGTGGCAATGTGGGAAAATTATTATTGCTGACACTTAACGAGCAGGAAGAAAAGTTGATTGACAAAATTGTGTCAGCTATCACTGATTATGTACAGATTGAACCTATGAAAGTCGCCCCTGCCCCTGTCTTATCATTTCCGGGATTGGAAATCAGACAGCACCAACGGCGGGTACTTCAAAACGGAGAGGACGTATACCTTACCCGCCTTGAGTACAATACCCTTGTACTCCTTGCTTCCAATCCCGACATTGTCCTCACAAGGACACAGATATTTGAAGCCGTTTGGAACATGGATAGCGATAGCTGTCAATCAAGTATTTCTACCGTGATTTGCAACCTACGGAAAAAGATAGAGCCGGACAGCAAGAACCCGACTTACATCAAAACCGTGTTAGGTGTCGGCTACAAATTTGACGTTAAAAATGCCGGGGAATGACTTTCTACTACTGTCAATCCCCGACACTTTTACCTCTCCAATGCCCTCTCTATCTTCTGTTTCTGTCCTTTCAAATCATTCTGTTTTTCGTACAGATTATTGCGCTCTTTGCAAAGTTCTTTCATGCGCTCCAACTGCGCCCGCACTCCCTCCCGGCAATCCGGCTCTATCTTTTTATATTCTCCGGTCAGATTGCGGATTGTATTATTGTTTTCTTTTATCTGTTCAGACAGGCATACCCAGTCTATCAGATTTTGCACTTCCTTGTCCGTTTCGTAAAGGTCTGTATCTGCTACGATTTTAGCACACAGCCGTATCATAACTTTTTTCTCCATATCCGTCATATCCTATCAATCCCCTTTCCTATCGGCTCATTTCAAAGGCACGTTTCGGGCGTTTCTTTGCCTGTTCTGCCTGCTCTAACGCCTTTGACCTCTCTACTATCGACTGTACCTGTTCCCTGCCTAAATGACGCTCCAAACGCCCCAAATCAGACGCTTTTTCCTGCAATCGGTCTATGGTATCGCTTTGTTCCATAACCTTGTCCGTCAAGCGGCTAATCTGCTTTTGTTGTCCGTCCACTTTGGCGGTCAGCTTCCTGCTTTGTTCCGTAAGCTGTACGCACTTGATAGTCAGATTTTTTACCACTTCTTTCAATTTCTCCACAAGGGGAAGTGCTTTTTTATCCCGATAATTTTTTGCACTCATCAATGCCCCCGGCTCTGCCAACTGCCATTTTACATCTTCATCATAGGTATGAATATTTCTCTCCATGACTTCCTTTGACTGCACCATTTTGTTGATTTCCTGCTGTAACTTTTTCTGCTGCTTCTCCAACTTCTCATTTTCGGATAACAGTTTTTCTTTATCCTCCATCAGCGTTTCCGCTTGTTCTTTCAGCAGATGATTTGTTGCAGAAAGTTCCGATACTTCCTGCCGGATCGCTTCGCCCTCTTTCCGTATCTGCTCCGTTTCCCGTCCTGCTTCTATCTGCTGCTGAAGAATATCGGATAATTCCTCTTTACTGCCGGAGATTGTCTGTTCCAGTTCGGCAACCTCTTTCTGCCGCTCCTGCTTCTCAAAATCGAGTACGGATAGGTGTTTGTTATGCGTGCCTAACTGTTTCCACTGTACGCCATGCCGCCCCATGACTTTTGAAAGTTCCTGCTTCTCCGCTTCAATCCATTCGTTCCATTCCGTCATTCCCCTTGTGCCGCCTTTAAAGCCCTGTTCTGCTAATGCGCCTTTGAGGGAAACTCTCGTATCAAGCCCACGCTTGCTGTTACGGATAAAGGGGACAAAATCAATGTGAATGTGCGGCGTCTGCTCGTCCATGTGCAAGTGACTTGAAAAAACGTATAAGTTCGGATTTCTTTTCTGAAACTGCTCCATAAACTCGCATAAAATATCTTTCGCCAACTGCCCCTCATTGCTCTGCACGTTCATATCATCTTTATTGCCAATTTGAAAAATGACCTCATAAAATAATTTCTCCTGCTTTCCCCGGCGTATCTTCTCGTAATAATCGTCAATCTTTCGGTCACTTCGTTTCTGCTTTGCATTGTAGCGTTCCAGTGCTTCATCAAAAAGATTGTGATAGACTTCTTTTATATCCGAGTGGCAAAACTCCACGTTATCCCGGCTACGTTCCTTATCTACATTTTTGGCTGTAAAGGCTCTTGTATTGTGGTTGACCGAACCTTTCCCAACCATGCCGCTAATTGTCCTTTCCAATAGGCATATCCTCCACATTCTATATATTTGTGCCACTATTCTTACTGCGCCGACTAAGGCGCAAAGCGAAGTTTCTTCGCTTCGGCTTTGTTACTTTCCCGAAAGTAACGCAAAAGCACTTTCGACAGGCTACGCTCTATCAAAAGTGCCTTTGCGCCCTGCCGGGGGCAAGCTGTCCGTTGGACAGCATACCGTCCTTGCGGACGGTGGGCGGCTACTCGCCGCTTTACTGCTTCCCCATGCGTCGGTTTGCGTCGATAGCGTCGGTATTTTCTATACCACCCCGCTATCAAAAATACCGTCGCAACCGACGCATATCGTCGCACTTTACGCTTTCGGCTCTAGCCGTTTCAGAATGATTTTCCTCTCATGCCCCCGCTTGTTGTCGTAAAAAATACCATAGTCATTAAGCAACTGGCTGTTCACTACATTTAATCTCCGGGAAAGCACATTCGCCGACAACTGCATATCCGGCAACTGTTTCAGAAGTTCCGTTGCCTTCCCCTCCCACTCCTGCATTTCCTCTGTCAGAAATTCGTTGATTGCTTCCAGTAATGGATTGGGCGGCTGTTTCCACAATTCCGTTTCCGCTTTCTGAAATTTCCAAATACACTGTTCACGGTCAAATTCTATCGTCAGTTCTTGATCGGGCTGGTCACGCCCCACAATATCCATGACCGCCGTGTTGTCCGTGCGCTTTTTCTTGTGCATGATAAACGCCCCGTCTGCCGCACCGAGAAGCCCGTTTGTGCCGGAAATCATATCAAAGCTGTCCTCGGACTCCAACTTGCGGGTATGGTGAACCACCAACAGGCAGACACCGTATTTATCACTGAATGATTTTAATTTTGTAACAATCTCATAGTCACTGGAATAACTGTACCTGTCCCCGCCGACCTCACGCACCTTTTGGAGCGTGTCAATGATAATCAGCCTTGCGTAATCATCTTCCAGTGCAAGATATAGCACCGTCCCTTTTCTTACTGGATAATTCCACAGTGGAAGCCCCATAGCCACATGATAGGCAAGCTGCCCCATAAAAAACGATTTCCCCACTTTCGGCGCACCCACAAAGAGGTAAGTGCCGCCATACAGAAAGCCGTCCACAACAGGCGTTCTCGGCGGGTACACCGTATCATACAGTTCTGTCATGGAAACGGTTTGAAGCCCGCCGCCCCGCCCGGATTTCTCCGGGCTTTTTGTGGCTTGCAGATTGTTTTTTGCTGTTTCATTTGCTATAATTTCATTGATGTTTTTAATGTCCGGCTGTTCCCCATCTGCGCCAACAGATGATACGGGAACAGTCGCTTTTATTTTGTTTGTCATTCATCTTCCCCTTTCAGTCCGTCTAATGTGATTGCGATTACCTGTAACGTGTAGAGCAGTTCATCATTGTCCGGGCTTATGCTTTCCATGCGCTTCAATTCCTCATAGATTGCCGCCATTTGATTTTTCAGTGCCTTATACACTCTCGGATTGCCCTGCACCACAACGTCCCGGCATAAGAGCCGCCTTGTGATGTAGTCCTGCTTTGTCATCCCCGACAGTGCCACCAAATCATTCAATAACTTTGCTTCTTCGTCCGATACCCGGAACGCCACCGTATGATTGCGCCATCTTCCTTTATAATCCAGTGATTTTTCCATGCTTTTAGTCCTCCTTTGTCATTCTCTCCATTTCCAATTTCTCCGCCATTTCCGTCTGCACCGTGGGGAACAAGTGGGCGTAACGGTAAGTAATTTTCTCCGCTTCATGCCCCATGCGTTCCCCAATCGCCAGTACCGAAAATCCCATGTTGATTAAGAGTGAAACCGCACTATGGCGAATATCGTGGACACGGATTTTCTTAACGCCTGCCTGCTTTGCCCCTCGCTCCATTTCGTGATTGAGGTAGGATTTTGTGACCGTAAATAAACGCTCGTCCGGCTTAATGTCATAAAGCATTTTGATGTACTCCTGCATTTCTTCACAGAGAAACGGCGGCATTTTGATTGTGCGGTTGCTCTTTTTCGTCTTAGGACTTGTGATAATATCCCGCCCTTTGGAACGGTGGAAAGTCTTGCTGATTGTAACTGTCTGCTTCTCAAAATCAATATCAGCAGGCGTGAGCGCAAGCAGTTCGCCGGAACGCATACCGCACCAGTAAAGCATTTCAAACGCATAATAAGAGCGGGGCTTATCCATCATGGCTTCGGAGAATTTCAGATATTCCTCTTTCGTCCAAAAGTCCATTTCCTTAACGGCTTCGCTCCCAATCGTTCCCGCCCGCCTTGCCGGATTGTAAGGCAGGTTATAAAAGTTTACCGCATGGTTGAATATCGCCGTCAGTTGTGCGTGTATCGTCCGCAAATAATCTGCGGAATAGGGCTTTCCTTTCTCGTCCCGGTATGCCATTAACTCATTTTGCCACGCTATCACGTCCTTTGCTTCAATCTCTGCGATTTTGCGGTTCTCAAAGTACGGTAAAATCTTTGTCCGTATCACATGGCTTTTGGACTCCCAAGTGCTTTCCTTGACACGCTGTTTCTTGTCGGCTTCGTACACTTCAAAGAAACTGCCGAACGTCATATCCAGTTTTGCGCCCTGCTTTAACATGGCTTCATGCTCCCACGCCTGCGCTTCCCTTTTGGTTGCAAATCCCCTCTTTTGTGTCTGTTTCCTCTCCCCTTTCCAGTTGGTAAAGCGGTAGATAACCCGCCACGTCCCCGTGGCATTGTCCTTGTATACAGCCATCTAAATCAACTCCCTTCTATTCGCTGTAACATACCTTTTTATGAAAAAATGTAGCGTTCACACGTCCTGCCACCGTCAGATAGCCCTGCTTCTGCATTTCTGCGTTGAGTTCCCTTACAATCTGATAGGCTTTTGACTTTGACACACGCAGTTCCGCTGCCACTTCCTCCACCGTCATAAATGATTTTTCCGTCATTCAGATACCCTCTCTTTTCGATATTTAACTGTTTTTGTTTAAGTCTTGTTGATATGATACTAAATAAATTCCGTTAAGTCAAGTGGTTTTCAAAACAATCTTAACTTTTTTTATTTAAGTTATTCTTGCTATTTCTATTGCACCATGTTATACTGACTTCAACAGATTTGTTTAAGTAAAGTCATGCACGACTGGAAGAAAACAGGGCGGCGGGTGCTTGCACGCGCTGGACTGCTTTCTTCCAGGCGTATATGGCGCACCGCCACAGCGAGATGAAGCAGAGCGTAATCGAGCTGGCATGACTTTACCTCACTTCACTTAAACGGAGGTTTTATTATGGCAATCGGCAAACGTATCCGCTTTTTCCGCAACCGAAAAGGCATGACACAGAAACAGTTAGGTGAAATCCTCGGTTTTCTCGGAAAGACCTCTGATGTCCGTATGGCACAGTATGAAACCGAAGCGAGGACACCAAAGCACGACCTTGTAAAAGAAATGGCGAATATCTTTGATGTAAGCACCCACGCCCTTACCGTGCCGGATATTGATACCTATATCGGGCTTATGCACACGCTCTTTGCGTTGGAAGATATGTACGGACTGAAAATCGGGGAGATTGACGGGGAAATCTGCCTGCGCCTTGACAAGTCCGACTATTCCACTTATACGTCCATGTTCGATATGTTCCACGCATGGCAAGAGCAAGCCGCAAAACTGGAGCAGGGCGAGATAAGCAGAGAGGAATACGACCAGTGGCGGTACAAGTACCCCGAACTGGACACTTCACATCATTGGGCGAAAGTCCCCTCACAGGCGGTCAACGATATGCTCATGGAAGAATTTCAGAAAATCGAAAATGAAGAAAAGAAAACAGCTAAAAAGAAAAAGCAGAAATAAGCATAAAAAGACCTTGCCGATATTCAGTTTACATATCTGAAAATCAGCAAGGTTTTTCTTATGCCATTGATGTAATTATTTAATGCGTGATGTGAAAAATGTTGCCAAATCGTTGCCAGCGCTTAAACAAATTTGCTTGTAACCCGCATAAATACTAGCTTCTTAAAACCCATTTCATCACTCGAACTCCCTATAGCTATAACATAATTGTTAAATATTTGATTGCTTTTTAAGGATTTTTATAGCTATAATATTCATATTTTACGCCGTATTTACAGTTTCAAAGCAAACAGGTATCATACGGGTATCACAAATCTTTTTCATCAATGCTTTTCACAGTTTCGTTTTCGACCGCTTCAGCAAATTGTTTTTTTAGTTCCGGTTCACCCTTTATCATTTCTTTTCGCTTTTTGAAGAAATGAAAACACTTCTGACCTGCATACAGTATTCCTGCACCAGCAAGCATAAGCACTGGAGCAGCTTTCATAACAGCCGTCGTTCCAATTTTATCATAAAGTTTATCCCGACTTCCTCCTGCTTCTTGTAAAGCTATCCTGACTTTATTATAGTCGCCTAAATTTTCAATACGATTACTCATTCAATCTCTCCTTGCAAAACCTTTGCCTTGAATCAAAACCTTTATTTTCTCCTTGACCGCCATATCTACATGGTGCTAGCACCATGTAATTATATCAATAAGGAAAACGCACTATTCCCTCTGTTACGCAATCGAAGCTCTTTTTAACGATATAAGCATAAAATACCGTTGCTGTCACTTTTACAGTCCAAAACCCTCATACAATGAGCGTTTCACACGCCCTAAAGCGTAACAATCAGTATATACATTTCATCAAAAAATGCCGGAGCAGGTATTACCTGCCCCTATGCTTCTCTTTCCTTTTCTGCTGTTTCAGTTCAAACTGCCGCTGTTTCTCCGCTTCCCGTTGTTCCCGATTCACAGCCTTACGTTCAGTTTTCAACTGCTCCTGCTGTAATTTCAAAGCCTGTTGCGATTTTGTTCCTATCCCGGTATTTTGTGCCTGTTTCCGCACTTCTCGCTGTACCCGTTTAGGATTGCGACCTACTTCTTTTACATCAGTTGCCACAGCCGGACTAAATCGCAGCCGATAGTAATTTTTCAGAACGAAATCATATATTTCATAGTCTTTTGGTTCTGCCCCAAACGTAACCTTACACACGGATAACTTTCCCTCTGATACACGTTCAAACACTCCCACCCAAAATGGTTCTTCAAAAAACACTGTCAGCTTTCCCGAAACTTTGTCCATGACAATTCCTCCTTAAAATAATTGTAATGAACAAAGAACGGACGACCCTAAGGAGGGAGGGCTACTTACACCCAAATGGTGCGACTGGACTACCTACCAGTTCTACAAGTTTGACTTGCGTTGTGTTTTTATCTTTGCTCCTATATATTACCACACAACCGCCTATTTTTCCATAAAAATGTGGCAATCTGCTTGATATTGCAAACTACCACATTACTATTTCCCTTATCTGCATTATCTTACATGGTGCTAGCACCATGTTCAAATCATCACTAAGGAAAAAACTTCTATCTTTTTTATAGACAGTAAGTTATAGAAAACTATATTTCCGCACAAAGGTTGCCAGTTATTCCAAATCCTCAATTCGACCTGATTGAATCGCTGCGATGTTTTTCTTAATCCTGTTTTCAGACCATTCCCACCAACGGAGTTTCAATAATTCAGAAATCACATCGTCCGAAAACCGTTTTCGTATCGGTTTTGCCGGAACACCTCCGACAACTGTATAAGGCGGTACATCTTTTGTAACAACTGCTCGTGTACCAATAATCGCTCCATCTCCAATCGTGACACCAGATAGAATAACCGCTTCAAAGCCAATCCAAACATCATTACCAATTACAATATCGCCTTTGTTATCCCATGCGCTTATAATCTCCTTTATATCCAACCCCCATTCCTCAAAAAATATTGGAAATGGATATGTTGAAAGTGATGACATCGTATGATTTGCACTGGTAAACAAAAATTTTGCTCCACAAGCAATAGAACAGAACTTGCCAATTTGTAACTGATCTCCATTGACAGGATAATGATACAATACATTATTCTTTTCAAATTCCCGTGGGTCATGCACAAAATCATTGTACATTGTATAATCGCCAATTTTAATTCTGTCACTGGTAATCACGTTTTTCAAATAAACTGTTTGAGTATCACCTGTCCGGGGATAAATTTTATTCTCCGATATAGTCATTTTAAAATCCTCCATGCTCTGATAGTTATTTTGCGACTATATCGGTTACTACAATGCAGCGTTTCACTTTTTTACCTCCCAACCTAAATTTACAGATTTGATTATACCACTCCCTTTCTACATTTACCACAAAAATATAGGGCATAGCCACCGCTACTCCCAACACTCCCTAAGATCCCAATAAATTTATAACTTTTCTATTTCCGCTAAAGAGTTTTGAATATCTTTATAAACCAACGACTGCATACTGTCTACATAAATAGATATATCCGCTTTTTGTAGTGCCGTAACAATATCTTCTTTTAATTCCGGCTTCCCCTTTGCAATCATAGGCAGTAATTTTATACACTGTCTTGCGGTTATCGGCTTAACATCTTCTATATGCTTCAAATATTCGTCTATGATTTCATCAATTTTATTATCTTTATCCCATTTAGCGTTGTAGGCAATCAGCGTAAGCCCTCTTGTCCGAATGTAAGAATTATCATTATCAATCATATCAGCTAACTTATCCATATAACAATATACCTTGTCAGATTCCTCACATTCTTTTTGCAATATCTGTAATGCTTTGTATGCCGTATTATTATTTTTGTCAAATAATAGCTTAAAATTATCCTCTACATTTATTTCCATGCCGTTTCATCTCCCATATCTTTAATCATGCTTCCAATTATATCACTTTCTCTCTGTATCTGCCACTATAAATACAGGGCATGACAACCGCCACGCCCCACATTTTTTATCACTCCAATGCTCTCTCTATCTTCTGTTTCTGCCCTTTCAAATCGTTCTGTTTCTCATACAGACTGTTGCGCTCTTTGCAGAGTTCTTTCATGCGCTCCAACTGCGCCCGTACTCCCTCCCGGCAATCCGGCTCTATCTTTTTATATTCCCCGGTCAGATTGCGGATTGTATTGTTGTTTTCCTTTATCTGCTCCGAAAGGCATACCCAGTCTATCAGATTTTGCACTTCTTTGTCCGTTTCGTAAAGGTCTGTATCTGCTACGATTTTAGCGCACAGCCGTATCATAACTTTCTTCTCCATATCCGTCATATCCTATCAATCCCCTTTCCTATCGGCTCATTTCAAAGGCACGTTTCGGGCGTTTTTTTGCCCTTTCTGCCTGTTCCAATGCCTTTGACCGTTCTACTATCGACTGTACCTGTTCCCTGCCGAAATGACGCTCCAAACGCCCCAAATCAGACGCTTTTTCCTGCAATCGGTCTATGATGTTGCTCTGCTCCATGACCTTATCTGTCAAGCGGCTAATCTGCACTTGTTGTCCGTCCACTTTGGCGGTCAGCTTCCTGCTCTGCTCCGCAAGCTGTACGCATTTGATAGTTACATTTTTAACAACCTCTTTAAATTTCTCCACAAGCGGAAGTGCTTTTTTATCCCGATAATTCTTTGCGCTCATCAACGCCCCCGGTTCTGCCAACTGCCATTTCACATCTTCATCATAGGCGTGTATATTGCGCTCCATGACTTCCTTTGACTGTACCATTTTGTTGATTTCCTGCTGTAACTTTTTCTGCTGTTTCTCCAATTTCTCATTTTCAGACAACAACTTTTCTTTATCCCCTGTCAGTGTTTCCGTCTGCTCTTTCAACAGATAATTTATAGCGGAAAGTTCCGACACTTCCTGCCGGATCGCTTCGCCCTCTTTCCGTATCTGCTCCGTTTCCTGTCCTGCCGCTATCTGCTGATGAAGAATATCGGATAATTCCTCTTTACTGCCGGAAATTGTCTGTTTCAGTTCGGCAACTTCTTTTGCACGCTCCTTTTTCTCAAAATCCAAAACCGATAAATGCTTCTCATGTGTACCCTTTTTCTCCCATTCAATGCCATGCCGTAACATAATCTCCGCAAGCCGTTCTTTCTCTGCCGCTACCCACTGGTTGCGTTCCGTTTCGCTCCTTGTGCCGCCCTTAAATCCAAGTTCCGCAAGTGCCTTTTTTAACGATACCCTTGTTTCAAGCCCTCTCTTGCTTCCAGTCGTATAGGGTATAAAATCTATATGCAGATGTGGCGTGGCTTCGTCCATATGGAGATGTGCCGAAAATACCCTTAGTGTAGGATTGCGGCGCTGAAAGTCCTGCATATATTCATCAAATATTTTTGCAGCAAGCTGTCCGTCCTCTGTCTTTGCCCCCATATCGTCCTTGTTGCCTATCTGCAAAATAATCTCATGAAATGGCTTCTCCTGTTTGCCGGAACAGATTTTCTCATAATAATCATCAATTATGCGGTCATTTCTTGTCTGCTTCTCATTGTACCGGGCGAGTGCTTCATTAAATAGTTCGTGGTATACGTCTTTGATATTTTCGTTGCAGTATTCCACATTCAGACAGCTCCGCTCCGGGTCAGTGTTCTTTGCATGGAATTTTCTACTGTTGTGATTGACAGAGCCTTTCCCTGTCATAACGCTGATTGTCCGCTTCAATAAATTTTCCTTTCTCCCTTATCGGGTAATAAGCGCCGGATACGGCGCATAGCCTTTGTTACTTTCTGCGAAAGTAAGTAACGCAAAAGCACTTTTGACAGGCAAGCCTATCAAAAATGCAACCTGCAAGCAGGTTTTGCGCCCTGCAGGGGGCTTTTCCGTCCTTACGGACGGGGCGGCTTTTCGCCGCCTTGATACCGCCGCTTTCCGGCTTTCTCCCAACAGCGCAACATTGCAATGTTTATAATTTTTGCAACCTTGCAATCTTCAAGAACGCAATTCCAAGATTGCAAAATTCTAATACCCTGCATTGTTGCGCTGTTACCTTGCCTGTCCGTCACTGTCTGATTTTATCCAGTTCCCAATACCATGTGTTGTTTATCCGCTTTGCCCGGATGCCTAACTCTTTCTTTGCGTTTTCCAGTGTCCGCTTCGATATGCCCTGTTCGTCCGCTAAATTGAAAATCTCATTGCTCTGTATGGCGTTGTTTGTTTCTGCCAGTTCCCGGAGCAGACGCTTAGCCTGCTCCATTTTATTTGCTTTCGGGGCAATGCCGCCTAAGACTTCATCAGCGGTAATCTCATAATCCCCTAGCCACTCAAAACCGTCCTCTGACAGTGCAAATGCTTTCGGGTGTCCGAACGCCGCAAGGTTATTTTTAATCTGCACCACAGCCCTTATATTTTCTTCTCCCTCTACCCTGCCGACTAAGAGAACGCTTCTAGCGACTGCAAAAAAATCAATCGAACCCATGCCCCGGTATGCCGCCTTATTTCCTGCCGCCTTGTTCATATGCCCGACAAGGACAATCGCACACTGGTATTTCTCTGCCAGTGCCGCTAATTTCTTCGTCATGTCCCTTGCTTCGTTTGCCCGGTTCATATCCATACTGCCGCCCAAATAGGCTTGTATCGGGTCTAAAATCAACAGCTTTGCGCCTGTCTTTATAACAGCCTGCTCCAACCGTTCATCTATCATAGAAAGTGATTTTATCTTTTCGTCAATGACCGAGATTTTCTCACAGTCTGCCCCTGCCTGCTCTAACCGGGGCTTTACCGTATCGGCAAGCCCGTCCTCCGCACTCTGATAGATGACATTCAAAGACTCTGTAAAATTCATTCCTCCGTCTAAATTTTCTCCCTTAGACAGCTTCGCCGCTATGTTCAGAATAAATGTTGTCTTTCCATCGCCCGGATCGCCTTGTACGATTGTCAGCTTGCCATAAGGAATAAACGGAAACCACAGCCAGGAAACTTCCTGCGACTGTATCTCTGACAATTTAATCAACTGTAATTCTGTTTTTGTTTCTTCCATAATGCCCTCCATTTCTGAAAAATCGTTGTCACTGGAAGAAACCTCTGCTATACTTGTATTATGGATATTGATAACAGAGGTTTTCCAGTTATCACAGCCCTAACAGTTGCCGCTGTCGGGGCTTTTTTCTTCTCCGTTGGTGTTACCCTGCCACAGATATTTTGCTCCGTCCAACATCCAAAGAATTGCTTTCAACATATCCTCATAAGACGTCTGTAACTCTCTGATTTCTTCGGTAGTGACCTCCGGCTTTTCGCCTTTTATCTGCCCTGCCAGTTCTTCCATACGGTTCTGCATTTCCTGTAATTTTTCCACAATCTGATACACCGTTTCTTTCTTCCCTACCACGCATACATGATTGTAAATACAGGAACGAACAAAATAATCTTTCTTTTTCATGCCGCTTGCAAAAATCTTTGCTTCGATTTCTTCCCGCTCTCTGGGAGAAATGCGAAAACTGATTGTTGGATATTTGTGTGTGCCGCTCATTCTTCTGTACCCTCCTTA
Organism: bacterium D16-51; assembly: GCA_003612285.1. GTDB lineage: Bacteria > Bacillota > Clostridia > Lachnospirales > Lachnospiraceae > Butyribacter. The sequence continues at coordinate 85,943 of RAYE01000009.1, read as the reverse complement.
AACTCTGCGTTCAACAACTCTGCCATTTGTATCTGTTCTGTCGGGAACATATGAGCATATCGAAACGTAATATCCACACTTTCATGCCCTACCCTGTTCCCGATTGATACCGCTGAAAATCCCATGCTGATTAACAACGAAACATGCGAATGCCTTAAATCGTGGATTCTAATATGCTTTACGCCTGCTTTCCCTGCCCCTCTCGTCATTTCATGGTGCAGGAAACTTTTTGTCAGATGAAAGATACGGTCAGTCGGGAGAAGCCCGTACAGCCTGCCGATATACTCTTTTAATTCCTCACACAAAAAGTCCGGCATACTGATATTGCGCTTGCTTTTCGGTGTTTTGGGGTCTGTTATCACATCTTTTCCCTCTAACCGCTGATAAGATTTTGTTATCCGAATGACCTTGTTATCAAAATCAATATCCTGCGGAGTGAGTGCTAAAAGTTCGCCAACACGCAAGCCGCACCAGTATAAAATTTGAAATGCTTGATAGGAATATGGCTTATCCTTTACTGCTTCGATAAATTTCAGATATTCTTCTTTCGTCCAAAAAAGCATTTCCTCCGCTTTCCCTTTTCCAAGAGGCCCGGCTTTAACAACAGGATTGCTCTTTAATTCGTAGAACCGTACCGCATGGTTAAATAATGCGCTCAATTCGGATTGCAGAGTTTTCAGATAAGTCGGCGCATAGGGCTTTCCCTTTTCATCACGATAGGAAATCTGCTCATTCTGCCACTGGATAATATCTTTTGCACGAATATCACACATTTTCTTATTCTCAAAGTACGGCAACAATTTTGTTCGCAAGATATGCTCCTTTGTCAACCAAGTATTGTGCTTCAGCTTCGGCTTCATATCCCTTGTGTACGCCTGCACAAATTCCCCGAAAGTCATATCCAAGTCAGCCGCTTCTTTCATGCGGAAATGATGTTCCCACTCCGTAGCTTCTCTTTTGGTTTTAAAACCTCTCTTGACTTTCCGACAGTTCTTACCCGTCCAGTCATAGTAATGGAACGATACATACCATGTTCCACGCTGTTCATCTTTATATGCCGCCATAATCCGTCCTCCTTAGTTTGCCGTCTGCGCCATGCCGTAGAATTTTTCTTCATAATATTTTCTGCTGACACGTCCGGCGATTGTAATAAAACCTTTTTCTTCCAGTTCCTCATTCATCTGTCGTACTAATTTGTAAGCAAATGGTTTGGAAACACCCAACTCCTGCGCTACCTCCCCGGCAGTTACAAATAGTTCATTCTTCATTCAATATCCTCCTTTTGTTTAGCGTTTTTGTTAAGTTCTGTATTCGTATTATACTTAACATTTCTGTTATTGTTAATAGCTTATTTGTTAAACTTATCTTTTTTATTAAATTTAGCATTTCTGATAAGTTTTTGTTGCCGTATTATCTGAATTATGCTAGAATATATAGAGATTACAGAATTGAGAGGTAAACTATGGACGTAACGATACGAAAAATACAAAAACAAGAATATCCGTTACTGGATAATTTTCTATATGAAGCAATTTTTGTTCCAGAGGGTATCGAACCTCCACCCAAAACCATTATTACATCTTCCGAATTACAGGTTTATGTTGAGCATTTCGGGAAATCCAAAGATGATTGCGGATTAGTAGCAGAAGTTGACGGTAAGATTGTCGGGGCTGTATGGGTTCGCATTATGAATGATTACGGACATATAGATGATGAAACGCCCTCTTTGGCAATCTCTCTTTATAAAGAATATCGGGGCTTTGGCATTGGAACGGCTATGATGAAAGAAATTCTTACCCTGCTTAAATCACATGGGTACAGCCGGGTTTCTCTTTCTGTTCAAAAAGCCAATTATGCGGCAAAGATATATTTGAAGATTGGTTTTGAGATTGTAAGGGAGAATGAAGAAGAATATATTATGGTGTGCTACCTATAACAAATTTATAAATAAATTGGAGAAAGGACATTCCATTTATGAGAATCCGACCATATATACCAAACAAAGATTACGAATATGTATCAAAATGGATTGATGACGAAAGAACTCATGCTTTTTGGTGTGCAAATCTTTTGCCATACCCCATGACACGAAAATCTTTCCATGATTTATTAGAGAAAAATGCAACAGACTGGACGGACAGCGCTTATGTAGCAACTGAAAACAGCGGACAGGCAGTAGGCTTCTTCTGTTATTCTGTCAATACAGCAGACAATATTGGTTTTCTTAAATTTGTTATTGTTGATAAAACCAAACGTGGAAAAGGTTACGGAAAAGAAATGCTGAATCTTGCTCTGCAATACGCTTTTCAGATAACCGGCGCAAAAGCGGTTCAACTGAATGTTTTCAATGAAAACACATCAGCGAAACAATGTTATGAAAAAGTCGGCTTTGTTGAAAGAAAGATTGACAAAGATGTATTTTCATATAAAGACGAGTTATGGAACAGATGTAACATGATAATTTCAAAACAATCATTCTAATTTTCAGAAAGGAAACATGATTATGGTATTAGGAGAACGGATAAAGAGAATACGCACGTTCCGGGGCTTGACACAGCGTGAACTAGGCTTGAAATTGGGATATGAGGAACGCAATGCTGATGTTCGTATCGCACAGTATGAATCCGGCTATCGTGTTCCCAAAAACAACACTCTAATGGAAATGGCAAAGATATTGAACGTCAATTATATCCATTTTATCGGCGTTACCCCCGGTTGCGCCGAGGATATTATGCTCACATTCCTTTGGCTTGATGAAGATGACCGCAGCACAATCCATTTATTTCAGCTTGTCCGTAATCCCGGCAAATGCAACGCTTCTGATGACAAGTCGGTGCGTTACTATGACAATGACGACTGGCCTGCTCATGCCCCCGTAGGTATGTGGTTAGAGTATGGTTTAGTCAATGATTTCATGCGGGAGTGGTGTCTACGGAAAGAGCAGTTGAAAAGCGGAGAGATTTCAGAGGACGAGTATTTTGAGTGGAAAATCAACTGGCCTGCTACGAGTAGTAGTGTTGATGAAAAAGGATATGATAAGAAAAACAATGGTTTTCAATGGAGAAAGGAGAACTAAATACTATGACAATTAAAGAATATGCACATGAAAAGGCAAATGAGCTTATCCAAAAGCCAACAAAAGGTACAATTATTAAAGTTGTAAACGACATTATTGGTTGCCAAGTAAACGGACGACCAATAACATTTTCACAAATCAATGAAATACTTTCATATATTGAAATTGAGGTAGGAGATTTACAGGTATTTTGTGAAGCTTTTGATAACACTGAAACTTTATCTCTTATGGGACAAGTACGTGAATTAATTTCACAAGTTCAAGCCTCAAAAAATAAAGGAGAGTAATTATGGATATTTCAATTATTATTTCAATTTTCTCACTTATCATATCAATCATTAATGTTTTTATGTATATAAAACTTACAAGTAAATATAACAATATGGTTTCAATACAAACTCTAACAGCACAAGGGGCATTTGAAACACAAATTAGAAGTCTTATCTCTGATGCTACAAAAGAAATAACTCATTATGCTGTTGAATTGCAACGTGATCCTAAAAATCCAATACTTCAACAAGCCTACTTTACAGCAGAGGAACAGTATCGAAATGCTTATGAAGAAGCTTGTGGCAAATATATTGATGGGAAAATTGATAAGATTCGTTTTGAAAAATTGTATAAGCAAGAAATTTATAAATTAGTAAACGATACTAATCAAAAAAATTTCTATGCTACTAATCAATCTACATATGCTAGTACCATATCTGTATATAAAGAATGGTTTAGTCAAGCTTAATCCATAATTCAGGTATCAAAAAGGTATCACGCCCCACATCAAAAGCCGGAAAGTCCGCTGTTTATGCGGCTTCCCGGCTTTCTGTTTACTATTCGAACTCAACTATTATTAATTTTTATTTTCTACAAACTCCCTTTTTATGCTACATTCAGATTTTAACATTCCCTCATTTTTGCAGTATTTTTTCGTTTCCACAACTTTTTAGTTCCATTTCAGTTCCAGAATGAATGACATCTATTTACCACTACAAATTGGTTACAAAACAGTGTATAGTGCCTGCCCACTTCACGAAAATTTAACACTCATTCCAGAAAATGACAATATAACATTTTCCCAGACAGATTAGCACTTGAAAACACCTACAAATTGTGATATATTTGATATTAAGAAGGACATCTATTGATAACAGATGTCCTACAGGAGCTACCGATAGACGGTTAGCCACATTATGTTTAGCTAAAATAGCCGCACAGTTTTGCAGACAGGGCGGCTATTTTTGTGTCTTATTACTATCTTTACCGATAGAGTATCCTATCCCAAAACAGGTCAAGCCAAAGCTTAACACTGCCATAAGCTCTGAAATATCCATTGGTTCAGCCCTCCTTTCCCAGATTCCTTTACAGGTTTCTATGTAAACAGAGGGGCACAATCCCTCCAGAGAGGGCTAACCGCCTACCATCTTGGTAGTTCCAAAGAAATACTACCACAGTTCGACATAAATTTCAATCACTAACACTGTCCAGGAATAAACGAAAAGGGGCTTATCATTATCAAAAATAATCTTTACAGAACTAAAAAGACTAAAAATACCAATTTTACACTTTTCAGACAGAATACCTGCTACTGCCAAAGCCCCATTTTCGGAAATGGCAACCCCGAAATTTTTCTGTAAAAAACTAGCCCGCTTTTGGGCGTCAGCGACCCGCATGTGAAAATTTTGCTTTCACAGAACCTATTGTTACATGGGTAAAACACATCAAAATGCCCCCCAAACAACACATTTCACTACACTAGTGAGTTTGACATATTGTAACATTGTGTCAAACTCATTTGAAATAGTTCCTACATCTTAGTCCACTAAAAAATTGCAACTGACATTTACACACACTCAATATGTCAAACTGCATATAATCCCATCTTCCTGTTTCCGTTTTCATCCCATTTCTGATGCATAACTTAACTAAAAACAACGGTTATTAATTCTTTGAAAACTTGTTGCTTTGTTCCCCTCTGATTCTCCACAGTGCTTTCCTGTCATATTATCCCGAATTGCTGAACGACTACCAGGCTTCAACGTGGTTTAACCCTACTGCCATTTCTTCCCTATAGGCGGTTAAACTCATACCAGCATCAACCATAACAATCCATGTATCTTTTTAATTCTTTTTGTGTCAATTAAACTATATCACAAAATGTTTTTTATAAAAACGTCAAAATATATTGACAAATGTTTTAAATGATGGTAATGTAAGGCTATCAAAATTACTAAAGTTTAATTGACACTTTGAAAGGCGGTATGATACCATGTGCAATTTTTACAGTTACATGCGGATTAGCACAGAGGAAGAACGGGGGTTGCAGAAATTTACCAGGCAGGAAAACGCCCTGCAGCGGTATGCCAAAGAGAACCACATTGAATACCTGCTTACCTTCCAGGAAGATAAAAGCGGCAAAGACTTTGATAGCAGGAAGCAGTGGCAGAAACTGGAAAGCATCATACAGCCGGGAGATACCATTGTATTCAAAGATGTATGCAGGTTCACAAGGCAGGCAGAGCAGGGTTATTCAAAATACATGGAACTGCTGAACAAAGGGGTGGAACTGATATTCCTTGACAACCAGACCATAAGCACCCCCTATATCAAACAGCTATTGGATGTTGCCAGGGAACAAAACCTTGTCGCAAAAACAAGCCTTGAAAGCACGGTAAAGCTGCTGCTGATAGTGGAACTTGACCGGGCAGAGCAGGAAAGAGCCACTACCGTGCAGAGAATCAAAGATGGCATTGCGGCAAGCAACAAAAAGAGCGGCAGACCGGCAGGGAAGCTTGATAAGGTGACGGATGCGCTAAAGGATGATATCAGGCTATTCCTTGCTGACAGAACCATCAAGCAAATTGATTTGATGAAAAAGCACGGCATAAGCCGTAACACGCTCAAAAAATATATCTCACTTGAAAAAGACGGCAGATTATAAACAAAAAGCAGAGGGCATTGACGCTATAGCTTTCCTGCCCTCTACTGCTAATGTCTTGCAAATGCCCTTCCGCCAATCCTGACTTTAAAAGGCTTTGCCCTATAGATTTTACTTTTTTTGCAAAATTCTGCTTCTACACCCTGTTACCAGGCATACCTTATAAATTTGCCTGCAATTTATTGCCCCCGAATGTTTCACCCCTGCTTTTTTTTGCCATTATTTTATCTATAGTGCGAAGTTTCGCATTTGTATCCCATGTTTGACTCCAAGGCAAGCCGTCAGGTTCTTTCATTTTTCCATGGATAATTTCAAACGCTTTCACTACATCATATTTGGCATAATTACTGTCTATGCCACTGTCTGAACCGTCCATATCATAAACTAAATTTATGTGTTTAATCTTTTCTATTTCCTTTCCAAGCGTTTCTTTCAGGCTTTCTAATTCTTTTAAGATTTCCCCATATTTCCCATGGATTTCATTCTCTTCCTTTCTTGTCCTGATATAAAGCGCATAAAGTTCACTAAAAGACGCCCTGGTATGTTCATTGTCGCATCCAGCAATGTCAGACAGGGTGTCTTTCCTCAATGCCAAAATGCGTTCCTGTTCTGCCAGTTCCAGCAATTCCTTTTCAGCATCCCTTGTTTTTTCCCCGTCTGATTCCTGCATACTTTTATTGTACTGCTGCTTTTTCAGGTTTATTTGTATACGGATTCTTTTAAGTTCTGCTTCCGTGTCCTTCTGCCTGTTGATTAGCCCTTCCCTTTCGCTTTCAATGCTTGAGAGGATTTTTCCAGAAGCATTTTTAAAATTTTCTTTTAGTTTTTCCTCTTCCTGCAAATGTTCCTGTGAAACCCCTCCAACACTTTCCCTAAATTCAATGATTTTTGTTTTCATAGACAAACTTCCTTTCTTTTGGTTTATTTTTAAATTTCTGGTTTGCACCACAATGCTGCCCCCTTGGTTCTTCCCGGAATAACATCCACGCCAGCCCAGCCTAACAGCAGGGAAAAACGATACCTTAACAGCCGCACGGCATCCCCTGGATGCACCTGCACTGACAGCCGCACGGCATCCTGCCCAAGCACCTGGCGCACATCCCACTGCTACAAGGCGTTATTTTGCCAAATTCGGCTTTAATTTGCTTTACCCTATGGTTTATACCTTTTTTGCATTTTCGTTGAAATTTACCCTTTTTCACGCCCAGCGTTCCGAGTTTTTGAACGATATACTGCCATCCTTCCACCTGTAACCATCCTGCCCCCTTTGGTTCTTCCCGGAACGGCATCCACGCCAGCCCAGCCTAACAGCAGGGAAAAACGATACCTTAACCGCCGCACGGCATCCCCTGGATGTAGCTGCCCTGCCTGCAATAAGGCATCCTGCCACAAGCACCTGGCGCACACCCCACTGCTACAAGGCGTTATTTTGCCAAATTCGGCTTTAATTTGCTTTACCCTATGGTTTATACCCTTTTTGCGTTTTCGTTGAAATTCACTTCTTTTCATGCCAATAATTATTGGATTTTGAATGATATGCAACCATCCTTCTTACCCCTTTTCGCACTAATCCACAGACAACCCCAAACTGATTCTTGCATACACTGCCATTACAATGCAGTTGCCTTTCCTGGAATGCCAGGGGAAGAACACCCTTCCATCCCCAAAAGATACCCATACATGAATACATTGTCTGCCCCTTTCTTAAAATCTGCTTTTGATTCTTTGTCATAAACCCCAAAACCTATGTTAAACAATTCGTCTATAACCTCCCTGTTCTTTCTTGCCTTGTAATAAAGCCTTTTGCTCCGAACCTGCTTCAATATGCCTTCTGCCTGGTTATGCAGTTCTAGCTTTCGAACTTTGTCCCTCCATTCACTCCACACATTAAGCAAACAATTTATTGTGTCCCCGTCTGTTAGTTTTTCAACTTCGTCAAGAAGCTGTTCTGCTTTTTGGCTTAAATATTTTTGTTTGAACAACACTGTGATTATTTCAGAAATCCTCTGGCCGCCCTCTATATCCGGGTTGATGTATATATGTTCCTCACCCCTGTACAAAACCGTATAATGTTTAACCTTGTATATCCTGTTTATCCTGAACCAATCCATTGAATCCAATAGGCTTTCCTTCAGGAACACAACAACAGGCTCTTTTCTTTGCAACAATTTCATGATTTTTCTGTTCCCTTCCTGCCAGAAACATGTTATACTCTGTTTGTGTGAAGTATAGTTTCGGCTATATTTGTTGCCATTGGATAGTTAACGGCTATCCAATGGCTTTTTATTATTCGTCCCACTGTTGCCTTTCTGCAGCAACATTTTTTCCAGTTCGCCCAGTTCATCTTTGTTACATTCCCTCTGGCTGAACTGCTGGTAAGGCTTTCCGTCCTGCATCCGGCTTTTATTCCTCTCTGCTTCCCTGTCTGCATAATTCCCATCCAAAACTTTTGCCATATTGCTATCCCTCATAAGCCAGTCAAAATTTGCTACCCAGTTCCGGTTTCCGCCGCCTTTCAGAAAACTGCTTTCCTCTGCCATTTCAAACAGTTTCTTAAAGTCCCCTATGCTGTACTGGCTGTATCTGGCATGTATTGCCTTCTTGCGTGCTTCTGACAGTTTTGTGACACGTGGCAGCGATATGCAAATACTGTTATACAAGTCTACCACATCCTGGCAGGGAGTCTTTTCACGTTTTTTTTCATGCTGGTTGCATTTTTTTGTACGAGTAATGTCTTTAGACATTACGATATAATCTATACTATCCTTACCTAACCTGGGTATGTCACTTGGTTGGCAATTGGTTGGCGTTTGGTTGTCAACTGGTATGCCACTTGGCTGGCAGTTGGTTGGCGTTTGGTTGGCAGCAGATAAATCCAAAATATATGAATCATCCTCAACCGCCAGCAAAGCAAGCTTTTCCGTGTACCTGGTATTCTTTTTTCTGTCCGGGCGCACCCAGTTATTTTTAAGCCAGTCCTTAATGACTATTACGCCATCTTCAAACGGTATCAGATAGCCCTTTGAAAGCAAAATCCTTAAGTCATCATCATTTGAGCCAATATAGCGCAACATCCTTTTCGGCGAATCTATAAAGCCGTCATCATCTGCACGCATCCCCATGTGGAAATAAAGGCATTGTGCCGTCAAAGGCATTTCTAAAAAACTGTCCGTGTCCACCACGTCCAAACTAAACATTCTCCTGCTTGCCATCCTTACTCCTGTTCCCGGCAATCCCTTACATGGATTCCGTAAAATCTTTTTTCTATGTATGCGCCTGGGACTTTGCCGCGTATCACAATATGGTTGCTTGCTTTTAATTCGTCATTCATCTGCTTGATAAGCCCATACGCCTTGCTTTGCGACACTTGAAACAATTCCTGGATATCTTTAGCGCCCAGCATCTGTTTTTCTGCCATCATCAATACCACTCCCCCTTTCCGCTGTAGTGAAACCAGCTATTATTTGCATATCCAACACACAGCACATTGTTTTTATCCCTCCAAACCTTTGTAACCTTGTCCAATGCTAATTTTTCCGCACAAGCCAAATGCATTAACAGGGCTTCTTTTTCGTTTGGGGTTGTCCTGTTTTCCTCCAGTATTTCCAATACCTTTTTTTCCTGCATAATTCCACCCCCATTTCTACAGGGCATTTTTTTGCCAAATTTGGCTTTAAAATGCTTCACCCTATGGTTTATACCTTTTTTGCTTTTTCGTTTAAATTTACCCCTTTTTCCATGGATTGCTCCCATGTTTTGAATGATATGCAAGCATTGTTTCCCTTGCACACTGCTTTTGTTTTTCTGATGTTTCCCTGACAGGGAAAATTTTTATCCATCTAACAGGAATATGCGCACATATGCTACCATCCTGATTCTCTGCCACAATATCACATTCTTCTGGCCGTTCTGCTGCCAGTTTCTTGATTCTGGATTTATAACGCCCCTGTGAAAAAGTTACTGTTGCCCTTTTATCATCCAGCAAAAATTCAATGACATTTTCTGTACATTTGTCCATGTTTCCCCCTTCCTGCTTGTATTAAGCTGCTATATCTGTTCATCCTCTAACAAATCCGTCACTTCGCAACCTAATGCTCTAGCAATCCTGCCCACTGTTGCAGTTTTGCAGTTGTTCCCTGCTGTAATCCGTCTGTATGTCTGATACTGAATTTTAACTGCTTTGCATAAGTCGTATGGATTCATACAGGCAGTAGCAAGGGCAATCTGTAATTTTGAATTGTTGATTTTCATAGAATTCTCTCCTTTCAAAGTATTTCTTATAACAGGTTATCAACAACCTGTTATACTCACTTTAACAGATTGTCGATAACCTGTCAAGCTATAATTTATAGGTATTTTTTAATCTGTTATTTTTTTTGCCATTATGTTATACTCATTGTGGGAAAGCGGGTGAGCAAATGACAGTTTCTGAAAATATTAAACGTATCAGAAAAGAAAAAGGACTAACACAAAAAAAATTAGGTGAATTATGTGGTATTAACGAAGCAAATATACGAAAATACGAAAATGGCAGACAAAAACCCAAAATAGAAACACTAGAAAAAATTGCAAATGCCCTTGGAGTATCTTATTTGCAATTGCTTGAAAATTATAACATAAATCATTTTGACCCAAAAAATGTAAAGACAATCAAGGAACAAAACCCAGATTTATACCACTTCCTTTGTGATTATGCAAACATAACGCTTGCATCTTATGGTGAATCAGCACCATATTCACTTGAAACTTTACCATTTAACACAATAGCAGAAATGTTTAATTTATTTTACCACAATATATCTTGTGATGAAGACAATATAACTGTGCATCCATTATTACAACCAAAAGATACACCAAACATACTAAAACTTCTTGAAAACTATACTAAGCTTAATACTGACGGAAAAAAGGAAATATTAAAACGCCTTGAAGAACTGACACACCTAAAACAATATACGGACAAGTAAGGGGGTGCTTTCATGCCAGCATATTACGACAAGCAAGCCAATTCATGGTATGTAAAATGCTACTACACAAATTACAAGGGCGAAAAGCACCAGCATAAGAAACGGGGCTTTGCGCGAAAAAAAGATGCCCTTGAGCATGAGCGTGATTTCCTGAAATCCAAAAGTGCCGATTTGACCATGAGTTTTTCAGAATTTGTAAAAATATACAATGACGACATGCGTCCTCGGTTGCGTGAACATACATTTGTACAAAAACAATATGTGATTGAAAAGAAACTGCTGCCCTATTTTGGCAGTAAATCCATATCTGACATAACCCCTGCAGACATACGCAAATGGCAAAATGACCTAATGGGATATAAAGACGAAAAAGGGAAGCCATATAGCCAGACATACCTAAAAACCATCAATAACCAGCTTACTGCTATTTTCAATTTTGCGGTACGCTACTACGGTTTAAGCAAAAACCCATGCCGTATTGCTGGGAGCATAGGAAAAAGCCATGCCGAAGAAATGAATTTCTGGACTACTGAAGAATTTAAGATTTTTCTTTCCAGTATACAAGATAAGCCAGCTTCAAAAATCGGTTTCTCCATATTGTTTTATTGTGGCTTACGCATTGGGGAAATGCTTGCGCTTACTCTGTCAGATATAGATTTTGAAAATAATTCCATAAGCATAACCAAGTCATTCCAGCGGATTCATGGGAATGATGTGGTAACACCCCCGAAAACCCCGAAAAGTATGCGGACAATAAGTATTCCTGCTAATCTTGCCAATGACATAAACGATTATACCCAAAAACTGTATGGGCTGAAAAAAGGTGATAGAATATTCCCATACACGAAATCATACTTTGAACACGAAATAAAAAGGGGAATTGAAAAAAGCGGCGTGAAGCACATACGCCTACATGATTTGCGCCACTCGCATGCCAGCCTGCTAATAGAAATGGGATTCCCTGCACTACTGATAGCGGACAGGCTGGGGCATGAAAAGGTTGAAACCACGCTGAACACTTATAGCCACCTCTTCCCGAACAAAAGGGAATCTGTCGGGAAAATGCTGGATAAATATTATTAATTTGGGGTGTCGAAATCTGACACCCCATTTATTCATAGCATATTGAATGATATGCAATCATTACTTCTCCTGCTTTTTGGCTTTTAATTATTATTCCTATTGCCTGTTTTCGCCTTATTATTTTCAATCCGTGTAAAGTTCCAATTAAATTTTTTGATAAATTTTAGTGTATTCCTAATAATTGCCTAGCCCTGTTTTCTGGCGTTTCACTTATATTATCTAAAATATAATTCACTTTGTTTATAGAATCCTCTTCCTTCATTGATTTTATTTCTTGGCAGATGCCATTGTCAATTATATCAAAAACAGACCCTAATGTGCCTAAAACACCTTCGTTCTTAGTATATATTTCAACGTTGCCTGTTAAAGTAATATTTAGCTTTTTTATAGCATCATAAATTTTTATTAATGTTGCCATATCTTTCAAGGATAAAATTGTCTCTGAACCCTTTATCTTTAATGCATTCAAGTTTTCGTCCATATACATAACCCCCATATATAATAATTTGTACAAAAAATATGATATATCCATAATATCATTTGTATGCCATTTTGGAAACTATTATATGCCATTTCGGATAAAATTTTCTTTAGAATGGGGGAAATTAGATGGCAGAAAGAGTGAACCAGCACAAAAACCCGATAATTGGAAAAAATATCAGGCGTTTGAGAAAAGAGCATGGAATGAAATCCATAGATGTAATTACAAAATTGCAGTTAAAGGGAATGAATATAAATATTGGGACATTTTCAAAAATAGAGAACGGCTATAATAACCCATCAGTAGATTTACTAATTGCCTTAACTGATATTTTGGACTGTGATTTCAATGCATTTTTTGATACAGAAAAAAACCATAGAATTGACTTATAACTGACAAAAACTTAGTTTTGTTGTTTTAGGATGGCAGTATATTTACAGCCGGCATTTTCTGCCATCCCAACAACCATACCATTCTCCCAGCCATATCTGTCAGCAGGATTCTTTTACGCTTTGTGAACCCTGCTTATCCAGATACCAGATAAGACAGACTGCATACCTCATTTCTACAGGGTGTATTTTGTCAAATCTGGCTTTAAAATCCTTTGCCCTATGATTTCACCTTTTTTGCTTTTTCTTTAGAATTTACCCTTTTTCATTCACTGCCGTAGAAGGTTTTTGACTACTTTCCGCGTAACCTTTTGTCAATTTCATTACGTTTGTTTTCTGTATACTTCCTCTTAGGAGCAATTTCCACCCGGCTAACAGGAATATCGGCATATATTCTGCTGTCTTGGTTTTCTGCCTTTATCTCACATTATTCTCTGGCAAAATCTGCAATTTAGTTCCATTTTAGTTCCGTATAGAAAAATAAAAATCCTTCAAGCCCTTATTTTATGCTGTTTTATCGTATTTACCGACTTTACTCGAACTCTATCGTCCCTGGTGGCTTACTTGTCAAATCATACATCACCCTATTAACCCCTTTTACCTCATTAATAATCCTGCTCATTACTTTCTGCAGCACCTGGTATGGTATCTCTGCTGCTTCTGCGGTCATAAAATCAACCGTATTAACAGCTCTCAAAGCAACTGCATAATCATAAGTCCTTTCATCCCCCATCACTCCGACAGAACGCATATTTGTCAACGCGGCAAAATACTGGCCAATAGATTGTGACAATCCTGCCTTTTGAATCTCCTCGCGGTAAATTGCATCTGCATCCTGTACGATTTGGACTTTTTCAGCAGTCACTTCACCAATGATACGGATGCCAAGCCCTGGTCCCGGAAATGGCTGGCGGTTTACCAGTTTTTCAGGAATCCCAAGTTCCAGGCCAGCCTTTCGCACCTCATCCTTAAAGAGATTACGGAGCGGTTCGATAATCTCCCTGAAATCAACATAATTGGGAAGACCGCCTACATTATGATGCAATTTAATTACGGCAGATTCACCGCCAAGACCACTCTCTACCACATCAGGGTAAATCGTTCCCTGCACCAAAAAATCTACTCTGCCAATCTTTTTTGCCTCTTCCTCAAATACGCGAATAAATTCTTCGCCAATAATTTTACGTTTTTCTTCCGGCTCCGTAATGCCCGCAAGTTTGCCATAAAAACGCTCCTGCGCATTAATACGCACAAAATTCAATTCATATGGGCCATTTTCTCCAAAAACTTCTTCTACTTCATTCCCTTCATTTTTTCGCAAAAGTCCATGATCTACAAATACACAAGTCAGCTGATTCCCAATTGCTTTTGAAAGCATAACTGCTGCTACTGACGAGTCTACTCCGCCTGACAATGCGCAAAGAACTTTTCCGTCCCCTACTTTTTCCCTGATTTCGAGGATAGAACTCTCTACAAAAGAATCCATTTTCCAGGTTCCTACACAACCACAAATACCGCGCACAAAGTTATACAGCATTTTTGTCCCTTCCTGTGTATGTAAAACTTCAGGATGGAACTGCATTGCATATAGTTTTTTCTCCGTATTTTCTGCTGCTGCTACGGGACAGTCAGCCGTATGCGCTGTAATCCAAAAACCATCTGCTGGTTTTGAAATATAGTCAAAATGGCTCATCCAGCAAATTGTTTTTTCTGGCACATTTTGAAATAATAATGACGGCTTATCCAGCAGCACCTCTGTTTTCCCGTATTCCCGAACAGGCGCCTTTTCCACTTTGCCCCCAAGGACAAACATCATAAGCTGCGCCCCATAGCAAAGCCCCAAAACCGGAACACCAATCTCAAAAAGCTCTTTTGAACATGTTGGTGAATCCGGACCATAACAACTGTTCGGACCGCCAGTAAGAATAATTCCCTTAGGGTTCATAGCCTTAATCTGTTCTAAATCTGTGCGATAAGAACAGATTTCACAATAAACATTACATTCCCTCACACGCCTTGCCACTAATTGATTATATTGACCTCCAAAATCAATTACAATCACCTTTTCCTGATTCATTTTTCCTCTAACCTCATTCCTGTGCTGCAAAAAATATTATTACTAAGACGGTTAAATATCAGTCAAATACCCCGCTGCAGAGCAACAGAGCATGACCTAGTACAGCGAATGATATATAACTATCCATATCGCTTGTTTCATTTTCCATCTACTGTGTTAGATTTTCTAGCTGCAGCCACTGCTACGCCGTCGAAAATCTGCCTTATAGCCGAAAATTTATCCTGCGTGATATAACCAGATACTTATTATTCATTGTACTAATTTTTCTAAAGGAACCTATTCAGTTCTTTGGCAAGTTCGCCCTGGAGGGGCGGGATACTCGACTCTCCAGGGCGAACTTGCAACGCTGCGGGGTATTTGACCCGTGCGCAGCCGCCAAGTACAAAGGAACTCTCAGTTCCTTACAAGTATTGCGTTTGGCTCGCTGTGTACGCGGGAATAAAAATTTAGCCAAGTAAAAACGTTGATATTTAACCATCTCATATATTATTATACAGACCTGTAATGCAGCACTGCCACAAGCCTGACAGGAGCGTTTTTAAGTACTGACCACAAACCCACTCCAATATATTACTATCCACAACTATTTTACCACCATACAAAAAGCTGCTAACAAAAACCGGCAGGCAATGCAAAAACAGCACCTTACTAATTTTAGAAACCAAACGATTTCTTATGTGCAAACCAACAAAGTATGCTATTCTTCTATATTAGCTATGAATAATAACTTTTACTCATCTTTCTTATTATAAAATAGCCGAAAGAGAAAGACAAGTAATAATTTCACCCTGCCATTTCACTGCCATTTCACCAATTCAGCAAAAGTTACTGTTAACTCCATGCCCAATAGCAACATATAGCCAGATATTTATTATTCATTGTATTAGAGCGTGTTTGAAAATTAAATATTGCACAAATTTACTGCCCCCGGCAATTCCAAAATTCAGTCTTTTACTGGAAACCACACCATGAATTCCGTCCCCTCCCCCAGCCTGCTCTCTACAATAATATCGCCTCCATGCAGCATTACAATATCTTTTGCAATCGCAAGACCAAGGCCGCTGCCTTCTGGTTTCTCTTTCATGTTTGTCCCTCTATAATACCTGCTCCAAAGCTCCGATTGTTCTGCCCCGCTTATACCAACCCCATTATCACGGATAAACACGCATAACCTGCCTTCTTGTTCTGTATTTACAAAAATATCCACCTTTGTTTCAGGAGGGTTATGCGTAAGGGCATTGACTACCAAATTCCCTATTGCACGCCGGAACAAACCGGAATCCAGGCACACTTCTGCTTCCTCTATATTACTCCCAAACTCTATATCACGGCTTGAAAAGGCAGGGTCATTAACAATATCAATCACAAGTTCTTTCAGCAGGCGCACAACCCCTACCTTCTGCGGATGGTAAGGCATAACGCCTGACTCAAGCTGATATGTAATTTTAAGGTCATTAATCAGCTTTTCTGTATAATTAGCATTTTTCAGAATAATCCCGCCATATTCCTGCACTGTTTTGCCATCAGGAACTGGATGCCCTGAAAGCAATTCTGCATATCCTTTAATCGGAGAAAGAGGCGTCTTAACATCATGTGTAATATTTGCAATCCACTCCCTCCGCGCCCTTTCCGTATCCCTTTGAAGTTTATCACTATGCTGTATTTCCGTATCCATCCTGTTCAATGCAGCATAGACCTGACGAAATACGCCCTTTTCCGGAAGTGAAGTATAGGAACGGAAAGATATATCCCCAATCCCTTTTGTAATTTTACCAACATGCCAGGTAATCCAAAATCCATATATAACAATAAATATGGCGGCAGCGCACAAAAAAGATAAAATCCCCATTCGGAAAACCGGTAAAAGACGTTCAACACTCCTGCCGTTATAATAAATAATGTGCCTTCCTATTGCATATGGAAACCCCACAAGATAACCAAAACTTTTACCACCTGATTCAAAGCTGTTTACAAAAATTGTGTTCCCATTCTCATATCCTTTTGTACTCAATAACATCAATTCAGAAGCGGAATAACCTGCAGGGCAGCATGTCGGTTTATTATGGGAATATACCTCTTTTCCTTTCCCATCAACCACCTGAAGCCAAAGACCGTATTCATCCAGTCTCTCAATTCCAATTTCTTCTACTTTCAGTTCCCCATCTTTATACTGCAGCCAACAGGAAAAATTATCTGTAAACCTTTCCGGCCAGGAAGCCAGGCTCAGCCCTTCCGGCTCTGGGATTGAAAAAATATAATAGAATACCCCAATACAAATAGCAGCCGCCAGCAAAGCCAGAACTGATACAACAACGAATATACGATAAAAAGGATTCGCATTTCTTTTATTTTTCATATGGGTCTACCAATTTATATCCTAAGCCTTTCCGTGTAATAATATATTGTGGTTCTGCCGGATTATCCTCTATCTTTTTCCGCAGATGGCGGATATGCACCATGATTGTATTATCACACCCAAATCCATCTTCGCCCCAAACACTTTCATACAAACGTTCCCTGCTTATCACACACCCTTTATTCTCTGCAAGATACTGCAAAACCTCAAACTCTTTTGCCGTTAATTCTATCATAACATCGTCTTTCATTACACGACATCCCTCAGAATCAATTATCAGCTTTCCAATCCTCTCAGACCGCCTTATCATTGGGCTTTGCCTGTAATTTGCACGCCTCAGCTGCGCTTTTACCCGATACGCTATTTCTTTTGGGCTAAATGGCTTTGTCACATAATCATCACCGCCAACAGCCAGGCCAAGTATCTTATCTAATTCATCATTTTTTGCAGAAAGAAACAAAATCGGACAGTAGGAAAACTCCCGGATCCGTCTGCATACTTCAAAACCATCAATGTCAGGAAGCATAACATCCAAAATAATAATGTCTGGCTGTTTCTCTCTACAGGCGTTTACAGCAGAACCTCCATCCTTTATTTTGGTAATATTTCCATACCCCTCCAAATTTAACGCTTTTTCAATTAAATCTGAAATATCTGGTTCATCATCAACTACCATTATTTTTTTATCCAAAAAAATCCCCCCTCAATATATACTAAACACCGATTAGATTTACAGTTTATGCTTTAGCATTCATATAAAAGGCCGATAATCCAAATATAGGAATATTTGGAGGTATATGGTATGAGTAAAAAGTTAAATACAAACGGTGAGATTGTTGAAATAAAATTACAGGGACAGGCTACAGGCATTCTAAAACAGGCAGTGGGATTTCTGAAAATCTTTTTGCCTGAAACTTTGGCCAAAAGGCTTGCTGCCATCATCCTGCCCGCAATAGGTGTTCCTGTTAAAACCGCCGTCGGGCTGACAGGGTTATCCGAGAGGAGCCTTTGGACGCTCCATAAGCAACTGTCAATGCTGGATGTTTCTGAAATAATGGTGTTCCATTATGGCGGCGGGTGTCCTGCAAAGGCTGATACCGGGAAGTAAAATAGCTATTTTGAGTCTGCCCTTAAGCCGCTGATGGAGAAAGCGGCCTCTGGAGACACCGCTCTGCTCTCCCTTGGCGCCTCACATTTTGTCATGGGATGCGACTTTCTTGGGCACATATACGGGAAAACGCAGCAGCTCGTCAGGACATTTTCCGGACGCCAGCGTTATAATGTGCCCGGAGCCTTAGATTACGTTTCCAAAAAAGTCCATACAATTACCAATGACGCTTATATAACAGCTGCGGAAGTATGTGCCATGCTGCGCCAGATTGCTTCCGAATATAAAGGCCTGCCGGTGCACCTGGTACTTGACAATGCGGGATATCAGAAATGTGCAGCCGTACAGGAGCCCGCCGAAAAGCTGGACACATCACTCGAATACATACCGCCATACAGCCCAAACCTTAACCTTATTGAGCACATCCGGAAATTTGTCAAGGGTGAACTGCGCTCAAAATACTATAGCGACTTTGCAAACTTCCGGAAAAAAATTGACTCTGCCATTTGTAACACATCCGGAAGCAATAAAACAAAGACTGATAAGCTGATTGGCAAAGGAGTCCAATTGTATCATGACATCAGGGCAGTAGATAATAACACATTTTCATGCCCGGAAGGAATAAATAATGCGGTCTAAATGTGCAAATTTATTTACTGCAAAACCAATCGATGCTTAGTATAATTTTATATAGATAGAGCGGTAAAAAATTAATGAATAAAAGATAAATTGGAAAAGGGTTGTTCAAGGTTCTTTTTTGTTTTTCATTCCCTAAAATATTTTTTTGCGCCATCGGGTAAAAAACAGCAAATTTATATAGTATAATGAGCATAGTGTCTCTAACTAACTTGAAGAAAGAGTTATTCTTCCCAATAATCTTCCGTTTCCTGTGTCGTTGTTTTAATACCAAACAATTTCCACATAAAATCTTCTCTCTCATGAAAGATATCTGTAATCCGCACTGCATTTTCCTCAATCCGGTAAAGAGCATAATTATGTTGTACATACAGCATCCGGTAGTCACAGGGTATCCCTATAAGATTTTCTACAGACGGTCCTTTGTTTTCAAACTGTTGTAGAATACGAAATTCCATTGCCATTTCTGCCAGATACGGCGTCTGCTTTTTGAGGGCCGTATCTGGCAGAAATATCCTGCTTTATTTCATGTAATTTTTCAATCGCATCAATCTCTGCCATGGTAAGGATTCCATATTCGCCATGACCGTTTCGTGTAAGATAAACCCTGTTTGATATATCTACCTGTTTTAATACTTCTGTGTAATTCCTTAGATCTGATATTGGCTTAATATTGGGCATATCAATCAACTCCTTTGCTCCATTATATACAATATAGGATGTCCTTGCAAGCAAATTCGCACGTGAATTTATTTGCATGAAATTATCAAGGGATAATTGTTGGCAGAAAGTTACGAAAATAATCAAGATCACCAGTGGAAAATAATTCCAGAAAGCGTTATAATATGTTCAGTTCATCTGTGCAGGGATGCGGCTTTCTCAGGAAGGCTTTCGCATGACACTTTTTTCTATAGCGTAGGCTTGGCGGTGTTATCATGGCGAAGCAGATGGACTGTTTTTGTGCGAAGGAGGCAGGCGGAAATGGTAAAACCGATTGTGAAAGACATTATGTTTATGGGCCAGAAGTCGGAACCAGCGACAGCGGATGACAGGCAGATCATTACAGACCTGCAGGACACCCTAAAGGCACACCGGGACGGATGTGTCGGCATGGCGGCAAATATGATTGGATATAAAAAACGCATTATTATTGTCAGCATGGGCTTTGCGGATTTGGTCATGCAAAATCCGGTTATTAAGGCAAAATCGGGAAAATATGAAACAGAGGAAAGCTGCCTTTCCCTGACAGGCAGAAGAAAGACAGAACGGTATCAGAATATCGAAGTGGAGTATTTTGATATTTCTTTCAAAAAACAGAAACAGAAATTTTCGGGATATACAGCACAAATTATCCAGCATGAAATGGATCATTTGGAAGGAATTATAATCTAAGGCCCGGCGTCTGTTTTTGGGAATATGTCAATATCAAGATTGTAATTCGCATTCTTGTGCTTAATCAATATACGCACCCCATCCCATTGTTTATCCAGTGCATTGCCATTAGTATATCCTTAAAAACCATGATGTTATCATAACCCCATAACGGTTTGATGGCTGGTTTGGTATAAGAGGAGGATATCAGAAATGTGTAAATAGCGGCAGAAGATTCCACAGGATTATGGGAAGGCTGCTTGATGCAGATACAACGGATTTTAGCAGGGACGGGGAACACAGCATATTTACGGTAAGTGACGGCCAGGTGAGCTGCGATATCTATTGGTGGAACAAAAAAACGGACAACGGACAGAAATGTGTAAATGACTGGAAATACAGCGGCATGTACCTGTATCTCATAGGTGAAACGGAAATAGAAAGCCCACATACTTATTATCCCGATAATATTGCCAAGCGGCTGTTCAGCAAGGCGCAGATGGCGGCGCTTATCAACAATTATAATGACAGCCATAAAGACTGGGAGGAAATAACCGTGGAATTGGGATATGCAGGGCTGGACGGCGAGAAACTGTTCCTGCTGGATGCGAGGGAAATTGCGCATGAAGAATATGGTTTTTCCCATGACCGGACGCCGTCTGCAAGCAGGAGTTTTGTGAACGGCGATGGGTGGCTGCGTTCACCATCCATCAGTGATGATACGAAAGCCGGGACAAACTACTATGTGGATGAAAACCTTGATGTCATTAAGGGAGCAATATCATCGGTTAAGGCTGCAGAGGCGAACAACCCGGTTTACCTGGCATACAATATCAGGCTTTCTTCCGTTTTCTATACGGCTTACCGGGAAGAAGACCAGTTTTTGAGCGCAAACTTAGACCTGGATGAAAGCTACCGCATGACAAAGGAAAAAGGCGGGAGTAATGCGTGGACAGTCGCTGTATTTGACGGCAATGACCCCGAAAACGGTAACGCCATATATTGAGGGAAGCATATCGAAAATATACGATGGTTCTGACAGCATTGACGGGGCAGAGAACACACTTTCCATTCGTTTGGAAGGAATTATAGAAGATGAAAATGTTTCAGCCAGCGGCAAAATCAGATATGCGGATTCAGAAATCGGCAAGGATAAATCCATCATTGCAGAAGATATAGGGATTATTGGAGAGGGCAAGGACAATTATATCCTGTCTTCAACAACGGCTACTGCAGATATAGGAGCCATAGGGAAGAAAGAATATCCCCCAGAGCGAGATTGTTGTAGCGAATACTGTAAAAAAGGCATCTGAGTCTTTGGTTCTTCCAGAAGGCTGGGAATGGCAGAATGAGGATGGAGACAAAGAAATTCCTGCCGGAAAATGCGTTGTGGCAACAGCGGAATATATGGGAGATGACAAGGATACGCCTGGTTTATTATACGGCGCCTTTTATCTGGGTTCCGGCATCAAAGGCAAACATCCAGAGCAAAGGCGAAGGGAATAACAGGAAATATTACACCTATGATAAGTTTACCGTCCAAAGCATTTCCTATAACGACAACCGGGAGATCACCAGGCTTGCCATTATCAATCAGGATGGCAGTCTGATTTACTCGCTTGCAGACAGGGGAAGCGGCGCACAGAAAGCGAAAGCACAGCAGGGGACAGCGGACAAGCCAAAGACAGCAGGAAAAGCAACGGGATCAGGGAAGGCAAAGGAAGCGGAGAACGCCCATGTCGAGGCAATCAACAAGGAACTGGCGGGGACGGGCGTTGCTTTGGATGCTGTCCTGGAGCGTTACGGCGTATCCAGCATTGCGGAGATGTCCGAGACAACCTATAAAAATGCGATTAACAGCCTGAAAAAGACAAAATCGGCGGCGTAAAGAACAGGAAGAGGCAGCATGACGAATCATGAATTTCGGGAGGAACTGATCAAGGAATTAAAAAAGAGGATGCCTGGGGCAGTTATTTTCCCGCAAGATACAAAGAAAAACAATGAAGTGGTGTTTTCCGGCATCATCATCCGGGATAACAGCAGCAACGTGGCACCAAATATCTATACGGAAGGTCTGTATTACGACTATCAGAACGGGCATAAGGACATGGACGGCGTTATTGATTCGGTTTTAGAAGTATATGAAAAAATGAAGCCGGAGAAGTGTTTTAATATTTCGGAGATTTTGGATTATTCCAAAGCCCGTTCCAGCCTGAACGGTAGGCTGGTCAACACAGAGAAGAACAGCGGGGCTTTGACGGAAATGCCGCATGGGAATTTCTTCGACCTTTCCCTGACTTATTTTGTGGATATCACGCGAGACGGAGATGAGGGGTGTGCAAGCATCCAGGCGACAAATGCGCATATGGAATATTGGGATGTGAAGGAAGATGATTTATACAAGCAGTTTAAGGAAAGCATGGAACAGAACGACAGGAGCCGGATTCAGCCGGTTATGGATGCGCTGGCAGAAGCAGCGAATTGTCCGCCGGAGGAGGTAAGCGCCGTGTGCGGCAGTATAGACATAGCGGCAATGTATGTGCTTTCCAATACCTGTAAGCTGAACGGGGCTGTGGATACGGAGATCCTTTCCAGTCATGTGTACCACTACTGCAGACTGAGCAGGCGGATTGAGCTTGCTGCATGAGGAAGTGGCGAATATGATGAGGCGCGGCAATATGTCGGACAGGGAAATAGAGCTTAGGAAACGCATTGAAACAGAGCATACGATATTTAAGTACCGTATGCCCGCTTCTCCTGCTGCGGAGGTATATGAAAACTGCAATGTGATCCGTTTTTACGAGTGCATCTATGAATTCTTCCAATATGCGGAAAATATTGAGAAGGAACATATAAATGCGTGCCTTATGTATGAGAATGTCATTGAGACGCTCTACCAGCTCTGCATAAAGTATGAGTACCTCAGATACAGCAGATGGAAGGATATCGAGGAAATGCTCAGTGCACTGATAGAGGAACAGAAGAAGTATGCGGAAACTGCAGATTGTAGGAAATAGACGGGGTAATGGGATGGGATGTTTAAAGGAAATTATTGATAATAAATTTTCGGCTACTGTGATCGGTGTGCTGAACTTTAAACTTGACAGCATAAGCACATTGGCAGCAGAGCGCATGGATGCAAAGGCTTATCCATTTCCCACAACACTGGGAACAGTTACAGCAGCCTGTGGTAACGACTTCCCCCCCCCCAGCGATTCCCCCGCCGGAATCTGTGTCTTGCCGCTGGAATTATCACAGTAATTCATCTCATCAAAAACTTCCTTCAAATGCTTTTTACCCGCATCGTCCATCACAAATCCTACCTGTCCGGTGCCATACTTTACCATATACACCATCAGGGTATCATTGAAGTTCGATACGGGTACACCGTCCTCACTGTTCTGGTAAGTAATAGAATATCCCTGTTCTTCCAGTGAAGCAATCTGTTCATTAAATTCTTTATAATATTCACACAGCACTGTTCGGGGATTCTCATATCCGGTGTCCGGCAAGGGGAAGAAAATGGATAATGGGGAATAATAAATAACGTGAGTTCGATATAAAATAAAACAAAGGAGATAGTTTTAAATTTTAGTTCATTATTGCAATTTTTGACAAATCGTATATTTAACGAATGCATATTTGCTGTTAGTAATTATAAAATTCTACATGGAATTGCATTGTTCCATGGTTGTATAGATGGCTTTTTAGGTAAAAAAGAATAAGCGGCAATGCCAGATACCAGATTTACTACAAAATTGCAGCAGCTCCTGTGTCTGGAATGTTCTATCTGGCATATATTTTTAAGAAAATCATTTACAGATTCTATTACAGCACGTTTTCCTAGAAGTATTTTATCAGAAAGTTCCATAAGGCTCTTGGTTTTGGAATTCTTTTTTTGTTTTGTAACAAGCTGGATGCCATTTTTTTGAAACTGGCCGGCTAATTTTTTAGAAATACAGCCCTTATCTGCAAAAAGCTTTCCAAAAATATTTTTTGTAAGATGTCCCATAACTTCAGGATTCCTGTCATCTTTATTCCCACAAGTAAGGCAGAAATTAAGTATTTCACCCCTGTCATTTATTGAAATGTGCAGTATAAAACCATAAAACCACCCTGTGGAACTTTTCCCTCTCTGTGCAATGTCTTTAAATACCCTGTGCTGCTGTATCCTGTGGCTGTCACATACATCAATAGTTGTAGAATCTGCAAAACTTATGCCAGTACATTTCCCACAGCGTGAATGTGCAAAAAACACCACTGGCAGTGCAGTATATGGCATAAGTTCCACAAAACGGTTATAACTTACAAGATTTGGAAAAAATTTACGGTAATTTTTTAAAACCAGTTTCTGGTAAAACCACTTAAATGTCCTGTAACCAGACAAGTGGAATACAGCACATATGGTCATTGCCCCACTTAAAGTAAGACGGCTTGGAAGTTCTAGTGAAACGGGCTTGTCACCAGTCTGTATGCATTGTTGTTCCATATAAGGAATAAATTCTTTACAAAAGTTGTCAATTTCATAAAATACTGATATAATTAAATCGCCCATAAGCTTGTTCTCCTTTGGTAATCTTTTTAATGGTCATTTAAATTATACCATAGAACCTTGCTTATGGATTTTTATTTTGTCGAACTCACGTTAAAGTAATAATAATCCCTTACAAGGCTGCGCAGGCTGATCACAGCATCGTCAGGGACAATGGAGGTCTTCTGGGAAGCATCCAGCCCCACTTTGGCAACCTTTTTTGAATCAAATTTATCATTGTGGAGTTTCCTTATGCTCATGTTTGTGCTATTCTTAGTGATGATAGGATTAATGACAGAGCAGTCAAAACCCTTAACATGAAGGAAGCACAGGAGCGGGATATGGTAGATCCCGGTGGACTCGAGGAAGCAGCGGCTTTCAAGAGAATACGTCTCTTGTGCTTCTTTTATTTTTGTGACAGCAAGCTCCCGGGACTGGGGATCGGAATGAATGATCTTGAAGGGTTTCCCGGCTCGTTTCGCTGAAATGGATATGTATGTCAAAGGTGGTATTCCCTATCCGCTCCACAAGGTCAGGCTTCGCGTCCAGAGGGGCGGTGGTGCGGCTGGTCTTGCTGGTGTCATTGTTCATAGGCTCTCCTTTCCGTTCATCAGTCCTTTTAACCGTTCCATTTTCCCCTGTGCCGTGGGTTTTCTGATGTTCTCCCCGGTGAAGAATACCGGGCAGCACATTTCAAGCAGGCGGTCATAAATCCGGGCATGGGCGGTGTCCTCCGGGTGCTGCAATTCCTCCAGCGTGAGGTTTGTTGTGACTATCAGCGGTTTTTGACTTCGGTATCGGCTGTCAACCACGTTGTAAACCTGTTCAAGCCCGTATTCTGTGCCGCGCCCCATCAAGAAAAAGTGATGAATACGTCCTTGACAAGCAGCAACAGGAACTTTAAAATAGTACATCCGAAAAATTATTGGAAATGCAAAAACAACAAAATTTTATAAGTGCATTACAACGTAAGGCTCTAAAATCGTACATATATAGTGAAACAGCGTACGCAGAAATCAGGATTTGTTAATTATTTACAATCCTAACCTTATAGAATGGAGGTTTTTATGTGTGGATGATAAAAAAATAATTGAAATGTACTGGGAGAGGGATGAGGGTGCTATCCGGGAAACATCTTCTAAATATGGGAAACTTTGCGCGTATATTGCCAATAATATTCTTTCAAGTTATGAAGACAGCGAAGAATGTGTTAATGATACCTGGCTTGCTGTCTGGAATGCAATCCCGACACAACGCCCAAACAAGTTTTCCGCATTTGTCAGCAAAATTACCAGAAATCTGGCATTAAAAAAATACGAATACTGTACCGCAGCAAAACGGAACCGTTCTGCCGTTATTTCATTTGAAGAATTAGGGGAATGTGTTTCTGGCACAGATTATATTGAATCAGAAATCGAAAAAAAATTTATAGAAGATTTAATCAGTGAATTTCTCTGGCAGCAGAGCGAGGAAAAACGAAATATTTTTATCAGGCGCTATTGGTATTTTGATTCCATTGAAACAATCTGCACACATACCGGATTTAGCCAGGGGAAAGTAAAGTCTATGTTATATGGAATGCGCCAAAAATTAAAAAGGCATTTAGAAAGCGAGGGGATTGCGCTATGAATAAAAAACAACTTTCAGAACACATCGGCAATATTGATGAAAAACTTGTCTGGCAGGCTGAACAGATTCCAAATTACAGGAAGGAACACCACCATAAAAGAATCAGGGCATTTACTGGAATCGCCGCCGCCATTGCCCTGATGACCTGCAGCTTTAGCGCTGGGGCATTTGCCTTTGCCCAGGAGGTTGTAGTAGAAGTCCCCGCAAAACAGGAAATGGCAGTATTGGAAGACATTAATCTTACAATGTATTTACCTGATAGCTGGGAAGGCAAATATTCTGTTGCAAAACACGAACAAAATTATATTGTCTACAATAAACAGGCAAAAGAGAAATCCGAATCCGAAGACTCTTTTGGCAGCGGAGTTCTATTTTATATTGTTAGATATAAAGGTTCTATGACGCCAGAGCAGTTTGAAGAAAACGGACTTGATTTTACAGGTTACCGCTATCTGTTTTCCACCAAGGACAGCACCTACATCCTGCATTACCCGGGCGACGTGCAATGGGATCCAGGCGATCCAAAGCAGGAGGCAGAATATCAACAGATGGCGGCAGAAATTGAAGATATTCGTTTTGTTGTTGAAAATATATTAAAGGATTAGCTGCACAGCCAATTTGCTTGCCACAGCCTATTGGGGAGGAATATTTGGAATCCATCACTCCAAATATTCCTCCAGGCAAATCCCCCGCTCCATAATCTCCCTGGCAGCCTGCCCGCCAACATAACGGAAATGCCACGGTTCATAAATTGTGCCCGTGATATCTTCCTTCCCTTCTGGATAGCGGAGAATAAAACCATACTTATAACTGTTTTCCAATAACCATTTCCATATGACAGAAGGCTCCTGCTCATTACGGTCAAGCGAGGTGATATCTACTGCCATACCAAGCTGATGTTCACTGGTACCGGGAGGTGCAACCCACTTTCTGGCAAGTTTTTCCGCTTCATTATCTGAATATCCCTCCTTTTTATATGCAGTAATTTTCTCGTCTAAAAGCGACTGCTGTTTTTGTGCCGTCCGATAAGAAGAAGAAATCACTGGCATCAGTCCAGCTTCCCTCATATCATCAAACATATCCTGCAAAGCCGGATAAATCCTGCTGTCAACAGACTGATTATTTCTTAACTTTGTCAAACTTACCTGATAATTCTCCGGAATAGGATTCGAATGATTTACAAGAATCAATTGCCAGTCTGTTTCTGATTCAAACCTCTTTGACGTTTCTTTTGGTACATTCTTTGCATGGGTTACCTGTGAGAATGAGCTGCCCTTATCTGACAGCATGGTATCTGAAATAGAACCAAATAACTGAAACCCTATTTTTGCAATTAACAGAATGCAGCAAAGAAATACTATTATAGAAATTTTAGTAAACAGCGAAAAACGCTTTTCCTGCTTTTTATTTTGCCTTCTCTGTTTCTTTATTTGTTCATTCATTTGCAGCACCCCCATTTATAAATAATTGTCATTTAAAGTTATCTATTCACGGCTTTTAAAAGATAACATATCTGAAGATGCTGTACATTAATATTTGATTGTTCTATTCCTAAGAAATTATTAAGAGTTTCCCATCCAAGCGCAGGCGGTGTGCCATTGGTAAAATTTGGGAATTGCCGGGGGCAGTAAATTTGTGCAATATTTAATTTTCAAACACGCTCTAAGGAACTGTTAAAAAATAACACTTTTTGTGCAATTTGACGATTTAGAAACAGATGGCTTTCAAAGACTTTTAAATATTACTATTAAATTCCTAATTGTTCAAAATTGTTCATAAGTTTCAAAAAAACGTTAACAAATTCTTCATATGTATATCACCCGACGTTCATAATTGTCCCATATAATAGGATTATCAAATGAAGCAGACAATCATTTGATAAGTGCTTAAAATTTTTTCATACCTTCTCCTTATAAAGGACTGCTGTTGCGGCAGTCCTTTTTATTTTCGCGTACGCAACGACACCCGCACCATTCCAACAAAAAAAGTACATTTAATCAGGAAAAAGTTACAGCATTCCATAACCGAAACAATATGTATAGTACAGCCTTTTTTGGTACAGAATAAACTGCAGCAATATCATTACCGTTACTATTTACAGATATCTAAAAACTAGAACGTGTCTGAAAATTACTTTTTTGCAGGATGTGCTTCATACCTTGTGGTAGATTTGGCTCAAAATAAGGAGGTGCAGCGGGCTGCATTGACTAAATTTGAGGCAAATATAGCACAAAGCGGGGAGTGGCAGATTGTAAGGAACTATAAGTTCCCGGAATGAATTTTAAGACACTCTCTAAGAAAGGGCAATATGCATATGGACAAATCATCTCTTGCTTATCAGTTTTTCCGGCTCCTAATTGTTTCGTCAGGTGTTTATCTGGCTTTTCGCTATCTGCTTCCACTTGCATTCCCTTTTTTACTTGCCTATATCCTTATGCGGGCGCTGTACCCAATGATGTGCTTTCTTCATCGAAAATGGAAATTACCGCAATTTCTTTCACATTATGGGACGTTATTTGGTTTTTTCGCTATTGTCGCTTCCCTTTTCCTGTTTATTGGATGGAAAATCATTACACAGCTCCGCCTTTTTTTTAGTAACTTCCCTGTATACCGACAACTTTTAGAATCCACGCTTTACCAGCAGACAACACGGCTCTGCCACTGCATTGACTATTATTTATGTCTTGAAAATGGCACAGTCTATGCCTTTTTAGAACAGCGGATGAGCGATTTTGAACAGACCAGCACAAAAAACCTGACAACAAATGCCGGAAAAGCACTGGTTAACTGCCTTTCAGGCTCTTTTCAGTTTTTTGCCACATTGATCATTTTAATTATTTCCATGATTATCCTGGTAAAAGAAATGGAGCCGCTTCATAAAAAATTCAGAAACAGCTCCTTTTTTGTCCCAATCCACTCTGTCCTTGTACGCCTTAAAGACAGTGGGCTAGCTTATTTGAAAGCAGAAGGCACAATTTTAATTATCAACTGGATTGTCTGCTCACTTGGGCTTTTTTGCATCCACAATCCATATTTTTTCCTGTTTGGCATGGGAATCTCTATTTTTGATGCATTCCCAGTGCTTGGAAGCGGCTTTATTTTCCTGCCGTGGGCAATTTATGCATTCCTGAACCGGGAATACTATACTGCCGCTATCCTAATTACAACTTACCTTATCACCTTATTTGTACGCGAATTTTTAGAAGCAAAGCTCCTTGGGAAAGGGCTTGGGTTAAGCCCGTTTTTTATGCTTGCCGCTATCTTTATTGGAATCCAGCTCTTTGGCGTTACCGGTATTTTTTTAGGCCCGCTTGCCATCGTACTGGTACGCGCCATACTATCCCTTAATTAAAATATACAAGCTCCTCCTTCGGCTTTTCCGCCGGGAAGACCTCCTCTGCATAAAATACCGGGCCTTCCTCACCATATTCTTCCATATATTTATATTCCAGCCGCGCAGTCACTGTCACATACTGCTTATCTTTAAACTTCTGCCATTCATCTGCTTTACACAAAAAGCCAATATACTGGACATCATCCGCACAGCAGGTCATCGCATACCGCCCAAACACTGCAAATCCCTTTGGCAGGCCTGGCGCTTTCTGGATTAGCCCTGCGATGCGCATTGTTTTTCCTGTATATGTTTCAGGATGATCTATCATATCAATATACCAAAGGCCATAATCATCCTCTGACACTTCGATAATATCAGCATTGATATCAAACGGCATCTCATCCTTCATATCATAAAATGCCTCATCCTCTGACTCATAGACAATCTGTGCCCGCGGATTCACCGCCTTGACGCTCCCCCTGACTGCATTTTTATTTGTCTGGAGCGTACAGCGGTTTACAATAATCATTTCTGAAATCCTGAACTGGTCCACCATCATAGAAGGCATATTTTTCATATACAAAGAAAACGATTCATCATTTACCACATCAATTGTCTGAAAAATCACTTCCCTGTCAAAGAGGATTTCCTCCAAATCATCATATAATTCCGGGATATGGCTGGACGGCCACATCCCATTATACTCAATAATAATACGATCCGGACGGTGCTTTTTCAGAAGGCCTTCTATATTTTTGCCATGAAAGCTTTCCTCATCCTCTATATATTCAATCTCTGCCCATGCCTTTGCAAGCATGTCTTTCTCATATTCCTCTTCCCCTTCCTCACAGGCAAGGATTAGAGTCCTCGCATCATCATCAAATAATTCGTCTGTCAGCAAATCCTTTATCAGGCTCGTTTTTCCTGCCTCCAGAAACCCCATGATGACATATATCATCATTTCCTCTTTTTTTCGGTTAAACATAGCATCCTCCCATCTTTATGCTACATGAAACAGTTCTTTTATCCGGGCCTCATCCAGCTCTGAGCCAATCACGCATATGCGGCCTGTAAAATCTGCTGCCCCGCGGCGGATTTCAGTCTCCTCTGGAACAAGGTCAAAATGAAACCATTCTCCTTCGTCTGCAGCAACAATCCCCTTTGCACGGAGAACCCCGCCGTATTCCTTGCTGTTTGCAAGCCGCTGGATCATATCTTTTAATTCTTCCTCTGTAAACTTGTGGGCTGTCTCAATTCCTATACTTGTAAATACATCATCTGCATGGTGATGCCCATGCTCATGGTGGCAGCATTCCCCGTCATGGTGGTGCTCATGTTCATGGTGGCAGCATTCCCCATCGTGGTGGTGCTCATGCTCATGGCTGCACTCCCCGTCATGGTGATGCTCATGTTCATGGTGGCAGCATTCTCCATCGTGGTGATGGTGCTCTTCTATCAGTTCTTTTTCTATAGAATTTACTTTTTCCATTGCTTCTAATATATTTTTAGCATTAATTTCGTCCCATGGAGTTGTAATAATAGAGGCCTCCTGATTTTTCTCCCGAATCATTTTCAGGCAGGCGTCAAGCTTCTCTGCAGAAATATTCTGGGTACGGCTTAATATTACAGTACCAGCATATTCTATCTGGTTATTATAAAACTCGCCATAGTTTTTCATATACATCTTACATTTTGATGCGTCTACCACAACTGCCGTACTGTTAATTGCAACAGCGTCCCCTATATTTTTTACTGCTTTTACAACATCTGAAAGCTTTCCTACTCCGGAAGGCTCAATAATTACCCTATCCGGCGCATATTCCTCAAGCACTTCTTTCAGCGCTTCACCAAAATCGCCAACCAAAGAGCAGCAGATGCATCCTGAATTCATTTCTGTAATCTGGATTCCAGCCTCTTTCAGAAAACCGCCGTCAATGCCAATCTCACCAAATTCATTTTCAATCAATACAAGTTTTTCACCCGGGAATGCCTCAGCAATCAGCTTCTTAATCAAAGTTGTCTTCCCTGCCCCTAAAAACCCTGAAATTATATCAATCTTTGCCATGTCGCTTTACTTCCTTTCTGTTACTATTCACGTAACCAGCTTTTTCCAATTATTATAGCACACCTGTCAAATTATTATTTATACTTTGCCGCCTCATACATTGCAATGCTGGCGGCAATCGGCAGGTTCAGGCTGTCAATCCTTCCAGAATGCGGTATCACGACGCTTGTTCCGATACAGGAAAATTCTTCCGGAAGGCCTGTGGCTTCAT
The DNA here is from genome assembly GCA_003612285.1 of bacterium D16-51. Classification (GTDB taxonomy): domain Bacteria; phylum Bacillota; class Clostridia; order Lachnospirales; family Lachnospiraceae; genus Butyribacter. Next base: position 53,697 of record RAYE01000009.1, on the reverse strand, counting down.
TCCCAAAAATCAGGGAAAATACCCCCCTGGGCCTAATGTCGTACAGCTTTCTTTCCGCATTCAGCATAAAGGGATACAGTTCCCTTTCCCCAAACAATTCCCTGTATTCCTCAAAACTATCATAATAAACAAAATCAACAGAAAAAACAGCCCCCATAGACGCCCTGACTGTCTTTGGGTCAAAAGCATCTACCGCTGGGCGGACTACTGCCATCTGGGTTACCCCAAATCCCAGCGCACTCCGCATAATCGTACCCATATTACCTGCATTGGATGGATGTACCAATACAATGTGGGACGCCTCTGACGTAAGGACGCCCTGATATTTCCGAAACTCCCCAATTACATAACAGTTTTCCTTTTGTGACAGTACATGAAATATTTTATCCGTATATACTATTTCGATACCTGCCGCTTTGGAATATTCTGTTAATTTTTTTAGAGTATCCCCTTCTTTCATTTCAGAATGGATGAAAATCCGGGTAACATATTCCGCCTTATATTTCAAAAGCTCAAAAGTCAGGGTAATCCCAAGGGAATACGATACTTCGCTTTCTTTCCGATAACGTTTATATCCTGCCATTTTTGCCCTCCATGGTGAAAAGCGCACCATACAAGGTGCGCTTTTAGGTTAGGAACAGCTGAAAATATCCTGCACAGCCTGTGCAAGTTATTTTTCTGCTGTTCCTTATTCATTAATAAATATATCAATAGATAGTTCCCCTGCATCACAGGTAAACGGAATACTAAACAATTCTTTTGCATCAGACTGGAAACCAGATCCCAGGTAATAATTGGGCGGCGTTATATCAATAATAATATTATTATTTGCAAAAACAGTTGCTGCATTCCCTGCAATCATATTCCCAAGCTCAGACATTGCACTTTGCCCCATTTCATCAATTGTATCAACCGGCATCATTACCATCTTAGAAACAATCTGCAATGCTGTTGAATGCATAATATTTAATATTACCTCTCCCGTCAGATTCCCAGTCAGCCCTAATTTAATAATAGAAGTATCTTCAGGATAATCCCCTTTTGTTACAGCGGGTTTCCCGATTTTTAAATCAAGCATGCACATATCCTTCATAATCTTACAGACAGAGATAATAAATGGGTTAATATGCTCCGCTTTCACAACATCACCTTCCTTTCCAGTCGGTTATTTCACTGTAGTTCCTTAGTATAGCAAATGAAACTGCTTCTGTAAATGTAAAATTGAAAATAGGGTATAAATAGCCTATAAATAGCCACAGATTGTTACTTTTCATATCTCAAAAATCTTCCAAAAAGACTTGCTGATATCTACTTCATATTCCCCAAGCCACTTTGAATACTTTTTCTTAAACATGCCAGTCTGGCGTTCCTCAATAATTTCTTCTTTTCTGGCATATGTAGCATCCTCATCCATAGGATTTATGCAGCGGATAATATAATACCCGCTTTTTCCAGCAATTACCGAACTTATTTCGCCTTTTTCCAGAGAAAACGCTGCTGATACTGCTTCCTGATCCAGTTCTGTACTCTCCCGCCCGACTGTTATCTCCACCGAACCGGCTTCCGTATGCTCTCTTGCAAACTCTGAAAAATCATCTGCTTTCTTTGCCTGCTTCAGTAAAATTTCCGCCCTCCCAGCAACGCCTTCATCATCAGGCGCATTGCTGCCAGCTTCCTTAACTAAAAGGTACGCAATCTTAACCTGCCTTGCTTCATCATCTGTAACTTCTGTATCAGCATCATCTGTTGAAATATAAAACATCTTATTTGCCAATGCATTTTCCTCATAAATCCGTTCCATTGCCTGTATTGACAAATGATAATTTTTTCGGTCTTTGTCCGTTACATTCTCCATTAATTTCTCTGCTTTCTGAAGCGCCTCATCTTTCTCGTCATTTGTTAAAGTCACCTTTTCTGATTCTGCCGTAGCGCTGATTACTTTTAGCTGCGTAATCATATTAATAATCTCTTCTTTTGCCTCATCCCCAATCGTACTGCCATCCCCCAGTTCGTAATCCCAAATCTTACTGCCAAAACTGCTCTCATATTGTTCCTTTAACAGGTAACAATAATTACGCACTTCCCGGTATCGCACGCCGGTGTCCCCAACACGGATTACAATTGAATTTTCCTGGACTTCCCCTGTTTCCAGCCTGACATTTGACCCAACTGCACCTTTTCCGCTGCAGCCTGTAAGTGTCCCCAATACTATAACTCCTGCACACAGCCCCGAAAGTATTTTCCTACTCTTTCTCATATAGTCCTCCTATCCTTTTAATTGCTTCTGCAACAAGATGAAAGATTTCCTCGGTATGTGTCGTTTTTGATGTTTTCACTACGGATGATGCCATCTTATATCCTGTAACACTGACAGAACGGTTCTGTGCCTCTTTCAGGAAATAACAAAAATAGGGCTCTTCATCCTGTACATATTTCATTTTGCCCTGATATTCCCCTAACATCTTTGCCGCCCTTTCACTGTCGACAAATACGCTGTCATGTAGGTAAAAACGGATACCATTTTCTTTTTGGATTACCTGTGTCATCCCCGCCTTATGGGCATCTGCCTTTAAAAGAGCTATCCTCAGCAGATTTTCCGCTGCCGCCGGGATATCTCCAAAACGGTCTGTCAGTTCTTCCTGCAAATCCCGGTATTCTTCTAACTTCTCAATCCCTGCAATCCTTTTGTACATATCCAGCTTCTGAAACTCACTTGGGATATAGGTGGCCGGGATATATGCATCTACCTGCAGGTCGATTGCTGTTTCAAACTCTTCCTGCGCTGTTTCCCCTTTCAGCCTCCGTACCGCATCATTTAACATTTTACAATATAGGTCATATCCAACTGCCTCCATATGGCCCGACTGTGCCGCCCCCAAAAGGTTCCCGGCGCCGCGGATTTCCAAATCACGCATTGCAACCTTAATCCCTGAACCAAGTTCTGTGTACTCCCGGATTGCCGCCAGCCTTTTTTCCGCAACCTCCTTTAGCATCTTATTCCTTTTATACATAAGGAACGCAAAAGAGGTACGGTTGGAACGGCCCACGCGCCCCCTGAGCTGGTAAAGCTGCGAAAGCCCCATCTGATCCGCATTATCTATAATAATTGTATTTACATTAGCAATATCCAGTCCTGTCTCGATAATCGTAGTTGCAACCAATACATCAATCTCGCCGCTGATAAAGGACATCATAATATTTTCCAATTCCCGCTCTTTCATCTGCCCATGCGCAAATTCCACATTTGCATCCGGAACCAGCCGGGAAATCTCTGCCGCAACTTCATCAATATGGTCCACCCTGTTATAAACATAATAAACCTGGCCGCCTCTTGCAAGTTCACGGTTTACAGCTTCACGGATTACCTCGCTGTTATGCTCCATAACAAATGTTTGAATTGGAAGCCGGTCTACCGGAGGTTCTTCCAGGACGCTCATATCCCTGATGCCAATCAAGCTCATATGGAGCGTACGCGGGATTGGCGTCGCGCTTAGCGTCAGGACATCTACATTGCCCTTCATCTGCTTTATCTTCTCTTTATGGGTAACGCCAAAACGCTGTTCCTCATCCACAACCAGAAGCCCCAGGTTTTTAAACTCCACATCTTTCGACAGCAGCCTGTGCGTTCCTACCACAATATCAACCTGCCCCTTTTTTAACTTCTCAATTGTCTTTCTCTGCTGTGCCGAAGACCTGAAACGGGACATCATCTCTACCGTTACCGGGAAATCTCCCAAACGTTCAATCAGCGTATTATAATGCTGCTGTGCCAGAATTGTTGTCGGCACCAGAAAAGCAGCCTGCTTCCCATCATTTACCGCCTTAAAAGCAGCCCGTATGGCAATCTCCGTCTTCCCATAACCTACATCGCCGCAAATCAGCCGGTCCATAATTTTATTGCTTTCCATGTCACGCTTTGTCTCTTCAATCGCCTTAAGCTGATCCTGTGTCTCCTCAAATGGGAAAAGTTCTTCAAACTCCTTCTGCCAGACAGTATCTTCACTAAACTGGAAGCCCTGGAGCTGCTGCCTTTTTGCATATAAGAGCACCAGCTCCTTCGCAATTTCCTGCACAGCCCCCCTTACCTTGGATTTTGTTTTTTTCCAGTCCAGGGAATTTAATTTATGCAGCTTCGGCTTTCTTGCATCCTGCCCGGCATATTTCTGCAGGACATCCAGCCCTGAAACCGGAACATACAAATTCCCCCCATCCCCATATTCAATCTTGATATAATCCTTTGTAACCATATCCACCCGGATTTTCTCAATTCCGCGGTAAATCCCAAGGCCATGGTCTTCATGCACCACATAATCACCTATGCTAAGCTCATTAAAGCTCTGAATTGACTTCCCGGAATATTTCTTCTGCCTGCTTTTCCTTGCCCTTGCCTTCGCACCAAATATATCACCTTCTGTTACAACAACAAATTTTGCTGTAGCATATGCGAACCCTTTATGCAAGAAACCATAAGAAGCCATTACCTGGCCTGCAGTAAGCCTGGTATCTGGCTTTTCCCGGTAAAATGCCGGCACTTCATATTCGTTTAAATCCTTCGCAAGCCGCTCGGCCCTCGTCCGCGAGCCGGACAGCAGAAGGACGCTAAAACCATTTTTCCTCCATTTTTTTATATCTTCTATAAGAAGTTCAAAATGCTTATTATAAGAACCCACTGGCTGGATTTGCAAATTGTATGCCTCTTTTGCAGCAATTTGCTTTGGCAGTGTATCAAGCATTGTCAGGTAAACCGCCTTCCTGCTTTGCAGCATTGCATTAACTGCTTCTGCCGGATACAGCACCTCCATCTGCTTTGGAAGGATATACCCCTTCTCCAGCCGCCCTTCCATGCTTTCACGAAATTCATCCTCAACCACTTTCATCTTCTCCAGGCAGCGCACTGGCTCATCTATAAAAAATACGGTATCCTGGCTGTCAAAATAATCAAACAGCGAACCAGTCTGCACAGAAAAATAAGGAAGATACCCATCCAGCCCCATACGGCTTCCATATACTTCAAACTCCTCCTTTAAAAGTGAAATTGTCTCATTAATCCTGTTCATTCCTTCATGGTTTTTTTCCTTCCGGAAACGTTCCACAAGTTTTTCCTGGTCTGCTTTCATCTCCTGAAAAGCCTCATGGATTTCATTCTGCGTTGCAATAAATTCTGATGCCGGAAAGATTGTCAGCCGTTCTACCCGCTCAATAGAGCGCTGGCTTTCCACATCAAAAGAACGCACCGTATCAACCTCATCCCCCCAGAGTTCAATCCTGTATGGGCAGTCTGATGTGATTGGAAATAAATCCAAAATCCCGCCGCGGATTGAAAAATCGCCTGGCGCTTCAACCTGTCCCTGGCGCCGATACCCCATATCGCACAAATGGATGCTCATCTGTTCCAAATCAACAGCATCCCCTTCTGCCACTTCACAAAAAGCTTTCTCATAAACAGATAATGCCGGTAAATTTTCCATCCCGGCATCCATTGTTGTAATTACCGTTCCCGCCTTTTTTGTAAGAAGCGCCTCAACCACTTTCAGGCGTTCTACAGTAATTGCGCTCCCGTGTACATCTGCACTGTAAAATATCACATCTTTTGCTGGGAAATAAAGCACTTCCCTGTCAAACATGCGGTATTCCTCCATCAGCTCCCTTGCCTTTATCTCATTTTGTGTCACAATTACTTTCCAGGCAATCCCCTGAGACAGCCCATAGATAAAATGCGTTCTCTGCGAATCCATACAGCCTGAAACATGAAGGGGAAACTTCCCCTTCCCTATACACTCCCTGACACTGTTATATGCATTGATTTCCTGCAGCGGCGCTAATAATGTTTCCACGTTTCTACCATTCCTTTAATTATATTGATTCATTGCAGCATTGATATCCTGCGTCATGATTATGTTGCAGGCATCTGCCGCCTTTTCTAAAGCTTCCCTGATAACCGGCTCTTCCTTTTTGGGAAACCGGCTGAGAACGTAATCAGCCAAATCCCACCCGGACGGCTTTTCACCAACACCAATCCGGATTCTCAAAAACTCCTGGCTTCCCAGGTGCGAAATAATATTTTTAATCCCATTATGGCCTCCTGCACTCCCTTTTGCACGAATCCGAAGCCTGCCGGGCTCTAAATTAATATCGTCATATATCACGATCAGTTCCTCTGATGGGTCGATTTTATAATAATCTACCAGTTCCCGCACACTTTCCCCACTCAGATTCATATAAGTAAGCGGTTCTGCCAAAATCACCTTCTGCCCTGCAATTACACCCTTCCCAATTAATGCTTTATGCTTTTTCGTATCTATGGAAATGTGGTTTGCATCAGCCAGTGCCGTAATTGCAGAAAAACCAATATTATGCCTTGTCCCGTCATACTTCCGTTCCGGGTTCCCAAGGCCGACAATAATATACATAACAATCTCCGTTTCCGGGGAGCTGCATAGCACTTAAATTAACGCTCCCTAAAAATGTTTTTTATTACTTCTGTGCCCCATAGCTACCTCTTCCCCCTGATAATTTTTTAACATATCCGGGTCAAGCACATGGCGGTTATCCATTGTTTTCATAATATCCACAACCTGTACGCCTTCTGAAGACCGTTCATCAGACAGATTTATCACCTGGTTATCCTTAAAGGACAACACAAATGGCTGCAGGACATTTATCGGCCCTTCTGCAATCACAAGCCCACGGTCGCCATTGCTCAGTTCAACGCAGGTACCTGGTGAAAGAATATTAATACTGTCTACCAGCCCTCTTACAATGCTCTGGTCAAACCCATTATCCTCATCCTGCAGGTAACGGAGCGCTGTAATTTCAGAGAGCGGCTCTTCCTCATATTTCATTGCCGTCATATTATCAAATACAGCAGCCACTTTTAATATCTCCACTTCCTGGATTTTCATATCTGCAAGCTCCTGCGCCATATCATCCCCTGTAAGCCTGTAAAGCTCCTTGCAGGCAAGCGTGGCAGTTCTCCTCACATTTGGGTCTAGGTCATAAAACTTATTTATAAGCTGATATCCTGCAAAATGATATGTATACATTTTATCCTTTGCTTCGTCATCCATCTCTGACGCCTTCATCTTCCTCAATGTAATCGGCACAAGAAGGTTTCCAATATCATACAGTATTCCAGCCACCACAACGTCAAGCTGTTTTTTAAATTCCAGGTTCACACGCTTGGATATCAATGCACATAAAATCGCTGTATTTAATGCATGCTTATACACAGCATCCTCTGCGCTCCTTAGATTCTGCACAAAATTAATCTTGTGATGGAGCGTCCCATACTGCTTAATCACCTGGTTTGCAAAAGGGTACATATTTTTCGGCTCTTTCTGTTTAGAAACAGCATCCAGTATTTCCTTTATGGAAAATACTGACATTGCCTGGAAACGCTCAAATTCAATATCTTCCTCACTCATAGGGGGAACCGGTTCCGCCGCCTCTAATATATATACCCCAATCAGCCCAAAATTATGGATACTGACAATACCCTGGCTCGTCAGCCTGGAATTGCGCTCATACAGCATAACCCCATTCTTATTATAGATTGGCTTTGCCAGCCTCATGCCAGTTTTTAAATCATCTGCTTTTAAAAATATCATCCTTTTCTCCTTCCTATTACAGGACTGGGCTATTCGCTTTTATTCCCTGTAAGGTTACTTGTAACGCGGTTATATAATTCCAGGGCTGCATTATATCCCATCTTTTTCTGCCTGTGGTTGACAGCCGCCGATTCACATATTACCGCCAGGTTGCGCCCTGGCCGGATTGGTACGGAATGGCACACTATTTTGTTGCCCAAAAATTCAATATACTGCTCATCCAGCCCCATCCGGTCATAATTCTGGTCTTTATTAAACTCCTCAAGTTTAATTACCATATTAATCTCCTGCTCATTTTTTACGCTCTCCACGCCAAACAACGCCTTGGCATTTATAATTCCAATCCCTCTTAATTCAATAAAATGGCGTGTAATATCTGGTGCAGAACCAATCAGCGAAGCATCGCTTACCCTTTTAATCTCCACAACGTCATCCGAAACCAGGCGGTGCCCACGGTGGATTAACTCCAGTGCAACCTCCGACTTGCCAATCCCGCTTTCCCCCATAATCAATACGCCTTCTCCATAAATATCTACCAAAACTCCATGTACAGAAATCCTTGGAGCCAGCTCAGCATTCAGCCAGCGTATTAACACTGCCATAAAATAGGAGGTTTCTTTATCTGTCCGAAGAAGCGGTACATTATATTTTACCGCAAGTTCAATAAATTTATCCTCAATCCAGATTTCACGGCAAAAAATAATACATGGCGGCTTCGGCGTATCTTCGCTTCCAGCCATAATCCGCTCCATCATCGCCATACTGTACTCAATTCCCTTCTGCTGCATATATGTGTGCTCCACATGCCCAATCATCTGAATCCTGCTGGAATCAAAATAATCAAAATATCCTGCAAGCTGCAAGGCAGGACGGTTTACATCCGCCTGTGTAACCAGTATTTTTTCCACTGCTATCTCCGGCGTACAGTTTTCCAGTTCAAAATGTTCAATCAAATCCTTTAACGATACATTATACTCTCCTCTTTGCATGTTCGCCCTCCATTCCTTATTCCCTTTCTGGTTTCTGCCGGAAAAATCCATACACGCTTTTTGCCGCCTTCTCATTCATTGACTCTGCTTCCATCAGCTCTTCAACAGACGCTTCGCGTATTTTTTCCAGCGATTTAAAATAACGCATCAACGCTTTCCTTCTTGCCGGCCCAATTTCCGGGATATCATCTAACACCGATTTTACCTGTGCCTTACTGCGCAGGGAACGGTGATATTCTATTGCAAACCGATGGACTTCATCCTGTATGCGCGTCATCAGATGAAATCCTTCGCTGTTTACTTCTATCGGCAGCTCCCCATCCTGAAAATACAGCCCTCTTGTCCTATGCCTGTCATCCTTTACCATGCCGCAGACCGGAATCGGCAGCCCAAGGTTTTCTAGTACCTGCTCTGCAATGTGAACCTGTCCCTTTCCTCCATCCATCATTATCAAATCAGGGAAGCGTGTAAAGCTGCCCAGAGAATCCCCCCACGCTTTCTCCCCCAGTTCCTGCCGCTCCTCCAGCCCATGACGGAAACGCCTTGTCAGAACCTCCTGCATGCTCGCATAATCATCCGGTCCCTGAACTGTCTGGATACGGAATTTGCGGTAATCACTCTTTTTCGGTTTGCCATTTTCAAACACAACCATTGAGCCAACAGACTGGAACCCATTAATATTAGAAATATCATATGATTCAATCCTTGTTACGCCAGAAATTCCCAGCCAGCCGCAAATCTGTTCCATTGCCCCCGCCGTCCGCTCTTCTTCCTTCCTAAGCTTCTCACTATCCTGTGTAAGGATTAACGCTGCATTTTTATGCGCCAGCTCCATAAGCCGCTCTTTCTGCCCCTTTTTCGGCACCAGGACACTGACTTTATTCCCTCTGCGCTGTGTAAGCCATTCTTCAATCAGATTAGAATCCTGTATCTCATATTCTACCATGACTTCACGCGGAATAAAAGGTGTTCCTGCATAAAACTGCTTCACAAAAGACTGTAAAATTTCATCATTCGTATCGCCTTCTACGCCATTCAGGTGAAAATGGTCCCTCCCTATCAGCTTCCCTTCCCTGACAAAAAACACCTGTACGACCGCTTCCTGCAATGCAGAGGCAACTGCAATAATATCCCTGTCCACACCCCCAAAATCTGTTATCTTCTGCCGTATTTCTACTTTTTTTACGCTCTCAATCATATCACGGTACTCTGCCGCCTCTTCAAAACGCATATCCTGCGCTGCCTTCTCCATTTTCCCCTGCAGCACCTGGATTACCTCATGGTAATCACCTTCCAGAAGCTTTAATGCCTTATCAAAATTTTCCCGGTACTCTTCTTTAGAAATATTTCCCTGGCAGGGCGCATCACACTGCTTAATATGATAATTCAGGCAGGGTCTTGCTTTCCCTTCATCCCGCGGCAGGACACGGTTACAGGTACGGACATGATAAATCTTCTGCGCCATTTCAATCGCATTTTTAGCTGTCATCGGGCTCGTAAACGGCCCGAAATATTTAGACTTATCACGTTTTTGCTCCCTGCAGTAAATTAACCTTGGATAATCTTCATAAATCGTCGCCCTGATAAACGGATATGTCTTATCATCCTTCAGCATCGTATTATATTTGGGCATATATTCCTTTATCAGGTTATTTTCCAGTACAAGCGCCTCTACCTCTGAATCGGTTATAATATATTCAAAATGGTCAATATGGGAAATCATCTGCTGAATTTTCGGCGTCACACGGCGGCTTGACTGAAAATACTGCCGTACTCGGTTTTTCAAGCTGATTGCCTTCCCTACATAAATAATCGCATCTTTTTTATCATGCATCAGGTAAACCCCAGGTTTTGCCGGAAGCTTCTTTAACTCCTCTTCAATGTCAAACACGATCCGTTCCTCCTGTGCGATACAAAATATTAACTCTTATATTGCAATGAAACACTTTCTTTATTATACTAATTCCATATGAAACTGTAAATAGGAATACACTGATACAATCCAACCAGGAGGCAGACCATGACAGCAAATTACCATACACATACCGCACGCTGTAAGCATGCAGAAGGCGAAGACAGGGAATATGTGGAAAACGCCATCCAGGCAGGCATAAAAACCCTTGGATTTTCCGACCACTGCCCATGGCCATTTTCAGATGGCTATGTTTCCGGCATCCGTATGACCCCGGCAGATTTGGACGGCTATTTTTATTCCCTTGAATCCTTAAAAAAAGAGTATCAAAATGAACTCACTATATATATCGGCTTTGAAGCGGAATATGACCCACTCCTAAACGATGCACAAGAGAAACTTTTTTCCAGTTATCCCCTGGATTACATGATACTTGGGCAGCATTTTTTAGGGACAGAATCTGACTCGTTCTATACCGGTTCGCCAAGTGCAGATGAAACGATCCTGCGGGACTATGTAAATCTAGTCATTCAGGGAATGCAAACCGGGAAATATCTCTATCTGGCACATCCTGACCTAATCAATTACACCGGGCCGGATGAGATTTATGAAAAACACATGATACGTCTGTGTAATTATTTAAAAGAAAAAAATATTCCGATTGAGGTAAACCTTCTTGGCCTGTGGACGCATCGGAACTATCCCTCAAGACGTTTCTTGTCCATTGCACAAAAGGCCGGAAACTCAGCCATCCTTGGCATTGACGCCCATTCCCCGGAACAAATCCTTAATTCTTCCGCTGAAAAACTTGGGATTTCCCTCTGCCAGGAATTCGGGCTGCCCCTTTGGGACAAAATGGAATTATAACGCAATTTCCCAGAAAGAAAAAACAGGGTTTTGTCTTCTATAACAAAACCCTGTTCCAATATTCCCCAAACGCCCTTAATCGTCAATATCTTTCTCAAATTCCAGAATCTTCCCTGTTTTAGCGTCAATTTTTACATCATATTCATACTGCCCTTTTACCATAGAGACTTCATACACTGCCACTCCGTCGTCAGTCTCAAATTCTACCTTAATAACAGCTGCCTTTGGGACCTTGTTTAATGCAATTGATTTTGCTTTTTCAGAACCGATATATTTATTATCCGCCTTGTGGGAAGTAACAACCTCCCACTCAAATTCCAAAAGTCTCAGAGTGCTTGCGCTGTAAACCAGCGTATACTTTTTATTGCCTTTTTTCAGCCTGATCTTGCACTGTGTCATCCCATCATCCAATTTCTTAGAAGAACTGCTGATTTTTGCTCCCTTCACCTTTTTCAGAGCGTCTGCTTCTGCTTTTTTCAAGGCGTCTGCCTTTACCTTGCCTGTCCTGTCTTTATTAGAAGGAACCTTAACTTCCCATTCATATTTCATCAGCTTTCCATCTGAAGAACGGTACTCCAATTTGTATTCTTTCCCCCCTTTTAAAAGTTCTACCTCATATACAATCTCTCCATTTTCATAATCTGTATCAATTTCAACCACTGTGGCAGAAGGCACTTTCTTTAATGCTGCCGCCCTCGCCTCCTTTTCACTCTGCATCTTTTTCGCCTCTGCAGTTGAAAAGACGCTAACTGCTGCAAAAGCAAAAAACAATATGCTGCAAATTGATATTTTTTTCCATAAATTTTTCATAATTCAACCTCCATTTGTTCATAATATACTCAAGACCGCCAGAATTTACCAATCTATCTAAAACAAAAGTATGGCTGACGGTCTTTCGTTATAGTCGATAGCTGCAAATTTATCCGACGTACAGTATAAGTTACTGCCCAGCCAACAGCCAGAAGCTACAACGAAGTAACAGTTCAGTTATTTATCAGGATTGCCGTCCCAAAAGGCATCAGCGCTAACTTTGCCAGCTTAAAATGCTGCAGCCCAAAGGGAATCCCTATAATAGTAATGCAGAAAATACATCCAAAAAACAGATGCTCCAAAGCCAGAGGAAGCCCCGATAAAACCAGCCAAATAATATTGACTAAAAATGAAACAGCCCCACCTCCATAAACCACCTCCTTACCAAAAGGAAAAAATGTTAATCCGGCTATTTTAAAGCATTGCATCCCAACCGGAATCCCAATAATAGATATGCACCAGAGGCAGCCAGCCAAAACCCAGCTAATGCCCCCAATAAACCCTCCAAATAAAAACCAAATAATATTTCCCAGACAGCCCATCGCACCCATTGTCCTTTCCTGCTGCCAGAATGTTCCGCCTAAGCCCTTGCCATCCCAGCAATTTCTGTACCACCAATCATTATATACCTAAAATCTAACTCGTTCCATAAATATTATATTAAAATTTATGGCACAAGTGTGTTCATGGTTACTGTACACTCCATGCCTGGCACCGGCAGCGCTTACAGCGCCGGATGCAGAATCAATCATTTTTGTGCAAAATGCACCAAAATCAACCAATCATTTTGTGAATACTTATGATTGATTTTGAGCGATTTTGGTCATATAATAGTTTTAACAAAAACAGCTACAGTTTGGAGTAGCGGAAAGGATACTATATGATTTACACAGTTACCTTTAATCCATCTTTAGATTACATTGTCTCTGTACCTGATTTTAAACTTGGGCTTACAAACCGTACAGATTCAGAATTAATGCTTCCTGGCGGAAAAGGAATCAATGTTTCCATTGTTCTGAAGAATCTCGGCATGGAAAGCACAGCCCTTGGATTCATGGCAGGATTTACAGGAGATGAAATCAGCAGAAAAGTAGAAGATATGGGCGTAAAAGCAGACTTCATCAAAATCAGCCAGGGAATTTCCAGAATCAATTTAAAATTAAAATCTATTGACGGTACAGAAATCAACGGACAGGGCCCTGATATTGGGCAGGAACAAGTAGAACTTCTATTAAAGAAACTGGATAGCCTGCAGGAAGGCGATGTGCTTGTGCTTGCTGGGAGCATACCAGCCTCCATGCCAGATGATATTTACAAAAATATCATGAAACGTTTAGAAGGCAAAGGCATCCTGATTGTTGTCGATGCTACGAAAGACTTACTGGTGAATGTACTGGAGCACCATCCATTTCTGGTAAAACCGAATAACCATGAGCTTGGAGAAATTTTCAATGTAACACTAAAAACAAAAGACGAAGTAATCCCTTATGCAAAAAAACTACAAGAGCAGGGAGCCAGGAATGTACTGGTTTCTATGGCAGGCGAGGGGGCAGTACTCGCTGCAGAAGACGGCACTGTACTTAAAGCCCCGGCGCCAGAAGGCGAACTGAAAAATGCCGTAGGGGCCGGGGACTCTATGGTAGCGGGATTTTTAGCTGGATGGCTGGACAAAAAAGAGTACAAACATGCATTTTGTATGGGAATTGCCACTGGAAGCGCCAGCGCATTTTCCGAGAACCTTGCAACAAAAGAAGAGGCCGAAGAAGTTTACCGCCGGGTTAACCCGGTTGAATAATTGAAGAAACAGCCTGGAAAGGAGAAATCTTTATGAGAATCACTGATTTATTAGACAAAAGAAGCATTCTTCTGGATGCAGCGCCAAAAAGCAAATCAGAAGCATTAGATACGGCCGTAGAATTAATGGCCAAAAGCGAAAAAATCCGTGATATTGAGGCATACCGAAAGCAGGTATATGCCAGGGAAGAAGAAAGTACCACAGGCATCGGAGAAGGAATCGCCATCCCACACGGAAAATGCGATGCAGTAACAAAACCCGGTCTGGCCGCAATGGTAATAAAAGACGGGGTAGACTTTGATTCTCTGGACGGAGAGCCTGTCAAGCTTCTGTTCCTGATTGCAGCACCCAATACAAAGGATAATGTCCATCTTGATGTATTGAGCAAATTGTCAGTATTAATGATGGATGAAGACTTTTCTACAGCGCTTTGCAATGCAGGTTCTGTCAATGAATTCCTTGAAATCATTGACAAAGCAGACGATGAAAAACCTGATATTGATGAACGGTTAGAAAATACCGGGGCAGCCCAGGCAGGCCAGACAAGAATCCTTGCAGTCACTTCCTGCCCTACCGGAATCGCCCACACTTATATGGCAGCAGAAGGCATAGAAAAAGCCGCCAAGGCAAAAGGCTGCTCTGTAAAAATCGAAACAAGGGGTTCTGGCGGCGCTAAAAACATACTGACAACGGCTGACATTGAAGCTGCCGACTGTATCATTGTTGCAGCAGACGCCCAGGTTCCAATGGACCGGTTTGACGGGAAAAAAGTAATTGAATGCCCTGTTTCCGATGGCATCCATAAAGCTGACGAATTACTGGAACGCGCAATGGCCGGCGACGCACCTGTTTTCCACAGTACGAATGCACCGCAGTCTTCACAGACCGCAAAGGGCGGAAGCATAGGCCATCAAATTTATACCCAGCTTATGAATGGGGTTTCCCATATGCTGCCATTTGTAGTCGGCGGAGGCATCCTAATTGCACTGGCATTTTTAATTGATGGGCTGGCTGTCGATATGAATTCCCTTTCCGTGGAGGAAAGAGGAAACTTTGGCTCCATTACAGCAGCCGCTGCCACCCTAAAAGGGATTGGCGATGTTGCATTCGGATTTATGCTGCCTGTGCTGGCCGGCTTTATTGCAATGGCAATCGGCGACCGCCCGGCTTTAGCCGTCGGCTTTGTCGGAGGCATGCTTGCTGCCCAGGGAAAATCCGGATTCTTAGGTGCTTTAGCTGCAGGCTTTATTGCAGGCTATCTGGTTGTTTTATTAAAAAAGATTTGCGATACCCTGCCAGAGGCAATTGAAAAATTAGCTCCTGTGCTTATCCTGCCAGTCGTAGGCATTTTAGTTATGGGACTTTTAATGAACTTTGCAATTGAACCAATTATGGGGGCAATCAACACAGGCTTAAACAACGGCCTTAAATCAATGGGAGGCTCCAGCAAAATTGTGTTAGGCCTGATTTTGGGCGCAATGATGGCAATTGATATGGGCGGGCCATTTAATAAAGCCGCTTATGTATTTGGCACAGCATCTATTGCAGCTGGAAACTATGATATTATGGCAGCCGTTATGATTGGCGGCATGACGCCTCCATGCGCAATTGCCCTTGCAAGCTTAATGTTCAAGGATAAATTTACAAAAGAAGAACGGGAAGCAGGACCAACCAACTTTATCATGGGGCTTGCCTTTATTACAGAAGGCGCAATCCCATTCGCTGCATCCGACCCGCTCCATGTACTCCCTGCATGTATCGCAGGCTCCGGCGTGGCAGGCGCGCTCAGCATGGCATTCCATTGTACTTTGATGGCTCCACATGGAGGAATTTTTGTCTTCCCAGTCGTCGGAAATGCTGTATTCTATCTTATAGCTTTAGTTGCCGGCACAGCAGTTTCTACTGTTCTACTTGGCTTATTAAAGAAAAAAATAAATTAAACACCCAAAAAAGGAGGATTACAATTATGAAGGAATTTACTTACACCATTACAGACCCAGAAGGAATCCATGCACGCCCTGCAGGCGAATTAGTGAAAGCCGCAAAAGAGTTTTCCTGCAAAATTACTTTAACTAAGGACGGAAAATCCGGCGACTGCAAAAAAATCTTTGGTATTATGGGCTTAGCTGTAAAAAGCGGCAATGAAGTAGTGATGAATTTTGACGGAGAAGATGAGGATGCTGCATGTGAAAAAATCAGCGCTTTCATGAAGGAAAACTTATAAGCACCAGAAAGTGGGGGAACAGCTATGAAAACTTATTATGGCAAAAGCGTATTTAACGGCGTTGCCATTGGTAAAATCAGCATTTACCAAAAGGGGGAGCAGCAGGTAAAACGTGTCAAAGTTGAAGATACGGAACATGAGAAAAAACGCTATTCTGCTGCAGTAGAACAGGCAACGGAGGAATTACAGGCTTTATATGAAAAGGCGGTAAAGGAAGTTGGGGAAGCCAATGCTGCTATTTTCGAAATCCATCAGATGATGCTTCAGGATGACGATTATAAAGAATCTGTAGAAAATATTATTGACAGCCAGCAGGTAAATGCTGAATATGCAGTTGCTGCTACAGGAGATAATTTTTCGCAGATGTTTGCTGCAATGGATGACGAATACATGCGCGGCAGGGCAGCCGATGTTAAAGATATTTCTGAAAGGCTCCTAAACGTGTTAGGCGGGAAATCAAAAGCCGGTATGGATACGGAAGAACCTGTTATTATTCTGGCAGACGACCTTGCCCCTTCTGAAACCGTCCAAATGAATAAAGATATGGTACTGTCTTTTGTAACAGTACACGGCTCCGTAAACTCCCATACGGCTATTCTAGCAAGAACTATGAGTATCCCGGCATTAATCGGCACAGATATCCCGCTGGATGATACCGTGGATGGAAAGCTTGCAATTGTGGATGGAAGCAAAGGCATTATCTATGTAGAGCCAGATGAAACTACCCTTTCTGAAATGCAGGAAAAGCAAAAAGGAGAGCAAGAACAAAAAGAGCTGCTACAGACACTGAAGGGAAAAGCAAATATTACTCTTGACGGAAAGGAAATAAAACTCTATGCTAATATTGGTAACAGCAAAGATTTAGCGACTGTTATCCAGAATGACGCTGGAGGAATCGGCCTGTTCCGCAGTGAATTTCTTTATCTGGAAAAGGACGACTACCCAACAGAAGAAGAGCAGTTTGCCGTATACAAAACAGTAGCAGAAACGATGGCAGGAAAGCAGGTGATTATCCGCACTCTGGATATCGGCGCTGATAAACAATGCGATTATTTCCAGATTGAAAGAGAAGACAATCCTGCAATGGGCTACCGCGCCATCCGTATCTGCCTGGACCGCCCGGAAGTTTTTAAAACACAGCTCCGCGCCCTGTTCCGCGCCAGCGCATATGGAAAC
This sequence comes from bacterium D16-51, assembly GCA_003612285.1. Classification (GTDB taxonomy): domain Bacteria; phylum Bacillota; class Clostridia; order Lachnospirales; family Lachnospiraceae; genus Butyribacter. The sequence goes on along the minus strand of RAYE01000009.1, from coordinate 36,317 downwards.
CTGGCGATTATGTACCCTATGATAACCAGCGTATGGGAAGTAAAGAAAATCAAAGAAATTGTAGAAGAAGTAAAAAAGGAACTGACAGAGCAAAACATAGCCTTTGGCAGCCCGTCACAGGGTATTATGATTGAGACGCCTGCCGCCGTAATGATAAGCAGGGAGCTTGCTAAAGAGGTCGAATTTTTCAGCATCGGGACAAATGACCTGACACAATATACCCTGGCAATCGACCGCCAGAACACAAAACTGGACGACTTTTATGACGCGCATCATCCTGCAGTCCTTTCTATGATACGCATGGTTATCGAAAATGCCCATAAAGAGGGCATCTGGGCCGGCATCTGCGGAGAACTTGGCGCAGACTTAGATTTAACACAGGAATTTCTTGCTATGGGAATTGATGAACTTTCTGTTTCCCCTGGAAGAATCCTTCCAATCCGCAAAATCATTCTGGAAACAAACGTAGAAGAACTCAAAAAATAGAGAGAAGGAATACTATGTTGACAGAAAAGCGCCATGAAATCATTTTGCAGATGCTAAAAGAAAAAAACAGCATTTCGGTAACAGAAATCAAAGAAATGACTGGAGGCTCTGACTCTACAATCCGCAGGGATTTGACAACACTTGATAAGGCCGGGAAATTAAGCAAGGTTTTTGGCGGAGCAGTATCAATTGAAAATGCCTATATGGTAACAGAACTTTCCGTTGCCCAGAAGCAGGAAGTAAAACAGGCAGAAAAACGGCAAATCGCCAGGTATGCAGCCCAATTAATTAAAAAGGATGATTTTGTTTACCTGGACGCCGGAACAACTACAGGTTATATGATTGAATACCTGACAGAAAAAAATGTCACTTTCGTAACAAATGCAGTAGATCATGCAAAAAGGCTGGCAATTGAAGGATTCAAAGTCCTTTTAATCGGCGGGGAACTCAAAGGCACCACCGAAGCCGTTGTAGGAAGCCAGGCCGTTTTAAGCCTCCAGAAATACCATTTTACAAAAGGCTTTTTTGGCACAAACGGGATTAGCAGACGCTATGGCTATACCACGCCAGACAGCAACGAGTCCCTTATGAAACAGACAGCCCTGGAACACTGCCACAAAAAATATATTTTGGCAGATGTAACGAAATTTGGCGAAATTGCCGCTATCAGCTTTGCCAAACTGGAGGACGTACAAATTATAACAGAAACAAAGCCTCCAAAAGACTACAAGAACTGCTGTAACATTATTGTTGCGGGTTAAAAAGGGGAATGCCAGCGCATTCCCCTTTTTTAACCCTGTAGTTTTTTTGCCAAAGGAATCAAAATCCCGCCAACAGAGTTTCCCAGAGTAATAATCAAAATACAAAGAAACGCTTTCCCTGACCACATCTGCGCCATAGAAAAGTAGAACATATCTGCAATACAATGTTCAAAACCGCACAAAATAAACGCAGCCACCCCCATAAACAGAATGATAGGATTTTTCGATAATTGATACCCATCTACTGCCACAAACATCAAAAAACCACAAAATATCCCAAGTAAAAATAAACTCAGATAATTATCATTTAATTTTATTTCACAAATCGCCGCCGCTTTTTCAGATATTGACGAAATCCGGGCAGACTGCATCCCAGCGGCAGCCAAAAATGTCCCCGCCAGATTTCCAGCCCAGATAACAGCCAAATCCAGGCAGTACCCCAGATGCCGGTTTACAAGATACCCCACCTTCCCGGTATACAAATTCAGCCCCTGCACACAGATCGCATATAGCCCTACAGTAAACATCAGCGCGCCGGCTGCCTTATTTTCCAATGAAAGGTAAACACAGCCTCCAATCCCAATCGCCCCTCCTGCCAATACTGCCAGGAAAAACATGCATACCTGCTTTTGTATATCCCTCATTTTATCCTCCATTAAATTAACCTTCTGTCAGGTAATCATATGCCTCTTTTATCTGGTTATCTACTTTTTTCCCACTGATTGGAAGTTTCTCCAGTTTTTCCGAAGGCTCAACCTCTATATCCGGCGTCAGCCCTTTTCCATGAATATTCCTCCCATTTGGCGTATAATATTTTGATGTCGTCATCTTCACAGCAGAGCCGTCTTGCAGGGCAAAAATCCCCTGTACAATCCCTTTTCCAAACGTTTTTGTCCCAAGCAGCTTGCCTGCCTTTTTGTCCTGGAGCGCACCGCTGAATACTTCAGAGGCGCTTGCTGATTTGCCATTCACCAAAACCACAAGAGGCTTATCAAATTTATCAGGATCTTCTGCATTATACTCCTGCTTATTACCGCCTTTATCCATGCTGTATACAACAAGCCCCTCCGGAAGCAGGCGGTCCAGCATATCAACCGCAGTATCTAAAAGGCCGCCTCCATTATCACGCAAATCAATTATCAGCCCTTCTTCCCCCTTTGCCTCCAATTTGTCAACCGCGTCGCGGAACTGTTCTGAAGTCACCTGTTCAAAGGAAGTTACCTGAATATACCCAATTTTGCCATCTAACATCTGGCTGGCTACAGTGTCCTCAACGATCTCATCCCGGGTTACTGTAACCTTTACCTCGTCCTGCTGACGAATCAGTGTAAGTTCTACTTTGGAACCTTTTTCTCCCTTAATCAGTGCCTGCACCTGTGAAATCTCCATATTGGACACTTCTTCCCCATCTATCGCATATAGAATATCTCCCGCCAAAACCCCCGCCTTTTCCGCAGGGCTGTTTTTCATCGGTTTAATAATTGTTACAATGCCATTCTCGTTGTCAGCCGAAATATATGTGCCAATCCCACAGTAGATCCCTTCTGTTTTTTCTTGTATCTGCTTATATTCATCAGCCGTATAATATGCTGCATAAGTATCCCCCAGGCCATTAATCACACCTTTATACACAGCTTCCGCCATCATTTCCTCATCTATCTCATCCAAAAAATAGGTGTCAATATATGACTCCAGGACATCAATCTTCCTTCTGATTTTCCTCTCCATCGCCGTACGTTTCCCTGGAACCCCCAGCACAACACTGCCCAAATCAAGCACACCAGCCAATTCCAGCCCAAGGACAAGAACAATAAGCACTCCTAACGTGCCCAATATGCCACACAAAAAACCATTACCAAATTCTCTGTCTTTCATCTATACTCCTTTCTGTCACAATGAAGATCTTTAAATTATTATGGCTGTGATACATAACCCAGAGGATTTACATATGCGCCATTTGCATAAATTGCAAAATGAAGATGCGGCCCCGTCGAAATTCCAGTATTTCCAGATAATGCAACCTGCTGCCCTGCTAAAACCTCTTCCCCAACACCAGCAGTCAAACTGGAACAATGCATATAATAGGAGTATATCCCACCCCCATGATACAGCGCAACATAATTTCCCGCAGACGCCGAATAAGATGCCGTTACAACAATACCAGCCCTGGCCGCCAGCACAGATGTCCCAACTGGTACAGAAATATCAATCCCCTTGTGGTAAGTACTTGCCCCGGCTGTTGGCGCCTTCCTGTAACCAAAATAAGAAGTAATAACACCTGATATTGGCAAAGGCCACCGATACCCCTGTTTCGTCTGTCTGTTAGGGCTGCTGTCCCTGTTTTCACGCTCTGCCCTTTCTCTTGCTTCCTGTTCCGCCCTTCTCCGCTGCTCTTCTAAAAGCCGCTCCAGTTCTTCCTCGTGCTTTTTCAAGATATCTTCCTGTTTCCTGGCTTCTTTGTTTTTTTCTTGAATCAGCACCTTGTATCTATTTAGCTCTGCCGTTTTTTTATCCATCATAAGCTGGACAGACTCTTCCTCTACTTTCAGGTTTTCTCTTAACCCTCTCAGCTCCAAAAGATTATCGTCTAACTTCTTCTTAGCTTTTTCCAGTTTATCGCACACCTTCTGATAAGACAGGACAATGTTGTTATCATACTCTGCCACACGGCTGACATACTCTGCCCTGTTAAAAAGTTCTGACAGGCTCTCTGCCCCAAACAGCAGTTCCAGATACCCGCTGCTGCCATTTTCATACATATATTTTATGCGCTCTGCCATAATATCATACTGTTTTTCCCGGTCGGCCTCTGCCTGCTCCTTTTCCTGCCGCAGTACCTGAACCTTCTTTTTCACCGTAACTATGTCCGCTTTATTCCTCTGCATCCTCCCAGATAGTTCTGTCAGCTTGCCATCCAAAAGCTCTACATATTCCAGTACGTCACTTTTCTTTTCTTCTATTGCCTTAATATCTTTTTCGAGCTGCTTTTTTTCTTCCTGTGCCTCCTTTATCTCCTGGCTGGCCTCGTCTATATCCTCCTGAATATCACCTGAATAAGCCGCCTGTACCAAAGCAGCTTTCCCGTCCTGCCTCCCAGGAAACAGCCGCCCCATATTCCCAGCCAAAACAGCCCCTGCAAGCCATACCCCCACTATAACGCCAACCTTTTTCTTCATCTGCTTTTCCTCCCCTTCTCCATGCCACTACGCTTTCAAATGTTTGCGCACCGACATCACACTGCCTGTAAAACCAATCCCAATCCCCACAAGAAAAGAAAGCGGTATCAATGTCCGAAATTCCTCAGCTGCATCAACAAAAGCAAGCCATTGGGACAGCACTGAAAAGTGTTCCAAAATAAAGCCAACCACTCTTTCATAAATCAGCCAGAGCAATACCAGCGGAAGCGCCGCCCCTATTATTCCAATTACAACTCCCTCCACTATAAACGGAAGCTTAATAAATAACTCTGTTGCACCAATATATTTCATAATGGAAATTTCATCTTTGCGCACCCGGATACCTGTTGCAACTGCAGTACTGATTAAAAAAACTGAAACCATCAGCAGCAAAATTATTATAGTAGCAGAAATATAAGTCACTAATGTATTAAAACTAACCAAACCGTCCGCAATGCTGTTAGAACTGTTCACTTTACGGACGCCCTCCATTTTTTGGATTAAATTTACAATACTCTCCTGATTAGATACATCGCTTAAATAGACTTCAAGCGACGCTGAATTTTTTAATGGGTTATCTCCCTGGAAAGTCTCTTCAATATTTCCCTTCCCAGAATACATTTCCTTCTGGAATTTCTCCCACGCCTCCTCAGCCGATATGTAAACCACACGCTCTACTGTCTTACATGCCTCAACTTCACCTTTAATTAAATCAATCTGTTCTTTTGTAATACCCTCGTCAAAAAAAACAGTAACACCTACCGTACTTTCTGCATTATACACCATATTCTGGAAATTGCTAATCAATGCATAAAAAATCCCCAGTAAAAACAGGCATGTCGAGATTGTCCCAACTGCTGCCAGGGAAAACAACCGGTTCTGCACTATATTCTTAATCCCCTGCTTTAATCCATAACCAAATGTTTTCACTGTACATAACCTCCCTGCGGCATATCATTTGTAACAACTCCCTGGCTCAGGGTCACCACACGTTTTTTCATCTGATTTACAATTTCATTATTATGTGTCACCATTACAACCGTAGTACCAAGCTGGTTCATTTCCTCCAGCAAATCCATAATCTCCCATGAATTTTTTGGATCCAGGTTCCCTGTCGGCTCATCTGCCAAAAGAATTGCCGGACGGTTTACCATTGCACGTGCAATTGCAACTCTCTGCTGTTCCCCGCCAGACAGTTCCTTAGGGTATGCCCTGCGTTTCTCCCCCAGCCCTACCATATCAAGCATCAAAGAAACATTTCTCTTTACCCGGTCATGGCTGACGCCAATGATCCTCTGTGACAATGCAACATTTTCAAATATATTGCGGTCCTCCAGCAAACGGAACTCCTGAAAAACAACCCCAAGCATCCTTCGGTAGTACGGCAGTTCTTTCTTTTTCAACCTGCTTAACTCCCTGCCTGCCACCATTATCTGCCCGGAAGATACCCCCACTTCCCCAAGTAATGTTTTAATCAGCGTAGATTTCCCTGAACCGCTGCTTCCCACAACAAAAAGAAACTCTCCCTTTTCTACAGATATGCTGACACTCTTTAATGCCTCCATTCCAGATGGATACGCCACCCTGACACGCTCCATCTGAATCAGTAATTCCCTGTTTCCCATGTTTCCTCCTCCAGGACATACCAAAAAACTATTTCCAAAAAGCATCCCCTGCCATGCCCTGACATACTGAAGGGCACCGCCTTCGCTGGTGCCCTGTCAAACTAATACTCAAAATTCTCCATGTATTTCATATACTTAACAACCATTAATGCAATCTTGAAAGTAATTGCATCATCAAACACCCGCAAGTCAAGGTTCGTACTTTTCTGAAGCTTATCCAGCCGGTACACCAGCGTATTCCGATGGATATAAAGCTGGCGTGAAGTCTCTGACACATTCAGGCTGTTTTCAAAAAACTTATTTATCGTCGCTATTGTTTCATCATCGAAATCATCCGGGGACTTCTGCCCAAATATCTCTTTAATAAACATTTTGCAAAGCGGCATCGGAAGCTGATAAATCAAACGCCCAATCCCAAGGCTGCTATAAGCAATTACATTTCTGTCACTGTAAAAGATTTTGCCGACGTCCAGCGCCATCTTTGCCTCTTTATAAGACCGTGAAACATCCTTGATTTCCTGGACCATCGTACCATATGCCACATGTACCTTTGTCATCGCTTCAGTATTTAGCATATCCAGAATTACCCTTGCAGTCTTTTCCATATCGTCATAATCTTCATTATCTGCAACTTCTTTCACAAGAATAATATTTTTTTCATCAACTTGTGTAATAAAATCCTTCTTCTTGCCTGCAAACAACCCTTTTACCGTTTCCAGTGCATTGGCGTCTTTTTCGTTCTCTGTTTCAATCAGAAAAACAATACGTTTTACATTTGTTTCAATATGGAGCTTTTTTGCACGGTTATAAATATCTACCAGCAGCAGGTTGTCCAAAAGTAAATTTTTGATAAAATTATCTTTGTCATAACGCTCTTTATATGCAACTAATAAGTTCCTTATCTGAAATGCCGCCAGCTTACCAACCATATACACATCTTCACTGTCTCCTTTTGCAAGCAGGACATATTCTAACTGGTGCTCATCAAATACTTTAAAAAACTGATATCCCTGCAGAACCTGGCTGTCAGCCGGAGAATCCACAAACGCCATAACAGCCTCTTCATATTCTTCGACATTATTAATCGTTGTTGCAAGCGCTTTCCCTTCGATGTCCATAACGCAGATATCTACTCGTGTAATATTTTTTAAACCATCAATCGTAGTCTGTAACACTTGATTTGATATCATATAATCCCTCCAACATTATTCCTTTTCCTGTTCTGAAATACGCAGTTACTAATCATCCCAAACAGCATGCGCAATACATAAAATCCCCCATATAATACTATATTATCATCAATCTATACAAATGTAAATAGAAAAACACATGTGCTGTAAAGCAGCCGTTACTTTTCACTGCCTATTATTGCTTCCATCTCTTCAATCAAGCGTTTCATTTCTTCATCTGTCCCGATGGAAATACGCAGGTAATTACAGATTCTCTCTTTTGAAAAATGACGCACAAAAATATGTTTTTCCTTTAATTTTTCAAATATCACCTCAGCAGGCACCCTATAATGGCTTGCAAAGATAAAGTTTGTCATGGAATCGCCAAAGGAAAAACCAAGCCGCATCAGTTCCTGCTTTGTCCACTCACGGGTAGCAATTATTTTTTTCTTTGTTTCTTCAAAATAAGAAACATCCCGGATTGCCTCTGCGCCAATCTCCACAGAAAGCCTTGTCATTGGGTAACTATTAAATGAAAAACGCACATCATTCATTGCAGCAATCAATTCAGAATTTCCCATTGCGTGGCCAATCCGCATGCCTGCCAGGGAACGGGACTTAGAATACGTCTGGACAATTAAGACATTTTCATATTTATCAATGAGCCGCAGCGCTGTCTCTGTACTAAAATCAACATACGCTTCATCAATTATTACAACAACATCCTGGTTATGTAATATGATATCCTCTAATGCTATAAGGCTCTGTGCAACCCCTGTCGGCGCATTTGGATTTGCAAGCACCACGCCGCCATTTTTTCCATAGTAATCCGAAGGGATTACCTCAAACGCATCATTTAACGGCATCTGCCTGTATGGGATTTTAAATAATTCTGCCCAGACATCATAAAAAGAATAGGTAATATCCGGGAATAAAATCGGTTCCTCCGAATTAAAAAATGTCATAAATGCAATTGCAAGCACATCATCAGAGCCAACTCCTACAAAGACCTGGTCTGCATCTACTTTATTATAATCAGCGACTGCCTGCACAAGCAAAGATGAATTTGGGTCTGGATACAGACGCAGCATGCTTTCGTCATAACGGTCCAATACCTTCCGCACTCCAGGCGCAGGAGGATATGGGTTCTCATTCGTATTTAATTTAATCATATCTGCAAGGTCAGGCTGTTCCCCTGGCACATATGGCTCTATTTTCCGTAAATTATCTCTCCAGCTGCTCATTTTATTTCCTCTTTTCTTCCTTAATACATATTTGCTGTTATCTACAATCATCTATTCTGTCATATGATGCCCCTATCTGCACTTTGTTTCCCCATAACACGATTACTGCGGCCGTCATAAACAGAAAACCATCATCATTAACCTTGCTCTTTATAATAAGCAGCCAGCTTTTCAAATGATGCAAAGGAACGCAAAAGCATTTCTTTCTCCACACAATATGCAATGCGCACATAGCCTGGGCACATAAAAGAGCTTCCCGGTACCAAAAGCAGGTGAAACTCCTTTGCCTTAGCAGCAAAAGCTTTATCATCCGGTTCCTTTGTTTTCACCCACATATAAAATGCGCCTTTCGGTTTTGCACACTCAAACCCAAGCTCTGTCAATTTGTTATAAAGCAGTTTTCGGTTTGCATCATATATGGAAATATCCGCAGCCTCCTCCAGACACTGCGCCACAGCAAGCTGCTGTAAAGAAGGGGCATTGACAAAACCAAGAATACGGTTTGCAATGACTGCCGCATTCCATAAATTTTCATAATCATCTGCTTCTTTTGGAATTACAAGATATCCGATTCTTTCCCCTGGAAGCGAAAGCGATTTGCTGTAAGAATACCCTACAATCGTATTGGCATAATACTTTGTCAGATAAGGGACTTCCACGCCATCATAGGCCAGTTCCCGATATGGTTCATCTGCAATCAAATAAATCGCCGTGCCAAATTCTTTTTGCTTTTGTTCCAGAATAGCGGCTAATTTCTGTATCGTCTCTTCGGAATATACTACGCCGGTCGGGTTATTTGGCGTATTTATAATCACTGCCTTTGTCCTCTTTGTCAGCTTTTCTTCAAATTCTGCAAGGTTTGGCTGGAAATCTGGAATATGCGGTGAAACAGCTGTCATCACCCCGTCAAAATTTGCAACATAATTATTGTATTCCCCAAAATATGGCGCAAAAGCAATTACTTCATCCCCTGGATCCAAAGTTGCCTTTAAAATAACATTTAACCCGCCTGCCGCCCCTACCGTCATCAGGATATTTCCTTCTGTAAAATCCGTACCAAATTTAGCATTTAACGACTTTGCAATTGCTCCCCGCACTTCCTCATGGCCTGCATTATTCATATAACCATGGATTTTATTTGGCGGAACCTCCTGCAATATCTTAACCATATTTTCCTTTACGGCAGCCGGCGGCTCTACGCTGGGGTTTCCAAGGCTGAAATCATATACATTTTCCGCACCATAAAGACGCGCCATGCGCTTTCCCTCCTCAAACATCGCCCTCGTAACAGAATTGCCCTCTACATACTTTATCATTTTTTTAGCAATCATTTCTTCCCTCCATTTCCTCATCATGCATCATATTCCCTATAACTCTAGAGCGTGTTTGAAAATTTCTTTTAACCCTATAATTTCGCAAAAATTGCATTGCTCTGGCAGATTCCAAATATTTTGCCATAAGGCCGCTGTATGGGAACGCTGGTGTTTAAGCCTTGTTTTCTAAGGCTTTATGCACCATTGCGTTTCCCATCCAAGCGCAAGCGGGCTGCCGTTGGTAAAATTTTGGAATTGCCAAAGCCTATAAATCTGTACAATGGTTAATTTTCAAACACACTCTAAAACTCCAACTCCATCTGCTCCGTCACTTCAATCTGCGACACTACCATCGTTTCCGGCTCATTTCCCTTTACGTGGTTCACCTTTAGGTACTGCATCCCGGTCCTTAAACTTGCCGCAATTAAATTCAAAACATAGATATTATCAAAGCGGTTATAAATTGACTCCCCACCAAGCCCAGTCAGGCAGATTAACTGGGTATTTGCCTTTTTTGCCATATCCATCAGCGGTTTTAAAAGATGGGAGGCATTTGTCTGTGCAAATGGGTTATCCATCACAAGCACCTTCCCCTCATTCCGCTCCGCAAAGAAATCTGTATCATCCTTCCTCATATAATACAACAAACTGGAAAGAATGACAAAAGCCGATAAAAATCCCTCGCCGCCGGAATTTTTTGCAACCTCCGCCCAGGTAATCGGATATTCCCTCTGCGCTTCTATCTTATACAGCCTGATTTGGATATTGCCAATGCCAATCACTGTATCATATAGGTTCTTTGTTGTAATCTGCGTCCCAAAGTATTCCTGCGCATTCTCATTCTGTTCAAAAAGCGCAACCCCCTTCTGGGTAATGCTGTCAATCATATCAATCAGCCTTAGATGGTACATTTCTGCATTTTCTTCCCATTCCGGCAATTGAATGCGCAGCATCTTTAAAGGCCTCTCCCTCACCGTAATTGTAGAATTTGCATCAATTTTCCCAAGGTTTCCATGGACTTCCTTAATATACTCCTCCATCAATTCTACAATTTTTTCCTTTTCTTTTTCAACAACAGAAATGTCCACTTCCAGTTTTTCCATTAAACTGTCGTAAGACTGTACTGTTGTGTGGAGCTGCTGCAGCACCTGGGAAGCATCCTCTGTCAGCTCCAGCATTGCTTCTAATGGCTTTCTGTAAAATTCTTCTGCAAACTCCTCCATCCGGACAATCTGGTTCAGGATACGTTCCAAACGCTCCCGCGCATCCCTGCATTTCTCAATCCATTCTTTATAATCTCTTACAAGGCTCCCTTTCCTGTTACGGAGCTGCGTACGGCTCATTTCAGAAAGATCCTCTTCCCATCCTGCCCCTTCCTCTGCATTAAAATCACTGTATTCTGCAAGGGCTGTCAGATTTTCCTCATAACTTTGCAAAGATTCCCGGTAAGCAGCTTCCTTTTCCTGCATCTGCGCTTCCTGGAATAAAAGCTGGTTTTTTGCCGCATCAAAATCCCTGTCTGATATTTCCTTTTTTGGAAGAACTTCCTCCTCCTTACATTCTTCCTGAATCCGTTTCCTTTTTTCCTGCATCTGGTTTTTCAGGACTTCTATCTGCGTTTCCTCTTTATGGCAGAGCATTTTCTTATGTTCTATCTTCCTGCCCAAATCCTCTAACCGGCTTTCCAGATGGGCTTCTTCCTTGACATTATACTCTTTCCCTTCCCATTCTTCTGGCTCCAGATGGTATTTCTGCGCAAGCCGCCCCAATTCCTTTTCTGCCTCCTGGTACCGTTTTAAAGCCTTCTGCTGCTGTACTTCTAACTCCTTTAGCTCCTGGGAAAGGCCTGAAGTAATCGCCCTGAACCTCGCCTCCATCTCTGCAATATCCAATTCCCCTGGCGTTTCACTGCCCTTTCCCTGTTCTTTTTTCCTATAATCCGCATAACAGCGTAAACTTTCCTGTAAAAGCTTTTCTTCCTGAACAAGGTTTTCCTTTTCAAACTCCGTCTTTTTTAACTGCTCCTGCAATTTTTCCAACTGGCTGTTGGAAAGCTGTTTTCTTTCAAAAAGCGTTTCCTGTTCCTTCCTGCACCGTTCCAGTTCTGCATAATCCTGTTCATACGACTGGTAAAAAGTGCATAGCTGTCCGAAATCTTCTGTCCGCCGCCTTTTTTCTTCAATTTCACGCACTGCCTTCTGAATTTCTGCTTCCAGTTTTTTTACAGAATCCCTCAAAGCAGCAAGTTCTTCTGAAACAGTACGGATTTTTTCAGTCTGTTCCCCAATACTATTTTTTAACCCTTCCAAAGCTTCTTCATTTTCTTTATAAAGCTCCAGGCTTACAGACTGGTTGCGGATTGTTTCCTTCCGCTCAAAATATTCCTTGTATTCTGTATCCCTTACCTGGACGGCGTCTTTTTTACGCTGAATCTGCTTTTGTAATTCCTCCGCAAGGGCGGCAAGCTTTTTCTCATTTAAAAGATTTTCATTAAAAAGAACATAAAAACTTACCCCGGAATAAGAAATTATGCTTCCTTTCACTTTCTCCTGCTTTGCCTCAAGTTCTTCCCTCCTGACAATCGGTATTGGAAAAGAAGTATAAATATCCCCTGCATGGGCAGATAACTTTTCAAGCTCTTTTCCAGAGCAGACCAGGGAATACGGTAAAAAAGGGTGGTTATGTACAAGTTCTTTGTTCTTCTTTTCAGAATATCCATTTTTCTTTAGCCATTCCATGCCATATACAACGTGGATTCCCAAATCTGCAAACTCCCGTTCTAGTTCTTCTGTTAACTCCAGCGTCTTTCCCTGTGTCAGTTTTTGGTACTCCTTTTCCAATGCATCCTCTTCTTTTTCCAGGCTTCGGCGCAACTGTGCAATTTCCTGCAGTTTCCGTTCTGAAACATGTAATATTTTATCCGTATCAAACTTTTCATCTTCCGGCATATCCAGATATTTTAAAATAGCAGAACGCACAACAAGTTCCTCATCATAGCTTTTCTTTCGCTCTTCCTTTTGCTGCTGCTCCCAGATATTTTTCTGCAGTTCTTTTTTCTGCTCTTCCAGGCTGCGTTCCATCCCTCTTGTTTTTTCTTTAGAATCTTCCGCCTGCTTTTTCCTTTTCGCCTGCTGCCTCACAGCCTCTTCCAGTTCCTGCTTATAGACGTCTGCCTTAATATCCAGCATCCCGGGCTCATAACTCCCCATAATATTTCTAGATAGGTTTTCCTTATACCGGGCGTTAAACCGCTCTTCCTGCGCATCATAAGAATCAACGCTGTTTTTTAATGCGCCTTCTTTGGCCGCATTTTCCCGGATTGCCTTCTCAAGGGCCTCTATCTTTTCTTTTCGTTCCAAAATATCCTTTTCTTCCTGCCTGGCCTCTTTCTCTTTTTCCTCCTGCTTTCCGGCATTTTCTTCCAGAGCCTTTTCATAATAGCGCCTAAGCTGATATCCAAGATAGCTGCGCTCCGGCACCAGATCTTCCTCTTTTCTGTGGAAAATATCTACCTTCTGCTGGGCTTCCTGCAGCTCTGCCTTTTCAGATTCTGCCACGGACTGCTGCTTTGCACATAGAAGAATATGGAGCTGTTTTTGGCTGTCAGACTGCTCCCTCTCTAATTCATCCTGTTCCATCCCAATCATATCCCTGTTCATGATATGAAACTTCTGCCCCTCTTCTAACTGGTAATACTCTTTCGATAATTTTTCATACTCAATACGCCCTGCTGCCTGCCTGATATCCTCCAGACTGCCCTTCACTTCCTGCATATTTTCCTGTGCCAGGGCTTTTACGCGGTTTAATTCACAGATAAATGCAGCAATCTGTTTTTCCTGCCGCCCTTTTTTCTCTTCTGCCTCCAGATACTGTACAGCCTTTTCCTCAATGCGCGCTCCTTCCTCTTTAAACAGGCGTATCGTATCCCTGCGCTGTATTTTAGACTGGTTGTCCTTATACTGCCCTGCATATTTTTCCGTAATCGCCTGGAACTCCCCCATACGGTCTTTTTCTTTATTTAATTTTCCCTCTACTGCTTCTAAAAACCACTTTTCCACCAGCCCCCTTTCATCTTTGCAGTCTGCAAAAAGATTGGAAAGGCCGGATTCCTCCAGATTCACCTTTTTAATAATCGTTTCCCATTCCTTAAAATTAATCTGATATTCTAACAATTTATCAAAATACTGCCTGGACTGGGCGGAATTTCCCATATCATAATAAAAGAATTTCAATGCTGAATCCTTCTTAAACCCTTCAAATAGCTGGCGGCATGCCACAAAATTTTTTAAAACCATTTCCTTTTTGCCCTTTTCCACAACAGGAAGGCGCTGGATATCCGTAAGGCATGGCTCCTGGTATTCTGAAATAAAATTCACAATGTCCAGGTTTTCCGCCTGTTCGCCATCCGTGCCCTGGCTCCTGCGCACCATCATCCCTGTCAGGACATAGCCCGCCCCCTGCTCAAGCATCCATTCTACCAAAATAAAAGTAGGCTTACCTGTTGTAAAGTAACTTTCAAACGGGCGGTCTTTTGCATCCCTGTACCGTTTATGGACAAATGGAGCCATCATCATCTGGACAAGGACAGACTTCCCGCCTCCGTTACGGAGGGAAAGAAGCGTGCTCTCCCCATTCATATGAAATGTTTCATCACTGATTTTAATTGCATTGTTGTTATAATTCAGGTTAATCAACCGAACCGTATTAATCTTACTCATTCACATCCACCCCCAGTACGCGCCGGATTCTCTGATAATTATTCTGGTTTAAAAGATTCCAGTCCATAAAATTATCCAGCTTCTTTGTCGTCATAATCATTTCATCCTGTTCCACATATTCCACCAGCCCCTGCTTCTGCAAAAAAGTCAGAATCTGGTGTAAAAAACCTTCCTTCGTAGTACGCGCATGGGAACCCTTTTCCTCGGAACGCAGGGCTTCATAAGCTTCCAGGATATCCTGGAAAGCAATCCCGTCTTCCTCCTCTTCCCCTGCATTTTCTACCCCCTCTTTCAGCCTTTGGGAAATGCAGTTCTGCAAATCCCCTACCCTGATATATTCCCTTGTTTTACTGCTGCTCCCCTGCCCATCAAAAAATTCCACCAGTATTGTTAAAATCACAAACTGGGAAAGATAATAATCCTTATCTGTTGCATTCGACTTACAAAGCGCTGCCTTAAGCTGCGGTTTAGAAAACCCAAGGAAATTATTTTCTTCCTTAGGAATCAGGTAAATCACATTCCCATACCGCTCAACCGTGCTGTTTGCAAGCTCTCCCTGCGACTTCACCAGATTCTGTATTTTTTCCTGCTCTGTATACGCCTTATATAATACACTCTCTGCATCCCCCTGCAGCTCATGGTGCTCCAGCAGATAATAAAAAATCTCCTGGCTAACCTGGACCTCTTCTAATTCATATGCCATCTCTTACTCCTCCCGCGTAATCCTGATCATTACATCAGAGCATTTTATATTTTTTCTCTCTCCCTGTTCATCCAGAACGCCTTCAAAAACAACTGCTTTACTATTTTCCAAACGATATGTTTCTATCTTTATAATCCCATTATTTTCCGGGTAATCTTCAATCAAATGGAGAAGCGTTTCATTTAACTGAAATTCCATCGGCCTGTCCTGGATAAATTCACTCCGTTCCTTTTGCAGGGCTAAAATATCAATCTCCTGGTTTTTTATCAATTCTACCATGATTTCTTTAAAAATTTCCACGTTCGGAATCAGGCATTCCTTTGAAGCGGCATCTTCCAATGTCTTTTCCCTGATTTCCATTAAAGAAACTTCCCCTTTTTCCCCGGCCATGCTTAACAGATAGCCCAGGCTTTTTTCATACTTTTCCAACTTTTCCTTTAAAAGCCTTTCTTTCTCCTTCTGCCATTCTTCTTCATCAAAATCTAACTGCTCCGTGGAATCCTTTTCCTCTTTTTTCCTGACAGGCTTTTGCAATTCAAACGCCTTGTTAATATTATAACTTTTATCAATCTCCCGGTTAAACAGCGGCCTTAAAAAATAGTCCAAATTCCCTAATGCCGACGGGTTATCCAGTATTTTATCATATAACTCCGTCCGAAGCGGAAACCTCTTAATTAACGACATCTGGGACAGCGCTTCCAGCTCTTTTGTATAAACCGCCTTTAAATCAAAATGGCTGTTTAAAATTCTCTGGTGTTCATCAATGGTCCTGCTTAAATAGCGTTCAATTTCTTTCAGATGGTTTAACTTTTCCTCCTCTTTTTTACTCAAACGCTTTACATTAATATTTTCCTCTTCCAATTCCCTTGCCCTGCTTTTAACCAGCTCCCTGTAATTCTGGAATTTCTGCTTTGTATCGCTAATTGTATCCAGGTTTTCAAGCAGGATTTCTTCATAATCCTTTACAGAATAATTTAAAGCGTTCCGCCTAATCTTCCCAATTGCCTCCTGGATTTTCTGAAGCTGGATCCGCATCAGGTTAAAGACATTTTTAATTTCATCCACAGCCTTATCATAGCTTTGTTTTTCCAGGTGCATCTGGAAAATCATTTCATGGATGGTCAGTTTCATATTGTTTTCAATCTCAAGGGTAGATAACAAAAGATTATATCCATCATCGGTCAGATAATAAGAAGTCCGCTTTAGCTCCTGGTCAATATAGACAATTTTATTTGCCACATAGCTGATATGCATAATATGGTATGCATTGCTTTCAAAATCAAATCCGTCAAAGTACATTACTTTTCCTTCATTTGACAAAATAATATTTACAATAAAATCCCCTAACTTCCTGCAATCCTCATACGTCAGCCCCTTTTCAAAATGCTGCGCATTAATGGTATCTATATATGCCCCGATATCATCCATCGTGCAGTTTTCCTCTTTTAAAGACTGCTCCATAATATATAGCATCACTGCAAAAATCAGGTTTATCTGTTCATCTGCTTTTACAAATCCATATTGTTTCCACGTTGTCCTCTGCATACTGTTCTGCATCAGCACCACATACATCCCCACATGCTTCATCCGCTTTGGAAAATGCTCCAAAAAATCGTACCGCATCCCACATCCCTTTCCTAAAAATCTGATATATTTAAAATTTCCTGGGGAATATATTTTCCCTGTCCTAAAATCTCATTCATCTTCGATATCTGTCCCTCTGTAAAATGAGTAAAAAAATATCCTGAAATGTTCCGATTCTGCTTCTCTTTTGTATCTGGAAGCATCGCTGCACTCCCTGCTTTTTCTATCATTTTAACATATGCTGTAACAAACGGCAGGATTTCCCAACGTTTGCAAAACGTTTCTGCCAGCTTTTCATAAATCCCAATCCCCTCATAATCCAAATCGCCAAAATAGTAAATGCTGTTGCCATGCTCCGCCATATAAGGCTCTATGCAAAAATCAAAATCCTCAAAAGATTTGAGGATTCTTTTGCCGGCCCCATAAATCAATGTACCTATTTCTTTTTTTAATATCCTGCCCTTTCCTTCTAACAGATGGCGCCGCATACTATAAAACGTATCCTTATTTTCCAGAACCAAAAGATTCTGCGGCGTCTGCCTTGTATGGGAATAATAAGCTAGCGGCTCGGCTGTATTGTATATATTCAATTCTCCTGCCTGTATGCCGCAGCACTTTAAAATACGTTTCCCCTGCTCCTTTGCCAGAAACTTTTCCCTGTTCCAGATTTCAAAACTCCGCTCATTCACTGACTCCTGGCAGGACAGCAGTTCCCTGCAGCAGCGCAGGTACCTATCTAACGCTAAAACAAATTCCCTGTCTTTCTCATAAACTGCCAAGTGAGATAAATAATAATCCACAGAAATCATTGGATGCAGCCTGTACTTTAGTTCATCCTCCAGCGCGCTATAATCCTTTTTTTCTTCCACCAGCCAATAGGCGCGGTATAATGCCGGGCTTTTTCCATTTGTGCCGGAAGCCTTTACCGGTTTGATTTTCCCCTGCTCCAGCCGTTTCATTACAAATTGGTATTGCTGCCCATAGGCCTCCCCTGTATGGGATTTTAAAAGTTCCTCCAGAGAAATACGTTTCATCCCTAAGCCTCCATTGCAGGGCAAAATACCTCTCTGCCCCAACGCCATAACATCAAGGAATCCATGCCCATTATATCTTTTTTAAACTTACATATCAACAGAAAACTCTTTAAAACCAAGACCCCTGCTGCATCTTTTTTCAAATATGACCTGATGCTTAACCATTTCGCCCACAAACACCATTTACTCTATACTACCATAAAAGACGCCCTAATTGAACACCTTTTATAAGCATTTATTATATATAGGACAACTATCTGAACCAGAAACGACAGAGTTCCAAGGATATTTTAGCCCCTTACGCTCCCGCTGCACCGAATGCACAAAAAGGGGGATGCATACTATGCATCCCCTATATTATCTACATTACTAACTATGGCTCGTTATTAATTTGTAATTGTCTTTTCTGACTCTTTGTCAAATACATGAATCTTGCTGGTATCAAGGGCAATCTTAATTGTGTCGCCAGGACGTGCTGTTGTACGTGGGTTTACACGGACTGTTACATCCTTGTCATGACCTGCTACAGTCAGATACAGGAATACTTCTGCACCAAGCATTTCGTATACCCTTACTGTTGCTTCCACAATATTATCACCACCTGCACTTACAACATCTTCATCATCCTTAATATCTTCCGGACGGATACCCAGGATAACTTCTTTTCCAACAAAACCGCCTTCAATCACCTTAGCTGCCTTGGCTTCTGGAAGGCTGACAGCATAAGAACCAAAGTGAAGTTTTACACCATTTCCATTCTTTTCTGCTTTACAGTTAATAAAGTTCATCTGAGGAGAACCAATAAATCCAGCAACGAATACATTACATGGCTTTGTATAAAGGTCAATTGGAGAAGCAACCTGCTGCATGATACCATCTTTCATAACTACGATACGTGTACCAAGGGTAAGCGCCTCTGTCTGGTCATGTGTTACATAGATAATAGTAGCTTCCAGTCTCTGATGAATTTTGGAAATCTCAATACGCATCTGTACACGAAGTTTTGCATCCAGGTTTGATAAAGGCTCATCCATAAGGAATACCTTAGGCTGGCGGACAATTGCACGGCCCATTGCCACACGCTGTCTCTGACCACCAGATAAAGCCTTTGGCTTACGGTCTAAGAGCTGCTCAATATCAAGAATCTTAGCTGCTTCATGTACCATCTTGTCAATTTTGTCTTTTGGCGTCTTCCTAAGTTTAAGGCCAAATGCCATGTTATCAAAAACAGTCATATGCGGATACAGGGCATAGTTCTGGAATACCATCGCAATATCCCTGTCCTTTGGCTCTACATCATTTACCAGGCTGTTTCCAATCCACAGCTCACCTTCCGAAATCTCTTCCAAACCTGCAATCATACGAAGTGTTGTGGACTTACCACATCCAGAAGGCCCTACGAAAATAATAAATTCCTTATCTGCAATCTCAAGATTAAAGTTCTTAACTGCCTGAAATCCGTTCGGATAAGTCTTATAAATGTTTTTTAAAGATAAACTTGCCATAGTATGTATCCTCCTACTATCAAATAATATTTTTTAGCGCTATCTGCCATAGCACTCAACCTATAAAGTATAATACACTATAACAGATAACTTGACCATAGCATAAATTGACAAAGAAACATTTCGTGTTTTGTGCAAAGCGTATACTTTATTTTTTTTTCGTTCATTTCGCCATAAATCCGTAAAAAAATCCCTGAAAATACTGTTCGATTTTACCAAAGCCTCCTGGAAACCTATTCACTAATTTCCCGGAATCCCTCCCCCATAACTTCTCTTGCATCCTGGATTACAATAAACGCCGCCCTGTCTACCTGCCTGACAATGCTAACCAGGGACATTACCTGCCGTTTCCCAACTACACAGAACAAAATATTTTTTGCTTTTTTTGTATACATCCCCTTCCCCGATATACATGTCACGCCCCGTCCCATCTGCTGTATAATCTCATTGCTGATTTTCTGGTGCTCTTCTGAAATAATCCAAATCTGTTTTCCAAGTTTAAGGCCAGACAAAATTTCATCCATAATCCTGGAAGAGATAAAAACAGAAACCACAGCATAGGCGGTAGTAAAAAAACCAAATACCAATGCGCCGGTAAAAATAACCGAAGCATCCAATACAAACAGGATAACAGCTACAGGATAAGATTTCAAACGGCTTTGGATAATACTGCCCAATAAATCCATCCCTCCTGTAGAATACCCCGCGGCAAATACGAGCCCAAGCCCTCCGCCTGTCAAAACGCCCCCCGCTATTGCTGACAGGAAATAATCTTTCTGCTCAATTGGAGTAACCGGAAGTACAAGCAAAAAGAAAGAAAAGCAAAGATTTGCAAAAAAAGTATATCCCAGATAACTTTTTCCCATCACAAAATACCCAAGCAGGAAAATTGGGACATTTGCCGCAAGGTTTGTAACCCATACCGGAAAGCCGCCGCTAACAATCCCCTGCGTCAGTTCTTTCACAATAATGGCAAGCCCCGATACACCGCCCATTACCATATTCATCGGTTCAAAAATAAAATTAACCGCAGCCGCCATCATTAAAGTGCCAATCATAATCCTAATGATTTTCCATGCCATTTCCCCGTCTCCTAAAAACAACCATATATTGCCATAAAACCAGGCAACCATTGGATTTTCTTCAATAACGGTTAGATTATGCCCATACCGGGCACATACATAAAGGATGATAGTATCATTTACCATCATCCTTTTGATTCTGACCATCTATCTGATTATTATATTGTACAACTTTCTTCCGAAATATACGCGCCCGCACATCTTTTTTTACAGACTGCTCCCGCACGATTTTATGATAAAGCCCATCCAAATGAAGCTTCATAATCCAGCCCGGTATCTTCTTTTCCTGCGCCATTACCAGCCCAGCAACACCACCAATCCCAATACAAAGCCTTGCATTCAGCAAAGGAACATGCGCCATAATCCATTTTTCCTGCGCCCCTGTCTTCAAGTCCACCAGAAGGATATCTGGTACATGGCTGTTAATCTCATTTACAATCGCAGCATCATCCAAATCCTCCGTATATACACATGAGCCAACAATCCGCAGCTCCGGCTGCATCCTTTTGCAATATTCCTTTAGCAAATATACGTCATTATCGCTTTTTGAAACAATATAAATAGAGCGGTCTTCCTTTGTCAACTTTTCTAATACCAGCCCAAAGCTCTTACAGCTTACTACCATGTCCCCTGCTTTCAGCACGTCTGCATGGTGCGCGCTTAAAAGGGCTTCCTCCCCTGGCAAAAGCAAATCTGCCATGCCGATTAACTTCCTGCAGCTTTCATCCCCAACAGCCAGATTTAACAACTCTGTCGAAGCAAACAGGATAACCTGCGGTTTTTCATCTGTAAGATATTCATTTATCTCTTTTATAAGAACGTCATTTGATATCATGTCGACATCAATATCCATTATCTTAACTGAAGCCTGCATATTGTCTATCCTTTGCTATTGCAGAACACACCACTCCTGTTCCATCTGTCCTCAGGAATAGTAAGGCATGCCCTAGTTTGCATCCATAGTCCCCAGAATAATTTCAATATCATACCCCTCTGTCACACCGCCAACAACCACCTCGGGATTGTTAAAATATTGTTTTAAGTCCTCTCCCTGCCCCTCCTTACTAACTTTTATCCTGGTTGTCGTTAACGTCTCCGCCGTATAATTACCTACCTGCGGTACAGTATAACCTGCACTTTCCAGCTCCTGCTTTGTAGAAGAAGCCACCCCCGCAATCCGGCTTCCATTCAGCACATATATCTTTAAGCCTTTTGAACTGGCTGTCCCCGTATTCTCCGGAAGCTTGCCAGATGAAGGCGGTATTACCATATTTACCTTGGCAAAATCCTGTATAGCAGTATATTTCTCTGTATTTTCTGCCAAACGCTTCAATGCCTTTTTTGCTGCCTTAGCATCTACCTCAAATACTTTTCCATTATAAATTCCTGGAACCCCCCAATAATGGTATAGCTCTGCATCCATCTTTTCATACGCTTCTACATATCCTATTTTATTATACTCTGTCAGATTAGACGACACTCTCTCATACTGGTCTTTAATATAATCTGCAATTTTTTCTTTATCATGCCCCAAATCTTTGATTTGGTTTTTATACGCATCACTTAACAGCGATATTTTCATTTTTGCCTGCAATACAGTTGGAGAACTCGGAGTAACCCCATCCGGCCCCGGCGTATTATTCAGGGAACTTTTAGACTGATATGCCACCGTAACATTCTTTTGGACATAATGGCTTTCATATGTCTCCTGGTCTATCGCCGTATAATAACTAATATCTGTCCCAAGCATCTTTTCAAAAATCAGGACTCCATATCCATATGCGTCATTTTCATCTTCAAAGTACTGTTTCAGCTTTGCAATACGGACTACCTGCGGAATCTCCTGATTTACCTGGCATAGTTTTCTGTACATAACAGATGGTATTGTATAATCAGTACGGACAGGAATCGTAACATAATCCATATTATAGGTTTTTGTATTACATATTTCAAGCATAATATGTGTAATCTTATTTTTATCATTTGATACATATATCAGGTTTTTAGAAATTTCATCCGTTGTCGCTTCATCTATTATATCTTTTAAACTGTCAATTGGATCACTGCCGTTTTCATCTGCACCGGACAATACAGAATAAGAAATCTTATAACTGGCAAAACCCACCCCTAAAATTACAGCAATACAAACCAGCGATTTTAACAGGCTTGTAAAAAACATTTTTGCTACATTTTTTTTCTTCATTATTAGTACCTTCCCTCAACATATGTGTTCAACCCGAAACATAGGTTACTATTCACTCCCTGGCCAGTAACAAACATAAGATATATTATAGCAAAAAAAGAAAACCATGTAAAGTAGCCGCTTTTCATGGTATACTATATAAAAAAGGTGCACCAGGAGGGATACGAATGCAAAACAAAACGGCCGCCATTACGGGCTGCTCCCAGGGAATTGGAAAGGCAATTGCGTTAAAATATGCAAAAGAAGGGTATGATGTAGCTATCTGCTGCCGTTCCCAAGAGCAAAAACTCATTGAAGTAAAAAAAGAAATCGAAGCCTGCCAGGTAAACTGCCTTGCTTTTACAGGCGACATGGGATGTTCCAAGGATGCTGCCTCTTTTTTCAGGCAAATCGAAGAAACGTTCCATCGCCTTGACATATTGGTGAACAATGCAGGCATCTCCTATTTTGGGCTGCTTCAGGATATGACAGATGGGGAGTGGGATAAAATCCTGTCATCCAATTTAAGCTCAGTCTTTTACTGCAGCAGGCTTGCCATCAAAATGATGCTTCCTCAAAAGAGCGGGAAAATCCTGTCAATTTCCTCTGTCTGGGGATGTACCGGCGCATCTGCAGAAGTCGCCTACTCTGCATCAAAAGGCGGCGTCAACGCATTTACAAAAGCGCTGGCAAAAGAGCTTGCCCCAAGCAACATCCAGGTAAACGCCATAGCCTGCGGCATCATTGACACTGAGATGAACAGCCGGCTGACAAAAGAAGAACTTGTGGCCATCACGGATGAAATCCCTGCCGGCAGGATGGGTACAGTTAATGAAGTCGCACAGCTTGCCTATGATATCAATAAAAAAAATGATTACCTGACGGGGCAGATAATCATTTTAGATGGTGGATGGATTTAATATTCTGTATAAAAACGCTTTGTTGATACAATTTCAGGCGGGATTTCCAAGCCATCCTTTTCCCATACCCTGAACCGTAAATCATATTCCTTCGCACGTTTCGCGCGTTCCCTGCCAAAACGTGCCATCGCATCACGGAACATCGGCTGTTCGCCTATCTTTTCCCGGATTTCCTTTGTAAAAGGACAATATGTTGCAAGAATCTCACGCACCGGCTTGCTTAACAGCAGGCCGCCCTGCGATTCATGGCGTATCCAGTTTTCATAGTCCAGTACGAAGACTTCCCTTGTATTATTGCGGCATTTTTGAATCTGCAGTTTAAGTTTTTCCTTTTTATCATCAGACAGTTCCCTATTTTTACGGTAAAACTGGATAAAATCACAATACTCACTGGTAAGGGATTTCAACTGTATATTATTCCATGATGACCCTTGGATTGTACGGCAAAGCTCCCAGCGGAAACGCCCAAACAGCTTTGTCATCTCACTGTCCAAATCGCCTTCCATAAAAATCGGGACTAAAAACCTTCCCTTGGAATTTCTGCGGCGTCCGCTTAATTCCTGCCACATAACCGTTTTGCTTCCATAAATCGGCATCGCAACAATATCAGGAAATACCTCTTCCTGTACATATTCCTTTACAAATGCACCTTCCTGCCCATAAAGGCTTTCCCTGTAAAAAACGGAATAGTCAATATTTAACAGGCGCTGTACCGCTGCATTTATCTTATCCTTTGATAAATAGCTCCGGCTTAGTGAACCAGAGCAGGATTCCGTAAACAAAAACGGCACAAATGCAGTAATCTGCCCAAACAGGATACGGTGGTTTGTGCGGAACATATTCTGAATTTCATAAGCAAACTTCGCTTCAAGATCATCTGACATTTCCTGCTGCTGTTCCTGCGTAATCTGCCCATTTTTACGCATATCACGCAGGCTCTCGTCATAATCCATATCAAACTCGCTCTTGGAAGGCTCTTTCTCCCCATTCAAAATCAGGGTAAGCCATTCCTTCATATCATATACAGCACATACCCCTTCACTGAAATCCGACCTGCCCAAGGAAACCAAATCCCTCTGAATCTCCTCAGACACCAGTGTCTCACTTAAAAGCCCATACCGAAGGAATAAATCTATCACAAGCGGGGTTTCTTCACCTGATCTGTAATCCTTAAGGAAAACATTCTGATATAACTCATAATATACTTTAATCAGGTTTCTCCGAAGGTTCCTCGCGTCTTCTTCCGTAGAATACTTATCAGACAATGCCATAAACGCGTCCAGATTATCCCGTAAGGCTGTCTCTTTCTCTTCTTCCAGCCCTCCATAGGCAAGAATCTGGTCAAGTGCCCCGGCTAAATCAGATATATCAGCTTCTGCACCTTCCCCTGACAAAACCCCGGTGCCGGAAGAAACGCCGCCATTTAACAAATTAGAATATGCTTCTTCTATTGCTTCATGGTCAACTGCCAGTTCAACACTGGCGCGTTTACCTAAAAGGTTTTCCAGGGAATTTGTCCTGTCAATTACATCATCTAAAAGCGAAGTAACCTCTGATATTTTTTCCCCTGCGCGCTGTAACATAACAGCCTGCTGCATTACGCTGGAATAAAGGCTTCTGGCGTCTATCACAAGCGGGCCTGCAAGTGTCTTTAAATACTGTGCATCCTGCTTACATCTTCCTAACAGGCTTCTAACCAGATAAACCTGCTCCAAAATATGATGGATTGTTATCGTAGCATTCACGCCAAAATACGCCTTCTGTATTTCAGCCGGCAGCTCTGCACAGGCACGGTAATATTCTACCAAATCTGCATTAACCGTCCCCTTTTCCAGCTCTTTTAACTCTTCAACTGTACGGATCGGCGTTGTCCTGGCGCCAGTTTTCTTTCCGATTTCCAAATATCTCTGATAAGCTTCCTTAATAGATTTGCCGGTAACTTCTGCGCTTTCCTCCAACTCTTCTAAAATCTTAGCCAATTCACGAATATATTTACTCAAAGTGGAAACCATTAACGGGGCATAATCTTTATTTGCCTTAATCAGCCCCCTGACTGCCATCCCTAGATTCGTTACCGGAAAAATATAAATCGCAAGATTAGTATCCGCTGTATAAGTAAGACTATGTGTCTTATCCAGTAAATCACATAGCCCTAGAAAATTGCCGGAGCCAACCACCAGGTTTACCCCTTCCGAATGGATACGCACTCTACCTTTCACAACCAGGCCAATTCCTGCTATCTCATCTCCCTCTTCAAAAATAGCAGTTCCTTTTGGCACTTGGTTGACACTGTTCTTCTTTAATTCTGCTTTCACTGAATTTCCTCCAAAAATAAAATCCGTGCATCCTGCGTTGTAGAAATTACTACAAACGTTACCAATGCTGTTAACTCGGTTCCGGCGACCTTGCGGCACACGAAAGCACTTACTTAGTGCTGCTAGGTTCCCCTCCTGACACGGTTCATAAGGTTCCATTGCGCAAGACCAAAACGTCAACGCCACATACATTGGGCTGCTTTGCAATAATAACTCCGAAGCAGAACATCACCCCTGCTATAGCGGATTGCAGGTACAGGGCACCGCTAACTCCCCAGCTAGCACGGAATGTCTATAATTATATCCTTCGTTCCCATATGTGTCAAGAGAATAGAGGCATTTTTATTTATTCCTGCGAAGCAAAAGGCAGTGTAACCAGAAAAACAGTGATGCCATTTTCACTGGAAGCTGAAATTGTACCATTGTGCAGGGCAACAATTTCTTTTGCTATGGCCAGCCCCAGCCCTGCGCCGCCAGTGTTCGTTGCACGGGCTTCATCCAAACGGAAAAACTTTTCAAATATAGAATCCAGCTTTTGTTTGGGAATTGTCTTCCCTTCATTTGAAAAAGAGACCTGTAAACTGTCCCCTTCTTTTTTTGCTTTTATTTTTATCACTGTATCGGGATAACTATACGCCACGGCGTTTTTCAGGATATTGTTAAATACGCGCGCCAGTTCCACAGGATCTGCCATTACTGTAAGTTCTTCTTCTGCATCCAGTTCTACAGTATTTCCATGAGCTTGAAGAATTGGATAGAATTCATCCGCCATCTGAAAAAGCATATAGGAAAGGTCAACTTCTTCTTTTTCTATAGAAATCTGCTGCAGGTTATAACGTGTAATTTCAAAAAATTCATTTGTCAGTTTCTCCAGCCGCTGCGCCTTCTCCAATGTGATTTTTGTATAGCGGGCACGCTGCTTTTCGGGCATTTCCGGGATTTCATCCAACAGGCTTAAATAACCGATGACTGATGTAAGAGGCGTTTTCAGATCATGTGCCAAATAGGTAATTAAATCGCTTTTCCGCTGGGCTTCTTCCCGCAGCCGCTGCTCATTCTGCATCATATTTGTTTTTATTGCCATCATCTGCACCGCCAGCTCTTTATAAGTATCCGGAAAGATATCCTCTGCATCCACCCCTTTCGCCATATAGGCATGTATCTTTTTCCCTGTTTCTTCTATAGTCCTTTTTGAAGCCTTTTTTGCAGAAAAATGTACTGCAAGGAAAACAGAAATAATCCATGCTTCCAGCAAAAGAACCGAGAATGTCAATAAAAACGACTTTACAGCCCTCCAATTAATGCTGTGTGCATATATCCGCTGATTTGACGAAGATTTTATGCCTACATCATAATCATACATAAAATTCTTATCAAACCAATCAAGAAAAACGCCATTTAACGTGGAATCAAAAAAGTCCAGCATAGCATAACACAAGATTATTCCAAAGGATGCAGCAAGCAGGAAAATCCCAAGTTTTTTTATATTACTTTTCAATTTTATAGCCAACCCCCCAGACTGTTTTTATATACTTTGGATTTTCAAAAGAGTCTCCCATTTTTTCACGCAAATGCCGGATATGGACTGTAATCGTATTATTTTTTGTATAGTATTCATCCTTCCAAATCTGATGAAATAACTCTTCCGAACTGATTACTTTCCCCTTCTGCTGGCAAAGGATCTGCAAAATAGAAAATTCTGTCGGCGTCAGGGAGAGCACTTTCTCATTTAGAGTACACTCATGCGTCCTGATATTTAGAACCAGGCCGGAATGGGCTATAATGTCCTCATCTGACTGCTGGGGATTATTATACCTTTTATACCTGCGAAGCTGCGCTTTTACTCTGGCAACCAGTTCCAGGGGCAAAAAAGGCTTTGTAATATAGTCGTCTGCCCCTAATGCCAGGCCATTAATTTTGTCAATTTCCTCCCCTTTTGCTGTCAGCATAATGATAGGATACTGATGCTTTTCCCGGATTTTCCGGCAAAGCGCAAAGCCATCTATTCCTGGCATCATTATATCAAGCACCGCTAAATCCAGGTTTTCTTCCCGGATACAGTCCAGGGCTTCTTTCGGGTTATAATACTTAAATACCGTAAACCCCTCATTTTCCAGGTAAATTGCCACCAAATCAGCAATTTCCTGCTCATCGTCAACGATAAGTATTTTATCATCCATAACTTTATACTTCCCTTCCTTAAAGTTCATAAATTATTATAGATGATTTTACATAAGAAAATATTAAGATTTCATAAAGACAAGCGTAATACACATGACATCCCCCTGTATTTCAGCAAAGATATCGCCATTCATTTTATGCATAAGCTGGCGGCAGATTGCAAGCCCAAGGCCGCTCCCTGCATTGCTCCCTGTGTTAGACCCTCTCCAGAAGCTGTCGAAAATATGGGGAAGTTCTGTTTCTGGCAGCGTACAGCCGCTGTTTTTTACCATAACAAGCTGGCAGCCGCTTTCCTCCGCAAATAAAAGCTCAATCAAATGCCCGTCCCCATATTTTACAGCATTTTCTATCAGATTCTGCAAAACCTCTATACTTCTGTCAAAGTCCCCTTTCAGTATACAGTCCCCATAACTGCCGACAGAAAATGAAATCCGTACAAGGCCAAGTTTCTCTTTATAATATTGTGACGTCTTATGGACTAACGCCGAAAGATAAAATTCCTCCTGCTTCGTTTCCAGGTTTAAAAAGTCTTCATTAGATGCCTTTATTATCTGCGAAACAAATTTTTCTATTTCATCTGCTTTTTCATTTATGCTTTCTGCAATTTCCTTTTTTTTCGCAGCATCTTTATAAAGCTCCCTCGAAAGGGCCTGCGCATACAGCTTAATCGCAGAAAGAGGCGTCTTAATATCATGTGAAATGGAAAGTACTAATGTTTTTTTATCATGCACCAGGGCAAGCTCGCGCTGTTTCTGCTGCTCCATATTTTCCCGGAGCATATTTATCCCCCAGACAAATTTCCCAAAATAGCGGTGTCTGCTTTCCTTTACAGGCACGGTCAGGTTTCCCCTTGAAAGCTCATATGGCACCTGGCGCAGGGACTGGAACGGTTTTAATATATTATGCTGGATATAAACAAGGATAGCAAGTATGAGCAGTGACATAACGCCCAGGGCAGCATTTACAGCAGCTATCAGGTTACTACGCCCCAATCCGGCAGAAGACTGGTAGTCAAAGCGGATAAGTTTTTGGCCAGCCTTACGGATAATATAATCACTGCCGGACCCCTCATAAAAATCATTTTCTTTCCCTAAACTGCTTTCCCTGTCCTGCCCCTGTGGAATAACTTCAATATTTGTAATATAATGATACTTTGACAGGCTGATATTTTCCAGGCCTTTTTCCCCAATTTCCTTTACAAGCCGTTCTGCCTCTACCCGGTACGGCCTTCCCGCACCGCCCTTTTCGATTCTTAGGAGAATACTATTCGCAGCAGCAAAAATAAATAGGATTACTGCTATTACAACAGCATAAAACTTATAAAAGCTTTTCATAAAAACTGGTACCCCACTCCCCAAACTGTTAAAAGCCTTTTCGGGCTTTTCGGATCTTCTTCAATTTTCTGCCGCAGCCATTTTATATGCACCGTCAGGGTCTGGGGTTCTGAAAAACTATCAGAACCCCAAATACAGCGGAAAATAAATTCTTTTTTCAGCACCTTTCCTTTATTTTCAATCAGCAGCAAAAGAAGGTCAAATTCTTTTGCTGTCAGTTCAAGCGGCTGATTTTCTTTATAAGCTGTCCTATTCACTTTATTAAGACGGAGATTCCCGTCTGTAATATCGTCCATGGAATACTGCCTCTTAAAAATTCCCTTGATTTTAGCAAGCATAATGTCTATATCATATGGTTTTTCAATATAGTCGTCTGCGCCAAGGAAAAGCCCGTTTAATTTATCCTCCTTTTCCGTCTTTGCGCTGACAATCAGTACAGGCGTATTCCCCAGCTCCCGGATTTTTTTGCAGACAGCAAATCCATCCATCCCCGGGAGCATAATGTCCAGGACAACAAGCCTTGCGCCATATTGTTCATACAGATACAGCGCCTTTTCCCCATCCTCTGCAATGCTGACAATGTAACCTTCTGCCCGGAGAAAATCACATAAAAGCCCTGCTAATTCTTTATTGTCTTCTACTACCAGAATATCTGTCATGATTACCATCCCATTTCCATAAGCCAGTTGTTCAGTGAACGTTCCCTCTCCCGAAGCTCTGCTAAAGAGTTATACCTGTTAAGATTATACTCCCCTTTTATGTTTCCATCAACAATATAAAGAACCCTTGTACACTTTGCCGCAACTTTAATATCATGTGTAACAAGCATAACCGTAGTGCCCTCTTTATTAATTTTTGCAAGTTCTTCCATAACCTCTTCAGAAGAAGTACGGTTTAACGCCCCTGTCGGCTCATCGGCAAAAATGATTTTCGGGTGGTTCACCATGCTTCTGCAAATACATGCCCTTTGAAGCTGTCCCCCTGATACTTCATTAATATCATTATCTGCTATTTCAATAATCCCAAGCTTCCTCATCAAATCCTGCCCAAACTGCACTTTTTCTTTCCGGCTGGCCGTATTTCTTTTGGACTGGCATGCCGGCAGAATAATATTATCCAGTACAGACAGATTTTTAAGCATATACATCTGCTGGAAGACAAACCCCATTTCGTCAAGTCTGATACCGGCAAGCTCCTTTGCAGAAAGCTTTGCAATATTTTTTTCCTGAAAATAAACGTCCCCTGCCGTAATTTTATCCATCCCGGAAACTGTGTATAATAATGTAGACTTCCCTGAACCGGACGGCCCCATAACCGCTACCATCTCCCCATCTGTAATTGTAAAATTCACATTCTTCAGCACATTGTTCTGGCGTTTATTTATAATATACGTCTTGCATAAATTTTTCACTTCTAATATAGTTTTCATATCCATCCTCTTTTCTTCTATTTATATTATAACTGCCGCTATTCTCCCCTTGAAGCCTCCGATGCAGAAATTTTCCGAATCTGTGTTGCAGTCATTGCACCTGCCAGAACCGTTACACATAACACGATTACCGGATATAAGACATAAACTTCTAAAGGTATAATCTCAAATGTTATATTCTGCGCTCCCATAATACGGAAAACCGGCCCTATGGAAACCTGGGAAAGCGGCGTTGATAAAAGGGCTGCAAGAATTGTGGCAAAAAAGAGTATCAGCCCAATCCTTAAAGCCTGCCAAACGACAAGGGAACTATTCTGGAAACCCAGTGCCTTTAACATGGCAATCTCGCCCTTCTCTTTTGTAAGAAAACTTTTTACCATTAATACCGTTACCAGCGTATTAATGCATAGTATCACGGCAAGGATAAGATGCTTAATATCCTGTATCTTGGTTACCACATCGCCGCCAATCATATAACCAATATACTCCCCCGGAGTAAAGACTTTGTCATCTGGGAAAAAGTCTTTTAACATCTCTTTCCTTTCCTCTAATTCTTTTTTATCAGGATTGTCCGTATATTTTACCTGAATCCCAAAGCTTCCCGCAGCATATGTATAATCCAGGTCCTCCCCCTGGTAAAAACGGATTCCTTCCCCCATATTATTCATTGTCTGATAAATTGCCGTAACCATATACTGGCGCTCTGTTTCCCCATTCCTGATTGTAACAGTATCGCCAATCTTTGCGCCAACCGTATCTGACACAATATGGGAAATCCCTACTTCATTGTTATTCTGGGGCGCAGAACCTTCCAGGTAAGTGTACATATCTGTTGTAACTCCCCCAGCCCCTTGAGTAGAAAGCGAAGACATCCTTTTGCCCTTATAAGAAATATTTGTCCGAAACATAATTTCCTGGAAGACATCCGCTTTTATTCCTTTGTCAGAAAGTTTCCCTTTCACCTCCTCTAATGTATCTTCCACAAAAGCACGGTTATTGCAGTTTGTATCAAAAAGCTGCTCAACGCTGATAACATGGTCACTCTCTGCCATGCTGAACCACGAAAGAAGTTTATCAGATTTCAATGTGTTAATCGTATTTATCGGAATGATAATCAGCAAAATCCCCAATGTGAAAATAACCAGCATCGCGGCAAACCTCCTGATATTGCTTAGAATATCATTACATGCCAGAAATAAAACGGCCGGAAACCTTGATTTATTCAGATGGATGATTCCCTTTCTGGAATAACGCTCCCCATTTTCCCCATTCCTGATTGCATCAATCGGGGAGAAACGCTTGATTTTCCCAGTGCAGAAATAGCAGAACAGCAATACAATCACTACTACAGAAAACGCACATACAAGGTTTATAAAATAGTTGCTGCTGTCCGGCAAAATGATGTTCTGGGACAGATTTTGCAGTAAAAGCTTCCCAAATGGAATGCTCAGGAAAAATCCAGTAATCCCGCCAACCACAGAAACAGCAAAATACTTCGTAATATACAGTCCCCTGATTTTCGGATTACAGATTCCTATTGCCTTCATTACACCAATTTCCCGAAATTCTTCGCTCATTGTAAAATTAATGGTAAACCGAAGGATGACCATAGATATCAAAATCAGGCATATGCTGACTACCAGCATTACCGCTGCCGTAACCATGTCCATAATGTATATCGTCTGCAGCCCGCTTCGGTTTACACTAAAAAACAGATTTAATTCCAGCTTATTAAACCGCTCTAGAAACTTCCCATCCTCTGTATATGTCATTACCGAATAGAATTTACTTACATTTTCGTCATTAAAATACCTATAATCCTCCCCGCTTACCAAAAACTTGGTCATCCCAAGCATCGAAGAGCCAAACATGGCGTCCTTCATGCCGCCCTTTATATGGAATGTCCTTGTTTTTCCACCGTTAGTAATTGTTATCTCATCGCCAATTTTAAAATGATCGGGAGAATTACGGAATAAATCTGCAGTCAGGTAGATTTCACCCTTTTTCACCTCTTCTATTACTTTGTCATTTTTATCAAAAAGTTTTGTAGAATCTTTTAACTGCGACATACATACACTCTTAGAATATTGGAATTCCCTTCCTTCCCTTTTTCCTGGATTCACTTTAACATTTTTGGGGTCAATTTGGATAAACTCCTGCTGGCAGAAATCATATTGATTTTCTTTCGCCAAATGTTCATATTTTTCAACTTCCTTTTTGCCTGTCGTACAAAACCAGTAATCCGGCACCTCCGCTTTTTCAAAAAAACTGTCTAAAGCTGTGGTAACGGATAACATGTTATTTGCACTGCATGCAATAAATGTTGCGGCAAGAATAATGAAAATTAAAAGAATCATGTTCATCGTCTTTTTCCGCCGTAAGTCCTTTTTTAAAATTTGCAGATACATTGCTTTACTCCTTTCCTTTGTTATAATGGAAGTATAGCAAAGGAAATATTAAATAATCCTTAAATATTTTTCTCCCTGCTTTTCTTTTATTTAAAAATGGGAATGCAAACGCATTCCCATTTCATCGGTATTTTAGCTATTCTTTTTTTGTTATAAACCCCCTCACGCCATAACTTTCCCCAAAAAGCAACCCCTGCTTCTAAGCATACTCCATCAAGCAAAACACTCTCTATGGAAAGGTCATATGATATTGCACCTAATATTTTTAATCCTGCTGCCAGGGCACTCACTGGCTTATTCCTCCCAGTTATGGTATACGTCTTGCACATCATCGTCTTCATCCAATAAATCCAGCGTCCTTTGGAGCTGTTTTATATCATTTTCATCACTTAATGTAACATAATTCTGTGGAATCATAGTTACTTCTGCGCTTACCATTACAACCCCCTGTTCCTCCAAGGCTTCATGTACTGCTGAAAAATCCTCCGGCGCTGTAATTATTTCATAAGAATCTTCTTCCTCTGAAAAGTCCTCCGCCCCAGCATCCAAAGCAGCCATCATCAAATCATCTGCTTCTATCTCACATTCTTCTTTATCAATGATAATCTGCCCCTTTTCATCAAACATATACGAAACGCATCCCTGTGTCCCAACACTTCCGCTTCCTTTTGTAAATGCATTGCGCACATTGCTTGCTGTACGGTTCTTATTATCCGTCAGCGCCTTTACAATAATTGCCGTGCCGCTTGGTCCATATCCTTCATATGTAACCTCTTCATAATTCACGGCGTCCATATTCCCGGCTGCTTTTTTAATTCCACGCTCAATTGTATCATTCGGCATATTATTTGCCTTCGCTTTTGCTATGACGTCCCGGAGCTTACCGTTATTTTCCGGATCCGGCCCGCCTTCCTTCACTGCCACTGCAATTTCACGTCCCAGGATTGTAAAAACCTTTCCCTTGGCGGCGTCATTTTTCTCCTTCTTATGTTTAATATTTGAAAACTTTGAATGACCTGACATGATGTTTCTCCTTTTCTTTTTCCCATCTGTTGTTATTATTATAATTGTACCATCTACCGTACTTTATTACAATATTATTTATTCATCATAAATAGAAACAATTTCCCCATCCAGAATACGGTTCATATTTTTCACTGCACAGAAATTGCCGCACATAGAACAGGTATCTTCTTTCTCTGGTTTCGCCCCTTCCCGGTATCTTTTTGCCTTTTCAGGGTCTATTGCAAGATTAAACATCTTTTCCCAATCCAGTTTTTTCCTTGCCATGCTCATTTCCCTGTCCCAATCCTTTGCCCCTGGGATTCCCTTTGCAACATCTGCCGCATGCGCCGCAATCTTTGCTGCAATAATCCCTTCTTTCACATCATCAACATCAGGAAGGCGCAAATGCTCTGCCGGCGTTACATAGCACAAAAAGGATGCCCCATATGCTGCGGCAACCGCCCCGCCTATTGCCGCCGTAATATGATCATACCCTGGTGCAACATCTGTTACAAGAGGCCCCAGCACATAAAAAGGGGCGCCCTTGCAAATCGTCTGCTGAATCCGCATATTTGCCTCTATCTGGTCTAGCGGCATATGTCCTGGTCCTTCAATCATAACCTGGACATCCCTGTCCCACGCGCGCTTTGTCAGTTCCCCAAGTGTAACCAGCTCTTCGATTTGGGAAATATCAGAAGCATCCTCCAGGCATCCCGGCCTGCAGGCATCCCCAAGGCTCATCGTCACATCATATTCCCTGCAGATTTCCAAAATGCGGTCATAATGCTCATAAAATGGATTCTCTTTCCCTGTCATTTCCATCCATGCAAAAATAATAGAGCCTCCGCGTGAAACAATATTCGTCAGGCGTTTCATCTCCTTAAAACGCCTTGCCGTTTCTTTGTTAATGCCGCAATGGATTGTCATAAAATCAACGCCATCCTTTGCATGCATTTCTACAATAGCAAGCCATTCCTCCGTTGTAATCTCTTTTAACGGCTTATGGTAGTATACCACAGCATCGTAAATCGGCACTGTCCCGATTACGGCAGGGCATTCACTTGTAAGCTTCCTGCGGAACTTCTGCGTATCGCCAAAAGAACTCAAATCCATAATCGCCTCTGCCCCCATGGCAACTGCACTTTTTACTTTTTCCATCTCCATATCCAGGTCTGTCCAGTCACGGGAAGTCCCCAGGTTCACATTAATCTTTGTAGAAAGTTTATTTCCAATGCCACATGGTTCAATACAGGTATGTATTTTATTTGCAGGTATAATTGCCTGCCCTTTTGCCACAAGCTCCATCAGCCTTTCCGGCTGCATATGTTCTTTTTCTGCCACGCTCAGCAGTTCCTTTGTCTGAATCCCCTTCTGTGCCGCTTCCATCTGTGTGCTATACGCCATATCTTACCTCATTTCCGCAAAGAACCCCTTGCTTTTACAGTTCCTTATTGACAACAAAAAACTCCAGATAGCTCCTTACCGAATGTACCGCCCGCAGCCAAAACCTCATGGGCCAACATTTTTGATAAACCTACCTGGAGTCCATTAACCAATGCCCTGTATCCCAAGCATTACCTCCCTGAAAACAGGATATCAGATTACATTCACATTCTCCCTACGGCGGCATTACCCGCATCAGGTCATGGGTCGGATTTTATCCCTCTCAGCCTGTCAGCTCCCCAGATATTTACCAATAAATTATAATATCCTTCTGAAAAAAAGTCAATGATAACCATAAATAAGGGAATGCAAAAGCATCCCCCTCTTATCCATTGATAAGTTACTATTCACAGTTAATGGTATCATAAATTGTAGAAACAAATAAAAAATGATTTTCCCTTTGGATGTATTTTCCATATTATGCAGTATGAGAAAGCAGAAGTCGTCCTGATTTTCTGCAAAATAACTAAAGTTTGCTGTAAATTACAGCCTGACAAAAATTTAGAAAGACATTGCTTTCCACAGGACAATTTAGCTCTTTTAGAATTGCTTTGCTTTTTAAGCTTCCAGCCTATGCGCGCGCACGGACAACTGTCTGAACTGGAAACAACAGAGTTCCATAGATATTTCGGCTGGTACGTTTCCACTGCGCAGAATGCGTAATGGTACATAATGGCTGTGGTGGATGCTTTGCATTCTC
>RAYE01000090.1 GCA_003612285.1 bacterium D16-51 | reverse complement strand
TGGGGGATTTTTATAAAACTGGATTTGAAAGCCGCAGAAAATAAGGGCTGGAGAATCCGAGAGGCTATCATAAAACAAAGGAGGACACATTTATGTTCAAACCCGAATTATGGCAGAGCCACAACGAGTACAGAACCATTGTTAATACTTTTGGCCGCAGGCTTTCGCGCAACAGCCCCAAATATTCCTTTCACTCATATGATGTGGAACGCCAAAAACTCCTAAACCTCAACCTTGACCCACTTACCGGATACATCCACCGTTTTTATTCAAATGGTGGACGCCCTGCAAAAAAACAGGCGCAGATCCTGCGTTCCCTCATCCTTTTCGTCCTGCTTTTCAACAAGACACCAGCGAAAACAAGCCTGACCTTATGGGTAACGGAAGTCCTTCCAAACTCCACAGCACTTACCATCCTTATTGGCTGCACCTGTACGCAGGAACTTCCGCCCCTCGGCTCCTATTATGACTTCATGAACCGCTTCTGGATGGGCTCCAGAGATCATTATTCCCGCCATGCCCTCCTCCCGAAAGGCAGGAATGGCAAAAAACCTGATAAAACCCTCGGTGCTGACGGCAAACTGGAAGATGGCGGTACTGTTTCCTGCAGGGATATCGTATCTGACATCATGGCCGGACTCCCTGCTTCTGACAATCCCGAAGCCGCCCTGCAGACGATCTTTACCCTGCTTGCCGTGCTCCCTTCCGTCCGCCTCGGTCTGGTCGATGCTAAAAACCTTACTTTGTCCGGTGACGGCACAGCGGTTGTTTCACATTCTTCCCCTTATGGCAGGCATCTTTCCTCCTGCAGTAAAACCTGCCCGTACCGGGACGGCTGTTCCCGCCACTATTCTGACCCCGATGCCACATGGGGATGGGACAGTGGCAATGAAACCTGGTTTTTCGGGCATACCCTGTACATGCTCTGCTGCAGGAACAACTGCCTGGAAATTGAACTTCCACTCCTGATGAAGTTTACCGGTGCCAGACGTCACGACAGCAAAAACTTTCTCTATGCCATTGATGGCTTCGGACGGCATCTGTGCGGGCTGTCCCCAAAAAATGTCTGCCTTGACTCCGCACACGACAATATCCCAACCTATGAACTTCTGGAACGCTGGGATATCAATGCGCTGATTGACATCAACGGCAGGGCAAAATCATCCCCGGCTGCCCTCAAAGACATCACTTTTGACAAAGAAGGGCATCCCCTCTGCCCTGCCGGGCATAAAATGTGCCCATGGGGCAACGACCCCATAAAGGATGCGCACAAATACCGCTGCCCGCTGAAATGCGGGCGCATAGCTTCCTGCCCCCATGCAGAGACATGTTCCCCCGGAAACTATGGCCGCACCGTCTACATAAAGAACCACGGCGACCTCCGTTTCCATCCCCGCATCCCGAGGGATTCCGAGGAATACAGGCAGATATACAGCGAACGCACGGCCTGTGAACGTGTCAATAACCGTGTCCTCAATGATTACTGCCTGCAGTACCTAAAGATACGGGGAAAGGATCATTTCTCGTTCTGGGCAATGCTCATTGGCATCTGCATCCATCTGGATGCAAGATACAAGACTGCCCACCCGTATGCCGGTTGATTTGCAAACATAATAAAAAACTAAATTTCAGTCTGTAAAAAAACTCATTTTTAACAGGCTTAACTGCCATGCCTTTTTTTCTATCCACTGTCCAAAAATAACTCAAAAATAAGCATTTTTTATTTCTCCCTGTCTCACCCAATCATATGGCATAATTTTTTGTTATTTCTTCATCGACTTTCCGAGACTACACTACCGTAGCAAAAGGTATGACAGGGGCAAAATATTTCTCCCTGTCAACATATGACCTGCTTGTACCGCTGCCGCTATGGCTTTGTTCCCCTTCTGCCCCGATTTTGTTCCAGTCATAAACCACCAGATTATATACCACAGAATAAAATTGAAACATATCCTGCTCTATAAATTCCCGTGTACAATCCCTCTGGTAATTTCTTCTCATCTTTACTTCCCGGATTGCATTTTTGATTTTCAGGGACAGATTCGCCACATCAGAATCGCTTTGCAGGTCATCTGCCAGTTCAATACGTAAATCCTTTAGTAATTCATCCTGCAGCTCATCCATACCAAATCCCCCTTACAGTCCTAATCTCTCAATAATAGCTGCCTTTAAAACATCACCCGTGCTTCCTGCTGCACCCTCAATCTGAAGCTCTGCTGCCAGCTTTTTCAAATCTTCCACATTCATTTTAGCAATATCAGATTTCTTATACTCCGACTTGCCTCCTGGCTGTGTAATAACTGGCTCTTTTGTCCCCTCTTCTTTCCAGCCATTATTTAAAAAGGCAGAAAGCTGATTCTTATCCCTTGCTGCCATAGTTATTCCATCCTTTATTACCTTTGTCATATCGAACCTCCTTACGCTGCACTTTTATGTACTGCTATTGCATCTTTCTTTTTCTCCAATACAAAACAATCATAGCGGACTCTTGCTTCCACCAACGCACCAGAAATACCAGGGGCATTGTAGTTAATTTTAAATTCCTGCAGCTTAACCGGTCCCGGTGCCACCAGTGGATTCGTAATAAGAAAATCTACACTCTCTGGAAGATAAGATGCAGGCACTTTGATTGCTGGCACCCCATCAATCACTCCGACAATGCCGTTAATCATCATTTTCTGCGCCATGTCGCCCCATTTTGTGAAATTATCATCCAGTTTAATCTTATTCAAATAGGACGGCGTAACCACTGCAATTCTTCCACCCTGTGGCGCCTTATCATCATCAAGAACTTCCTGACACGCCAAAAATTCCTCAAATGCATTATCTTTCGTGACTGCCTTTGTAATAATATGTGTCTTCCCAGATACTGTACCAGATGCTGGCGCATTTGCTGCAATAACGCTCAGCCGATATGTATCCATTGCCGGAATCACAAGATTATCAATATTCTCTGCCAATGTTGCAGCAGCTTCCATTGTCCCGTTTGTGTCCTGTTCACTTGCCGCATCAATAGTATAGGTAAATGACTTATCCTGTGTCACTGTCATTTCCTGCTCACTGTTTCCAAGTTCATCCGGGGTACCATACCGATTGCTGCCCGTTGTCTTATAATCATTAAGGGTTGCTAAATCCCTGCTGAAAACATTGACGGTCTTTACGCCAATCCATTCAAAATTTCCATTGATAATCCCTGTGGTCAAAGAACCCAGCTTAAACCTTTCATCTACAACACTTGCATACTTTGATGCATAATTCACTGCCATATCCGTCTACCTCCAATTTTTATACTCGTAAATTACTTACAGAATTGAATCCTTTCAGAAATGCATCCTCTGTTCCATCTTCACTATTGCCTGCCGGAGGATTCGGCCTTGACTTTGCCCATTCAGCCTCTTTCTGCCTCAATAAAGCATTTTGAAAGTCCTGCTGAATCTTAAATAACTCTTCTGTATCGTTGTCATATTGTGCATTTGCTGCCTTAGCTGCCAACTCTTCTGAATAACCAAGCGCAAGGAAATTCTTTTCAAATTTGGTAACTGTATTTTCTTTGAGCAGCTTCTGAAAAGCTTCCTCCCGCTCTGCTTCCTTTTCCGCCTTTTCCTGCAAAGCAATTTCTTCAACAGACTGCTTCTCCCGTAATTGTTTCTTATATTTGGCCGCATCACTTGCCGCCTTATCCATTGCCTTTTTCATCTTTGCATTTTGTACCCGCAATTCTGCCAACTGCTCTGCAAGACTCGCATCTTCCTCTGATGATTCCTCATTTTCCGGCTCTTCACTTCCAGTGTCACCATCACCAGGCGTATTATCCTGTTCGCTTCCAGAAGAGTCGCCTGCTGAATTACCTTCTGATTCTTTGGCAAATAACTGTAAATTCATTTTTAATGGTTTAAAATTTTGCTTTCTCATCTCAATACCTCCACTGCGTTTTCAATTCTTCTCTGAATTCCTATCTTTCCGCGAAATTTATACCGCCCCTTCTCTGGGGCAAATAAAAAGACATCTGTCTTAACAAATGCCTTAACTGCTTAATATTGGGCTGTTGCCGCTCTGGTCAGATTCATCCTGCTGAAGCCTGCCGGATTTATCCTCTTCTGTTGTTTCAATGTCATATGGAACCTTTCCGACATCGTTGTTATTTGTTGTCTGCTTATCATAAATAGATTTCTGATACTTCTCAACTCCATCCTTAGAATCAAGCCATATCTGTTCAATATCGCCGCCTATATCTGAAAGCTGCATCGCATGCCTGCCATATACCCCATGCGAAACATACGTCGCGAAAGTGTTGGCCTTTGTGGCCATATCATAATTCTTATTTCTGACAAACTTTATATCAATATCAGATACCCTCAATTTTTTCAAAGGGCTGTCTTCCGAAATATCCGTTGATAAATCAATAATCTTTTTTATTACTCGCAACATCTGGATTTCCGAAGCTTCAATTATTTGTGATTCTTTATTTGCGGAACAATCAGCATCAGACCATCCACTTGACATACTCATTGCAGTCCCAGTAGAACCGCCACCTGGCTCACTCCGCAAAGGAACATCACATTTCTGCAAAATTACATCCCGGCGGTATTTAATATCATCCAAAATCCCCTGATAATCATATACAAATGCCAATGCCTGAATCTGTGGTTTACTCCCGGCTCCCGTTGTTTTAGACAAAATCCACTGCCCTGCCTTGACTTTTTTAGTGCTTCCGTCTTCATCCCTGGGAAGTTCAATATCATTAGCCCACCAAACTGCCTGCGTGGTTTGTGCTACATCATTCGTAAAGTCTGATACAAGGATATTTAAATTATCCATATCGGAAATCTGGCGTTCAAAGCAGCCTGTCCTGTCGTGGGAACGGTCATATTCAACAATCGGGATAATACCAAGAGGATTCACTTCACCAACCTTTCCATTTGTGATAACACGCTCTCCCTTTTCATCAAGTTTCTCTGTCCCATTGATAATCGACACAGCATCCCGGATTTCATATACGGTATCTCTTGTATAACAAGTGTAATATCTTGCCCCGTTTTTTGTAATCCTGAATGTACATGCCATCACTGGAATCCTAAATGCATCATTGGAATACACTACAAAAGCAAACATAGGATTGAGTGTGGCCATCTGGAATACAGAGCCCCCATCATAATCTGGCTTAATCCGAATAAAACGATATCCAACGCCGCATATCTCAATGTAACGTGCCAGTTCCTGATCCAGACTTGCTTTCCCCTCTTCCCGGAGCATCTCTGACAGCATAGAAACCGCATTATCATCAACGCTGCTGTCATTTCCAGATAAATCAGCATTGCCATGCTGGACATAAATAATAGGATTCCCCCAGTTATAGCCAAGCTTAAACTCCACAACCTCATTTGCCACATTATCTGTAACTTTAACATTAATCTCCGGCCGGACAACTTTCTTCCGTCTTAAAGGCTGATACCCCTTCTCATATTTCAAAAGATAAGCAATTTCACTGTAGTTTTCCATATGTGTGATAAGTGCGTCATTTAACACAGAAAGAATATTCCTTTCATCAATGGCAGTCTCATCAGTATAAATCCGTTTCCTGCCATATAATTCCATTGCTTCTTCTGCTTCCACTTATCTCACCTCAATTCCATGTATGAAAAAAGCCCTGCAGCTTCAACCTGAACTGCCTGGCTTCCTTAACAAATTCCTATGATACTAATATAACATGTATTGAATGTGAATTGTGTGAAAGCTTCTTTTTCGCATGTATTAATTTGACATATCGGCTGTATAATGGTAATATCCTTATAGGATATCTTTTAGAGGCTGAACGTACTCCACTGGGGGTGCGGGCAGTCTCTATTTATTTTTTACCAATATTCTTACTATTTCTTCTCCGTTAACAAATATCACCCCATCCACATGTTTTGTATTATAATACTCACTAAACAATGCCTCTGCCTGCCTATTCAATTCTTCTGTGCCCAGCTTGCATTTTGTTATATCAAATACAAAATTCTCCGCCTGTTTCCTTTTCTTATGTGCTATATTTCTTAGCAGCTCTTTGCTTGTACCAGTTTTTAA
This sequence comes from bacterium D16-51, assembly GCA_003612285.1. Lineage (GTDB taxonomy): Bacteria > Bacillota > Clostridia > Lachnospirales > Lachnospiraceae > Butyribacter. The sequence goes on along the minus strand of RAYE01000090.1, from coordinate 1,678 downwards.
TTCTTTTAAATCCCATCTCTGCCCGCCAATTAAATAATCAGGAGTCGGAACATGCTGGTATTGGCCATTTACTTCAGGAACAATTTAAACATCTACCCCTAATTTATTTTTAAGCAAAGCAGCAATTTCCAGCTCTCTATCATCATGCCTCTGTTTTACATGGACATCATCTACTTTATAGACATTTCCACCAAATTCATATTCCTGCAATTCTATGACGGAACCCTGCTTCCCATCTGCCTGTGCCAAATATTCCTCTGTAACATCTACAAAGCCGATTTCATCCTTCCCTGTTTCTTCCTGTACCTCTGAATTTTCATTCCTCTTCGGATTCTCTATTGCCTCATGCAAATACTCCACCGAACACCTGCAATTAACAATTTCTTCAAGCCCTGCCCCCAAGGAATCATCCTTCGGGTACATCATCATGTACTTTCCAACATAAAAAGGCTGGTTAATAGCAAGAACTGTTCCATCAACATCCGCATGGTCAATACGCACTCTTTCATCCTGATAGGAAACCCATTTCTTTTTTGTGCAGCCATTTTTTACTGCTGCACTATATTCATCACTATTTAGAATCGTATTTGCTTCATTCTCTGCAACACTGGTTGCCCTGTCAATTGAGGTATAATAATTATCCTGATGATGATTCTGCGTAGCATCTACAATATTTCTTGATACCTTTTTGATATACCACTGCATCTTCTTATCTGGTTCTGTAATGCTCTTAACTGATTCTATATATCTTCTTTCCAGAGTCTCAGCCAAATATTTTTTGTCTGGAATCCTCTTGGATAATGCAAAGAAAAAAAGCATATCCGCCAGCAATAAATTTGCCAAACGGACACGCTTCTCTTTGTTTTCCTCACTGATTCGCATATCTTCAAAGTAATTATGAATCGGAATTTTCTTTCTGCCAGCTTTCTTACGGTCGTCAGCCGTTGAAAGTGTATTCAATTCATCAAAACTCATTACAGCCATTGTGATATCTCCATTTTATGTATTTATAAGCAGCATTACAATCAATTTTTTCAAATCGTCCTACAGTTCTTTTTCTGTAAAACAAAAAGAGCCATAACGACTACTCGCCTGACTCTCCGAAAACTTTTCATGGTATTAATTTATCATTATTTTAATGTGAATTGTGTAAATATTTTCCAGAATAAATTGCTTAACAACTCCATCACATAATACATCTGGAATTATACGATATTTTAACCTGCTTATGCGAACATAAAAGAAATCCATCAAAACCACTTCTTGACATATACCCTGAAATTGATTATTATAATAGAAAAGGAGCAGCCGCCCACAAAGTGGTTAGCCTCCCAGATTAGCTTATTAAGCCTGCCTGGACTCGGTCAAGTACAAGGCAGGCTTATTGTTTATTTTCGCTTGTTATCCCTATCGGTATAGGCAAGCAGTGTGATTAAAAATGTGGCGAACAGGATTAAATCCTGGAACGTAAACATCTTCATCTGCACCACCTCCCCTCTTATGTAAGTTTAGGGAGGCTGTCCACCTTGTAACACGGTTACTCCGTTACACATTATACGGCATTTTTCTATCTTACACAACACAAAAGAGCCGCTTTCATGGCTCCTTTGCATCATACTCTGAATATGTACCAGAATCACTCTGTACCGGCAGGTTTTCCGCTCAAATTCTCCCTTCC
>RAYE01000089.1 GCA_003612285.1 bacterium D16-51 | reverse complement strand
GGATAAACCTATTGGCCGTGATGAACTATCAGAACTGTTATGGGATTATGATAATGAGGAATTAAGGCATGCTTATGTGGAATTCACTACTGCTATGAGTGCAATATACAAGGTGCAGACCGGTAAGGGGATTATGGAGCAGTGGTGTGAGGACAGGGGGATTGATACATATACAATGGACAGGGAAACAGGTGTTATGAGGGATAACCAGACTGGTGATGTATTTAAGACGAAAAAAGTAAGCCACTTACATTTTGTGGAGTGATGTTGCTATGTTGGAATGATGGTCGGTTAGTTTAATCGGTAAAGGGAATTACAAGGCGCTTCCTTATCCCTGCCATTTGTTATTTAGAAGCGGTTGGTTTAAACAAATTGGTGAAATGAAGGAGGAAGGGTTATATGGGACAAATAGTTGAAAAATTAAAATCTGTTTTTCAGACGTTGGATATTGAATGTCCAGCAAATTATTAGGATAGAATTTTGTGGTGTGACGGCAAATGCATGGGAAAATTGCGTGAGGATTGGTGATTTAATGGATAGAACATATAAAACTGCTATTATGGCAGATTATTTTACAGAAGATGAACTTGTAAAGAAAATAGGCCTGCCTAAATATTATTGGAACGATGTTATTATGAAAGAATTGATTGATAATGCATTGGATTCTATTGAGCCATTATTAGAGAAGCGTGTAGATATTGTCCGTAAAGTGTATGGTTTAGGGATTTTTGATAATGGCGGGGGAATATCATGTGATACAGTCAAAAATATATATGACTTTAATTACTATATCAGCAAAAACCGACACTTTGTAACAGCTTCCAGAGGGAAACAGGGGAATGGATTAAAGACTATCATAAGTATCTGCTTTATCAGAAAGTGGCGGTTATTATGGCATACAAACGATGGTGTGATACTGGAAGCAGACATTGACGCCGAGCTTGTGAAAGACGGTATTATAAATGTGGATTTTAAGGAAATTGGAGAAACAGACAGGCATGGTGTAGAGATTGTTGGATTTAATGAACCAAGGGAAGGATACTATTCAACATACATTTATTATTATGGCATATGTAATCCAGACGTATTATTTACACTTGATTATTTAGGGAATAATTATTATAGGAAGCCAACTAAAGAGCCGGCAGATAAATCAAAAAACATATCATTATCATTTTATGATTATGACACATATAAAAGATTTATCCGTGATACACAGGACGGCAACACAACATATAAACACTTTTTAGGTGAATATTTTGGTACAAGAATAAAAAATGCAAGCAGGATTAAAGGGAAAATAAAGGATATAGATTTTAATAGTGATGAATTTATAACAGATTTTTTGGAATTAAAAAATTTCCAACAATCAAAAAAATACACACAATTAAAAAACCAAACAATCGGACTGGATAATGCAATCAATACAAATACAATTGTAGAAAATACTGATAGCAGCATTGGATTAAATGACAGGATTATTCCGTGTATTGTAGAATTTTCCGTACACAAAGATGCTTTCAAGTCAGAATCAAACAAAGAAAAATCTACAGATATACAGTGTTATGTGAATAATACTATTACATACCATGACGGAAGGAGTATCTGTTTTAGAAATGATTATTATAAAATTGGTGATTCTTCTACACACGCTTGCAATTTAGCAGAATTACTTGGAAATTATTATAATTTCTCTTTTGTATTCCATATCATATCTCCATACTTAAAATTTTTGGATGCTGGAAAAACAGAAATTGATATCAGCAGTTTTTTCAATGAATTATTGGATAAGTTAAATAAAGTTATTGCGAAGGAAAATCGTGCCTTCAGTTCCGAGAATAAAAAAATCAATAACAGGGCAATTATGAGGGATTATGTGACGGATGCTTTTAATATGGCAAGTGATAATGGGAGATATGCGATTACAGCCCGTCAGATATGGTATAAGATGCGTGAGATTTCAGGAATAGAAGAAAAGAAACATACTTATGCGGATTTTACGCAAGAGATTTTGACAGAATGGATTGACAATAATCCAGAATATGAAGATAAAGTCAATTTCAGCGATAGGGGCAATTTCTTTGTTGACGGTTCACAGAACGGATTAGGAACTGCAAATGTAAGAAACTTTATAAATACAATAGGAACGTCACAGAATATTTTCAAGTGTTACGGTGGGATTAGCAGCAATATCCACATTGAGCCTGATTTTGACTTGGTTTATAAGTATGACAAGGTTTTATATATTGAAAAAACAGGATTTGACGCAATCTTTAAAGCTGAGAAGGTCGGAGAGAAATACAATATGATTATTGTATCTGGACAGGGATTCTCTACAAGGGCAGCTAAAACATTGCTGTATAAATTTCAACAGATGGGATTAAGGCTGTATTGTCTACATGATCTGGATATATCAGGCATTTATATTTTAGATTCTTTTGGCACTCCCAATAAGAAGTTTAAAGAATGTATCAATATGGAAAATCTGGGTGTCACATTGGAAGATGTGGAGAAATACCATATAGAGCCTGAAAAAGTAGATATAAAGCAAGAGGACAAGAAAAAACTGAAAAATCTGTCATATGAATACAGAAGATTTTTTGATGCTGGCACATCTTACCGGCGTGTAGAGCTAAATGCTTTTACAACCGCACAGATACTTGAAATCTTAGAGAATAAGCTATCGGCAATAAATAATCTTCCTACTATCAATTTAGAGGAATCATTGAACGTAGACCATAAAGCTATCAGGGAAACAGCATTTATGCGTATTATGGCAGAGAAATACAGGGAACAACTGGATAAGATTCATGTCCCTATTGATTTATCTGTTTATAAAGGCAGGTATACGGTTGATATGGCGAAAGAAGAGATTCCAGATATTGAGGAACGGTTGATTGAAAAATATGAGAGAGAAATAGCACAAAAACTTAACATTTCTTAATCGGGTAGAACTTGTTGGACAGGAATTGAAAATGTTAAGTTTTTGCAGGAGGGGAATGTTTGGAAGTAAATATATCGAAAATAAAATATATCCTAATTTCAGATAAGATATATAAAGTTAAAGATATTGACTTTTCACATCTGGCATTAGAAGCAGAAGAAACAGGGCTTCGTGTCGATGATGTGCCAGAAAGCGAGTTGTGGGGTGTTTCAGAGCTAAAGGAATTTAAGGTAAGGCTGGCCAATGGCAAGGGGAAAGCAGATGTCATTGATATGGCTGGGTGGTTAAAAGGGCATGGTTTACGGGAGTGAACTATAGTAATGAAATCACTCTTTCAATAGAAAAAATAGGGTTGAAGATTGCGCTGTGTATTGGCTCTGGTTATGTGCTGTGTAAACGTTTATTTAGCTTATTTGGGGCTTTTGCGGTGAAGGTGAGGGATTGGTGCATGGGAAGTTTTAGGGGCTTATTTGGGCGTGTAGAGAGAATAACAGCCCCTTCGTGAATAGAAGGGGCTAATAATTATTCCATATGCATTTTTGCTAATTGTTGTAATTGGTCACGCTTGGAATATATAACAGCGGTTATTTGAACTTTTATATTATCTTCATCTATCCAGAAATATATGAAAAAATTCTTTATTGGTAAACGTCGTATTCCTTTGCTATGCCAAGGTTCATCATTAACTAAAGTTATACGGTGGGGAAATTGTGTGAGTGATGCAAAAGTAGTTTCTAATGTATCCAGTAAATGTAAAGCAGCATCGGGGGATTCAAGATCATGCGATATATAATGCGCAATTTCCTGGATTTGTTTTTCAGCCTGTGATGTGATTTTAATAATATAATTATCCATTATGCTTTATCTCCTGTCGGATATCTGCCAATACATCAGTATATGGACGTGACTGGCCAGTCTGTGCCTGCTTTAGTCCATTTTCCATGATAGTATCAAATTCGGAAGCAGCCATTGTATCTAAAGTAACAGGCTCCTTCGGCAGTGACAGAGAAAATGGAATGCTCTTTGTTATGATGATTTGCTTATATAAAGCATTGATGGCAACAGAAGCAGGAACGCCAAGTTTGGACAGGATTGCTTCAGCCTGCTCTTTCACTTCTGGTTCAACACGGGCGAGTACATTTGCACTTTTTGTAGCCATAATAATACCACCTTTCTTTTTTGATATTATTATATGCTATTGTATAACGATTAGCAATACAAAAATAGGAAATAAACGAATGTTTGTGGTATTTTTGCACTTGACACGAGAACATATATTCGTTATAATGGCGAGTTATAAACGTATGTTTGGTTTTTGAGGGATGTAATTATTTTAGCTAGAGAATTTTGAAAAGGGAAATATAAGTAAAATGGATGAAGGAGGATGAATTATAGAAGTAGATTTATGTTCTATTATGCGACTGATGAAGAGATAAAACAGTATTTAGATGATAATAAAGCAAGCTGATTCAGGACAAACCTTTTCGGGTGTGAGTAATTTTCACATCCGACTAACCTTTCGCAGGAAGTTACGAAAATGAGTGTGGAAGTCTGGTTGAAAAAGAGAAGTAATATATAGATTTTTTGTTGTGGAGGTGGAGTGTAAATGGGAAACGTAAAAGCAGGAAGAGTAAGGATATATAAATTCAATTCTTTTAAGGCACTTACCAAAAAAGAAAATGATATTCGTAATGATAAGGAAAAGAATAATGACTATCTGCTAGAAGAAATAGCAAAAAATAAAAATATTAGAAACATTGATAGAAAATATCTTTACTATAAGGATAAAGAGGGCAAAGAAAAGGAAAATGAGCGGTATCAAATTGCTGTATTTGAAGGGGATATTGTCAGGCTTGCTTTAAAAGAGCGAAAAGAAGCAAAAGCAGATTATCAATTACTGGATGAAATTGTCTATATGGAGATATTTCACAATGATATTATGTGGCAGATTATCAGAGATGGTATTTTGATAGCTGACAAAGAATATATACTGTATTCTGCTACCACAGGGCAAGTCAGGAATACTACGGTAACATTATTGAGAAAAGATTTCTTTGAGAGTAATAAAGATGCTTTAATGGTGGGATTGTCGGTAGAATATATCAATGGACAAGGCGGTATGAATGTTGGTAAATATCTGGCATACACGGCTTTGCCGTTATCATCAAGCGTATTGCCGGGAAAAGAGATTGATATTGACCGATGTATGCTTGTAAAAGGCTTAGAAACAAGTGTAAGGGGAATGGTTAAATATATTGATATTCAGCCGGATCAAAACGGACAACATTATGTGGCTGATACCCCAGACGGATTTATTGAGAAAGATATACCTATTGAACACACAGACGGAGCCGGAATGTTTCTTCCTGGGGAATTGCCGTCAAGCTGTCAGATCAGGAGTGGATTTTTTAAGGGTGCAATGTTTCCATTTGATTTTAGGTTATTTGCAAATACAATAGCACATAATACAAAAATTCCTGATGCCTGGGAATATGAAATTGACGTTGAGGAACAGGATATAAGATACATTTTTACTACAAGCCAGTTGAAAATGTGGAAAATGTACCCTTCATGGGAAGCATATAAAAAAGCGTTTAAGGAAAACAAGATTAAAATATCGATCAATAGTTATGCAAATCCAGCAAAGGGCACGGTTACTTTTGCGTATCAATATCTACAGACATTACCATATGGATGTGATATAAAAAGACTATGCACGCCAGCAAAGGATGATTTAAAGAGGCTTCACACAGATATTGAGTATGTAAAAAGTGAGATGGGATATGCAGATGATAGTGAGACTGAAATAAATGATATGGATAATGAAAATATAGGAGGCAGTGAAAGTATAGATGATGTAATAGCAGTTACAGATGATATGCAGACAAATAGCATTGAAACTACAGATAAGAAAAGCTGTAATTCAATAATAGCTGAAGCATTGAATGTATATCCGCAGCTTATATATGATCCATACATAGAGAAGAAAATCAGGCAGATGGTAAAATCAAGAAGGAGAAGTTACCGTGCTGGTAAAATTCCATTAAGCGGATATTACAGTTATGCGGCACCAGACATGTATGCCTTCTGTGAATACCTGTTTTGTGGTGAAAGCAATCCAGAAGGCCTTGTGCCAAAGAACCATATTTATAATAAGCATTATGATGAAAAAGGGAATGTGGAACATCTAATTTGTTTAAGAAGCCCGCATTTATCAAGATATGAATATGGGAAAAAGGATCTGATAAAATCGGATAAGTGCAGGGAGTGGTTTAAATACATGGAATCTGATACCGTTGTTTCGTGCCACGATTTATTGTCAAAAACCCTGCAAATGGATTGGGATGGTGATGAAATTCTTGTAAGTGATGATGCGGAATTATGGGAACTGGCAAAAGATTTACCAGAATATCCATTATATTATGTAATGCAGCAGGCAGAACCACAACAGATTACAAAGGAAGCGATATTTGATACCCTTATAAAGGGCTTTGATAATAATGTAATTGGTGATTCCAGCAATGCAATGACGAAATTATGGAATGCCCCTGATATTTCGGGAGATAATCCATTACTCTATGATGATGCAGTCAATGTATATTGTGCCTATTCAAATTATGCTATTGATTACCCAAAGACAGGAAAAAATCTTGCATTAGGGGAATATGAAGCACTATATACTAAATTAGTTCCACCCAAAGATGGTAAAGAAAGATTCGCAAAATCAGAAATTAAGCATCCTAACTTCTTTATAGAAGCAAAAGGGAAAAAGAGTAAAAATGTTGAAAAACCAACAAAAAGCGTAATGGATCGGATAAAAAAGTATATTGGTGAAGGTACTGGGAGGCTTGGTTATACTTACTTTGATGATTCAAAGCGTAATGAATTTGACTACCGTATGCTTATGAATAATGAGAAAAAAGAGGATGAAACCGCTAAATATGAAGTAGACAGATATGATGATCAATATCAGAGATTATTCCTTACGTTGAAAAGAAGGAAGGCATCTAAAAAATCTATTTGTAGTGCTATTGACAAAGAAGAGCGTATGAAAAATATGGATGCTACTGAAAGAGCGGGACGTTTTGAGACATTTCATTATCACTGCATACAAGAGATTAAAGAAATTTTCACTGATAAAAACGGATTTTTTAATGAAAATCTTGCAGTAAACTATTTAATTGATATGGAATATATGCAGCATGAATTTATCACAAGCAGCAAAGATATTCTGTGGAAATGTTTTGGACATATTATACTTGCTAACTTACAGAAAAATATCACTGGAAATATTGTCATTAAATTCAGACCACGCAGGGCATATAAAAAAGCTGTAAAAGGCGATGCAATATTGGACAAGAAAATTGCGGAAAAGATGGAGTGCCGGCATATTGACATTACTCAAAGCGATTTGTCATTTATTACAGATTCCTTAGAGTTATACAAAAATGGGAATCCACATAGTAATGATATGGAACTGTTATATGTCCTGTTTTGTCTGTATAAAGAAGCAAGGGCAAGCAATAAATTGAAGGATGGATATTTTGTAATAACAAAAAGAAAGCATATTACAAGCTATGACAGTAGAGGTAAAAAGACGAAAAAACGAAAAATCAAATTTAATATGAATAAGATCATGGAGATTGCTGATGCAAAGTCCTATGTAGGAAGTTTTAAAAGATTCAGTGATACAGATGGGATAGAAATTATAGATGATGAAGAAAGAGAGCAATTCAAAATCAAAATTGACATTCCTGAGGTTAAGGAAGAAAATTTATTTACGGTTAAAAATATATATAATCCCATGATTTACCTACAGGCATATCAGCAGGGCAAAGATATTTGTGTATGTAAAGTGTGTGGCAGAGATTTCATAAAAACATCTAATAACCAGAAAACTTGTGGAAAAATATGCAGTGGCTTACTGCAGCGTTTAAATGCAGCAAGAAGAAATGAAGAAAACAGAAAAGCAACAGTGGAAGGGCAGAAGGCAATTTAATATTTTTGAAATTTATGATAAGCGTCTGGAATGCCCATAAATACGGTGTTTGTGGGATTTGGTTATTAAAATTACAAAAATTATATAGGGGAAGGGATAAAGAATTACACAAAAAAAGATTGATAAGAAAATTCATAAAACATTGAAGGAGGAAACATGAGCCAGAACCAAAACGAATTAAGGGAAAAGCTGAAAGATACCATTGCAGAGGGGCTTACATCTAAGGCGATAGGCAGTAAGACAGGAATAACTTTGGACATACTTTCACGCTTTAAGAATGGACATATCTGTCTGTGTGAAAATGACTGCCTGAAATTACAGGCATTTTTGGACAAGGTACAAATACCAACATCAATTTGAGGTAATACCACCGCAGGGTGTTATTATAAATGTTTTGAATATCATACTATCACAAGGGGCTGCCAGTATGGTGTGGAGGCTTGCTGGCGGCACAAAGCCCTTGTACAGATGAATGGT
>RAYE01000088.1 GCA_003612285.1 bacterium D16-51 | reverse complement strand
AGGCAAGTGCTGTGAGCGGCGACGTAGGAGCCGAGCACAGTGCTTGAGTGCTTGCACCGGGGTTGTTGATTACTGCAATTGATACTGGGGTAATACAGTCATATTTTACAAACATGGCATCAAAATTAAGAGCAGCCATTGAGACAGCTTTTGGAGCGGTTACAGAATTTAATTTTTCTGGTTTAGGCTCTGCAATCGGTCAGGGTATTACATCATTTTTCCGCAAAATGAGCATTAAAAATCCAGAGACTGGCTTAAATGGCTGGGAAGAGCTGGGGCAAACTATTTCAGATAGCATTTTAGGGATTACAGATACAATAACAGTTGCTTTAGAAACAGTTCCTTGGAAAGAAGTAGGACAGGCGATAGCTGATTTTATAAAAAATATCAAATGGAAAGAAGTAGTTTGGAATCTGGGGGAAATGTTTTCAGCTTTTGTACAGGCTTTTAAAGATTTGCTGACAGGAAGTGGCATGTCTGATTCGATGGCTGATGTGATAGTGAATGTTGCAGTTGGTGGCTGGATAATTAAAAAAATATCCAAAACTGCTCTTCTGAAGGCGATTGCAAATAAGCTGGGAAGTAAATTGTCTATTCCTTTAAAAAGAGTTGGGGCAGTTGTTAAGAATTGGTTTGCCAATAAAAAAGATGTTGCCTTATCTAAATTAAAAGCAAAAATCGTAAAAGGACTTGGAAAAATTACAACTACATTAGAAAAGGTAGGAGCGAAGGTGAAGAGTTGGCTTGCGAAAAAGAAAGACCTTGCTGTTGAGAAACTAAAAGAGAAAATTGAAAAAGTGATTGGTAAAATATCATCTACTTTCAAGAATGTTTCGGCAAATGTGAAGAATTGGGTTGCTGAAAAAGTAAATAAAAGTGGTTTGATTGAAAAGATAAAAGAGAAGATGGGAAAAATTACCGCAACATTAAAGGACGTAGTAGCAAAAGTATATAATTGGATTGCTGGAAAAGTAAACAAAACAGGGCTTAAAGAAAAAGTAGAAGAAAAAATAGAAAATTTAAACCCATCTGTGAAAAATGCAACAGCGACTGTAGAAAAATGGGAAACAGACAAAGAAACAAAGCAATTGGCTAAAGAAGCTATAAATGATGCAGTCCCAGATGTGGTGATAAAACCTATGATTGGTGTTGAGGTTGTTAAGTGGAATATACCATCACCGCAACTTTCTCTTCCCGACAAGCAGATACCTACAATGGAAATACCAAAGATAAATGGAAAGATAAAAGAAATAGTTCCGCAACTTGAAGATAAGAAAGCAAAAGCAAACTTTATTTCAAAATTAAAGGGGTTAATTGGGAATGTAAAAGGAATAAACTTAGGGTCGATAGCAGCAAAAATAAAAAGTGTGATTCCAAAGTTTTTGGATAAAGAATCAAAAGGAAGTTTCCTGGTTAAGCTGCGAAGTCTATTAGGGGTTGGTAAAGGAATAAGCTTAGGGTCGATAGCAGCAAAAATAAAAAGCGCTATACCTAAGTTTACTGATGAAGGGACGAAAAAAAGATTTTTAAGGAAAATCAAAAAACTTTTAGGTGCTGTAAAAGGAATAGATATGGGTTCTATATCTGCAATTATCAAAAAAGTTATTCCTAGTTTTGGAGAGCAGGAAGGAAAGAAAAGTATTATTTCTGATATGGCAGATAAAATAAAGAATATAATTCCTTCTAAAGTAGATACGGGGAAAGATATAGAGATAAAAGGAAACTGGAAGCCGACAGGACTTAAAGATTCAATAGACACAGCTATAAAAGGATTTGGTTCTTTTGGAATAAGTTTAGTTGTTACAGATTTGATTTTTAATGAAGGGAAAAATACAATAGCATCTAACATTGGACATGTAGAATCCCAAATTGCACAAGATGCAAAAGAAAGGCTTGATAGTGGGGAGATAACGAAAGAGGATGTAGAAAAAATTAAAGAGATAACAGAGTCCTCTTTACTAAAAGATTTTGTTAGTGCTGTACAAAATCTTTTTAACGGAGACAAAAAGGAGGTAAACATTAAATACAAAACTGAAACAGAAGAGATAGATAAAGCAAACGAGAAGATGGAACCATCCGAAAGGACTATTGCAGCAAATTTTAAATCCAATATCAAGAATGAGAAAAAATGGCTTGACAGATTTAAAACGTTCAATAAAGCAAATAGCAAGGATGTTGTAGCAAGGTTTAAATCAGAATTGGGGAAAAATTGGAATAAAAGATATGAAAAATATACAAAGTTAGCTGACAAAACAACGGAATGGAAATTAAAAGCATTATACGCAAACGAAGCTTCAAAAGCATTGATAAACAATCCATTGCTCACAAATAAAGGAAAAAGTGATGTGATTAAAAAAACAATGAAAATTGACATACAGTTAATGGCAAATAGTAAAAATGTTACAGATAAGTTTACTGCCCATGCCCTTGATGCTGTTTTTGGAACGTTAAGCAAAAAAGCTAGGGGCGGTATTTACAAAAACGGAAAATGGGGTGACGTAACAAAATATGCTTCTGGTGGACTTCCAGGAATGGGGCAGATGTTTATTGCAAGAGAGGCTGGTCCCGAACTCGTTGGTACTATTGGTGGACATACTGCGGTTATGAACAACAACCAGATTGTAGCGTCTGTTTCTGATGGTGTATTTAATGCCTTAAGCCCTGTATTAACTTCTTTGGTAAATGCAATCAATTTGATGGTTTCTGCATCAGCAAATGGTAATGGGGATGTGTATGTAGAGATTGACGGAGATAATATTGCAAGGGTAGTGAGACGAAAAAATTCGGATTATAGAAAGAGAACTGGGAAGGGGATGTTTGAGGTGTAAAATTTGAATACATCATAATTTTAATAGGGAAAGAGTAATACGAAGTTTTTTATGCAAAAAATGAAATCCCATGTATTTTCTTAAAACTGCTGTATTAAATAATATCAAATTCCCAGAAGCCCGTAAAGACGGGAAGTCTACCTTGAATGGCTTCTGGGAATTTGGACATAGTCCTTAAGCGGTTTTAAGGAAAATTTTGTTGACGTAACTTAAACGCTTAAATTCACACACTCTATCTCCGAACTGTATTGTAGTATAGTTTGGGGGGATTCTTCTTTCATGTCAGATATTTTTGTTGTCATCTTGATTTTCTTTTTTTAAAATAGAAATCAGATTGTGAGCTTCGAAAATACGGTATAAATTTACTGCGAAATTTCTTATTTCTACAAATATCCTTAAATGAAATGCAATATATATAAATACAAGAATTGTAGATATAGTTATATTTAAATTGTAATTCTTGAAAAGTAAAAAATTTGAAGGTAAAATTTTCAAAGTCAATAAAATTAAAATATTTGTAATGATGCTAAACAAATATAAAATTAATAATCCTAAAAATTCATGATTTGTTTCTGCTAGTAAACTACTGTCTCCATTGTTATAATAATGCATTTCATAAACTAAGTCATCATTTAACAAAGCCTGAAATATTGCATATGCACCAATAATCATTGCTATAAAAGCTATTGATATAGTATTAAATGTTTCTGTCATATATGAAGCAATTGAGATAGTATCATGATTAAGAGAGATGAAAATACCAAAAATGAGACCAAGCAATAAACAAATATTCCATTGTATTCTCATACCTTGGTTGTACTTAATTACATTATAAGCACATTTTGTACAAAGAAAATTGTTATTTTTGTACATTTATCTTATTTCCCCCTTTTTTGATTAAGTTGTTCTTTCCTTTTTTGCATATATTTATTATAATATATGATATTGTCTGTCTCTTTATGTAATGCCTCTATATCTTCGCAGCTTTGTATGATTTCATCAAAAGATTCTTTCAGTTCACCTGAAAATTCTACTTCAAATTTCTGTGTGATTTCATCATCCCTAATTTTGCCATTGCGTTTAATTGCCTGACCGCTTTCATCAATTTCGTCAGGATAATCCACATATATTTCGGTTTTCATCATTCCATCAGTTTCTTCTATGAGTTTAGTCACAGCAGAAGTAGAATTCGGGTATTTGATAACTGTTTTTACACATTTGCTTTTAGGTTGTTCTAGTAATTGTGCTTCAAGCTTGTCTACTAATCCGGATAGTCCGCCCAACTCGTTGTTTCTTGGTGTAAGAGTAAAGGTGACTTCGCGTATTCTTTTTATATTTTTGAGCATATTGGATATGGATTCTGAAGATTTTATGCCATTAGAATTGATTATTGCAGTTGGCAAATAATCAAGACCTGTTTCTTTTCGTCGCTTATTTTCCTCTTTTCTGTATTTTGTCAAAATGTCACGTAAGGTTGAGGTAAAGAGTCTTATATCTGGGCTGCCAGCTTGATTCTTAATTAGCGCCATTCTATGGTTTTTTAAAAAAATCACAAAGACAGAATATGGTGCTGATTTTGGATGTTGTTCTTGCCGATAAAGACCGTCATTGTCATTGTATTGATTGTAAATGTCCAATGTGGTATCTTTAATTATTAAGCCCTTAAGAACTAATTCTTTTTCTGATATTCCAACCATGTCAATGCTAACATCATTAAACATAATATAAGTAGGCTCTTTTTTTTCTTTATTTTTAATTTCGCGTTTTATCCCACTGGTCAGTGCTGGAATTATAAATTCATCCAGCCATTCCAATAATGGTTCATCATCACTGCCAAAAGTTAGATTTAAGTTTGCCAAGCTCATTAGTGCCATAGTATTTTCCTCCGTGTTTTTTATTATACTATATTACAAAATTTAATTTAATTCAATTATGCAAATATTATTTGGATAACTAATAATCTGGTATAGGCATGCAAATAATAACAAGAAAATTTTTAAGGATATAAACAAAGTATGTAAGATAAATTGGCAATATACGGAGTTATTGCATATTTTGATATGATTGTATAAATTACTAAAATTTAGAGTTGGCATAGATTGCCTTTCTATATTGTGTCGAAATTTGTCGAATGATTTTTGTGCTTTGAAAAGAGAAAATTGTTGGTTAGTATGTTATGATTTATTGAAAATACAGATGTGGAGGAAATTTTTATGAGGAATAGAAAAACATTATCAGTTTTTATTGTATTTGCATTGGTTTTATCATTATTCTACGTAATGCCAGCAAGTGCAAAGGTGAAGCTTAATTTAAAAAGCAAAGCGTTGATAGTTGGAAAGACTGCTACAGTCAAAATTAGTGGTGCAAAGAAAACAGTCAAATGGTCGGTGAGCAACAGTCACATCAGGATTACAAAGAAAACAAAGACGTATGCGAAAGTTAAGGCTCTGAGTAAGGGAACTTCTTATTTAAATGCAAAGGTGGGAAATAAAATATATAAGTGTAAGTTTTCTGTTAAAGATATCAAAGAAACAGATGAGGAACAGAAGCCTACGCCTACTCCCATACCATATGAAACGCCAAAACCAGACCCTACAAAAGAACCAGATTCTGGGGATGATATAGTGCCAGTGCCCACAAAGGAGCCAATAGAAGAAATTAATGCTTCAGAAAAAATTGTTTCGGATTATCAAGAATACGAAAAAGGAATTGTTGGATTCTATACAAATAATAATGAATTTCCAGTGAGTTTGGAAGTGAAGATTGTATATTACAATTCATCCGGGGATATACTGGACTATTCAACTGATTGGAATAATTGTTTAGGTGCAGGGAAAAGGACTGCGTTTAATTTTAGTTTTCCAACAGATGAAAATTATGATTATGTACCATATAGTTCTTATAAGGCATTTTTAGAGGTAGAAAAATCTTCATGGGATGACGATTCTTCAAATATTAAATATAATGCAAATGTTGGGGCTTCGTCTATAATGTGTGAAGTGTCCAATATGGGTACTAAGGATTTATATTCTATCTGTCTGGCCTGTGTATATTATGATAAAAATAATAAAGTAATAGGATATGATTACTCATATCCAGATTGTGAGAAGGCTGGCACATCCAATATTATATCATTCTATTTGCCTTATGATGAAAATTATGATACAATAATTCCGTCTTCATATCAGATATTTGAAAAAGGAATTTACTCTTGATTTAAGAAAATTAGATTTTTTTGAGTTGACTTTAAAAACTTTTTAATCATATGAAATGTTCAGAATAGAGCTCTGCTGATTCGAAGCCTTAAGTTCCACTTGAGAGATTATTAGATGATGTGGGGCTTTATGTTATGATGCTTTACATGAAGAGGAAAAATCACTTTAATTTAAATATTAAAAGAAAGAGAAATGATTTAAAATACACTGGGCGGTCATTGACCGCCCTTTTTTAATTCCTTTCGCAATTTCATTAACACATCTTGAACATTGAGAAGCATAAAATTTTCCCATTGTTCTGCCGATAATATTTGTTCTTTGGTTTCTGGCGTTTCGAGTAAATCTTCTCCAAACTGTGAAACATATGATTTGACAATAGCATATTGATAATCTTCCAGTGAGGAATTGAGATAATCGCTTATGGCGCTAAGTGTTTCATAGTCTGAAAGAAGAATATTTATGTTTTTGAGCAATTTTTTATTGTGTTCATTTAATTTTGAGAGGTTGCATAACTGTTCCAAGCTGCAAATTGCTTCATCGGTTAAACCTAATCTGTCATATAGTTCTTGGTCAGAAATAATTCGGCCATCTGAATTTCCCAGCAGATAATCAATAGATACATTAAAATAATCAGCTATTTTTATTAGCATGGACAAATTTGGTTCATTCTTTCCCTGTTCATATGATGCGATTGTAGTTTTTGCAACATTCATTTTTTTAGCTAATTCCGTTTGTGTTAGATTTTTTTCCTGCCTGAGTGCTCTCAGTCTATGTGCAAACATTGGTGTCACCTTCCTTTCAAATAAATAGTATACACTATTTATTTGAAAAAGTACATAAAAAATGAAATTATGTATTGACAATACAATAAATGTGTACTATACTCAAAATGTACATGTAAAATGTATTGATTGGAGGTGAGTACATGAAACGTTTAGTAGTAGAAATGGATGATGAGTTACACAAGGCTATTAAGATGGAGGCGTTAAGACAGGAAGTGTCAGCAAAACAGTTTGTGACTGAAATCCTTAAAAGAGAGTTGAAAAAGCAAGGTGAGCAGAAAGGAGACTGATATATTGACCAAATTAACAGAAATGCCACAGCAGACACCAATAGAGATTGCTCTGGGGATTGACGTAACGGCAAGGAGGTTGTATGAATTTGCATAGGAAAATGTTGATTTTATACGATTCGTCTTTCAGGGCGAGACACCAACGGGAGGAAAGGTAGAGCGTGTAGATTTCAAACTAACTGCCCATTTTGCAAAGAATTTGTCTATGAAGGGAAGGGTCGAATGCAGGAAGTAGTAAAAGTGAATAATAAGCAAATTGTAACAGTTGAATGGAATGGAGAAAGAGTTATTACAACTGCTCAATTGGCAAATATTTATGAAACTGATGTTAATAACGTACAAAATAACTTTAACAGAAATAAGGAACGATTTGTAATCGGAAAACATTATTATCTGTTAAAAGGTGACGAACTGAAGGCTTTTAAGAACCAAGTCACTGATGGTGACCTGGTTAATAAGCATACCACTCATGTTTATCTTTGGACAAAACGAGGTGCAAGTAGACATTGTAAGATTCTTGACACAGAGAAGTCATGGGAACAATTTGACTGTTTAGAAGAAAACTATTTTAATCCAAAGCGAATAGGTGTTGCATATCAATATCCAGTTTCGCAAGCAGCTATGGAAAGCGCAACTAATGCAGGGCGATTATTTGAACGAATTATGCGTAGAGAAGGAATTTCTCCACATGAAATTGCTATGGCTGTTAGTTCCCTGTTTCGTCAGGCAGGTATTGATGTTCCGCAATATGTCGTGAAGATACCAGAATACGAACAAATTGTTTTACCATTAGAAAATCAAAAAGAGTAAATACCCAAGCCGACCAAAGCAAAGTATTTACTCATTAACAAACAGAGGTTTCCCATCTGATAAATATATCATATCAGATGGAGAGACTTCTTTCAAGAACAAATTTTGGAAAGGAGTTTTTTATTATGCAGAAAATTGAACAAATAATTACTACGATTGAGATTGCGGAGATGATGGAAACAAGCCACAGGAACATATTGAGAAAGTTGGAGGGACAGAATGTAAAGGGAAAACGTATAAAGGGGATTATTGATGTTTTAACTGAAGCCAACTTAGGCGTGAGTGATTTTTTTACAGAATCCACCTATGAAGATGCCAGCGGAAAAACAAATAAATGCTATAACTGTACCCGTAAAGGTTGTGAGTTTTTAGCACACAAGTTCCAAGGGGAAAAAGGCATCCGCTTCACTGCTGCATACATCAACAAGTTTCATGACATGGAGCAGGCTATAACAGAGCTTGCGGTGGAATCGGAGCAGAAGCCCCAGTTGACCAATGGGGAAATTGTTGACTGGAAACTGAACGACCTTCACAAAAGGGTGAAGGAACTGGAGAAAGATTCTGTGACGGTAAACCTGAAACTTAGCGATCTGCATAAGCGGCTCAAAGTTCTGGAAGCAAAAGTAGCATACAGGCCGACAGTCCAGATGCTGACCAGGCTGACACCAAGGAAGAATACC
>RAYE01000087.1 GCA_003612285.1 bacterium D16-51 | reverse complement strand
CCTGTAATCAATGTGTTGAAACAACGGCTGTTCCAACATGGTCAATTTAACAAAAAGTTGTAAACTGGTGTATAAGAGCAATAGTCTTCTCAAAAACGGTCAATGGATTTATAATATACCAATATTAACCGTATCGGTTAATATAAGGAGGACATTATGAATGATAAATTTTTCAAGCTGCCATTAGAAAAGCAGCAGCGAATTATCAATGCAGCATATAAAGTGTTTTCACAGAATAGCTATAAGAAAGCTCCTATGTCGGAGATTGCTGAGGAAGGTGGCATTTCTAAGGCACTTTTATTTCATTATTTTGGAAATAAAAAAGGATTGTATTTATATCTATGGATAAATGCAATGGAAATGACAAGAAAGGCAGTCAGGGAATATAAGACTTTGGAAACAAATGATTTTTTTGAAATGTTGAAAAGAAGTCTGCTGTCAAAATGTTCCCTTATGCGGGATTATCCGCATATGTACGCCTTTTCTTTGCGAGCTTATTATGAAACGGACTCTGAAATTAAAAATGCTATTCAGGATAATTATTCTGATGTGAGCAAGGCAAGCGAAAAGATTGTATTTGAAAAAATGGATACATCATGGTTTCGGCAGGATATTGACCTTAAAACAATATATGATGAAATTTTTTATGCCATTGACGGATATATGTTAAAGAAATACCGTTCCAACATTATTGTTCCAAATGAAATTGAACAGGAGATTATTGTTTTAATCGACTTTTGGAAAAAAGTTTACACTCAGGAGGGGTAAAATGTTGCATAAGATGATTTTGACGCAGGGTGGAATGGTGCATTATTGGATCAGCAGAAAAGAAAATGCAGCTGGCTGTATTGTTTTCACACATGGTCTAACGGCAGACCATACAATGTTTGACCAACAGGTATCTTATTTTTATGGTAACTACACAATAATCCTTTGGGATGTTCCAATGCATGGTTTGTCCAGACCTTATCAGGGCTTTTCTTATCATAATACGGCTGAAATATTGCATAACATTCTGCGGCAGGAAAATATAGAAAAAATATTCTTGGTTGGAATGTCTATGGGCGGTTATTCCAGCCAGCATTTTGCAAGTATTTATCCCGATATGGTAAAAGGGTTTATAGCTTTGGACACAACACCGTTAGGTTTAAGCTATTACTTAAAATCGGATTTATGGTGGCTGAAACAGGTTGTTCCAATGGCAGAATATTTTCCCGCACATATCCTAAAGGTGAGTATAGCTTGGTCGGTGTCGAAGCGTAAATACTCGTTTCAGAAGATGATGTCTATGCTGGAACCGCTTTCAAAAGCGGATATCATAGATCAAATGCGGGTAGCGTATGAGTATTTCCCTATGGAAAATAAAGATGTAGATTTTCAGTTTCCGGTATTGATACTTGTAGGAAAAAAAGACAGTACAGGAAAAGTAAAAACATACTGCAGGGAATGGGCAAAACGAACAGGTTATCCTCTCCACTACATAAAAGGAGCGAAGCATTTTTCAAATGGGGACAATCCAGAACAGGTAAATAAAGAAATAGAGGATTTTATTAAAAGGATTATTCGGAAAGAAAGGAAATGACTATGCTGCATTATGATGAATATGGAAACAGGAATAACCCAACTATCCTGCTGCTGCATGGTGCAGGGGCTCTTGACACATTCTGCAATCAATATTGTTTTTCCGAGCAATACCACTTAATTGTGCCGCATTTGCATGGAGCAGGGAAATCAGCAGATATAGTATATGACCCCGATGTGATGAAGCAGGAACTTTTTGAACTGATTGACAGTTTGCACAAGAAGAAAATCGGCATAATCGGGCATTCCCTTGGTGGGCAGCTTGCAATTATGCTTGTTTGTGAGCGGCAAAACCAATTTAGTTTTGCGGTCTTTTTAAGTGCATGGGTAAATCCAAATCCGAAAACTGTTAAAATGTATTGCTCGCTTGCAGGAATAGCGGCGAAAATGCTCCACATAAAATGGCTTGTCCGTTTTCAAGGGAAGTATTGGAATTATACCAAAGAGCAGGTAAATTACATGACAGATTATTCAAAGTTTATCACTCCGCAGGTTTATCAATCGTTTTTTGCGCACACCTTAGACTTACGGAATGTCCCTGCATATTTATCTATCAAAGTACCGATGCTGGCGATATGCGGCAGCGGCGAAGTAAAGGATATGAAACTATCTCTTGATATGCTCGGTAAAAACACCTGTTGCCAAACGATGATACTTCCAAAAGCTGGTCATGATTTTCCTATGAGGAACAGTAAGGAGCTTAACGTTGTGTTAAATGATTTTTTATTAGGAAAGGTAAAAGTAAATTGAGATATACAAATGTTATAAGCTGAGCGTAACAATTTTTAAGAAAGTGTTTGTGTTGCAATACAATTTACATTTGAAAGAATTGTATTGCATTTTTTTGAAAAATACATTCAGATTTGGGAAAGGTACATAGTCAAAATGAAAATAAAATTACATAAATATTGGATAAGAGAAATTGTCAAAATTAACAATATATTGCATTCACTAAGGTGTATCGGAATGAGGTAAAACTTCAATACGGTACACCTTTTTTAATGTCGAATTTTGACTATTTTTGTTTTCTCTTTTGTAGTTTTGTTTTATCAGTTTTAAGAAAAACTATCTGTTGATATGTCATATCTGGAGAAAGTGTTGTTGCGGTTTACTGTTTCATGTATGGCTGTTTTGAGAGCATAGATTTTTGTGTATCCCACACTTTTTTCATCAGCTCTTTGACTTCCTTTATATCGGCGGCATAGACGTTTCCTGTGTTGTTCATGCGCTTTGCTATCTGGTTCAGATTGCCGCCAATTTTTCCGAGTGCGGCATTGTATTCCCGAAGTTCGGAATAGTCAATATCATAGACAAAACCATACAAAATTTGGCGGCGCAGGAAAGCGGATTTGCTTTTCATGCCGGAGGCTTTTACTTTCTGTTCCAGTATGTACTGCTCATCGTCACTTAGATATATTTTTAACTCGTTTTTGCGTTCTCTGTTTGCCATTTTTTACGTCCTTTCTGTAATGGATTGATGAAAGTATTTTACATAATCTTCTGTGCCGTTACGGGGGATATTCGTGTATAAAAATGAGTGAAAAAAATCAAAAAGTCCGACAGGACATTTTGTGAATTTTGAGCGTAGAGGGGGGGTAGGGGGAAACTTCCCCCTACAAGCATTTTTTCAAGCTTCCGT
Organism: bacterium D16-51; assembly: GCA_003612285.1. Lineage (GTDB taxonomy): Bacteria > Bacillota > Clostridia > Lachnospirales > Lachnospiraceae > Butyribacter. The sequence continues at coordinate 5,596 of RAYE01000087.1, read as the reverse complement.
CCTTTGGAAAATTGGAAAAAATCAGCCTGTGAGGGAACACAGGCAGTGCTTGCTATGACGTTATACCGACTTTTTCGGCAATGCTTATAAATACGGGATTTGTTCAAAAAAAGTCGGTATAACTTTTGCCGTTTTTGAAAAAATAAACAGAATTTTTTGAGGAAGGTAGCCATAGAGGGAACATTACTTTTTCTATAATACCCACAGGGAATCAAACAGAGGAAGGAGGTGAAACATGAAGGACAACGCATTCCAGCGGCGGCGTGATATTGAGCGTATGCTGCTGTCGGGGAAAAAGCTTACCACATCGGAAATGATGAAGATGTACGGTGTCGGCAGGAAAGCCATACGCAGGGATTTTGACATCATAGGCGAAGAACTCCCTGTTATCACAAAGCAGGGATATGACGGCGGTTATCTCCTTGCGGACGGTGTGGGGCAGCACCAGAACACGCTCACGCAGGAACAGTTGGAATGCTTGGAAAAGGTTGCTGTGACCTGTGGTTCAGATGACAGGAAAATTGTTTTGTCAATCATACACGAATTTGAACCCTACTGCGGAAGTTTTACATAGAAAATGACGGGAGGCGTGGCATGGACACTGCACACCGGAGAATGGAAATCATCAGCATTTTATCCGCCAGAGGACATACGACAATGAGGGAGCTTGCATGGGAACTGGAGGTTTCAAGGCGCACGATAATGAATGACGTTATCGCACTCTCGTTTGATTACCCTGTCTACACAAAGCCTGGCGAGGGCGGCGGGGTTTTTATCACAGAAAATTACAAGCCTTATAACAACACCCTCACACTGACGGAACAGAACACCTTATGCGACTTATATGATAAAGCAGAGGGGAAAGAGAAAGAAATCCTTTTCCGCATCATTCACAAATATGGTGCGGAAAAGCTGAAAATTTAGGGCAGATACATAAAAACTGACAATCAAAACTGAATACATAAATCCCGTATATGATCCTGCAATTCTTCCCGATTGTTTGCAGAAAGTTTTCAAGGGATTTTGAATTATTTTTCATTAACACAGCGCAAGGGCAGTCACAGACTTATGGGAAAAGTCTGGGCTGTCCTTTTTGTGCGTTTAAGGAGGCATGGAGAGGGGTACGGAATACGGGCTTGGGCAGGTTTATAACGTGATAGACAGCAGGTATATCAGCAAAAAACCGCTGATTGCAACGACAAATCTCACGCCGGAGCATCTAAAGAACTCGGAGGACGTTCCCCACGCACGCATTTATGGCAGGCTGTTTGAGATGTGTACGCCTGTCCGTTTTACGGGAGATGATTTCCGCAGGGCAACGGCGCAGCAGAAAAAGGAACACCTTAAAGAACTGATGATGGAGAATAGGACGGTGCAGGCTGAGGGGGCGGATTTATGATTATGGATAGGAAAATGAAAACAGACAAAAAAGGGGCAGCGCCGCAGACAAGGTTTGTTGTGACGAGGGAATTTGGCGGCACACAGACCATGCAGGAAGCCTTTGAACATCTTATAGAAAAAAAGACGGAGGAACATATTTCAAGGAATGCAGCGCATTTTTTGAATAAGGCGCAGGCAAATTCCTGAAAAAACTGTTGAAATTAAGGTGGGGCATGGTAGTATAATGGTATCGTGTCCCTGTTCATTTCAAAGAATGGTTACGCAGATGATGTACCAACTTGAAGATAACAACCAGAATTTTGAATCCATTGCGGATTCCTACCATGAATATAAATACCCGATATTTTGCTATATCCAAGATACTTCTGGAAAGATGGTATATCGAACAGATTCTGACTTTCCTACTGATGCAGATGCTCTTTTAGAGCGTTTTCGCGCACAGGCAGGCAAAGAGGATACTTTCATAATAACAAATGATAACAAGCCGGCTACAGACCAAAGCGGTGTTTTTATGTTTAACGGAACGAAAGATGACGATTATTTAGGGATACTTGCAACGATTGTAACGCCAAATGACACAGCTTATCATCTGTCACTGATTTACAGGCAGCAGTCCTTATTTGATATTTAAAAAAAACAGGCTTTCCTTTATGTTTCCTTATGGTGTCTTTCCCTTATTGCTGTGACGACAATGAGCTATTTACTAATAAAGAAAGCATTAAAACCAACAGAGATAATATTGAAAAGCCAAAAAGATTTTATAGCTTCCGCTTCGCATGAATTAAAATCGCCGCTCGCTGTTATTCTGGCAAGCGCAGAGAAGCTGAAACAATTACAAATAGATAATGTGGAATTTAAAAAATCGGTTAAAATATTAGACAAGGAATGTATGAGAATGTCAAAACTGGTCAGGGATATGTTGCTTCTGGTTTCCTCTGATGCGAAATCATGGGCATTATGCAAAAATACCATTAATATAGACACCTTGTTAATCTCCTTATATGAAGCTTATGAACCAATCTGTATCAATAAAAAAATTTGCCTGTGCTTTGAAATCAGTGAAACCAGTTATCCTAATTTTTGTGCGGATGAAGAGCGGCTTTTTCAAATATTGACAATTTATATGGAGAACGCCATCCACCATTCCATCGACAATAAACAAATTGAAATTAAAACAGAAGTAACGGCAAAACATATCATATTTTTCGTAATAGACCACGGAAAAGGCATTCCCAAAGATGATAAACCATATATTTTTAACCGTTTCTATTGCGCCGACAAATCAAGGACAGATAAATCAAATTTTGGATTAGGACTTAGCATAGCAGACGAACTTGCAAAAATGATGAATGGTAAAGTTGACTGTAAAGACACGGATGGGGGAGGGGCTACATTCTTTGTCACACTTCCTTTGAAATAGTCAGATTGATAAAAAACTTAGAAAAATCTAATGAAACGATTTATATGGTAAAAGAGCCAGAGGATTGACCTCTGGTTTTCTTTTGTATTGCGGCAAATCACAAAAGTAAAAACTAATCTCTGCAAATCGGAAATCACATCTCTTATTTGTGGAGATAGTACATCGTTTAATAAGAACTCTCATTTTTGTACAATATATAGTAAAATCTAATTGTACTGGTGGTGAGAAAATTGAGCAATAATGCAAACAGCTTTGACTTTTTGGAATTAGGGCAGGCAATTCAAGATGTCCGTGAAAAACAACGGATTACAAGAGAAGAATTAGCCGAGGAGCTTGGCATTTCGGCAAGGCATTTGCAATCCGTGGAGAAAGAGGCAGTATCCGAGCTTTCGGCTGTTTATTCAGCTTGTTACAATGTTCCACATATCCGTAGACCAGTACATACGCAGCTTGTCATTGGCATCCAGTTCCGTACATTTCGAGCCTAAGCGGTTGAAATGCCCGATAAGGTCAGCCCCCCCCCCGACACGGGCAAAATAATTCCTCGCTTCCTCGATGTTCTTCTTGCAGACGGAAACCGTCACATATTTGTCCTGCACGGTGGAGTTTGCCCCCGTCGCCTTGTCAAGCAGCATCTTATTATACTCTTTGCGGTATTTATCCAAATCGTCCTCCGCCATCGGGATTAAGATTGTCTGCTCAAAATCCGCCTTATTCAAACGGCGGTTGTTGATGGTGATTTTCGTGGTCGCCCCACTGTCGAGGGCGTTAAGAAGCTCCGAGTATTCGAGGAACATTGCTTCCTTGTCCTCACGGCTCACCACGGCGTAGTTGATGTCCTCAAACTTAAATGTCTTTGCATATTTGTTCCTGCCCACAAGGAAGATGCCGTCCTCCCACATGGTCTTTAACGGGATGACCGCCTGCACCGACTTCGGCACAATGAATTTCTCCTTGTCCTGCTTGAACAGCGTTTTCAGCGTCTTAATCATGGTCTACCTCCTTACGCTTTCTTGATTTCTTATTTCTCTTTCTGGCTTTTTCTGCCTGTTTTCTCCGCTTCCTTGCCGCCTTGCGCCTTGCCCTCCTGCGTTTTTTCTTTTTCTTATCCTGCACGGCGGGCAAGCCCTTTTCATGGGCTTCAATGGCGTTCTTCATCGCTTCGTAATAAAGATTTTCTGGGACAAATAAAATCTTCTTCGGCATCAGAAACTGCGACTTTATCCACGCCCACACAAACTGCTCGGCGGTCATGCCGTTGTACCTTACAAATTCCATGACCGCAAAAGGAGAAGCCCCCAAGATGCACATCCAGCTCAATGTTTCCGTCCCGAACCTGCCACGGAGCAGGAAGAACAAACCCACCGCCACGCCGCAGGCAAGCGCGGAAAACAGGAACTGCCGCATTGACAGCCCGAAGAACATGGATTCCGTGTAGTTGCGGATTTCCTTATTTATCTTTACTTCCAATCCATAAACACCTCCTTTGAAACATAAAAAAACGCCACTCTCTAATAAGTGACGATTTCTTTTCTGATTATTTTATTGTTACCGTATAAGCCATCCATAATCCTGCCTGCAATCCACTACATAATCTGCATAAACAATATCATCCACGATTTGGAAGATTATCATATACTGTTTTTCAAACAGGATGAACCGATAAGCGTTTCTGGGAATATATTCCCCTGTGAGCCACGGACATCTCTGCGGCATGGTTTCCAGTGAATTTGCGGTTTTTTCAAACTCTTCGGTCAACCGTTCCGCAGCTTCGGGGCTGACCTGCGCCAAAAATGCAGCATGGGAAACAAGCATCTGCGTTGCACGCTCTGACACAATAACATGGTATCTATTCTGCTGTTCCATGACCTGCCGCCTCCTTGATTGCATTACGCATCATTGCAGCTGCTTCATCAACGGAATAGCCTTTGCTGCCACGCATCCTGTCCTCCTCAACCGCTAAAAGTTCCTCACGGAGCTTAAGCATTTTTTCTCTACGGTTATAAGTCCCAATATCCATAACCACCAAATCCCCCTCGCCGTTCTTGGTAAGGAAAACTGGCTCTGCGGTTTTTCTGCACTGCTCGGCAATCTCATTGTAATTCTGCCTGATTGCTGCTGATGGGCGAATATTCATAATGACACCTCCTCAAATCAACAATAGTAATATTCTACCCATATTATATCCATTTCATGCAATGAAGTCAACAGGATACAGAATTTTTACAAACCCATCATTTCCCTTACAACACGGTCTGCCATCTTGACCGCACCGACAAGGACGAGCATATTGAACACCAATTCCCCGATATAGCCCCACACCATCGTGACCGCCGCCGCATCGGGGTTGACTGCGGGCGGGACGCCGCAAACACCGAGAAGATGATGCAGGCAAGCACGATGATTGCCCCCTCAAGGCACAAGGCAGAGTAGCTCTTGATGAAACTCTTTCCCACGCTCTGGCTGGGTTCTCCCGCAAACGAGGACAGCGGCACGGGGGCGATGGCGGTATAGAGATACAATTTAAAAAACCTGCCGTACACGGACATTATCATAATAAACGACAGCACTGTGATGAACAGCCCGCCTATCAGCGTGACCTCCCATAAGGGGATGCAGTCTGTATACCCAGCACATCAATGAGGTGTTGAAAGCGATAGGACAGCCAGAACTTAAAAAGTAACCTGCTGCTAAATTTATACTGGGTAGTGTCAAGTGATTTATGAAAAATCAAAAGATTAAAAAAATAATTCAATATCTAAAAATATAACAGAT
>RAYE01000086.1 GCA_003612285.1 bacterium D16-51 | reverse complement strand
ACATAATAATCATTATGTTGTAAGTCTATTGCGCCGATTCCGGCACCAGTTTCATCCTGTTTAACTGTCTCCTGTGTTCCCTGCCGGTTGTTTTGATATAACCCCTTGTTGTTTCAATACTGCTGTGTCCAAGAACATCTGCCAGTTTTGCGATATCTTTTCCCATTTCATAGAAAACAACGGCAAACAGATGGCGCAGGTTATGTGGAAATACCTTATCCGCATCAACGCCTGCTTTCCCACAGAGGGATTTCATCTCCCGCCAGACATTGCTGCGGTTGACTGCCCTGCCTGAAGCCGTACAAAAAACAACCCCTTCCCGGATACCATTCCTGCTGATATAATAAAGCAACTCTTTCCTTAATTCATCCGGGAGAAAAACCGTCCGTATTTTTCCTTTATTATAAATAATGACCGAATTATTCCTCACAGCCTCCACAGTGACCGCCTTTAACTCACTGACACGGATGCCCATCGCACAGATTGTCTGCAGGATCATCGCCAGCCGTATCTTCCCCATTTCTTTTGCTGTTTTCACAAGCCTGTAATACTCTTCCTTTGACAGGTACTTATTTTCCGGGCAGAATGCCTCCTGCTGCACCCGGTAGGTCTTCACCTTTAAATCAAGCCAGCCCATATATTCAAAAAAACTGTTTGCCGCCGCCAGGTAGGAATTAATGCTGCTGACTTTGTAGCCGTCCTGCGTCAAAAGCTTGTCCTTATAGGCAAGCACCAGCTCCTTGCCAACCTCCTTTCCCCCGGCATAAGCCATAAGCTTCCTTAAATCACAGAGGTACTTGTTAATCGTCGCCCTGCTTTTTTCCTCTCTCCTTAAATAAGTTTCATACTTTACTAACATCTTTTCCCTGATAATCCGTTTCATAAAAATCCTCATTTCTGCACACATTTTTTTGCATAACAAATTTGTGGCAAGTGTGCGCAGACACAAATTTGCGTGTGAAACCTGTTCACACTTCCCTCCATGCCGCCACAGGCGGCACAAACCATCAGCAACTTAACTAGTAACTATCCCACAATAGAAATTTTACCACATTTAATCTTTTATCAATACATTTACCGTTGTATTGATACTACAATTATCCCACAAAAAAAGCAAAACATACAACATCTTTGATGTTCCCTGCAAACCCATATCTGATCTGCGTTACCAGACACCAATAGAATAATAATTACTTGTTGCACATGCAGAGTTACTATTCACGGTCAATGGTGTCATAAAATGTAGAAACAAATAAAAAATTATTTTTCCTTTGTATATATTTTGAGTATTATGCACTATGAGAAAATAAACACCTTCATATTTTCTACAAAAAAGCAAAAGTTTTCTGTAAATTGCAATCTGACAAAAATTTAGAAAGACATTGCTTTCCGCAGGACAATTTAGCTCTTTTAGAATTGCTTTGCTTTTTAAGCTTCCGGCAGATGCGCGCGCACGGACAACTGTCTGAACTGGAAACAACAGACTTCCATGGATATTTCGGTTCGGTACGCTTCCGCTGCACAGAATGCGTAATGGTACATAGTAGCTGTGGTGGATGCTTGGCATCCATCACAGCTACAAGTGCCAACGCATTCTGAAGCCCCGCCCGAAATATCATGGAATCATTGTTTCCAGCGAGTTTTGGCAGTGGGCGCGCTAATCAGAGCCGGAAGCAAAAAGCATTAGCAATTCTTAAGAGCGTAGGATTGCCCGGAAAGCAATGTCTTCTATAATTTTTGTCAGTTATAGGTTAAATAAAACTTTTGCTTTTTTGCAGAAAATGCAAGAAAATATCAATTTCTCATGGTGCATAATATTGAAAATATACAGGAAAATAATTTTTTATTTGTTTCTATCTTGACACCATTGACCGTGAATAGTAACCCTGCAGGGAAAAGATTGAAAAATACACCTATATTTGTTAGACTGTTATTATTCAAAGTTAATTTCAGAAAGCATGGGAAAAGAAAAACAATTCATTTAAAGGAGAGCTGTGCCATAGCAAGAACAGTGGGCATTGGATACCAGAATTATCAGGAAATCATAGAAAATAACATATTTTATATTGATAAGACGCTGTTTATTAAAGAATGGTGGGAAAACCTTGACAAGGCAACCCTGATAACACGACCAAGGCGGTTTGGAAAAACACTCAACATGAGCATGGTGGAACAGTTTTTTTCTAAAGATTATGAAGGGTGCAGCGCCCTGTTTGAAAATATGAATATCTGGAAAGATGAAAAATTCCACAGCCTGCAAGGGAAATTCCCGGTAATCAGCCTGAGTTTTGCAGACATCAAAGAAACAACATTCCCTTCTGCAAGGAAAGCAATCTGCCGTAATATCAAAAAAATATATAACAAATACAGATTCCTTTTGGAGGGCAATTATCTGAACGAAGATGAAAAAGAAATGTTCCGAAAAGTTTCCCCAGAAATGGAAAACTACATTGCTGCAGACTCCATAAGAGCGTTGTCAGAATACCTAGAACGTTACTATAAGAAAAAGGCCATCATTCTCCTTGATGAATATGATACACCGATGCAGGAAGCCTATATAAACGGATACTGGGATGAAATTGTATCATTTATGAGGAATCTGTTCAATTCAACCTTTAAAACAAACCCATATCTTGATAGGGCAATTATGACAGGAATTACAAGATTCAGCAAAGAAAGCATCTTTTCAGATTTAAACAATCTTGCAGTGGTAACCACTACGTCAAATAAATATGCAGATTCTTTTGGCTTTACCCAGGAAGAGGTAACAAAAGCACTGGCAGAATTTGAATTAGAGGACAAGGAGGGTTGTGTCAAAGACTGGTATGACGGCTTTACCTTTGGGGACAAAACAGATATTTATAACCCCTGGTTCATTATCAATTTCCTTGATGAAAAAAAACTGTCAACGTATTGGGCAAATACCAGCACCAACAGCCTTGCCGGGAAACTTGTCCGGGAAGGAAGCAAAGATATCAAGGTTGCCATGGAAGATTTAATCAACGGCGGCACCCTCCACACAAGGATTGATGAGCAGATTGTCTTTAACCAGCTTGACCACAATGAATATGCCATCTGGAGCCTGCTTCTTGCAAGCGGTTATTTGAAGGTCGAAAATTATACGCTGGAAGAAGGGATTGAAGAATATGATTTAAAGCTTACCAATAAAGAAGTACAACTGATGTTCCGGAGCATGATTACAGGCTGGTTTAAGCAGTATTCACCTGCGTACAATGATTTTATTAAAGCGCTGCTGCTCAATGATAAAAAAGCAATGAACCATTATATGAATAAAGTTGCCCTTGCCACATTCAGCAGCTTTGATACCGGAAAAAAACCATCCGAGGATGCAGAACCAGAACGTTTTTACCATGGATTTGTCCTTGGCCTTATGGTGGAACTTGCAGACAGGTATACCATCACATCAAACCGTGAAAGCGGCTTTGGGCGTTATGATGTAATGCTGGAACCATTACCAGGCAATAAAACCGGCAGCGCCATTATTATGGAATTTAAAGTACATGATAAAGAAGATGAAAAAACATTAAAAGATACTGTTGAGGCGGCACTTTTACAAATTGAAGAAAAGCACTATGCCGCAGCTTTAGAGGCAAAAGGGATTCCGGCAGAACGGATTAAAACATATGGCTTTGCATTTGAAGGGAAAAATGTGTTGATTGGATAACTCCGGTGCTTAAATATCAATAGAACTATTTACAATCCGTAAAATAAAGGGGTATGCCGCCCAGTATGTCAAAGGATGTAATAACAGGCAAAATGTGATTTTCATTCTCCGAAACAATGGACTGGTATTCTGGAGGAGTATTAAATGGCATGGGCGGCAAGCTCCCTGTAATTAAATTATAAGGGGAACATATCCAGAAAATCAACGGACAATATATGGAAAACAGATCATATTAGTTACTATTCACGGTCAATTCCTGTAAAAGAGCTAAAATCACATGTGCAGGCACAATGATTTTAACTTTTTCCAAAAATTGACCGTGAATAGTAACTACTGTTGCCATTTTCCCTTCCATATTATATACTAATGGAAACGAAGATACTTGAAATTAAGTTTCCAACCTTCCTGAAATGGAGAATAAAAACATGACACCAGAAGAGACTTCTAAAAAAATGCTGGAACAGATTCTGCCCCTTCTTAAAGAAGGGCAAACTGTAGAAATCCGCCCACAGGGAACCAGCATGTTCCCGCTTCTAACAGAAGGCAGGGACAGCGTCATCCTTCAGGCATTGGGCAATACCATGCCAAAAAGAGGTGACCTGTTACTTTATCAGAGAAACAGCGGCCTTCTGGTGCTTCACAGAGTCTGCCGTTTCCAAAAAGATGGCTGTTATTTTGTCGGAGATAACCAGACAGACGTGGAAGGGCCTTTGGCTTTAACACAAATTCTTGCAAAGGTAACGCATATCCGCCGTAAGAACCGCCTTTTTTCTGTTAAACACCCTGTCTATCTGCTTATTAGCCGGATATGGCTTTTCCTTCGCCCCATCCGGCCATATATCAGCCGGCCACTGGGAATGCTTTGGCGCACTATCCGCCATAACATGTAAGGTGCTGGCACAGAACCTAAAAAGAACGCAAAATGGCACCATAAAACTCATATTTTTGACAAAAGAATTGTCAAAAATCCTCGCATTTTATGGAAGGCTGAACTGTTACCACAAAACCACGTTCTTCACACTGAACATTAGCACAATTCCTATAATGTGAAAAATCATACAAATAAGAGGGGATCATATGAAACAGGAAGAAACTCTTTTCTTAAAAATTTTAAATGCTGCACTCCATCCGGAAGCTTCTGCCCTCTGGCGCTCTTTTGATGCTGCTTTACTGCAGTCATTAGAGCCAGAGATTTTTGCGCTTGCCAGAAAACATAAAATTCTTCCGCCAGTATATGAATTTTACTGCCAGCAGGAAATCCCAACTGACCGCAGCACAGAACTTATTTCCGAAATCTCAACCTATGCTCTCTCCTGCTACCAAATGTATGGCTTTACTCATTATATCCGGGAGCTTTTAAAAACCGCCGGAATCCCTTTTTTCCTTTTAAAGGGAACAACTCTGTCAGAACTTTACCCAAAACCAGAATACCGCCGTTTTGGGGATGTAGATATCCTGATTAACGATGATACGCTTTTTGAAAAGGCACGCCAGCTTTTCATTGACAATGGGTTCGAGTCCCAAAAGCTATTAGTAGACCACCATATAGAACTGACTTATGTACGGCCAGAAAGGACTTATATCCTGGAACTTCACCGCAAGGCAATTTCCAGCCAGGATAACAAAAAACTAGACGATTCCCTGAACATGCTTTTTGACTCCCTTCCGCTAAATGAACCGCTTTCCCCAGCCATAGAAGCGCTCTATTTGATCCTGCACATGCTGCAGCACCTGCTAAGTTCCGGTTTTGGCGTTAAACTGCTCTGCGACTGGGTTGTTTACCTGGAACATAATACAGATAAAATAGACTCCAACCAGTTAAAAAGCATTTTAGAAGACCTTGGGCTTTTTGTCTTTGCACATACAGTAACAGAACTCTGTATGCAAAAACTTGGACTGTCCACTGCTCCGAAATGCTTCCGCCAGTCCCTGCCTGATAAAAAACAGAAAATGGCATTGCTTGCAGAAGATATTTTTTCCGCTGGGGAATTTGGCAAAACAGATTCCGCACGCATGTTGATTTTAAAAAATGGATCATCCTTCTCTGACTATTTTCGGGAATTTCATTTTCAGATGAAGCGGCGTTACCCGGCATTACAACGCATCATACCTTTATGGCCGGCATTGTGGTTTCTGACAGGATGTTACTTTTTGTACAATAACCGCCACCTGCGCCATGCCAGCACACGTGAAATATTGCAGAACGCCAGGGCGCGCCGCCGGCTGCTGGATAAACTGCGGATTCGTCTATAAGGAGCTACAGAAAATAAGTGATGCAAATTGTGCAGGATATGCGCCAGTTATTTTCCTACAGTTCCTAACACGAGAAAGGACAAAAACATGCAGCAAAATGAAAACTTTACATTACGCAATATTGGTGACATATACTTTATTATCCCTACAGCGCAGACAACGTTTTTGTCTGTAGGCCAAATGCTTACAGTCAATGAAACAGGGGCTTATCTCTGGAACTGCCTGAAAAAAAAACAAACACTGGAAGAACTTGCATCCAGCCTGCAAAGTTATTACAATATAGATTATACTATGGCATTTGAAGATACAAAACAATTTGTAGAAGAACTCCAAAAAATCAACGCGGTCAAATTATAAAGAACTGTCAATCCCCCACTGCTTTGCAGTGGGGGTCGAATCTGAAATCCTTGTCAAGTCTTTTGGCATAATACATGATTTATAAAAATAACCTTACTAACTCGCTAACATTGATGCTTTAGAATACAGCGTTCGAATAATTCCCATCACTTCTTTCGATGATAATATTTCATGTATTACTGCCTCAAACGATTCCTTATCTTTACATGTATATTGTGGCTTAAACATCTCGCAATCTTCCTCAAAACTGCTTTCTATAGTAATAGCTACCGGATATTCCGTTTCTGGATTTGAATACATAATCAAAATAGTTTTCTCATAATTATCCAATGCCTGAACCACTACATTAAACATTGTAGCGACCTTATACTCTATTTCATCTGATTTTACTTTAATAAAAACTGGTTTTCCATAAACCGTAAAATCCGTCTTCTCTCCTAATAATGCTATTTGCTCCTTCAAAATTGTATCTGGCATATCCTTTGTATTTTTTTTCTAAATCTTTAACATCTTTAAATCCCCATAAATCTCTTGTCACTTTAAATCCTTAAATTATTTCAAATTTTATTGGCAAATGATCTGAATAACCTAATTTATCTATCATATCCCTGCTTACAAATTTATAACTTTTTGTCTTTTCTATTATGTCAAAATAATTCCAATTAAATTTATCAATGAAATATGGCCTAATCAGAAGTTCATCAAACGTATACCAAAATATTGATTTATCTTGTTGATCGCCATTATTATAATGATACAATTCTAACACTAAAAAAAACTACATTCAAGAATCAAATCATTTTTCTTGACAAACCTACCAATAGTATGTTAGCATAAATACATACCAAAGGTATGTAAAGGAGGCAAAACACATTGGCAAGGAATAAGCACCCGGAGGAAACCGTCAATTTAATATTATCCGTTGCTTTTCACCTATTTATGGAAAAGGGATATGAACATACTTCCATCCAGGATATTATTGATAATCTGGGCGGGCTTAGCAAAGGCGCCATCTATCATCATTTTAAGTCAAAGGAAGATATCCTATTTGCTGTTACAGACAAAATAACGGCTGAATCTAACCAAATGCTTGCAGTGATCCGTGACCGCACTGATCTAAACGGCAAAGAAAAGCTAAAAGTAATTTTTAAAGCATCCATTAACCGACCTGTACAGAATGATATTTTTACAGTTGCACCCGACTTCCATAATAATGCGAAACTTCTTTTTAGCCTTTTACATGATACCATAGATAATGCAGCGCCAAATTACATTTTACCGATTATCCAGCAGGGAATCTCAGATGGCTCTATTGAAACAAATTATCCAGAGCAATTAGCAGAACTGATTCTGCTTGCAGCAAATGTCTGGATGAACCCTATGATATTCAACAGCTCTGAGGAGGAATCCTATCGTAAGTTCATGGTATTTAGCCAAATGCTGCAGGGGTTCGGACTAGATATCGTAGACAAAGAAATGTTAGAAAGATTACAGGAACTGACGTCTATTTACCAAAAAAGCAAAAGATAAAACTGCCCCTAATGCGGGCAGTAAAATTTTATGATGATACATACCAACGTTTGGTATCTTAAAAGGAGGATTTTAAAATGGAACAAAAATTATTTTCTAAAGATTTCATATTAGTTATTATTGGGCAGATTATATCCTTATTTGGTAATGCTGCAATAAGATTTGCGTTACCGTTATACTTATTAAACCTGACAGGTTCATCAACGTTATACGGAACTGTTACAGCATGTGCTTTTATTCCTGCCATCCTGCTGTCGCCGGTTGGAGGAATTATTGCAGACAGGGTAAATAAAAGAAATATTATGGTAATTCTGGATTTCTTTACAGCAATCGTTATCATAACATTTTCCTTACTCATGAACCAGGGAAACCTCATTCTTCTTCTAACAGTTACATTAATGCTTCTCTATGGCATTGCAGGCGCATATCAGCCATCCGTGCAGGCAAGTGTCCCTGCATTAGTAAACCAAGATAATTATATGGCGGCAAATTCCATAATTAATATGATAAGCTCTTTTGCTTCTTTAACAGGACCTGTGCTTGGAGGCATTTTATACAGTGCATATGGACTAAAGCCTGTATTATGGGTTTGCACAATATGTTTTATTATGTCGGCAATTATGGAACTTTTCATTAAAATACCATTCCAGAAACAAGCTATTGATGGCAGTATTTTGAAAATAGCAAAAACTGACTTTGCAAAAAGCCTCCGGTTTATCCGAAAAGAAAAACCGCTGATTGGAAAAACTCTTCTTGTCATCTGCGGAATCAATCTTTTCCTTTCTGCAATGATTATTGTTGCATTGCCATACCTGGTCACCGAAGTACTGGACTTAAATGCAGCACAGGCAAACGCTCTGTATGGTTTTTCAGAAGGGGCATTGGCAGCAGGCGGACTGGCAGGCGGCATTAGTGCCGGGATTTTTGCAAACAGGCTTGCAATCCATAAATCGGGAAACCTGGTAATATCTTGTGCAGTATGTGTGTTTCCCATTTCCATTTCATTAGTACTCTTTTCCTCCGGCATAATAAACTATATCGTTATCACTGTATGCTGCTTTGCCATTATGACATTTTCAACAATTTTTACGGTACAGATGATGTCCTTTGTCCAGTCAGAAACTCCACAAAATTTAATTGGAAAGGTTATCGCTGTCATCCTTACTGTCTCCATGTGCGCACAGCCATTAGGCAATGCGTTATATGGTATACTGTTTGAAATTTGTAAAGGATTTGAATATGCTGTTGTTTTATTTTCAGGTGTTATATCTCTATGCATTGCTATTAGCGCAAGGAATATTTTTAAAAACCTATTAACAGAAGTCCCCGAAACCACTTATAAATAGAACTATATATGTAACAGTTCAGCCTTCCATAAAATGCGAGGATTTTTGACATTTCTTTTGTCAAAAATATGAGTTTTATGGTGCCATTTTGCACGTTTTTTGTGCAAAATGTGTACATCAACAGTGCTGAAAGCACTGCTGTGTAACTATGAAGCCG
>RAYE01000085.1 GCA_003612285.1 bacterium D16-51 | reverse complement strand
TCCTTCTCCCCGTTCAGCTTATCCCTTAACACCTCACTGAATGTAACCTTGATCCGCCTGCGTTCCGGGACGGTGCATAAGTCCCCTGTCTGTGGGTTCCTTGCAGGCCTCTGCGGCGTTACCTTTGTTTCCGCTTTCAGCACCCTTGCGAACCTGACTGTCTCCCCTTCCTCCATCAGTCCATAGAAGGTATCCAGTACAAAATCCAGGTATTCCTTGCAGGATTTCTTTGTCTTCTGTCCGTTTTCAGCCATACAGTTAATAAATTCTTTTTTGTTAATTGCCATAATACGTCATCCTTTCTTTCTGCTTTCCATTACATTAGTTTTGTTTTTCTCCCTAACCCCTGCCCATCTGTAACTGCTCCATGCTGCTTACTTTTTTTGCCACTATTCTTTCTCCTTTTACTTTGGGGCTGTCAATGAAACCGTAGTTTTAAGATGTGGAACAGGTTCTGCACAGGATACCCCTGTGACGCGCCAGGATGCCCATAGGCGGGCTTTTCATCTGTAGGTAATGGTTTTTATTAGCCTTGTAATTTTAGGCACTAAAATAAGCCCACAGCAGGCTATGGATATTTCTATCCTTTTACCTGTCATGGACTTATGCATGTGTCCAAAATATTTAATTGTTTTATGGGAAATTTGTATCAAACTCTTTTTTAAGTTACTTTCAAGAAAAATATTATATCAAGGCTCTTTTCTACTACACCATTTCTTTAATTTTACTACACCATCTACTACACCATTTTAACGTGAAAATACGTGAAAATACATAAATTAATGTGAATTACGCAAAATCAAAACAATCCTCTAAAACTATACAAACACTATGCTTTATAGGTTTTTAACTCCACTCATACGGGGTATTCTGATAGACATAATAATTAATCCAGTTACTGTACAATGCATTGGAAGCACCGCGCCAACGAAGCAACGGCCTGGCATTGCAGTCATCCATTGGATAATAATTTTTTGGCAGTTCTACCGGAAGATTTTTTGCCATATCTCTTCTGTATTCCACATCCAAAGTCATCCTGTCATACTCCAGATGGCCAAGCACAAATACCTGCTTCCTGTCCTTTGATATCACAATGCATTCCCCAAGCTCCTCAGAATCAGCCAGGACTACCAAATCTTCACAAGCGGCTATTTCTTCATGATCCATATAGGTATAACGGGAATGCGGAGCCATAAAGACATCATCAAACCCCCGCAAAAGCGGCTCCTTCCTGTGATGTACCCGAAATTCATATACACCCACTGCCTTTTTCTCCAAAAGATGCTTATGTATCCCATAGTGATAATAAAGGCCTGCCTGCGCCCCCCAGCAGATATGAAACGTACTGGTAACATTTGTTTTCGACCATTCCATTATTTTAACCAGCTCTGGCCAATACTGCACCTCTTCAAATTCCATTTTTTCCACCGGCGCCCCTGTAATAATCAAACCGTCAAACCTACGCCCCTTTATTTCTTCGTATGTCTTATAAAACTCATTCAAGTGGCTGGTTGGCGTATTTTTTCCAATATAGGACGCCGTTGTTAAAAAAGTAATCTCAATCTGAAGCGGAGAATTTGACAGGCTGCGCAAAAGCTGCACCTCCGTATCCTCTTTTAACGGCATAAGGTTGAGCACGGCAATATAAAGCGGACGGATATCCTGCATTGCCGCCCTGCTTTCATCCATCATAAAAATATTTTCTTTCTCCATTACTTTCTTTGCCGGAAGATTACTTTTTACTTTAATTGGCATTTAACCACTCCTCTCACTTAGCCCATTAGAAATAAATCCTGAAAGATTTACCACCAAAGACATTATTGAAACTTCTCAATAAATTCTTCTTCTGTTATGACAGGGATATTTAACTCCCTTGCTTTCTTGTTTTTTGAAGAATTGCTTGTACTGTCATTATTAATCAGATAATCCGTCTTGCCTGTTACAGTTCCCGTAACCTTGCCTCCACGGCTTTCAATCAACGCTTTTACTTCGTTTCTGTTTGCAAAATGGTGAACGCTCCCTGTAATTACAAACTGAATCCCTTCCATAATACCAGCACTGCTTTCTGCTTCTTTTTCCAAGGTGATAACCGAAAGCAAGTCATCAATTACCTCCCTGTTCTCCTCATCCTCAAAAAAAGCAGTAAATGCCTTTGCAATCACACTGCCAACTCCATCCACTTCAACCAGCTCTTCTTCCGTTGCCTGGCGCACCCTTTCAAAATCCTGGCCAAATGCCTTGCAAATCAATTTCGCATTGGACGCCCCAATATTAGGAATCCCAAGACTGTACAAAAAACGGGCAGGCGTTGTTTTTTTTGCAGCTTCTACTGCCTCCACTAATTTCTCATACGAACGTTCCCCAAAACCTTCCATTGAAACAATCTCTTCTTTATGCTGCTGAATCCGGAACAAATCCCCTAACTGATGGATTAACCCCTTTGCCAAAAGCTTTTCAATCGTTGCCTCTGACATTCCATCAATGTTCATAGCATCCCTGCTGACAAAAAGGGAAATTGATTTTAGCTTTTTTGCCAGGCACTGCCTGTTTTCACAAAAAAGAACCTCTACCCCATTGTCATTATGAATTTTTGCCGGCTTCTGGCATACTGGGCATACCTTAGCAATCTCCAGATTCCCTGAACGCGTCAGGTTCTCAGCAATCTGCGGGATAATCATATTCGCTTTATATACCTGAATCGTATCGCCAAGCCCAAGCTCCAACTGTTTAACAATACTAAGATTGTGGACACTGGCGCGGCTTACCGTTGTCCCTTCCAGCTCCACCGGGTCAAAAATGGCAACCGGATTAATCAAACCAGTCCTGGAAGCGCTCCATTCTATTTCCCGTAAAGTTGTCTGCGCAACCTCATCCGCCCACTTAAAGGCAATCGCATTCCTTGGGAATTTTGAAGTTGAACCGAGTGATTCCCCATAGGATATGTTATCAAATAACAGTACCAGGCCATCGGACGGAAAATCATTTGACACAATTTTACCCGAAAACCTGCTTACTGCGTCTTCTACATTTTCCGCCGTCACTCTCTCATATTCCACCACATCAAATCCCTGCTCTTTCAGGAAAAAATATTTCTGTTCCTGGGAATTATGAAAATCAACGCCTTCTGCCGTTACTAAGGCAAAAGCAAAAAACTTTACATTCCGTTTCGCCGTAATCTCATTATTTAGCTGGCGCACTGAACCACTGCATAAATTACGTGGATTTTTATACTGTTCTTCCTCTGGAAGTTCCTTATTAATCCGCAAAAACTCTGAATATGGGATAATTGCCTCTCCCCGCAATACCACCTGGCCTTTGCAGGGAATTTTTAACGGGATATTCTGAAATACCCTGGCGTTGTTTGTAATAACTTCTCCAATCTGCCCATTGCCCCGTGTCACAGCCTTTACAAGCTCCCCATTTTCATACGTCAGAACCACAGTCAGCCCATCCAGCTTCCACGACAAAAGCCCTTCCTGTTCTCCAAGCCATTCTGCAAGCTGCGCAGCATCTTTTGTCTTGTCCAGTGACAGCATCTGTGAAAGATGACGCTCTTTAGGCAGCTCACTTAACACTTCATACCCAACTCTTTGTGTCGGGCTGCCCGCCAAAACTACACTGCTCTCCTTCTCTAATGCCAGAAGCTCATCATAGAGCCTGTCATACTCCCGATTGCTCATAATCTCGTCCTGACCCTGGTAATACACCCTGGCCGCACGGTTTAAAACTTCCGTTAACTCCTTCATTCTATTTATCTTATCTAACATAACACTCCCCTTAGCAGCTGATAAAATTTATTTTAATCAGTTCCTTATTCATTATCCGTTATTTCACTTTTCAATTTTCTGATTTCTTCTGCAGTCAGTTTTCGGTAACGCCCTTTTTTCAGCCCACCTAATGTAATATTCATTACCCTGTCCCTGCGCAAATATACCACGCGATACCCAAAATATTCACACATCCTCCGGATTTGCCGATTCAGTCCCTGTGTAAGGATAATATGAAAGCTTGTTTCATCCTCTCTCCAGACCTTGCAAGGTTTTGTAACCGTATCCAAAACCGGAACCCCTTTTCCCATTCCACGCAGAAAATCTTCTTCGATTTTGTGATCAATCCTGACAAAATATTCTTTTTCATGCCCATAACGGCTTCTCAATATTTTTTCCATAACTTCTCCCTGGTTCGTCATAAGGAGAAGCCCTTCCGAATCCTTATCCAGCCTCCCAACTGGGTAAATCCGCTTCGGGTACTGGATATACTCTACAACATTTCGAATCCGTTCCCCATGCTCTGTATCTGCTGTTGTACAGACAATTCCTTTTGGCTTATAAAAGGCAAGAAAAATTTCTTCCTCTTCTTTTTTCACGCGTTTCCCATCTATTGTTACACATTGGCCTTCCAATACCCTGTCCCCCGGCGCAGCCATCCGTCCTTCCAGCAAAACGCGCCCCTGCTGGACAAAACGGTCTGCCTCCCTCCTGGAACATATCCCTGCTTCACTTAAGTATTTATTAATCCGAATCCCTTCCATTGATTTCCTCCATAGCCATTTACCACAATGGCCAGCCACCTAAATATCCTGTCTTGCCCAAAAAGTATTTGAAAGTTGGTTATTACCAAAAATCCGGGAAGCTCCAAAGACATTATCACATGTTTTCTTTGGACATCCCGGACTCTGTTGTTTTTCCGTATCTGTCAATTCTTATCTGATTATCACTGACAACCTGTATTTATCAGATTTATTCTTTCGCTGGAGATGGACTTGCTGATGAAGCCGGTGCCTTGCCACCCTCCTGGCTGATATTTTCATTATCCTCTTCCTCTTCTTCTGAATCGGAACTTTCCAACATCTGGTAGAAATCACGGACATCCGCATTTTTACTGACAATCTCCTCCAGATTTTTTTGTACAGAATCAATCATTTTCTGAATCTCCGGGCTGTTGTCCAATGCATCAATTGCCTCCTGATCTTCTGACTTAATTGCACTAAGATAAATTGAAAACTTCCCGTCTTCATCAGAAGCAACATATAAAGCAGTAAGGGAAGGCGCTAATGTATCTATGTCATAGATTTTTGACTCATAGTATACATATACCCTGTAAGTTCCTTCCTGCAGCCCCTCATGTAATATTGTACACTCTATATTTTTATATTCTTCAATATATTCTGCCTCTGTTACCAGCTTTTTTTCATCAATATGGGAGATATCACTGACACATTCTGCCAGCTCTGTCATATCCACCCTCTGTTTTGCATCGAAATAGTTTTTAATCAGTGTAGTAATATTCGCTTCAATTTCCTTGTCCGACATGTTAGATAACGCGCCGGTCGACGGCGCTTTCCCATCATCCCCTTTTACAAACGAAAAATTAGTAGATGGGGCAATCAGCGAAAATGTTCCCATCCCTATCAGCATAATTGCCAATGTAAAAATGATAATTAATTTTTTATATCGTAACCGCATAAAATGCGCACATCCTTTCGTTCCCTAAAACAAAGAAAAAACGCACCTGAAGGGACTCGAACCCCCGCCACATGGTTCCGGAAACCATTGCTCTATCCACTGAGCTACAGGTGCATAATTCATTTGTAAAACCTTATAAACACTGAAATTATTAGAAACTAAATATCCTCAACGCCTATAAAGCATACCATATTAGCAAAAAAAAGTAAAGGACAAATTTTACTAAGCTCAGAAGAAACGCATGAACAAAGATTCCCTAATTACCATCCCATCTATATATAAACTCACTGTGTTTTTCATTCATCTTATCTCCATCTATATATACGTCTACAAGCTTCCTTTACAAAAATACATTTCATATCAAATTAAAATATTCTGAAAAACACAAAAGGAGATCCCTCTACAGCTAAAAAGGAAATTTAATATAACCCTTAAAAACATACTTTTCTTTATTGCGTATCATTTTCCATTTTTTTAAAATTATCCATAAGTATATTATCAACAATCTTAATTGAATAAGAATATTTTGTAATATTGGCACTTGAGTAATTCTATGGGGACGACATTAAAAACGGAAAAATCAATATGGAAACGGAAAAGGCGATAGAAAACATTGATGGCCTTTCACATGAAGGTGATAATGATTCAAATTACAAATAAAACAAGCCCTGATACTCTGCAATTTGATGCGGGTATCAGGTTTTTTATAATCCACTTGTATTCTTCGGACAAACGAAATATAATAAACATATCATATTTACTTTGGAGGCAAGGTATGGATTATATAACAACCAAAGAAGCCGCCAATATATGGGGCATATCAGATAGGCGTGTATTACAATATTGCAATAGACAAAAACGACAATATTCTGCTGTCTGTCCGTGATAACGGAAATGGACTGAGCGAATCAGAACAATCAAAGCTGTTTGAGCGGTATTACAGAGGGACAAACACAAAAGAAAAGCCGGAAGGAAGCGGCCTTGGGCTTGCCATAGCGAATCAAATTGTAACGCTTCACGGCGGTGAAATCGCAGTAAAAAGCCAGCTGGGTATTGGAACAGAATTTATCACCCATGTTCCATGTAAAAATGGAGAAGCTGCAAATTAAGGTTAGATTAAGATAGGGAAAAGTCCAGACTAAGATGGGCAGTTTATGCTATTAAGCATAGGCCGCCTTATTTTTATGCCTATGTAAAATATATCAGGAGGATTATTGTATGCAGTTACAATTAAAAAACTTATGTAAGCAGTACAGAACAAAATGTGCTGTAAATCATGTAAATGCAAGCCTTTCACCCGGAGTATACGGACTGCTGGGGGCAAACGGCGCCGGGAAAACAACACTTATGAGGATGATATGCGGCGTTTTAAAGCCCTCCTCTGGCAGCATCTGCCTGAACGGCAAAAGCATTGAGGAACTGGGCGAACGCTACTATTCCCATTTGGGGTATATGCCGCAGGATTTTGGCTTTTATCCCGATTTTACCGCCCGTGAATTTATGCTGTATATGGCGGCGGTAAAAGGGCTTGATGTCAAAACGGCGAAACAAAGGACAGAGCATCTGCTTCATATGGTAAACCTACAGGATGTAGCAAACAAAAAAGTCAAATCCTATTCCGGCGGTATGAAGCAGCGGCTGGGAATCGCTCAGGCGGAACTGAACCATCCCTCAATCCTGATACTGGATGAGCCCACTGCCGGGCTTGATCCCAAGGAGCGGGTCCGTTTCCGCAACCTCA
The DNA here is from genome assembly GCA_003612285.1 of bacterium D16-51. Lineage (GTDB taxonomy): Bacteria > Bacillota > Clostridia > Lachnospirales > Lachnospiraceae > Butyribacter. The sequence continues at coordinate 2,519 of RAYE01000085.1, read as the reverse complement.
TATCCGATTTTGCAAAAGAGAAAATCGTTATCCTGTCCACACATATTGTATCGGACGTTTCCTATATCGCCGACTACATCTTAATGATGAAAAGCGGACAGTTCCTGCTTGGCGAACCTATGGAAACAGTTACAGACCATATCAAAGGGAAAGTCTGGGAAATCTTGATTGACAACCGGGAAGTCGGGGAATACAGCCGGGATTTTTCTGTTGTAAACCTGCACCACGAAAACAATATGGTCCGGCTGCGTATTGTGAGCGATACAGCACCGGCGGCAGATGCAGTTACTGTAGAGCCAAGCTTAGAGGATCTGTTCCTATACCATTTCGGAGAAGACGCGCAGAGCGAAAGGAGCGATGATTATGTTGATTAAATATGAATTCTTAAAAATCCTGCGAAAAAAATCCACCATTATCGTCATGGCGGCCAGCCTGTTATTAACAGCATTCCTGTTTGGGCTGCCCATCCTGCAGTACCAGACCTATATCCAGGATGGCGTTATCAAAGGTTCCGAGGGCATTGCTTATACAAAAGACCAATATCAGGATATATCCGTCCCGATTACGGACGAATATGTAGAAAAAACAATCACAGAATACCAAAAGCTCTTTGAGAATCCCGACAATGTAGGTTATGACGGAAACGAAAAGTTCCTGATCGGCAACGCATACTGGAATTTTGTCGCCCCCAGGGAAAAACAGCTTAGCATGATCGCCTCTGCATATGACTCCCCCGGCGAAAATTCTGGTTTCAATAAACTGCCCGAACTGGATCTGGCAAACGGGGCTAAGTTTTATCAGGCGAGGAATGAAAAGGTAGAATCACTCCTGAACACACCGTCAAGGGAGCTTTCAACACAGCAGAAAGAATATTGGAGCAATATGAGCAGTAAGGTGGAAACGCCCCTGCAATACGGATATCACGAAGGCTGGGAAATCATCATGAGCAGCTTTGAACTGCTGATGTTCTCCCTATTGTCTGCCTGCATTGTGATAGCACCTGTCTTTTCCGGCGAATACCAGGCCGGCACGGATGCTGTCATCCTGTCCGGCAAATATGGCAAGACCAAACTGGTAACGGCAAAAATAATATCATCTATGCTGTTTGGCGTCCTTGCATTTACACTGCATGTGATCGTCGCTTTTGGTCTGCCCCTTGCGGCTTTCGGGGCAGATGGCTGGAACCTGCCTTTACAGGTTGCAGGCCTCACAATCCCGTACCCATTCACCTTCCTGCAGGCGACCCTGATCAACCTCGGCGTTATTTATCTGGTGCTTCTTGCCATGATTGGGCTGACGCTGCTGCTGTCTGCCAAAATGAAAAGCCCTTACCTTGTGCTGGTCGTACTCGTACCCGTGCTTTTTATCCCGCTGTTCCTCTCCCCTAATGGGACAACCGGGGCATACAACCTGACTTTGTTCCTGCTGCCGTACCGTTCTGTCATGCCGGAAATCGGTAAATATGTTTCCTACCAGATTGGCGGACTGGTTCTTGACGCCCTTTCTATGCGGGCCATTCTGTATGCAGTCCTGACTGCGGTTATGCTGCCCCTTGCAAGGCTGGGCTTCAAGAAGCACCAGGTTGCGTGAGGTGCGGCTATGAAGAGAAAAAAGACTGTCATTTTCAGCGGTATCATCCTTATCATCGCCGTCTGCGCAATTGGTTTGTTTACACAGTCGCCAAAATGGTCGCAAAGATCCTTTGAAGCTGTTGTAAAAGAAACGGTCACACAACTTGACGGTGAAACCCGCCTCATTGTGGAACGTACCACGGAGATCTATGGCAACCCCGCTAATTCACTTGGCATCAGCAAGGATACAAAGTTACTTGATGCAGACGGAAAGAACATTTCCGCAAAAGATATTCCTTCCGGAAGCTCTGTCAAAGTCACAGTGAAAGATGCCTTTAATGAAGAAACTCCGTTTTACTATCCTGTTGTATATGAAATCAGACTGATTGATTCAGACAAGTAGACATTTTATAGTAAGATACGATTTTAAATGGAAAGAGGCGATAGCAGGAAAAAACATTTTCCCCTTACAACATATCTAAACATTAAAACTGAATAACTGGCGCCTGTTCAGAAAGCATGAATGAAAGCCCTGATACCCGATGTGTTCCAGCTATCCAGGAAAATGCATCCTGAGCTATTCCATTTCCCATTGAATAAAAACGGCTCCGATGCTCAGTATGGTGATACCAGGCATCGGAGTTGTTTTTTATCCGTATTTTCAGGTTCCCTCTTTTCTCTTACAGCCAACTGTAATCATTGTAATGTAGTCATCACGGTGTTGCAAGGACATTTCGTTTAAGCCTTCTTCATAGGCATATCCAAACAATTCCATTTGATTTTTCTCTGCGAACTCAATGATATTTCGATAAACCGTTTCAAGCTTGTCCCAGCCGCCTATACAAAAGGCTCGCAAATATTTTGGTATTTAAGAGTTCTTGTGAGTTAAAAGTTTTCACTAAAAGAATAGCCCTTTTGGTATGAATCATGGTATTCTTTAATCACCAA
>RAYE01000084.1 GCA_003612285.1 bacterium D16-51 | reverse complement strand
TGCTGGAACATACATTCGCCACCTAACGATAAATCAATCAAAAAACTGTCTTGACAAAATGGGGCACTTTAGTTTGTAGATACTGAGGTATCTATGAACCCAACTTTTTCTTTGGCGTATCAATCTGGAGAATTGCTTTCAGGTTTGTAATTGTCTCCGAATCACTGTTATCTTTTGCAACTGCATGCGCAACCTGCTCCAGCATAGTTTCTTTAGCAATTAAATCTGTGAAATCACATAAAAGAATTGTAATTTCGCTGCCTTCCATACTTAATGAACGACTGTTCCTTGTGGCATTCTTTGGTTTCCAAAACAAAAGTCATCCCTCCTTCTGCACTGCCAAAAACTTATTGATGAAATACTGCTGTCCCTTTCCTGTGACCTTAGTTGTCCGATTGATACGGACTGAACCATCTGGATTATTTACTGTACTTTCCTTAATATCAAACAATCCCATTTCCATCGACCTCTGCGTTGGCATATTCCAATCAGAACCTTTTCTCTTAATCAGATAGCCTTTGTTACGCAACCACTCAAACAACCTTCCTATTCTGTCAAGCCTAAATTTGTTGATTTTACAAGCTTTGACGATTTTTATTTACCTCAAAACAAAAGCCGGAAGTGATGGATATCGTAGTATCATGTACCGAATAGCCGATAAGCGGGTATAATTAATAAAGCATCCTCTTTCTTTGCTTTATTAAGGCTATTTTCCCTCTGTTCAACTATGATGATGAACCTTCCGTGTCTAAGGGGATCGTGTCCCAACTTCCTTCGTCCCATCTACCATACACCGAGTGCCAGCCAAGCTCCTAGACGGGGTCATGCCCCATGGTAAAAACCGATGCCGGCTACAGCTCTTGTTTTTCTGTTTGACTGTTACTGACCTGCATTCGTCTGTCATGGTACTGGTTTAATCAGTGGACGCTATACCACTACAGTCTCCTGTTGGTCTTTTGCGGATGCAGCCCCTTTCAGACTCCATCGTTTATGGGTTTCTGTTCCAGAACCCTGTCCAATCTCCAATGCTTACTATCAGCGACTCGACAGAGTTCTGGAGTGTATTGTTCATTTTTGTTTCTTATGCAGCCGACTGTGTCAGTGCAGTTTCCGGCCGTTTGATATCCTTCAACAGTTTTTGCGGATCATAAGCCGTCCCTGTCTTCAGGATGGTGTATATCACCCTTAGTATCTTGCAGGCTATTACAATCAATGACTGCATCTTTTTTAGTGGATTCTTGTCTCGTGTTGTGTAATACACGTGCAATCGTTTAAATTCATCAGCATGGGAAACTGCTGATTTTGCCGCCTGAAACAGCCAGTACCGAAGCCTCTTGCGTCCTCTGTGACTGATCTTCGTCTGTCCTTTGTGCTTACCCGAGCTGCATGCCACGAGGCCCATTCCACTTAACTTCTGGATTTCTTTCACATCATCAAATCTGCTGATGTCTCCCATTTCTGCCAGGATTCCGGCCAAAATGTTCTCACCTACACCATTGATTTCCAGTATATTTTCTGCATAGGGTATTTCCATGCATTTCTTGTGCAAAGCACTTTCAATCTCTGTAAGCTGCTCATCCAGCTTCAGAATCTGTTCTGCAAACCACTTCACTGCCTCCCAGCCTGCATCTGTTCCATGCGTCAATCCCACACTTTTTTCTGCGCAGCTTACGATTTCACTGACCCTGCTGTAACCGCGTCCCCTTAGTTTTGCATCATGCCAGATGTTTTTTATGCCTTCTGCTCCCAGTTCTGTGATGTCAGAAGGGATAGCTGATACTCTCAGTACTTCCAGTGCAAATGCGCCGTCTATTTTCCCAAATGCGTCCATGTATTCCGGAAAATAAATCTTAAGTTCTCTGTGAAGGCGGTTGATATTTCTGATTCGGTCTTCTGTAAGCTGATCCCTGAACATCGAGAGTCTTCTCATATCTGCATAGATTTTTTCTGGGAGATAAGGCATCCCAGAATTACCATCTTTTACAAGATTGGCAATTAGTTTCGGATCCTTTCTGTCATCCTTGAGCTGACTGTTGTCCTCAATTTCTTTGCTCTGCTTTACAGCATATGGATTTACCTGGACAACACTAATTCCGTTTGAAATCATCCATGCAGCAAGGCAAAACCAGTAATGTCCAGTCGGTTCTAAGCCCAAAACAATCTGCTTTTTATCATTTTTCACAGCGAGTTCTACTGCCCATTCCCTTGCACTCTGAAATCCTTCTGAATCATTACTAAATGAATGTGCGGACTTACTGAGTTCTCTTCCTCTGGTGTCAATCGCTCTCAGATAATGTGTTTCACTACCCACATCACATCCTAAAATAAGCATGTCATCACTGATAAATGAGAGCTTTGCATTTTTATCGAATTTTCCATTTGTTTCCAACTCATGCCATGTTGATGCTGTAAGATTCTTTCTGATCACCTCTGCTTTTTTCAAAAGCTCCTGCTGTTCAAAAATATTTGCTGTTACCACTTGATTTTTCTTCTTTGTGCCTTTAAGATTCATGTTAGATACCTCTTGTATTCTTTAGATTTTTACCAACTGGCTGGTCAGTAATAATCTAAATTTACTTGAGGTATTCTTTTTGGTCAATTCCCTTTACTCTTTTAAGTATACAGGAAGCTCCTTTGCCCTATATCAATGCCATTCTGCTTGAGCAGCTTCGCCAAGTCTCCAACAAGAATCGAAGTATGGCTTGTTGATACTGCGTCTGCAAAAATTATCTTTGGTCTGTCCTGCTTGATTTTCCGTGCGAGCAAATTACTTTTCTCTCTTTCTGCCTTTAATGCCTGTGCAATACGAATCAACAAATCTGGATTATTTATCAATTCTTCCGTTGCATACATTCCATGTTTACGGATAGACGGAAGAACATCCGATGTCACCCAATCTGTAAATCCCTCTGCCGATTCTTTTCTACTTTGAAAAACAACTCTATAAAGATTGCTCTCATTTATAAAAGTCATTTTCTGTATTCCGCCTTTTGTGGGGGTGTCGGCAGTAACGATACCCTTTTGCCTCAATCTTCCCTTACAATCAGACACATTCTTAATTTCTAAAACTCTGCATATATCAGACAAACAAAACATTGGCTCACCATTTTCCATACATGTTCGTATTTCTCCAAATTCAGAATTTTGGAAAATCCGCAAATCATTCATTTTTCTCCATCAGCTCCTTACATACATTTTCAATGTCAAACAAATCAATAATTTGACCACTCCTTCCTATTTCTCATAGTTTTCCATTTCGATAATCTCATTAACTGATAAATTAAAAATTTTTGACAGACCTGTTAATATATTTGACCTCATTTCGTTTTGTCTGTTTCCATTTTCAATATCGCAGTAATAGTTTTGCGATATTCCCAATTTATCAGCCACCTCTCTTTGAGTGAGACCAAGCTTTTTTCGTTCACGCTTTAAATAGCCTCGCAAACCATTCACCTCCCTTTACAATTCTCATTTTGTGATTTGTCAATAGTGTTTTTCTCATTTTGTGAATTTATTTTTATTGAACTATTCTCGAAATGCGATATAATAAAGATATGGAGGTGATAGTTATGAATCAAATAAAGGAACTTCTCAATATGAAGAATATACAACAGAAAGAATTGGCAAGCCATCTTGGAATATCACAAAATACATTAAGCCAGTACTTAAACAAAAAAAGAAAAATGAGCCTTGAAACAATTTCCCAAATAGCAGATTTTTTAGAAGTTACTGTTGATTATTTAATCGGAAATGCTGGCTGGATTACCTGTCCAATCTGCCATAATATATATGACCCACTAAATGAATCTGACTCCACAGAGCATGATGCCTTCCATAAAAAATTTGTTGCCGCAGAAGAAAAATACGGAGAAATCCTTGTATATAGTGATGCTGATAACAAGCGTAGCACCGCCATTTCCAGATTAAATAATCCTACTCTTTCCAAAGAACAAAGAATACTGGCATTTGAAGATTATTTAAAATATGAATTTATGCTAAGCATCCAACGAGAAGGATATAGTTTGGAACATGATATTTTCCAAGACTTTTGTAAAAAAGAAATGGGATTGGTAGCTACTAAAGAAGTTTTGGATAATATTGGCAATGATGCGTATAAACAGCTTGTTGATAAATACGGCATAGCCAACGATACAGATTATCATAAAATAACCAGACTCAATCAAAAAAATAATCAGGAAATCAAAAAAGACTTTGATTCCATTATGGAAAAACTCTCCAACAAGGAAAGACCTGCAACTTATGACGGAAAAAATTTGTCCCCAGAATCAATGGAACTATTTCTTGATGAATTAGAGATATCTTTAAAACATTTAAAAATGATGAATCCAGAACAAGGAAGCTATCTTCTTGCTGCCCATGAAGAAAATGCTTCACAGGAAGAAAAAATAGCTGATTTGGAACGTTTCAGAAAAGAAAAAGCAAAATCCAACAAAACCAATTAAGTATTAACACACTATAATAGGGGTGATAATTTGAACTACGAAGAACTACTAATAGAATCCGAAAAAGATAACATAACAGTAATAGAAATGCACCTTAACGGATATAGCGGTTTGATAGAAGATAATTTTGTTGCTATCCGTAAAAATATGACCGATACACAAAAAGCCTGTATCCTTGCTGAAGAACTGGGACACTACCATACTACAGCCGGAAACATCCTTGACCAGACTCCCATAGAAAATATCAGGCAGGAGCGCAGGGCACGTATCTGGGCATATGAAAAACAGATTGGATTGAAAGGTTTAGTAAATTGTTTTGAAGAGTGCTGCCGAAATGAATATGAAATGGCAAAGTCTCTTGGAGTAACAGAAGAATTTCTGAAAGAGGCATTAGTATACTATCGGCAAAAATATGGAATATATACAACTTTCCAACATTATACTATATTTTTTGAGCCTACATTACTAATCCATAAAAAATCCAAAGAAGAATCCTTACATGTCTGAAATAATAGCTGGTTACAATCTGGTTACTTTTTGGTTGCATAAGTAGTATAGGTTAGATTAGTATAGTATAAATAGTAAAGGGGAAATCTTGATGACTTCCCCCCATTACTTATGTAACACAATTAGATGTTTTGACAATGTTTCATATCATAATCTGAATACTTTTGGTCAAATAAAAAAGGTGGGAAAACTCTGCAAGGAACATTAAACGAAATATAAGAAATAAAAAACTCCAGTAATAATATGCTGGGGCTTTTTATTGTTGGTTCATTATATATGTACCCTTAGACGGGCAACCATTATTTCTACATACAGCCAAGAACAGCATTTGAGTTTCACAATCATGCGTCAATGCCCTTTAACGGGTTGCCATCATTTCCACAAGATAAGGGGGAATCTGATTATGAAAAAGCTTGTGCGTCAATGCCCTTTTACGGGCTGGCGTCATTTCTACCCCTGGGCTTTTGGAACGCTCTGTTTATGCAGGTTTGCGGTATGCGATTTCCCCAAGGTTTGTCCAAAAGGGAAAATTTGGCTTTTTTGCCTGCAAACCCTCATAATTTATTCTATGCTTTCTCTGTAATTATCCCTGATAATCTGCTATAATCTTCATGAACCGGGCGGCCTGTGCGCCTGCCGCCCGGTTCAGTTTTGCACTGGGGGCTGTTTATTCATCCCCTTCTTTCTTTTTCTTCCCCTCAATTGCTTCGATGCACTCTACGATTTTATCGTTATCAAACCCCTGTGTTCTCAGCCAGTCAATTAAATTTAAGATTTCCCTTGCTGTCATCTGTTCCATGTACTCTCCTTTCCCCCTTTCGGGTTATTGCCCTTGTTCCCTTTGGACAATTATAATATATCACATATTTCCGTGATTGTCAACATCTTTTTCTCATATTTTTGAGATTATTTTTTCCCTGTCATCTTCCGTTTCCACGAATTTAATTATATCCCTGGGTTGCATTTCCAATACACAACATAGGCGGTTGAGAACCTCCAAAGATATTTTTGTATCACCATTTCTAAATTTCCTCATGGTATCTTGCCCAAAAATACCGCTCTTCTTTGCAGTTGTGGTGTTTATACCTACTTTTTTCAGTTCTTGGATTATATCTATTTTATATTGCAACAATCCGTTTTCGCCCCCTTTCTGAATCCTACTCTTACTATATAATGATGTACTAATTTTGTCAATAAAATTTTCTCAAAAAAGTGTGATTCCAGTCTTGATATTCACATATTTATGTGATATTATAATTACAGAAACAAGAACAAACTAAATACAGGAGGAACGGATATGAGAGAAATTATAAGTTATGAAAAGAATGACATTTCAAAAGAAGTAAGGGAAATGCAGTTTGACACTAAAGTCAATTTGGAAGTCATAGAAGACTTGGAAACAATGGAGAGAACAGAAGAAGTCGAAGAAGCATTGAAAGAAGCATATGCAGAGAAAGAAGCACTTGATTTCCTGTGCATTCAGCTTTGCTGGCTTAATCCTGATACGGTTTCAGAATATTTTTCTAAGAAGACAAAAGAAGAAATTCAGGAAATTGAAAATATAAGGAAAAGGGGCGGCAAGATTCTTCCTTTTGTTGCAAAGGAACTGGACAAGGCTCTAAGAGTGTAAAATTGTCACAGCGTCTATAAACAGTCCAGTTGGTCACATAAAAAGGTGGGAAAACTTTATAAAGAGCAATAAACGAAATCTAAGAAATAAAAAGCTCCAGTATTATTCTGGAGTTTGGGAGTGTAAAATAAAGTGTGTAAGTTAGAAATACAACAAATCTAACTGCGCACTTTATTTTTCTGTATAAGGTGTGCTACACTCAAAGAAAGGATGATGAAAAGGATGGGTACAGCACTTATGGCACGAAGAAGCAAACAGAACACAAGAGGGGCAGCAATCGCGCAGACAATCATGGAGGAATACCAGCCACAGACAAGGGAAGAAATGCAGGATGCCATCAAAGACATCTTCGGCCCGATGTTTGAGTCCATGCTCCAGGGGGAGATGGACTCCCATCTGGGATATGGCAGTAATGAGCGCGGGGAAAAGAATACCACGAACAGGCGTAATGGCTATTCCCATAAGTCTGTCAATACTGCATATGGGAAGATGGACGTTTCCGTCCCCAGGGACAGGGAAGGCAGCTTCAAACCAAAGGCAATCCCCAAACGGACAAAAGATGTAAGCGGGATCGAGGACAAGGTCCTGTCCATGTATGCACGGGGAATGAGCCAGCGCGATATTGCCGATACGGTTGAAGATATCTATGGGTTTGATATTTCCCACGAGACAATTTCAACAATTACGGACAGGGTAATCGGGACAGCGGAAGAATGGCAGAACCGCCCGCTGAAAAAGTTCTACACGTTCCTCTTTGTTGACTGTATTTACGTTACTATCCGCAAGGAAATGGAAACAAAAAACTGCGCAGTTTATGTTGTCCTTGGATATGACGCAGACGGCGTAAAGGACGTGCTTGGGCTGTGGATCGGGGAATCGGAAGGGAAACACTATTGGATGCAGATCTTTGACGAGATCCTGGCCAGGGGCGTGGAGGATGTGTTGTTTATCAGTATGGATGGGGTGTCAGGCCTGGAAGAAGGTGCAAGGAGCATCTTCAAGGATGTTGTGGTGCAGCGCTGCATTGTGCACCTGATCCGCAATTCCATCAAATACATACCGTCAAAAGATTACAAGGCGTATACAGCGCAGCTAAAGAAAGTATATGGGGCGCCCAGCCTAAAAGCGGCGGAAGCAGAATTTGAGCGTTTTAAACAGGCATGGGCAAAATACCCCGGGGCAGTGGATGTATGGGTACGCAACTGGCAGCATGTCGCTCAGCTTTACAGCTATGGGAGTGCAGTCAGAAAGGTCATGTATACGACGAACGCCATAGAGTCCGTTAATTCAAGCCTTCGTAAAGTCACAAAAAAAGGGGCATTCCCCAATGAGGATGCTGTACGCAAGGCATTCTATCTGCGGATTGTGGAACTGTATAAGAAATGGAATGGCCGCCCTGTAGCCAACTGGGCATTAGTCCGCAACCAACTTGCCATGGATGACAAGATGCAGGCACGCATTCTGAAGTATGAACAGTATTGATTCTGGCATACAAAACCGGCAGCTCTGAAAACTGCCGGTAAAGAAAAAATATAAACTTACACATTTTACTTGACAAACCCTGGAGTTTTTATTGTTAGTTCATTATACTCAATCCCCTAAACGGGCTCATGCCATTTCTACGCCTTTGCGGTCAATATGTCAGATGATGACTTATTGATGTGTCAATACCCTTTTACGGGCTGGCGTCATTTCTACCGCCAGTGGTATATGCACTTGGCTTTCTAAAGTAGTGTGTCAATGCCCTTCTACGGGCTGCCACCATTTCCACCCCAGGCTTTTGGAACGCTCTGTTTATGCAAGTTTGCGGTATGCGATTTCCCCAAGGTTTTTCCAAAAGGGAAAATTTGACCGATTTTTGCTAAATTTTTGGTTTTTTGAATTTTCATTAGTATACCATAGATTCCCCATTAAATGCAATGCTGTTTTGATACATAAATAGATGGCAGATATTATTTCTGCCACCTATCTATGTATATTGTTAAATATTCCACTGTTTAAGCGGCATTAAGTATCGCTTTTGCAATCGCCTTTGCAACAGCATCCTTGTTTGCCTTATACAGCTTGGCGTCGTCCTGGTCATCCACAAAGCATACCTCTATTAGAATTGCAGGCTTAGTAGTATTTTTAAGCACGCTTAAATCGGTGCGGACTTTTATGCCTCGGTTTGTAAACCCTATCCTGCTGATTTGTTCACACATCCTTTTTGCAATTTCCGCCTTGATTCCATCGTTCTTATACAGAAGGGCTTCAACTCCCTTCGTTTTTCCGTCTGCCCTGGAATGGTCAGCGGCATTGAAGTGGATGGAAATGTCAAGCTGCCTGTCCCTTGCATTGCATTTCCTGCATATTTTCTTTAACACGTCAGACTGGGACGTCCCATTATTGACTGTGCAGTTGTATGCTTTTACTCCATTCCTTTTCAAAAGCCTTATTACTTTTTTGCAGATAATCCGGGCTTCTTTTGATTCGTCTATGTAGTCAGATGCCCCACAGGCGATTTTACCATTTTTGTTATGGCCTGCATGTACTGTTACTTTTGTAATCTTTGGCATATTATCTAACTCCTTTCTTTCAGTTCCGGCAGCCCTGCCACAGATGTCAGCATGGATGCCACGCCTGCCAGCGCCGCAGTGCCAATTACAACTTTCCAGTCTACTGCCGTTATCATTGCTGATGCAGGGAGCAAAGCTAACGCTGACTGTGCCATTGTCTTTACTGCCCTGGTTCCTGCTGCTTTTAACCATCTTTTTACTTTAACCATTTTGCACTTCCCTCCTTCTTAAAATCCTAAATGTGCGAAAACAACGCCAAGAATTATGCTTATAACAGCGGTAATTATATAACCTGTCACCTGCCGCCACTTCTCACCATCCCTGGCTTCTAATGTTTCAAGACACCTTCCCTGCTGTTCCTGTGTCCTGCGTGCGTTCTCCACGTTTGCTACAAGCCTTTCAATTTCTGCTCCAAGTGATGCTGTTTCATCTTCCTGTTCCAGCTCATCAATGCGGTTTCCCTGTTCTGTCTGGATTTTTATCATGTTTTCCATGTTTACCGCAAGTTTTTCAACGCTGGTTGTAAGTGCCTGCATCTGCTTTGTTGTATCCTCAAGTGCTGATACCCTGCGTCCCAGGCGCCTGTCTTCATCTGCAAGCCGCTGGTTTTCACTTTCCATGCGCCTGCAGAACTCTTCATGTTCTGCTCTCGTAATTGGTGCATCCATTTTCTCTGTTCGTCTCCTTTCCTGATTTTTGGTATCAAAAAAGAGCCTTACGGCTCTGAAACCGCACCTTGCAAAAACAAGATGCCTGTGCTATATTAGATATATAAAAGGAGCAGCCGCCCACAAAGTGGTTAACCTCCCGATTGAGTTTATATAATAAACCTACCTCGACCAGCTAAGTACAAGGTAGGTTTATTTATTTTCGCTTGTTGTTCCTATTGTCAATATAGGCAAGCAGTGTGATTAAAAATGTAGAGAACAGGATTAAATCCTGGAACGTAAACATCTCCATCCGCACCACCTCCCCTCTTATGTAAGTTTAGGGAGGCTGTCCACCTTGTAACACGGTTACTCCATAACTGATTGTACCATAACAGGCATATGCTGGCAACCTCCCAGTGATATGCCTGTTCCTCTGCATCCACATCCTAATAGTAATATGCATCCACATAATTAACTGTCATGCCCCCGTATTCGCCGTTAGGGGCAGCCTGTGGGAAATACAAAGCAAGTTTGTTTTTTCCGTCTAATATGCCCGTCCCACCGCCCGGAGGTGTGAATCCCTGTTTTATTAATGGGTTGTTCCACGAAAATGAATGTTCCCCGCGAAAATATACATAATA
>RAYE01000083.1 GCA_003612285.1 bacterium D16-51 | reverse complement strand
GTCCACATACAAGTGATTTTTCTTTTCTCTCATAAATGTCACCGTCCTTTTTTGTTTTCATTATATAAGCAAACGTCACTATCATCAAATGTACGGGACTATGTAACACCAGAAAAAAGCTCTTTGAACGAGTAACTTTTGCCTTTTCAATTAGCAGGATTTTTGCTCCGATTTCAAATTTATCCGGAAAATGAGAAACGCCGAAAACCTTGAAAAATCAATGTTTTCAGCGCCGCTAAGAGGATTCGAACCTCCGGCCTACCGCTTAGGAGTAGGACTATTTGCTAGTAGTCAGCTCCCTCTTAGTGTTATCTAATCCCTTTATTTCCTTGCTTGTCACGGATTCAAAATGTTATCTCGTACCTCCGTGCGACTGCTGATTTTAAGACGTTTTAGATGCTCCTTTTAGCAGGTGATTAGCAAGGGGCTTGAATTTAGGGAAATGTTACGCTGTAAAGCCCTCCCGATTAATACCTGCATTTCACAACTAATCCCAGAATAGATTGAGCAGTTTGTAGTTTTGTTTGAGGTCGCAAATTGCGACCTCAAACAGTTTCTCATTCCTCTGTTTCCAGTTCCAACCTTTGCAGGATGTCTTTGATAATGCCTGCATCTTGAATTAGATTGATTCCAAAACACTTTTTTCCTGCATCTTTCAAAGACGCCCCTACATGATAGGCTGTCGTTCGGTCAAGAATCAAAAACCTGTCATGGAATACTTTTGTATATTTTATTTTCAATGTCGGATACTGTGCATTAAAATTCTTAACATCGGCTTTTGTTAGCTTCGTCTGCTTCTGCGTATAAATATTACTAAGGCGGTTAAATATCGAATGAATTTTACGCAGAATAAATTTCTATCTGCAAGGCGGAAGATTGAGCTGTAGCGAGTGCTACAGCGATTGATGGTGCTAGATGTCCGGTGGACATCTGTTAAGCACGGACCGTAGCGGAGCGTAGACCAACGCAGCAGATAGAAATTTAGGCAAGTAAAAACATCGACATTTAACCGCCTTAGTAATAGTTACTGCAACATCAGACTTTTTCTTTGAAAGCAAATTCAATGTACCAACATCCACATATCCGTCTATCAGAGTGATTTCTTTCTCTGCTTTTTGAATTAGATTTACTATCAGACTGAACGCATCATAAATCTGTCCGTCAAAAAATACTTTTTGACTGGATTCCTCATGTTCGGATATGTACTCAAAAACTCTCTCAAAACGCTCGTCTGTTTCCGTCTGATAATTTATCTGGCGAACCTCTATTGCATTTAACCGCTCATACAACAGAGATGTATTTGCCATATACTTCCGCATCTCCACAAAAGTGTCCATAATCCTAATGCTTACTCGGATAGCAACATCGCTACGCAAAACAGCAGAAAGCATTGCAATTCCTTGTTCTGTGAATACAAATGGCAATTTCCTACGTCCGCCATATCCATTATCTTCCTCCAAACTTGAAATCACAAATTGTGATTTCAAGTTTTCATATTCCTCTTTCGTCAGTTGAAATCGGAATCTTTCTGGAAATCTTGAAATGTTACGCTTTACTGCCTGATTTAATACTCTCGTTTCTCCTTGATACAGCATCGCTAAATCACTGTCTATCATAACCTGCTGGTTACGGATAACGTATATCATACTTTTTATATCGGACTCTGCTGATTCAATGCTTATTTCTTGGGTATCATTATTTGTCTTTTCCAGATCTGTTTGTTCTGTATCAGCCATCTTTATCACCCTTTCTATTTTGAAATGCCAGATTGGAACCTCAAAACTATGAGTAACTTGAAATCACAATTTGCGACTTCAAGTTCTGCTTCTTTGTATATCCTTAAACTTGAAATTCAAAATTGGAATACCAAGTTTTATGTACGCTTGTTGTTTGCTTTTACAGTATATCATACATTTTTCTATGAGGATAGCCATAATCTCGGCATTTCCGCAGAAAAAGAGGACAAAACAATCTGTCTTTCAGAATTGCATTATCCTCTCTTTCATTATAGATTCTTTGCCGACAATTTCAGTAATACCGCCATCTCTAGATTGACAATAACTTAAATATTTTTTATAAGAAAAACCATTCTGTTAGTATCTGTAATGAACAACATGAAAATTAAAGCTATTATTACTATATGTTATTGATACTCCTATTGTACCAAAACCTATATTAGCCTCAAAATCATTATAATATTACTAAGGCGGTTAAATGTCGAATGAATTTTACGCAGAATAAATTTTTATCTGCAAGGCGGAAGATTGAGCTGTAGCGAGTGCTACAGCGATTGATAACAACGTAGCAGATAGAAATTTAGGCAAGTAAAAACATCGATATTTAACCACCTTAGTAATAACTATCAATATAACTATCAACCCCATCTAATTTATCTTTCTTTATATCAATATCTGATTCTGGAGGTGCACCAGAACTAAAAAGCTGTGATTCACATTGTTCCCAAGCTCGAATGGTATAATTATTTGTGTAATTTTTATTCAAATAGCTTATTCCTGCTAACAATAATGTAAGTGTAATTAGCACAAGTATAGCTCGTAGAATCATAAATATCCTCTTAAAGAAACCTCGCCTTAAAATTCTTATAATTGAGAATGCAATCAAAAGGCTTAAAACAAAAACTATTAAAGACTCAATCAGCGTTTCTGGCAAATTTCGAAGTCCTCTCGTTAATAATATCTCATATGTACCAAGCTCACTTTCTTCTGCCTTATAGTATACAACATCTTGTAATGTAGAAAAATCTTCTATATAAGGATGGTACTGCCATACATTTAAAACTGTTTCACTTGAAAGATATAATTATCGTTGTCAAAGGAAATGTTCAAGTCAATAAAACTTTCTACAGTAGAGCAAAATATTGAAAACAAATACAAAAACGAAAAAAAGAGAAACATACTGACTATAGGAGCAGCTTTGTTTAATCTTTCACGGTATTTTATTTTTTGACTATATTGTAAAATGTTATCAAACAACTTTGATTTTAGTCTATTAAATCTGTCTTTACCGAAAATAAATCGCATCAAAAGAATCATAAAACTAATTCTAATGAGCGGGAAAAAAACAAACTCCAAAAATCGGATACTAATGATGATACACTGATATAATCCATTTACTCACCCGTTTCATGTATTTATAAATATATTTTACATGAAAATGGTCTTTTTTACAATATGGTACAATCTTTGGGGGCGTAGATAATTTTCGTTGGTGAATGGCATTTTAGCACTATATTTTGTGGTGTCTTGCACACAATAAAACAAAATTGAGGGGGATAGATAGCAAAAAACCAACAAAAATTATCTACGCCCCAATCTTTGTAAAAGAAAGAAAGGCAAGTCTATAGACCGCCTTTCTCTATGTTATAAATTCTTTGCCAATGTTTTCAGCAACGCCGTCATCTCTGGATTAGCAAGCAGTTTCAGAAGCATTTCTTGGTCTGTCTGCGATGCTGTTTCAGCCTTTGTTTCTTCCTGCACTTCCTCCGCAGCGGGGGCTGCTTTGCTTTGATAAAACTGTTCTTCAAACCACTGTGCATTTATCCGTCTGTCGTCGTCTATGATATGCGAGTACACATCTGCTACCATCTTAACCTGTGCGTGTCCAGAATCGCCCTGCACGGATTTCATGCCGCCGCCGTTGAGCTTCAGCTTATAAGTGATGCTTGAATGGCGGAAGCTGTGAAAGACGACTGGCGGCAAATCATTATCCTTAATGAGTTTTGCCAATGCCCGATTGATAACCTGCCCCTCAATGGGTCCGCCGCAGGAAGAAGCAACTACAAGGTTGAAGTCCATATATTCCTCCCCGAACAGCTCTTTAAGGTTTTCTATGTCCTCATGCCTTTTCACAAGCATTTCCGCAACCGTCTTAGGCAGGAAAATCTTTCGGATGCTGGTCTTTGTCTTTGGCTCTTTCAGTACCAGAGCGGTATGGGTGCTTGCCACCGCAGGCGGGAACTTGAACATTACGCCCTTTTCGCCTAACTGTTCCAGAGCATTGCGGTTGACACGTTGCAGCTCCTTATTCACAAAGATATAAGCACAATCATTCTTGATGCTCCGTTCGGAAATATCAATGCAGTCCCAAGTCAGACCGAGCATCTCGCCCATACGCAGGGAACAGGAAAAAGCAAGGTTTAACGCCAGTGACAGGTTATCGTCATCGCAGACCTCCAATGCCTTAAATAAGGTTTCGACTGTCCAGATGTCACGCTCCTTGTGTTCTTCTTTCGGGAGAGTGGCGTTTTGTACGGGATTTCTTGACATCAGCTCCCACTTTACGCCTTGATTGAAAGCGTTGAGGAGCAGCTTGTGGATTTCCCTTACCGTGTAGGCTGTGAGGTATTCATGGATCGGCTTGCGGTTGTTTACGACTTTTGCCTTGACCGTCAACAGGCTCTGGTAATATTTATCCATCGTCCTCGGCGTAACATCTTCCAGTTTCATGTCCCCGATAAGCGGGTTGATATAGTTGAAAATCAGGCTCCGCCGTGCTTCATAGGTTGACATTGCCCAAGTGTTCACGCCATAAATGGACATATATTCTTCAAGCAGGCCGCTGACCGTGCTTGCGTTCGGGATGATGAATATCCCCGTTTCCTGCTCAAATTCCACCTGCACCTTACGCTTTTTTGCTTCGGCGTTGGTGGTGAAAGTTTCCCACTTCTGCCTTTTTACACCGTTTTCGTCTGTATAAGTGTAGACTACGGAATAGCGGTTCTTTCTCTTTACGATTGATGCCATGCTTATTCACCCCCTTACATTGTGCTGTCAAGCCAAGCGTCAAAGCTGCTCTTTATAATTCGGATGCCGTTGCCCATGCGGACGCTCTGGAATAAATCTTTTTTTATCAGCGCATAAGCGGTAGGTCGGCTTATGCCAAGTATCTGCTGGATTTCCACAACAGAATAGCTTTTCTTGTTCTGGGCGGGCTTTGAAGCCCCGCCTATCTCTGCAATATGTTCTCTCATACGTCTATAACCAAGTTGCTTAATTGACATTATGTCTGCCGCCCCTTCTCGGCTACTCAACTGCTCATTGTGTGTTGCCGCCTCACAGCGTGCTTTATAAAAAACATTGGATCTGGTAGTTGCTGTTATATTTGACATTTTCTAATTCACCTCGTTTTCTTATAATGAAACTATGAAGTTTCGCTTTTGGAAATTTCGCTGTTTCCAAATATAACTTCGATAGGTTGATTGAAATGATTGGAAATCAAAAACGCTTCATCAAGGGAAAACTTAACTTTTCCATTCTCTTTCTTGCTGTAATTGACCTTTGACACATGAATAATAGCCGCAAATTCTTCTTGTGTCTGTCCTAACGATTCTCTAAACTTTTTTATAGCAGACATCCCTTTTCTTCTTTCGTTTCAATTTTTGAACCTTGTATCTACATAATAGTTTCATTTTTTGAAACTGTATAATGATGATGGAGGTGTATCATGAATTTTGGAATAAGACTTAAAGAATTGCGTACCCAAAAAAAATTGACGCAATTACAGATGGCAGAGATATTGGACACATCAAAATCAAACATATCTAAATATGAGGCTGGCAGTGTTGAACCAAATTTAGAAACGCTCGTAAAAATAAGCAGATATTTTGATGTTCCAGTTGACTATCTGTTAAAAAACGAAATAGCAACCGTTGACTATGCAGCTTATAAAATGGATACATCAGAATTTGGATATGAATTCAAATGTAAGCTGCGAGATATTTTACAAGAAAAGGATATTTCCACAAAACAATTTTCTGAAATGACAGGATTCCATCCAGAAGATGTTGATTTGTACCTATTTGGGAATAAGATACCATCACTTGAGGAGTTAATCAAAATTGCTGGTGCATTGGATGTATCTGCAGACTATCTCCTAAACATATCTCACCGTAAACGCATCTCACAAGAAGAAGATTCGCTCCTTCAGCTCTTCAATCGTTGTGATGATGAATGCAAAAAATATCTTTTGGCAAAGGCAGGTGTTTTGTGCGTAGAGGGTATCTCGGCAGTTGCGGCTGGCGAGTACGGAAAATACGTTGATGAAGAAAAAAATCATTTCCTTCGAGTGGTACCGAAGGAAAAAGGGCTTAAAAAAATAGCATAATGATTGGAGGAATGTTATATGGTATGGACAGCAGCTTGGACCGACTTTGTAATCTGTCTACTTTTTGGATGGCTTGGAGTACATAAATTCAGAGAAAAGAAAATTGGAATGGGAATTCTCTACCTTTGCACACTGGGATTATTTTGTATAGGATGAATGGTTGATGTTATCCGTTACCTCATAGCCGCACTCAAAGGGGAACGGATCCAGGGAAACAGACCTAAACACCTTTCTGCAGATGATTCTCTGCCGATTGTTCCATCAAATGTCATGCTTTCCAACGGAGAAGTCTGTCATTACTGCGGCTCTGCCACGCATGTTAAGACAAAAAATGTTGTTGTAGGATATTCCGGTGGCAGCCGCGGTACCAGTATCAGAATAGCAAAAGGAATGTCTGTAAGGCTAGGAGCTCACAGGGCGGCTCCAGTTAGAGGTGATGTGCAGGAACGTACACCCGGAGTTCTATCTATTACAAATAAAAGGGTTGTGTTCTCCGGAAACAAAGGTGCTTTTGATAAGAAGATAACGACTTTGTCGGCTGTCACTCCTTATCAAAACGGTATTGCTTTCCAGTTCGGCGACCAACAGTATCCTTTGGAAACAAGCGAGCCGGAATATGTATATGAAATACTGGCCCACATTGTAAATTCCTCTGAGGATATCTAATGCCGGCATACAAATACACCCTTAAAAATGGTAAAACCATGTGGTATGCTGCCTTTAATTATACGGACTGGACCGGGCAGAATAAACATACTTGTAAAAGAGGATTCAAAACACAGAGGGAGACAAAAGAATATGAGCGGTCATTTTTAGATCAGGAGAAAAATACCAGCGACATACTCTTTTCCTCCCTTGTAGAAAATTATCTGGATGACATGGAACACCGTCTGAAACCTACCACAATGGAGAATAAGCGGTTTATCATCGAAGGCAAGCTGCTCCCCTACTTCGGCAGGCTGAAAGTGTGCGATATTGATACCATTAAAATCCGAAAATGGCAGAATGAGTTGATTTCATATCGGAGCGAAGACGGAAAACCTTTTTCCCAAACATATTTAAAAACGGTCAACAACCAGCTTTCGGCGCTGATGAATTATGCTGTGTCCCATTACCACCTTGCATTCAATCCCTGCAAGGCCGCCGGCAGTATGGGGAAAAGCAAAGCATAGGAAATGCACATCTGGACACAGGAACAATATGAACAGTTCTCCGGCGCCATCCAGAAATCATCCGTAAAACTGGCTTTTGATATGCTGTTTTATACCGGGATGCGGTCCGGGGAGCTGCTGGCACTCACTCCTGCAGACATTCTTCCCTCTAAGCGGGTGGATATCAACAAGAATTATGCAAAAGTAAAGGGGGAGGAACTGTTTCTGGAACCAAAGACGCCCAAAGCAAAGCGGTGTATCTCCATTCCGGATTTTCTGTATGATGATATTCACGAATATATATCAAAGCTCTACGGAATTGGAAAGGGAGATCGAATCTTCTATTTTACAAAATCCGCTCTGGAAAAGGAAATAAAGCGGGCATCCGAAAAAGCAGGACTGACGCCGATCCGAGTACACGACCTGCGGCACAGCCACGCAAGTATGCTGATAGAACTCGGCTTTACCCCATTGGAGATAGCTGACCGCCTGAGACATGAATCAGTAAAAACAACACTTGACACCTATTCCCACCTGTACCCGGACAAAGACCAGAAGCTGGCCGACAGGCTGAACCAGTTCCGTCGGACACCGCCGCCAGAAGAAAGCACTTGAAACTCTGCACAGATTGTGGTATATTGAACATAAAGAAGGACACCTGCTGTAACAGGTGTCCCATAGAAGCCACACTCCAAAGGTGGAGTTTCCCAAGCGGGCATTTACCTCGCAGCGAGAGGCGCCCATCCTGGTTGCAACAGGGTGGGCATTATTTTTTTTGCTTGTGTTCCTTATCTCTGTCGAGAAAGGCAAGCAACGCTATAACAAAACTACCAAAGGCAATCAGCAAGCTGATTATTCCTATAAATATCAATATGATATCCGCAGCAGTCATTGGCGCCACCTCCCCTCCTATGTATTCCGGCAGGCCGGTCATTAAGCTTGGGAGGCTACCACCCCTGTCATGGGTTCCATATTGGAATACTATCACAGTTCGACAGGAATTTCAATCAGATTCTCTTTTCATGGAATATGTGGAAAGTGTTTCAAAAACAATCTCAAAACAATCTCACGAGAGAAAATGAAAGACTGAAAAGCACTGATTTTACGCACTTTTCAGTCCAAATGTCCGCTATTCGAACTCAAGACGTTATGGGCGTTATTTATGATGTTTACAGCTCATTTCTGTTTATTTACAACGCTCACAACGCCTACAACGACCATTAAGTATTTCTGTGGGTGTCGCTTTTACGCTATTTCCCATCTGCTTTTTAGTTCTTCCCAATGCACCTTAATGAACAAATTTAACTGCTACAAAAAAAGACGTCCAATTCATGAACGTCTTTCCCGTTGACAGAAGTGTTGCAGCACTACCTGTCCTTAGATGGTGAAACTAAAGAACCATTTCTGGTATGTATAACATTTGGGCGTTCATCCGGCACTCATACCATCAATTCATCAAGCCTGCAGTTCAGGGCTTCGCAAATCAGGTTTAAATGTTCCAAATTCACCCTGTCTACTAACTCATGGTACAATTCATTGATAGTGTTTGGCCGGATATCTGTAGCCCTTGCTAAATCTGCCTGTGTCCATCTGAGTTCACCAAGTTTTGTTGATAGTAAAATTCTAATCATACTTATCGCTCCTTCCGTTATAAAATAACACATTGCAACAAGACCGCCGTTTAAATGTTATTTTATAACGAATGTGGATAATTCCTACCAGCAATTGAACTCTACAGCCTCACATTTTTACTCCATACATAATATTTTCTGACTAACAACAGTCTCATGGCACCGCCTGTTAATATAATAGAATTAAGTTTTGCTATAATATATTGGCATTATCATTTATAATTTTTAATTAACAATTCTTTAAAACGGGGCTTTTTCTCACCCTTTATTAAATTATGCATTCTTTCAGCTTCTATAATGTTATATCCGTTATAAAGCTCCCGGATATACCCACAATCGTTATAAGATAAAAGAAATCTTCCTTTTATCTTATCTAATGCACCTTTAAGCCTTAAATGATCCTCTGGCATAAACCTGTCCGGATAATACTTCTCCGTTTCATAATATGGCGGATCAAGATAAAACAGTGCGTCCTTTCTATCATATGTTTTGAGGATACGCTCAAAATCCTGGTTTTCTATAACTACCATGCTTAGTCTTTTAGATACTTCTGATATATACTCTGCTGCATTTGCAATATTTATAGGGCTCACTTTAAATGTCCGCATATCTGCACCAAAGCTCCCTTTAATCATAATATAAAATCTTGCTGCCCTTTGGATATCCGTCAAACCATTTACTTCCATCTGCCCTTTAGCATCAAAAAACTGTTCCCGCGCCGTTAATATAAATTCCAGCTCTTTTTGGAGTGCTTCAGTATGATATTTTGTGCATCTAAATAAATTAACAAGACATCCGTTTACATCATTATACACTTCCATCTTTGCATGTCTTTCGGATGCAAAGAGAACCCATCCAGCTCCGCCAAACACCTCAATATAACGTCCAAATTTCCCCTATTCCGGGAATTCTTCTAATATTTTTTGCCTAAGCAGTTTTTTCCTCCTACTCAACTAATAAAACTATTCATTACATATTCCTTCTTTCTGTTTATTGCCCAAACATTTTACATTCTAAAATTTGTACAAAAAATTTCTGCCTTTATAAAATAGCATGTTTTTGCAACAATACACAGCAAAAGTTATTTAATAGCAGTTATGGCTTTGGCTATATAATGAACGGAAGAATAGTAATAAGGGTGTTAAAAAGAGCCTGCAACTGCAGGCTCTTCTCTTAAAAATCTTTCTGTTCTTTGGCCAGTTTATTCAGCCTCTTCCTTCCCTTGGCATCATTTAAGTCTTTGCAACCATTATTTCTACACATACTATTTTGGAATTACACGATTCAGAAATTGTGTCAATTCCCTTTAACGAGCTGGCATCATTTCTACCTTTTATCAATACTCGTAGTTTTTCTGATGATGCAGTATGTCAATGCCCTTTATCGGGCTACCATCATTTCTACATGTAAAAATGGTTGATTACATTGAGAAGACTGAAAGGTGTCAATGCCCTTCAACGGGCTGGCGTCATTTCTACCAATAAAGTGGATTGCAATAGTTCTTGTTTCAATGATGTGTCAATGCCCTTTAACGGGCTGGCGTCAT
The DNA here is from genome assembly GCA_003612285.1 of bacterium D16-51. Classification (GTDB taxonomy): domain Bacteria; phylum Bacillota; class Clostridia; order Lachnospirales; family Lachnospiraceae; genus Butyribacter. The sequence continues at coordinate 2,182 of RAYE01000083.1, read as the reverse complement.
TTCTACCCTGGGCTTTTGGAACGCCCTGTTTATGCAGGTTTGCGGTATGCGATTTCCCCAAGGTTTTTCCAAAAGTGTAAAATTAGCTGTTTTTTGCCAAATTTTTGGTTTTATTTAGAATTTTCTTTAGTATAACATAAACCTTTGCCTAAATTCAATTGATACTTTTGAACTTGGTTACATAACAAAAAGGAAAGGAAACTTTGCAAAGAACATTAAACGAAATCTAAGAAATAAAAAGCCCCGGTATTATGCTGGAGCTTTTTATTGTTGCTTCATTATATCCAGTACTCTTAAATGGGCTAACGCCATTTCTACATTGGATATTAACGATGAGGCTGAGGTATAAAAATATGTCTATGCCCTTTAATGGACTGCCATCATTTCTACTACTACCGGAACCATAGTAAAGGAAGGAACTGAAAGTGTATCAATGCCCTTTAACGGGCTGCCATCATTTCCACCTGATGAAGTTGCCGAATGCAAAACCGGCAAGCGGAGTGTGTCAATGCCCTTTAACGGGCTGCCATCATTTCTACCCTAAGCTTTTGGAACGCCCTGTTTATGCAGGTTTGCGGTATACGATTTCCCCAGGGTTTTTCCAAAAGGGGAAAAATGGCTGGTTTTTGCAAAATTTTTGGTTTTTTTGAAATTTTCTATAGTATACCATAAACTTTCGTTTAAATACAATACTATTTTAACACATAAACAGATGGTAGATATACTTTCCGCCACCTATCTATGTATATTGCTAAATATTCCACTGTTTAAGCGGCATTGAGTATCGCTTTTGCAATCGCCTTTGCAACAGCATCCTTGTTTGCCTTATATAGGTCAGCGTCATCCTGGTCATCCACAAAGCATACCTCTATCAGGATTGCAGGCTTTGTAGTGTTTTTTAGCACGCTTAAATCGGTACGGACTTTTATACCCCGGTTTGTAAACCCTATCCTGCTGATTTGTTCACACATCCTTTTTGCAATGTCCGCCTTGATTCCATCGTTCTTATACAGGAGGGCTTCAACCCCTTTCGTTTTTCCGTCTGCCCTGGAATGGTCAGCAGCGTTAAAGTGGATGGAAATATCAAGCTGCCTGTCCCTTGCATTGCATTTCCTGCATATTTTCTTTAACACGTCAGACTGGGACGTCCCGTTATTGACTGTGCAGTTGTATGCTTTTACTCCATTCCTTTTCAAAAGCCTTATTACTTTTTTGCAGATAATCCGGGCTTCTTTTGATTCGTCTATGTAGTCAGATGCCTCACAGGCGATTTTCCCTTTTTGGTTATGCCCTGCATGTACTGTTACTTTTGTAATCTTTGGCATATTATTTACTCCTTTCTTTCAATTCCGGCAGCCCTGCCACAGATGTCAGCATGGATGCCACGCCAGCCAGTGCCGCAGTGCCAATTACAACTTTCCAGTCTACTGCCGTTATCATTGCTGAAGCAGGGAGCAAAGCCAACGCTGACTGTGCCATTGTCTTTACTGCCCTGGTTCCTGCTGCTCTTAACCATTTTTTCATCTTCAATCCCTCCTTACATTCCGATTTGTGTAAATATGTAGCCGGCTATAATGCCGGCTATGGCGGTTATGATATAGCCTGTTACCTTACGCCACATTCCCCCGTCACGCCCCTCAAGCACTTCCAGCTTTTTCCCCTGTTTTTCCTGTTCCTTTACCATCCCTTCCACGGCAGAAGCAAGTTTTTCCACGGATGTTGTCAGCACACCTATCTGCCGGACGCTTTCTTCCAGCTCTTCCAGGCGCCGGTTCTGCCTGTGGTTTTCTTCATCAATCCTTTTCCTGAACTCTTCATGTTCTGCCCTTGTGATTTGTGAATCCATCCCTTTACCATCCCCCTTTCCTGATTTTTGGTATTAAAAAAGAGCCTTTACGACCCTGAAACCGCATCCTGCAAAAACAAGATGCCTGTGTTATATGCTGGCAGCATCCCGGCGGCATGCCTGTTCCTCTGCGTCTGCATCCTAATAGTAATACGCATCCACATAATTAACTGTCATGCCCCCGTATTCGCCGTTGGGGGCAGCCTGTGGGAAATACAAAGCAAGTTTGTTTTTTCCGTCTAATATGCCCGTCCCACCGCCCGGCGGTGTGAATCCCTGTTTTATTAATGGGTTGTTCCACGAAAATGAATGTTCCCCGCGAAAATATACATAATA
>RAYE01000082.1 GCA_003612285.1 bacterium D16-51 | reverse complement strand
GCATTCAGCTTGTGGATGCTTTCTGCCACCAGATAACGGAACTCTTGATATAGTACCTTCTAAAATCTTCAGCAACGCCTGTTGTACTCCTTCGCCAGATACATCCCTTGAAATTGACATATTTTCACCTTTTCTTGCAATTTTATCAATTTCATCTATGTAGATAATTCCTTTTTCAGCTAATTTATTGTCAAAATCCGCATTCTGTAATAATGTCAAAAGAATGTTTTCCACATCCTCGCCCACATATCCAGCCTCAGTCAATGTCGTTGCATCTGCAATAGCAAAGGGAACTCCAAGAAATTTAGCCAGACTCTGTGCTAAATAAGTTTTGCCAGAACCAGTGGAACCAATCATAAGGATATTGCTCTTTTGTATATCTACCTCAGATTTTTTATCCTGTCTCAGTCTTTTGTAATGATTGTAAACCGCAACTGATAATGTTTTCTTTGCTTCATCCTGTCCAACCACATACTGATCCAAATGTGCCTTAATCTGTGATGGAGTTGCCAGCTTCACATTATGGGAAATTTCTTCCTCTTCATCATCATTTAGTATTCTATAGGCTTCCCTCACACATTCGTTACAAATACATCCTCCAAATTGACCTCTTAGCAGTTTATCTACTTCTGATTTTTTCTTTCCACATATAAAACAGAACTCTTGTTTCTTATTTGCCATATAACCTTTAAATCTCCTTTATCTCTTTTTTAAAATAATTGCCTTAAACTACATATCATTTTAATCTATGTGTCTCATTCACACATCGAATATAACTTGTTTATCTCACCCAAAAATGCTGTACAAAGTTATCGGCGTGAACGATAACCCTCTCAACTCATAATCTGATTACTTGTTAATCATCAATTAAGCAACATTCGTATATGTAAATAACTCCAAATTTTTTCTTTCACTATGACTGGAAAATAATTTTCTCATATACTCAATTCCATCTACTGTAAAAACATAACTATAAATAACACTATCTCCATAATTTTTACATCCAATAATTCTTAATATTCCTTTATCTAATGCATCATCTGTAACAAATGTAACTCGTTTTGATCCTCCATTAGAATCCATATTCTTCATAGTTATAATACCTAAATGAACCATATATTCTCTAACCCTATCGTAGATGTAATCTTTAGGCAATATTCCCTTTTCCGCAAACTCTTTGAATAAGAGGCTAAATCTCACTTCTCCGTCTTTCATGGGTTCATATTGCTTTTTGTCAGAAACGTTTTTATTATATTGTACATCTTTTTCCTTTTGTTCCTTCTTCCTATATTCAGAAAATAATACTGCCATCTTTTCTAACTCTTGTATCATGTCTTTCTTAACCACCTCTCCATCCTGCTTTATCCTTTTACCATTGATTACATAATACACCGGATTAGCACGGACATAATAATATTTGTTATTTCCATTATCTTCTAAATATTTTTCAAACTCTTTAATGACTAAAGCCCGCGTTTCCTTTTTCTTGAGTGTAACATAATCAAATAATATATTTTTTATTGTCCTATATTTCTCAAAGTATACAAAACCTTCACATTCTTTAATCGCGTAATTTGATAACACATTTACTATTGCACACACCAACGTATTACCTGCCTCTGGGATTTTATTACCCTTTAATATTTCTGCCAATGTATTTTCAGCATTGTATAAACAGATTCCAGACTTTTTGAAAGAATCCATAAAATAGCTTTCTAAAATTAAGATTTTGGCTTTTGTTGTAATAGGATTATCTTCTGAATAACGCTCTAATACTTCAAACCTAAAATTTTCTTCCCCATATTTATTAAACTCTTTCTGTAACTCTTTATTGTAATGGCAATCTCTTCTTAACTGTGGGATATGCTCCTTATGCCATCTCCTATAAATATCTAAACTTTCACCAATATAGATTTTTCCATTTACTATATTTGTAATAGTATAAATGCCTGATAATTTCTTTGTCGTCATTATGTATAATTTTTCTTCCTGCAATAATGTTTCTCCTTTACTCATAAAATATTTCCAAATTTATTGAAATTGTGCTTGCATTTGCAGTCCATGTATGGTATTCTATTGGTAAAAGTTAATAGCAGTTACTAACATACATGGATTGCATTTTTGATTTGCACACTAAAAATATCGAAAACCATTGATTTTTCAAGGTTTTCTCCGTTTTTAGCAAGTTTAATTTCCCCCCTGGATTTCGTAGGTAAAACATTTCAAAAACCGTTGTTTTCTAATGCTTTTTTAAGAATCAGGACGTTTAATTTCCCCCCTATTGTATACGAATGTATAATAATGAACGTAGCGAACGGGCTGAAGCTATGCCAACAACCCCACTGCAATATCGTAATCATTTAACCTATCCTCAATCCTACCTCCATCTACATCCATATCCACACCATCTAATCCATTATTATAAATATCCATATTATTATCTAAATTTGTATTATCAGTATTATTACTATCTTCTACATCATACGGATTAACAAATTTATACTTATTCCATTCATATCCCTTATCGCTATATTGTTTTACTACAACCAAACATCTTTCTTTCCATAATTTTCTTATATGTTTACCTATTTCATTAGGTGTTAATTCATCTAGTCCTAATGTCTCTGCTAATTCTTCATAGGTTGTTTTCTTCCCATTATCAAGATTATTCACTAATGCAATGTACACAATATAATCCGTTTGTGATATTTTCCCATCAATTAAAGCATTAGCAACTGAAAAATAGAATTTTATATGTTCCTGATGCAGCTCCCGAAAACGTCTTGCCATTTTCAACCGACATTCCTTAAAATCATCTGGCTTCTTTTTATCTGGTGAAATCTCTATATACTTCTTCTCTTTTAATCCTTCTAAAAGTTCCTTCAACCGTTTCTCACTAATACAATATCTCTTTTTGATTGATGAATATAATAATTCCTGTAAATTTCTCACACGGAATCCTCGTCTGCCAAAACTTTCTTTATAAACTTCCAAAAGTGTTATAATCAAAAATTCATGCCCTTTTGTTTCTCTAAAACTTTTTTTCGTTAGAAGTTTTTTATTTAACATAGCAGCCTGACCTTCTACTATGGAGATTTTGGCTCCGTTATGGTAGGTTCTACAATATACCTTATCACATTGATCTTCTACAAATTTTCGTTTGGGATCGTCTATTTTAAAACTTTCATAGCATCCTAGCAGTTTATATTTATCTTCTTTCAAAAATCTTTTTGTATCATCCTCAATTATTTTTTTACTTTTTGGTGGTCTACATCTTAGATTATATTCCTGACATATAGAATAGATTTTAGAATCAAGGCAATGTTCCGTTTTTAACATATTTACAATTCTTCCATGCCAGAAATTTCGTTGTCCTTTATCTGCTCCCTCATTAAGCATTTTTCTTACACAAAGATAACAGGGATATTCATTCAGATTTTCATAGTCATATTTTTGTTTTTCAAGAATTCTGATATTTTTTTGCTCTTGGTTATAATAATTGATTAACTTTGATAAATATGGAAGTTTAAATGCTTTAAACTGATTTCCTACTCTATATCTGTTGTCTATGACTTTTACAAATGACCATTTTTCTTTATTTTCATAGTCATAAGTTCCATCATCCAGTTTATGATTATATGTACAAGGTGGTCTTGAAATCTGTGTCGGAGAAGCTGCTTTCATATCTGCGCCTAAAATTGATACAAGTGTTTTATTTATCTCAACTACTTCATTTAATTTACATGTAGGGTGTATACTTATATAGTAATGATATCCATGTCCACTATTGATACACCCATGGAGAAATAATTTTGGTATCTTTTCCTTTATCATTTGTGTAAAATCTCTCGCATCCTTCATACCAGGATAATCTTTTCTGTCAAAGTCCAAATATATTACTTTTCGCATCCGTTGGCTTGTGATGGTTCCATCTTTTTTTCCGTAATTAGTCGCAATTTGATTGTAAACATCATGTGTCTCACGATAATCATTTATAAATTTCTTAAATGCTTTAAAACTTTTCACATACCAAACTTCTCTATCTTTTTCACCTTTTCCAACTTCTCCATCCTTATTTCGTCTTAGTGCAATCATCCTTATGTACTCGTTATCCTTCAATTTTTCGGGATAAAGCATATCATAGTACCTTTTTAATACATCTGTTTGTGTGTTGTTTCTAATAATACATCACTCCTTCGTTTTTTATTAAAATGGGAATAAACGCTGAAGATCAGCGTTACACTACTCCCTTATTACCTATTATTCTCTTTTTAACAATCAACTTGTACAAATTTTACACGCCTTTGACATTGACAGCTTGTACACCCTTTTTAGTGTCGATAACATCATGCTCTACTGGCTCTGCTTCTGCTAATTCCTTGAACCCTTCGCCTACAATTCCAGAATAATGTACGAATACTTCTTTGCCATCATCACCTGAAATAAACCCAAAACCACGCTGATTGTTGAACCATTTAACTTTTCCTGTCATTATTGATTTTCTCCTTTTCTCTTGAATACATATCCTTTGGTTGCTTTATAAAATGATATTCTCCATTTGAAGCATATCTCTTATACTTTTTCTGCAAAATCTTCAGCTTCTTCCAATGTAAGTTTATAATCTGTAATTTGTGTTCTCTCTGTCACATCTAAATGGAAAATTGCGTATTTACTTCCATCAAACTTGAACATTAGATTTTTACTTGCTAATTTCTCTTGCAATCGTCTAAAACGCTCAATCACGTCATTTTCACAATACATATGAAATGTGTTAAAGTAAGTATTCATAGCATGCTTTTCTTCTATGGTAAGATTCTAGTGTCTATTCGCCATCATTCTTACATTTTGTTTACCTACATCATTAGCATAATCAAATTTTGTTTCATGCGTTCATTCCTCCTCGATTTTTAATATCCTCTCTATTTCTTCTACATTTGAACTATCATTCACACGCAAATGCACAGTAACAATATTTTCTGCACAGCCATCCATACGGCTGCATTCAGCTATGTACCCATTTGTTTTATAATCCCTCTCATAGTGCCACCCGATACATGATGCAAGTACCGTCTCACATATAATGTCTAAACTATACTTGAAGGTATCAGTTGGTATTGCCGTTGTTTTGCGTGTTGATTTACTATATGCCTCTGCACTTATGATTTGTAAAAGGTTGTTTGTGACTGCCTGTTGCAATTGTAGCGTTGTAGTTCTCCGCTTCATGGTTAATTATTCTCCTTTCCTTTTCTATAGGTAGCATCTGTAAAGAGATACCGCCTATTAATTGCCCATATTTACTATATCTGCACAGCCCTTTGGAGGACACTGCTTTTATATATGGCGGTAGGTGGTGATATGCCACCCGCCTATTTGGGGCTGTTATATACTTTTTGTAACATTACAAAAAACTACTTACTGATACGTTTTGCCTTCAACTCTTCCAATGCTGACAATCCTTTTGGCTTATTTTTACTTGCCAATATACGCTCTCTCATTGTCATTAACTTCTTTTCCGGCATGACTGTATTCCATTGTGGAATAACCACCGCATTTAAGTATTCAGCCAAAAGTCTTACATCTGAATCTTTTAATGAATCCACACCATTTTTAAACCGTGGCAGTTCACTTTCGCTTAATCCTGCGTTTACTGCTATTGATTTCAGCATCAAGCCACGCGCTATAATGTCAGCAAGTTTGGCTCTTACTGAATCATTATCATAGGATATGTTGGCGATATATTCCCTATTTACCAAATTTGAAGTACTTGATTCACTTTTTTCTACAATTTTATTTCCTTTTCCGCACAAATAAAAAGTATCCGCATTTACTGATTTACAACCTTTTTCTACATATCCGTACTTTTTCAAATTCATCATTTTACGGTATGTTGTAGGTCTTGAATTGTTTGTAATCTTCATAATTTCCTGCAATGTCGCACTCCTAAGTTGATTTGTATAATCATTCTTCTTTAAAAAACTCAGGATGTCACAATCCGATCTTGTTAATTCCACTATTAGTCCCTCCAAAATTACATCATAAATTATTTATCCATTCTGTTTCACAGATATATGAATGACATTTATGTAACTTATCCATGCATTATATATTCCTAATCGTTACACTATCAATTCATAATCATTACACTATCAATTCATATTTTTATGGTGTAGGCGGCATATTTACCGCCCACAACCTAAATGTGTGTTATTTTTTACCATTATTTCTGCTTGCAAGTAACCGTTCTCTTGCCGTCATTTTCTTTTCAGGTTCTTTTTCAACAACAACTGTTGATTTCCTGTTAGCAAGAAAATTGAGATTATCCATTGAAATATCATCATCTTCCATAGCTTTTTCTGCTTTTTCCTGTTCTGACTTAATGGATTCAGCTAAACTATTGATATATGTCTTAGGAAACGATATACCACCCAAATACAACACTGTTTCTGTGTTTCCATATCCCATATAGGTATCAATAGGCTGTCCGACAACATCAATCACAGAGCTTATTTCAATAGGACTTTTATCTTCTTTCGCTTCTGGTTGCGATAATCCAATATATTTAATCTTCTTATTTGGTTCAATCGTTGCATAAATTCCATCATTGACAGTGGCAAGCAAATTAGATTGTTCATTTTGTGCTACTTTATGAATCATAGCAACACCAGATGTTTCAAGCAATGTTTTCTGTTCTGCAATGTCTATCACACCATGAATTGAACTCGGAACATCACCTATATTGATGAATGAATCAAAAAGTCCTGCAAAACTACGGTTGATGGACAATTTATCTTTTCGTTTATTGTTGTCCAGGATAAAGATTGAACCAAGACTATTTCTAAGCGGTATAATTTCTGATAATGCTTCATAGGCGTTTATCCTAGCTTGCAATGACTCTTCCTTAGATGGCAAAATTATTACAAGTCCTACTTTCTTTTCTGGATTCTCCGCAATCACAGACGCTAAAAATGGCCCACATCCGCTACCAGTACCACCTCCAAGAGAGAATACCGTAAATACATACTTTTCTGTAATCTGATTATCCAATGTCTCCAAAACTTCATCTATGGATTCTGACAAGACTTCTTTTGCCTTATCACGGTTCTTTGACGCACCTTCACCGTTTCTAATATGTAGCTTGTTTGGACTGTTGACTAAATCCAAATCCTGTTGCGCCAGATTCACATAATATGTCTTATAGTTCTTTTTCTCCATCATCTGTGCTACATTCGCACCTGCAGCCCCAACTGCTAAAAACCTAATATCATCTTTCAACTTATTGTTCTCCATTAAACAATACCTCCTTCATTGATTTTCCTTTTGATGTAATATAAAACATATCTGCTTTATTCACTTTTAGTTTACTTGTGATGTATTCTGCATCACGTAACGCCCAAACTTTCCTATTGATAGTTGTTTGAGAATATGAGAAGTCTGTTTTATTCACTTCTTCTGCAATTTCCTTTAATGTCATTCCTGTTCCTGGGCTATCTGCTCCAGAGTCCATCAATATAGTCAGTATCAATAACTGAACCTTATCAATTTCCATATATATCACCTCCCTATCCATGCTTTTCATGGTAGTTATTTATCACTTATTCACTACTTATCAATTCATACAAAAGTAAAAAATAATCAGCTTTTAGCCTGTATCATGTATTTCTACCTTTTTTACTTCTGTTTTCTTCTGCTTTTGGTACGGATAGATGCCACATGCACCCATCCGACACTCTGGATTGTAAGATTTACAACCACTACGCGTCTTGCTTTATCCAAACATTAAACTTGTCTGTGTATGTTCTACACGTTTTGCTTGTTTTACACATTATCACACATTTGTGTAGTTGTCAATATAATTCTACACATTTTTAAACATTTACACATACCGTTGATTTTTCTTCTCCTTCATGTTATACTGTACTGAATGAGGTGAATAGAATGTTTAAAGATAAATTAAAGCAGCTACGCATAGCACGTAATTTGACACAAGCTGATATCGCAAAAGCGCTTGGGGTATCGCCTGCAACTATTGGGAACTATGAGCAGGGCACACGAGAACCCAGGAATAACGAAATGTGGAAGAAACTAGCAGATTTCTTTGGTGTTTCCGTTAATGATTTAATGAATAACGATGATATCCAATATATAATAAAATTTGGAAACCCTGGTGAATCATCAGAAAAAGACTGGACACGCCAATTTCGGACTGATACCAGAATCATTTATAATGATGTTGACATTACCCCATTAGTGAATGCCAATTATAATGAACGTACACCTGTTACAAAAAACCAGCGTTTCGCATACGCTGAATATACCAGCAGAAGCGGACATGTCCTTTATGCCCGTAGAAGGCTCTTAGAAATCCTGAATGAGCTGCATTCCAAAACAAATAAAGAAATATCCGAAGATTTACATGGCATAATAAATAACATAGAAAACAATGTTGTATATTGGTATAAAAGATGCTGGTGCGATATAGATGACCTCTTCCCTGCTGCTGACAGTTTGGAAACTCTTTATGATTTACTTAGCAAATGTTTAAGCGTGGACATGATTGCCCAGCAAGAATTTACTTTAATTCCCATTGATGAAAATTTTGATTGGCTAAGGGAAAAACTACGGTAATTGCATTATAATATTTCCATTAGCATCTATATGGATGCCAGTTTCGCTCTTCATATGTAACTAATCATCGTAACTGACCTATTTTTATTAACAATGTTATAATTTCATACATAACAAAAAACTACCTCCGTGCATGGCATCTGCACTTTGGTAGTTTATTTTTGTACGTTTATTACATATGTTTTGTTTGGCAATGAAATTGGTGTTTTATGAGATGTTTTGAAACCTTAACTATCAAAGATTAATTTTATATCAAAGAAGCGTAAAATGTCGTATTTTGTCTACCAATTTTGTGCAAAATGCTAAAAATATGTAGTAAAATGTAAGATATGTAACTATATATACACATTATGATGAGGTACTTCATGAAAATAGAAATAAAAAGTGCCTTGATAGGCGCAATTATTCCAACCATAGGTTCATTTGCAATCTTTTTCCTTGGTAATTTTTCTACTCAAGAAACAATAGAAAAAAATACAGTGAAAACATTATCTGGATATTTTGATTCTGTTGATAAAGATATGTCATATGAACAAGCACTTCAAAAGATTTATAAAGAAAATGAAAATCTAAAAATTGATTTAGGTAATTATGAAACACAGATAGATGAATCAAAAGAACAATTGAATAACAAACAAAAAGAGATAGACAAGCAAAATTCAGCAGAAGAAATAAATAGAATTATTCAAAATGCTACTGATTATTGGAATGATTCAGATTATGTTCAGTGCTTAACGCTTTTAAATAATTCAAAATCTAAATCAACAGATATAGAATATTTATATGAAAAATATTCTATAAAATATATTGAATATGTAATTCATACTGCTAATATACAAATTGAAAAAAACAAATATAATAAAGCAATTAGTATACTTAAAGATGCTATGTATGTAGTATATGATGATTCCGTTTTACGTACAGAAATAGAGAATATAAAAAATTCAAAACCTCAAAATTTTATAGAAGTATGTTCTCCTTATGAAAAACAAGGTTATGAAGAATATTTAGAAGGTGAATTCTTTTTAATGTCTGGGAAAAAAAGAACTAATGGTTTCGTTCTTAATGGATATGCCGGAACTGGTCTAATACTATCGAATTTAGATGGTAAATATGCAAACATGAATTTAGATATTGGACATGTTGATGGCTCAGGTTTGTCAGATGTGACAGTATCTATATATTTAGATAATAAACTTTATAAAATATTTGATGTAAAACCCGATAAATTAGCAATTAATATTTCATTATCGGTTAAAAATAAGAAACAAATTAAAATAACTGTTGATGATGGAAGCCTATCAGCAATAGCTAATGCAAAAGTTGGTTTTGCAAATATAAAAATAAAATAACTAAAATTCATCTACCATAAATCGCCAGCCCCATAATGTGGGCTGGCTGTATTGATTATGAATTAAATTATTATGATATATTCGTGAAGATATCAATAATTCTTTCATAGAATCTGTAAGATTGCGTTCAATTCTTAAAATACGTCTTAAATTATCAGTAGACATATGAAGCTCTTTTGCAATCTCATCAAGAGTAGATTTTGCAGATGTGCCATTCTGGCATGTCTGCATATATTGATTAGAACCCGTTCCTCCCTGTTTATATCCCCTAAGAGATACATAAGTTTCCAATGCCTTCCTATCTTTAGCAGGATCATTTTTACTACATCCGAATTCATAAAAAGAAAATTTGTCTAATCCCATCTGATATGATAAAATATCAATAGTCAGCTTAGACAGTAGGGAGATAGTTCCTTGGTTGCCCTTTTCGGAAACGGAAAGGAGGTTATCATGAATACATTAGAAGTATTAACACTACTCTTGGTAGTGTTCGCTGCTTTGGAATACATAGATAATCACAGCAACCGTAAATAGACAGGAAAAGCTATCCTCTACCGCTAATAGGGGATAGCTTAGTTTGTGTTACTTATTGTTATCACATAAAGTTTCCGTCTAGGGTAATGGGGACACTCCAATATCTCCGTTACCTTCTAATCTGATTATAAGCTATCTGCTTGAATTTTTCAAGTGGCAGTTTAGGGATGGGGATGTTTCGGCATTCCCATTTTTAGTTGTGATGGGATGATTGCGACATACTTGTATCAACCCAATCTTGTAACTCAGGAACTAATTTTGTGAGTTTCTTATAGTTTTAAAGAGTATCTACTGAAATGCCAATCATTTCTCCAATGTCTGATTGAGATTTCAAGTCCGAAACATTCAGTCTTGATTTTCTATCGCCTCCATACTCGACACCATAAATCCTTTCAAGTTCCTTGATACATCCACCAAGTTTAATAGGATTGGCATTTCCGATACCTCTCTGGCGAATGTTTCACTCCACACTTTTGTGGAATCAAAATACTTTCTATATAAAATTCTTCCACTTAGACTAATTTGCCTGTATGGGCTGAGTGGTGGATTGCAGTAATAGGAATCGTTTTGAAACGAACGCTTTACTGTGGAATTTGAAGGACTCTGTTGTACCAACTTATAATGTTTATTTTTATACATTGTAGTCTAATTTTACTAAATTTTAAATATTTTTAACTTTATATCTAACAATATGCATTCAGTAGGTAAATCCATATCTATAATAATTTTTCTAGTGTTCTTCATCATGGTACGATATTTTCTAATTTCTTCAACTTGATATTTATATAATCTTAAATACTTATCAGCTAACTCTTTTGTATATTCATCTGGAGGATTTAACGATAATTTTTTTATGTCTTTTGTGCTATATATTTCTCCTATCTTAAATACTGCTTTAGCATTTTTATGAGCCTCCAATAAACTATCTATACTATAATAAAGGCTTGCCATTAATAAATAATAATCTGAAATCGTCCATAGAACATGAATTATTTTTATATATTGCGGACAAAATTTTAATTCCAAAACACTATAATCAGAAATACCATCTTCACAAAATTTATTTACAATCTTTACAAATTTACGAAAAAGTAACAATATAAATTTATAATTTTCTAATGACTCTCTTATTTCATATAATTTATCATCTTCAGTTCCTAATTTTAGTATTTCTTTTTTGGTTTCTTTTCCGAGATTTGGGATTATATTGACTCTTATATATTTATAAAAATAAAATAACTCATTTATACTTCTTTTTCTCTCTGAAAAGTATTCATGTATATATCCAATCATTGCAATCATAGAGCTACATAATATTCCTATAAAAATATTAGATAAAATATACTTTTTTCCATCCAAAAACAAAAAAACTGTTACTATATTTTTTCTAAATGTATAACAACTTTCCGATTCACACAATATAATTACTATTAAAGACAAAAAAGTAAACATAAGCATACTTACTATTTGATTTTTTGTTCTATGCATTATAACTCCTCAAGAAATAATTCTTTTATAAGTTGATTCATTTATATAACTTTTAATTTTTTTCTAATTGCTTCCGTAGCCTTAATTAAAATATATTTTATCATATTCTCCCTTTCAATTACCCTGCACTATTCGACATATTTCGACTTTCATATATAATAAGTTCTTTGTAACCGGCACTAATAGAGGTTTTTCCAGACTGTACACATTTCTTTAATTCATCATCAGCAGCATCCATGACTTTATTAAATCTGGCAACGGTTCCAGTCCCAACACCTGCCATTTTTGCAATTTCTTTGTCAGTATGTGTTTTAGGTTTAGACTGTTCTCCATTTGGAGAAGACTCTAATTTACCTGTATATCTGTTACCATAAAATTGTTTGTCCGATTCTTTTTTTCTTAAAGCGGCCAGTTCTTTTATTTTCTTTTTAAACTTGTCCATAACAGCTAATCTCTGGGCGGGTGGAAGATTACGCCTGCCTAATTGCGTATTGGTCATTTATTTCTTAATATTACATTTGTAATATTTATCTATCACACCAAACAAAATTTCCACAGCAACCGAACAACAAAAAATTCTCATACTTTAGCAAAAAACATCCCAAAAACCTATAAAAATCAAGCCATTACTAAATCTGCTGCCCCTCTCCTCACACCCTAAAAAATTGCACAAAAAAATACCCAGTATTCTTGATTTTACTGGATATCCTCGAACTTGTAACATATTCTTAATTAATTTGTAATACTTTTGTAACATTTACTAAATATATTTTTAATGTTTTGTAATCATCCCTTAATATTTGTGTGATATTTCATTAACATTTCCCCATTCCCACAATTCAGACAGCATCCAAAAACTTCCCCCATCCCATCCACACCGAACCCTGCTAATTCCCTTTCCCGATACACATAATTTTACACTGACTGCCATACCACTGCAACAAAAAAACACCAAATTTTCGCTATTTTCTTGGATTTTTTGCTTATTTTTCCAAAAAATTTTAAAATTTTGGCATTTTTCTTGAAAATTTACCGAACTGCAATCCGAACTTATTTCAGCCCAGTAATATATACTGATACAATAACTAATTCCTTCTGAACATTGCCATCCAAAAAATCCTTCTGCCAAATACAAAAAGCTATCGTATGATACAATAGCTTTTATCAATTACTATATCCAATTTTAAACCAAAACAGTTTACCCTAATTCTTCCACCGTAATACATTTTATTTCCCTAAACTGCCGTAACTGCTTATCATTAGTAAGG
>RAYE01000081.1 GCA_003612285.1 bacterium D16-51 | reverse complement strand
CGAGCGGAACAGTTAGCGGCAGAACGAGCGGAACAGTTAGCGGCAGAGCGAGCGGAACAGTTAGCGGCAGAGCGAGCGGAACAGTTAGTGGCAGAACGAGAACATATGATTGAGATACAAATAAGAAAAGAAGCAAAAGAAGAGATGGCAAAAGAGAAAGAGGAAGGGATTAAAGCAACGGTTGAAATCTTGCATGACCTTGGGAATGATAATAGTGTAATAACGGCCGCAATAAAGAAGCAGTATCATTTGTCTGAGGAAGAGATAAGCAGATATCTGTAAAGGTGTTTTGTAATATGTATAAACTGGTGGATTACGGGAAGCTTAACAGGAGCTTCCCGATTTTTTTATTAGCAACAATTTTGCTAAACAAGCATTTAACCGTTGTTTTTTTGCTTAGGAACTGTAGAAAAATAAGTGAAACATCTTGACTTGTCTATTCCTACAATCTTGAAGAAATATCCTGTGCAATCTGAGCACTTATTTTCTTACAGTTCCTTAAGCCTTTTGGCTGTAATATTTTTTGTAACTATTCAGCCTTGCGGCTTCATAGTTACACAGCAGTGCTTTCAGCACTGTTGATGTACACATTTTGCACAAAATGCGTGCAAAATGGCACCGTAAAACTTATATTTTTGACAAAAAGCATGTCAAAAATCCTCGCATTTTATGGAAGGCTGAACTGTTACTATTTTTTAACAGTTCCTTGCCTTACAGGTGGAAATTATTGTAATTATTTGCTACAATGATATAGTGAATAATAAAGTTGCAATGATGTGCAATGTAATCCTAGAATGTGTTTGAAAATTACCTTTAAACCGTCAAATTGCACAAAAATTATATTATAGGAAACAAAATCGGTTTCCTATAATCAATTTGCGGCACAAAAGCGTGTGCCTTTTATCAGAACGAAAATCAGTTCTGATAAGTTATATTATGAAAAGCAAAAACAGCTTTTCATAATCAGATTTGCGGCACAAAAGCGTGTGCCTTTTATCAGAACGAAAATCAGTTCTGATAAGTTATATTATGAAAAGCAAAAACGGCTTTTCATAATCAGATTTGCGGCACAAAAGCGTGTGCCTTTTATCAGAACAAAAATCAGTTCTGATAAGTTATATTATGAAAAGCAAAAACAGCTTTTCATAATCAGATTTGCGGCACAAAAGCGTGTGCCTTTTATCAGAACAAAAATCAGTTCTGATAAGTTATATTATGAAAAGCAAAAACGGCTTTTCATAATCAGATTTGCGGCACAAAAGCATGTGCCTTTTATCAGAACTAAAAAGCAAGTTCTGATAAGTTATATTATCCCGGCAATTTCAAAAATCGTAGTGACAGGAGAGAGCAAATTGAAGGAAAGAAAGCAGAAAGGCAGACAGAAAATCCGTTGGGAACGGCTGGACAATACGGCAAATCTTTTTCCCGCAATTGCAAGCCAGAATATGACAAATGTATACAGGATTTCGGTTACACTGACGGAAGAAATTGACGGCGCGCTTTTACAGCAGGCGTTAGATAAGGTTTTGCCGCGTTTTGACACATTCCATGTACGGATGCGGAAAGGGATTTTCTGGTATTATTTTGAAACAAATACAAAGCCTGCGCCAATTGTCCGGCAGGAAAAATATTACCCCTGCCGTTATATTGATCCGTATGCCAACAATAATTACCTGTTCCGGCTTACCTATTATCATAGCAGGATTAACCTGGAAGTATTCCATGTATTGGCAGATGGTATGGGCGGCGTAAATTTTTTACGCGAAATCACATATCAATATCTGCGGCTGAAATATGATGCGCTGGAAGAAAAGGAACAGGATGATTTTTCAGATGAGACTTCGCTAAATACGGAAGACAGTTATATAAAAAATTATAAAAAAAGCCATAAAAAGGGATATCAGACAAAACGTGCCGTGGAAGTGAAAGGAGACAAGCTTTTAGCAGGGGAAATCAGTGTAATACATGGATTTATGCCTATAAAAGCAGTAAAAGCGGCATGTAAAAAATATGATGTAAGCATTAATGAATATTTTACGGCTGTATTCCTGTATAGTATTTACAGGGAGTACCTTCATGGGCAGCCTTCCGCGAAACCGATAGCGGCAAGTATACCGGTAAATTTACGGCCGTATTTTGATTCTCTGACAACAAGGAATTTTTTTGTTATGGTCAGCGCTGTTTTTTTGCCTGACAGGGAAAATATCTCTTTGGAAGAAGTGATGGGGATTGTAAAGCAGAGCCTGAGGGAGCAGATTAATAAAGAGCATTTGGAAGAGCTTTTTTCTTATAATGTTTCAAACCAGAAAAATATTTTTCTGCGTTTTGTCCCGATTTTTATCAAAATCCTGGCAATGCGCTTTGTTTACCGTTCTTCTGCGCGCGCCAACACAACGACGGTGACAAATATTGGGAATATCCAGATTGAAGAAGCTTACCAGCCTTATATACGGCATTTCCATGCTATGATTTCACGCTCTGTTGGGCAGTCTATAAAAGGCGCGGTCTGTTCTTACCAGGATACTATGGTTTTTACCATAACATCGGCTTTGCTTGATGTATCTATCCAGCGGTGTTTTTTTAGAGCGCTTGCTGCAGACGGTATACCCTTGCTGATTGAAACAAATGGCATACATGAAAAGTAGTAGAAAGGAAGCCAGATGAATAAATGTAAACGTTGTAAAATAGAAATTGTCGACAATACAGATGTTTGCCCGCTCTGCGGCAATGTTGTCACAAAAGATGAGGAAGGGCAATTTGACACCTATCCAAACGTCAGGAATAAAATCAGGCTGGTAAAACGTCTGGTGGCTGTTTTAGTATATTTTCTGATTGTTACAGAGGCTGTGCTCTGCATTATTGATTATTATACAGATTATAGGATTGGCTGGTCTATTGTAACAGGAATCTGTATTTTATATACAGTATTTACATTGGAATATTCGTTTAACCGCAAAAACGGCCATATAGGGAAAATATTTGGACAGTCGGCCGCTGCCCTGTGCATGATGCTTTTGTTAGATGGGATTACGGGCGCGGCAGGGTGGTCTGTAATCTATGGGGTGCCTTGTGCTATCATTATATTAGATATTATTTTGGTAATATGTATGCTGGTAAATTTTTCAGACTGGCAGAGCTATCTTTTGGTACAGCTTTTTGCTTTTCTGGTCAGCGGCGTACTTTTAGTTTTATACCTGGCTGGCATTACAAAAAGCCCGGTGCTTCCCTGGATATCTTTTGGGATGTCTGCGCTTATCTTTTCCTTTTGCTTTTTTATTGGTTACCGCGAGGCAAAAAATGAGCTTCGGAAGCGCTTTTACATTTAACCTGATTGGAAAGCCTGTTTTAAGTGGCAGGAAAAACACGCTCTTGGGAGGATTATAGTGAAAGAGGAAATTCTAAAAGAAGAGGACGGGAAAGAAGAAATTAGCATACAGGCGAAAATAATCCGTGAGTTCATCAGGATTGCGACTTCAGACCGTTTGATTGGGCCTAAAATTAAAGATGGGACATTGCGTAAAAAGGTGATTGAGCCGCCTTGGAA
Source organism: bacterium D16-51 (assembly GCA_003612285.1). Taxonomy (GTDB): domain Bacteria; phylum Bacillota; class Clostridia; order Lachnospirales; family Lachnospiraceae; genus Butyribacter. The sequence continues at coordinate 9,911 of RAYE01000081.1, read as the reverse complement.
ATGTCCGGAAGGATATTCCTTTTTGCGGGTTTCCCTGAAAAATTTTGAGGTTGAGATTTTGACACCGCCGAAGATATTAAGCGGGATGGCGGTTTTGCAGCTTCATGGAGGGGGATATATTGGTAAATTAAAAAACGCGTACCGCAGTTTTGCAAAAAATTACAGTGATATGCGCGGGGGAATAAGGGTATTTTCGGCAGATTACAGAGTAGCGCCGCAAGACCCTTATCCTGCCGCGCTTCAGGACGCCTATCAGTCCTATTGTTTTTTGCTGAATCTTGGGTATGCCGGAAACCAGATTATCCTGGCTGGGGATTCAGCAGGGGGCGGACTTTGCCTGGCGCTTTGCGCTTATCTTAGGGAGAAGGGCAGGCCAATGCCAGCCGCTGCAGTTTTAATGTCGCCCTGGACAGATTTGACTGCTTCGGGTGCATCTTATGAAGAAAATTATACGAAAGACCCTCTGTTTGGGAATACAAAAGAAAGCATGATTTATAATGGGGAATACTATGGCGCACATGATCCGTCTGATCCATATATTTCCCCACTGTTCGGGGAGTTTACAGGATTTCCGCCCATGCTTTTCCAGGTGGGGAGTATCGAAATGCTTTTGAGCGACACAACAGAAGCTGTAAAAAAGGCGCGCGAAGCCGGGTGTGAGGTAAAAGAAACTATTTATGAAGGGATGTTCCATGTTTTTCAGATGGCGTTAAACAGAATACCAGAATCGGAAGATGCGTGGCAGGAGGTAACGGATTTTATTAATCAGATGAAAGAAGTGGGGTAAGGGCAGGTGGCAGCCAGCAGCGGGCCTGCTAATCCCGCTGCCAGCCTGGGCATAAACAGTAAATTACGCCATTTCTGCAATTCTGCTGACACCGACATATATTTCAGAGATTTTATACCAGGTAGGGTAGTCTACAACGCCTGTCTGCGGCAGGTTAAATACTCTTTGGAATACCTTTACGGCATTGGCGGTACGTTCTCCATATACGCCGTCTGCCGTTATTTTTGGAATTAATGGATAAGCGCCTGCAATTACATTAATCTGTTCCTGCATTTGGCGCACTTTGTTTCCTGAACTTCCGATTGTTAAATTTGTGCCTGGCCAGGAGGATGGGATTCCTGAGATTTCTTCTGAAGTATTGATAAAAATGCTGTCGCCATAGAAGTAGCGCAGAATTTCGATAGCGCTGTATCCGCGCTCCCCTAATGTCTGGGATTCCCACTGCCGCATCCAGGTTGGGCAGGAAACACGCTTTCCATCGCAGTATTGGGTGAATAACGGCTGGACAATATTGGGGCGGGAGAGATAATTGGAAAAGATGGTGTCTACTGCCCTGGAAATGCTGGCAAAAATATTGCGCCCAGGCATCCATTTCTGGTCATAGGCAGTGGAACTTGTAATCGTAAAATCTTTTCCTTTATTTCTGTACCATTCCGTATAAACGCGGTTTAAAGTAATGGATTGGATTGCAAGGATATTTGCAAAAATTGTAGCTTCTGTCCATGTTGCATAGATTTCGCTGGAGGCCACGTTTTTGATATAATCTTTGTATTATCTGGGGTATTTCATAAAATAAATTATATTGCCATAAATCCTTATAAAACCCTTATTTTACAGTGCTTGCGAGGGATTCTGAAATCATAAAACGCTATAAAAGATTATGTATTAAAATGCCAAAATGGTGTAGTGATGGTGTAAAAATGGTGTAGAACAAATGAAAAAAATAGAAGTCCTAATACGGTAATATTTATCCTATATTGTATCTGAAAGTCTAAGGGTGAGTAATGATTCTGTTTCGTTATCAAAGTATAGCATTGTGCAAATTTCACGAAATATCATATTTTTTTGTGCATATTTAGAGTATCAAGCGTTGGTTACCGTCTGGTTGCCATATGGTTACAAACTGGTTACTTCTTGGTTTTAGGTTCTGTGCATAAGAAGTATAGAGTAGATTAGGCTAGTTTAGTGGAGGGAGAAGAGAGGAGGAAAAGAAAAACAAACAAAAAGAAAAGCTGTACATGAGTTACTATTCACGGCTAATTTCAGAAAACAGACAGACTCGTCGTGCTCGCACGTAAGAAGATGGCTGTTTTCTGAAATTAGCGTGCAGGCTGTTCTAAACAACATAAGTAAAACGTAAGCTGCTTTAGCAGTGGCTGACAGCTTTGCTGGCAGGTTTTGCGCATGTTGTTTAGAATGGCCGTGAATAGTAACGTACATGATGGAGTTATGCTGGTAATTTTATTTTTTTGGGTTGATTTTTTTTGATGAATCTGTTATTGTAAAATTACTTCCAGCGAATATTGTTGGTTGGTAGCTCGGTGAGTTAGATATACGTGTTATATCCAGTCGGATATATCCATTGCGTATTTCTGGCTCTTTTTTTGTTTTACGGAAAATCATTGGTTAAGGTGGTGGATGCTATGGGAGGCAAGGGTTCAGGAAATAAAATGGCTTACAAAAATGCTAAAGGTGCAAAATCTCCTGTTATTGGTGATAACGGTTTATCTGTTAAGCCGGGAGAGATGGCCGATATTGTACGCCATTGTGTGACTACCGGCATGATATGGCCGGAGATTGACAATAAAGACCCGGAACAGTTGCAGCAGAGGGCAATGGAATATTTTAACTATTGTATTGAGAATGATATTAAGCCAGGGAATCTTGGGCTATACGCAACATGGGGAATTGACAGGAGGACGCTGTACTCGCAGATGCAGAGAGAACCCAGCTCATTACGGACGGTCACCATAAAAAAAAGTCTTGATATTTTATCTGCAATTCGTGAACAATTGGCAGCAAATGGAAAGCTGAATCCAGTAACAGCCATTTTCTGGCAAAAGAATTTTGACGGTTTGAAAGACCAGCAGGAGGTTATTCTTGAGCCTAGAAAGCAGATAGAAGCGGAGCAGTCACCAGAGGAAGTACAGCAGATGTTGGAGCAGGATATACCAATTGATGTAGAAATTGAATAAATATAACTAGATTTTGCATATTCATACGAATATTATTCACAACACCTAAGTGTATTTATTATAGCAATAGTGCAAAGCGGCATAAATAAAGGATTTATTCAAATGGTGATTAACTCTATGGGAAAGTCTAGTTTATTCCAGAGTTAAAAAATAAATTTTGGTAATGAATCGTGATGGGGAGGGGAACCCCTTACAGGGAGAAGTCAATACCCCCTACTTAACCCCAAAACTATTCAAAAAAACAAAAAAGGCTATTGACGGAAGGGCAAATTTTTTTTAAAAACAAAAAAGGAGAGAGCAGACATGAATGTATTTATTGGAATTTTAGGGATTCTTGTAGTTGTTACGGAAATTTTATTAAGCTGTGTGAAATCAGCAAACAATCATTTATTGGGCAGGCAGCTAGATAGTGGACAAATTGCAAAGGAAGAGGGGAATCAGCGGCACAAAGGATTTTTTGGAAATATTGTGGGAGCTGTTTTTGGTATTGCGCTTTTTGTATTTGCTTTCAGTTTTGTCATTATCCCAACGGGATATACCGGTGTAAGGACAACCTTCGGTCAGGTAGACCAGACAACCTTACAGAATGGATTTAACCTGAAAATCCCATTTGTGCAGAGTATTGAAAAAGTGAACAACAAACAGCAGGATATCGTATTTGATAAAAATAAAATTTCTTCGGAAACCAGTGAAAGAAATGCAGTGACGTTTAAGGGGATTACGATTACATATCAGATTAACCCGGATAAATCAGCCTGGATATATGCAAATGTGGCAGATTATAAAGACAACCTGGTCAGCGAATCTCTTGTGGCATCGGCGATTAAAACATCATCCAAGACTCTGACACCAACAGATGTTACTAACCGCAGCATCTTGGAGCCGAGGGCGCAGGAAAATATTCAGAAATCTCTGGATGAAAAGTATGGTGAGGGCGTTATTAAAATTAACAAAGTCGTAATTAACGGGGCTGAATTTGATAAGGCATATGATGAAAAAATTGCCAAGAAGCAGCAGGCTCAAATGGATTATGAAAAGCAGCAGATTGAAAATAAAAAAGAAATCGAAAAAGCTGAGGCAGATGCCAAAGTGAAGAAAACGCAGGCACAGGCAGAAGCAGATGCGACCAAAATTGCTGCAGATGCTGAATCGGAGGCAAACAAGAAAGTTGCTGACAGCATTACGGATAAGCTGATTGAAAATAAATTGGCGGAGGCCAGGGAAAAACACGGCTGGGTTACTGTAAAAGGCGCTGATACTGTAGTAACCAAAGAAAATTAAGGAATAGCCAGAAAATTGTCTGTTAATTAAAAACAACCTCTTATCGCTGTCTGGCGGTTGTAAAATTCAAGACAGCAGAATGCCCTACTGGTCTAATGGCTAGGACACATGACTTTCTATCATGCAATTCCAGTTCGATTCTGGAGTAGGGTATTGAAAGCGGGGTGGTTTGCATTGGTTGTAACAAAACATGCAGTGAAGAGATTGAAGCAGCGGTGTGGCGTGGGTAAAAATTCTGTTGGCCGTGTTGTTAAGAAAGTCTATGAGCTTGGCATGACACACAGTGAAACTACCGGTAACTTAAAAAAGTGGGTAGATAGTTTGTATTTTTACAACGAAACTGCCAATCAGGTTCGGTTATATGGTGATAAGGCGTACATATTTCATAACCAGAAGCTGATAACAGTTATTCAGATACCACAGAACCTTGTAAAGTTTGTGAAAAGAAAGGATGAGGATAATGAGTAATCTGGAACAACATGAATCACTTTTACGGCAGATACATGACACATATGTTAAGAAGAACCATGATTATGGAGACAGCTTTAGCCGTTCTTATGAAAAGTATGGTATAGTAGCGGCTATGGTTCGTATGGAAGATAAATGGAACCGACTGGATAATCTGGCCAGAGGTGGACAGCAGATGGTTTCTGGAGAGTCCATTAGAGATACGCTGTTAGACCTTGCAGGGTATAGTATTATGACAGTCATGGAGCTGGACAGGCGGAAATTGGCTGAGAACCAGAAGGAATTTGAGCAGCAGGTGAAGGAAAAATGTGATGGCAGTGGTTCGGTGCAGGAGTCCTCTGCGGAAGAGCTGGTTAAGGAAGAGGAAACTGCCGGAAAAGTTGTTCTCCATGATGATGAAAAAGGTGATATTGAAGTCAATATTCCTGAAAAGCTGGAGAAAAAGCCAATTGATGAAGGTAAGGTTATGGCCTTGTATAAGGCAAAATGGCCGCAAAAGAAGATAGCTGATGAGATGGGATGTTCACAGGGAAGGGTTTCACAGATTATTAGGGCACATAAGGGTGATTAGGAAGTATTTGTGGAAGTAAGTAGGTGGCTGGAATAGTATGTCTGAGCAAAATAAAAAAATCATTCAGGAATTGCATCAAAAGGATTTAACGGATTATAAATATTGCAGCGCATTGCTGAATATGGCAATCAGTGAGAAAGATGATGATTTATCCTGTGCATTGAAGCAGGCAAAGGAAGTACAGAAAATTGTAGCGAAGCAGAGCCGGAAAAAGAACAGCGTTGACTTTGCAAATCTGTACTGGAAGGCCACTTTGATGCTGGCACCATATTATTTTGAAGATTTTTTGTACTACATGGAGAAGGATAGGGCACCGCAAAAAAGGTTTTATATGCCACGCAGACATACGTTAAAAGTGGTCGTGGATGATTTGCAGGATTTGGAGGATGGAAAATTAGACTTTTATGGTTTATCCATGCCTCCGAGAGTTGGCAAATCGACAATCTGCATCTTCTTCCTGGCATGGGTGATGGGGCGCAGGCCGAACAGCCACAGCGCCATGTCCGGCCATTCCGGTGACCTGGCAGACGGATTTTATACAGAAGCGCTTAATATCATGGAACTGGATGTGGCAGAGGATAAAACCATATATCATTTCCGTGAGGTATTCCCGGATACATTCATGCAGAAAAAATCAGCAGAGAAGAGGGAGATTACCCTAAATGACCCTGATCGATTTGCTACATTGACCTGCCGGGGGATTGATGGCACATGGACCGGTGCAGTGGATATTTCATCGGATGGGTATCTGTACGTGGACGATATGGTTCGTGACCGAAAGGAAAGCCTTTCCCCTTCACGGCTGGAGGGACGGTACCAGGATTACCTAAATGTACTGGTTGACCGTAAAAATGACGGCACCAGGGAATTGATGGTCGGTACCCGCTGGAACGTGATGGATCCGCTTGGCAGGGTAGAGAAAGAGAACAAGGAAAATCCGCGATACCGTTTCCGCAAAATTCCGGCACTTAATGAAAAAAATGAATCTAACTTTGTTTATGATTATGGACTGGGATTTTCCACAGAGCATTATTTGAGAATGAAAAAGAGGCTCGATAAGAATGAGTGGGAGGCTAAGTTCCAGCAGAGACCATTTATCAGGGAAGGGCTGCTGTTTCCAGAGGATGAACTTCTTACCTACAATGGAGTCCTCCCGCCAGAAAGTGGCCTTATTCGTAAGCTGGTAGCCTGTGATGTAGCATGGGGCGGCGGAGACAGCCTGTCAATGCCTTGGGGATATGAATATGATGATGGTTATATTTACATCCCGGATTGGATTTTTAATAAAGGTGACAAGATGGTTACACAGCCTATTGTAGTTGGGAAGGCAATGCATCATCAGCCGCAGATGATGCATTTCGAGGCGAACAATGGCGGTGATGAATATGCAGATAAGATAGATGAATTATTGCAGGGGCAGAGGTATTCATGCAGTATTTCTTCCAGCAAAGCCCCTAATACTATGAGTAAGCTGGCAAAAATTATTCAGTATGCACCAGATGTAAAACGAAGATGTAAGTTTTTGGCCGCCAATAAGCGCAATAGCGAATATCATGATGCAATGGATGAATTGACTATGTTTGTGCAGATTGGAAAGAATGACCATGATGATGCTGCAGACGGTGTGACACAGTTAATGATGTTAGCAAATGGCGGAACGGTTGCTAAAGCGGAATATGTAGATGCGCCATATTAGGGAGGTCTGGTAATGACAAAGGAATTATTAAAGCAGTATCGGTATTTGGGTGAAATTATCCGCAAAGATGAAGAAAAGCTGAGATATTATAAGGAAAATCCCCCTGCCGCTTATGTGGGAAAGGTGCAGTCATCTAACAAAGAGTTCCCTTACCAGAGAACATCTGTAGAGGTTCCAGGATGTGAAATCAAAGACCGCAGGGCATGGAAGCAAAAACAGTATGAGTTGATTGAAAAGTTGTACCATGAGCGGGCAAAGCTGGAGCAGATGAAGCTGGAGATTGATATTTTCTTTACCACAATCTATGATAGCCGGGACAGGTTGATATTTGAGTATTTGTACCAGGATGGCATGACACAGCAGGAAGTGGCAGAGAAGTTGTTTATGGAGAGAAGTACGGTATCACGAGTGGTAGATAGGTATCTTGCGTGTCAAAGCAATATGGGGAGTTGAATATAAGTGTCGTGGAATGCTACAAGAAAGACAGCATGGTTATTTGAGAGACAAGAGGATTGGAATTTACTCAGATTGTAGCAAGTGCTAATGTTTCAATAAAGTGGGAGTGAGTAAAGAAACATCTGAAAAACTTGGTATCCCCACAAGTGGGGATGAAGATGAATTACCAAAATATATTCCAGAAAATATCTTTTACCGACTGCTATGAAGGCAAGGAATGAGATGGCAGAAAAGTTCCAGACAAAAGTGGCAGATGAAATTATTCCGTCAATACAGAAGTATGGAATGTATGCACAAAAGGAGTTGTTAGATAATCTGGATTTGCTCATTTCCGTAGTCTAGGAATTGAAGGAGGAGAGGGAGAAGAGTAAAAAACTTCTTGCAAATATTGAGAGAATGAGGATCAAGGAGGATTACAACAAGAACGCAATAGAAATAGGTAAAGGTATTGAACCATCCTGTATTGGTCGGAATAAATTGTTTGATATTTTGTGAAAGAAGGGAATTTTGGTGAAGAATAATACTCCATATCAGAAATATATTGACAATGGATGTTTTCAGACGATAGAGTAAAAATACTTCATGCCAGATGGGGAAACGAGAATCAGCATCAAGGCGCTTGTGTATCAGAAAGGTGTGGAATATATAAGAAAAATATTGGGAGTGTCAGAATTTTCCTGTAAGCATTCGTAAGATGCTTGATTTAGGGGTTTTTATAAAAAACTTACATAGAAATTTTGATATTCCCCAAATATTAGAGGTTGCACAGGTTGCCTCTTTTGTATACTTGTCATTTTTTGTAATGAAGGTTGAGAGTTAGAGGATTTTGGTGTAATATAAATATTATATAGAGTTTAAAAGGAGGGAAAACTATGAAAGATGATAAGCTAAAAAAATATAAGATACTTTTTACTTCGGGGGTGATTGCGGCTATAATAACAGGTGTATTTTCTCTTGTTGTATCTATTGAGACAAATAATAAATTGGAGAAAATAGAAACACAGAAGTACCAATATGGATTGTATGAAATAAGGTATGAAAAGTTACAGGAATATTTAGAATTCTTTTCTAAATTTGAAATATGTGATTCTAAGTATTTTTATGGATTTGATATTAGTTCTGATGAATATTCAATAGAAGGTATAATCAAAATAATTTATGATTCAGATAGTGAATTCAAATCTAAATTGAATCTTCTCTCTCCTTATTTAAGTGATGGTGCGCTTAAAATATTAGAAAAAGAGGTAAAGTTAGATGTGCTTAATTTAATGTTAGAACAATTTATATCCAAATTAATAGGCAGTGTAAGTTTTGATTCTAATGATAAACATACTAACGATAATGTGAAAAATTGTTTGAAGGTAATTAATGAATATTATGCTGGCTGGTGTGCTTCTGCTATTAAAGTGATAAAATTAGATATACATAATGAATATGTACTATAACAAGAGATTAGGTATCGAATTGATGTATTTATATTATATCTTAAATTTTGCAGGATGCAAAATTAAGTATAGCATAATAAGTTTCCTTATATAAAATCTTACAACATGCAGAGAGGCTTCTTTCAAGAACAAATTTTTGGAAAGGAGTTTTTTTATGAGTGAAATAGTAACTATTGAAAATACCGAAATGGAGATACGAGAGTACAACGGGCAGAGGGTTGTGACATTTAAGGAAATTGACCTTGTGCATCATAGACCAAATGGCACAGCAAGTAGAAATTTTAAAAAGAATAGGAAATATTTTGTAGAAAACGAAGATTATTTTATTCTTACACGCGAAAAAGCCAATGGACGAAATTCGTCCATTGGAGGCTTAATCCTCGTAACGGAATCTGGTTATCTTATGATAGTAAAATCCTTTAAAGATGATTTATCATGGCAAGTCCAGCGACAACTTGTAAACAGCTATTTTAGACAGCAACAGCCAGTTGTGGAACAGAAAAAGCCACAACTAACCGCCGAGGAAATTGTTGACTGGAAACTAAGTGTTATGGTTGCATAAAAGTAAAATTGGGTATTGACTTTTTGTGCGTACAATAATATAATAAATGTGCGCACAAAAAAGGGGTGATAATTTGAGTGTACGCAAAGGTAGACCAAAAACTGACAATCCTATGAACGATAGGCTATACGTTCGTGTTACAAAAACTGAAAAAGAAGAAATAATGACATTTTCTTCTGAAAATGGCTATAGTATTTTGGAACTGATAAGAATTGGGATTGAGAAGGTAAAAGGTCAGAAAAAATAGAGATTCGCTCTCCCTACCAAGAAGCACGAATCTCTACAAGTAACTGAGGAAAATCCTCTCTGAAATATTTTATCATAGATGGATTTTCCTTGCAATCAAATTTTAGAAAGGCAAGGTAAAAGAAATGAATCAACTCAATTTCCAAACTAAATTCCACCCCTTCCCCTCTGAATATGGAATTTACTCTGACAAATGCCAGATGT
>RAYE01000008.1 GCA_003612285.1 bacterium D16-51 | reverse complement strand
GTCAGCCTTGTTAAGTGTATAAGTTGGTCTGGTATAGCTCAGTCCGATCCTGTAAAAAAGATCCCTCATCCCGCGTTCTGAGAATTTTACCCGGAAACGTTCCTCCACCAGACGACAGGCCAGGAGGGCTGTCCAGCTTGCAAAAACCCCCACGCCTGCTTCTTCCGGCGTACAGGTGGAAATGATATTTTTCCTGCCCATCCGTTAAAAATCTAGTGCGGCCCGGTTGTTTGCGGATGAGGAGGGCTTCTGCACCGCCTTCAGTGTAAAGGGATATGTATCCAGACACTGTCCTGCGCGGTATGTGGAGAATCTCAGAAATTTCACGGCGGGAACGACCTTCAAGATAAAGCAACACAGCATCATACCGTTTTTTTTGTTTACCGTCTTTTTCATTTTTGGAAAGCTGTACAAATTTTTCTATTTCATTGTTAACAGGTTGGTTATCCATTTGATTTTCCTCCAAAATATTTATGAGAATAGTATATATTACTTAGAAGAAAATACAAGTGGATTTTAGCAATAATTAATCACCGTCTATATAGTAATTTTTTTACACTCTTACGTTTAACCAGCTTCACCGGAGACTTCACAATAATGTGTTCCTCTGTCCCTGCTTTCAGGTTTTGCAGGATGGCAACTGCATTTTTTGCCCTTGCAGCCGCATCCTGCTTTACCGTCGTTAATGCCGGGATGCAATAACTGCACAATGGGCTGTCATCAAATCCGATTACAGATATATCCTCTGGTATCTGGACTCCTTTCCCTTGTAGATAATATATCAATTCTATGGCATAAAAATCAGATACTGCAAAAACAGCAGTATATTCCAGTATTTTTCCTTCCCTGTCCTGATAAAACTGCATCCGCTCTTTTTTCCGTATGGGAATCTGCATAAAATGAACCAAAATATCTCCCATAGCATCTGCGCATCCATTGATGCGTTCAGAATCCATACAGGTAAAATTATCTGACAGGCAGAGAATTTTTTTATGCCCCATCTGCTTTAAGTAGTTTCCCACCTGATAACCGCCATCATAATTATCTATTGTCAAATTGCATATTTTAGGGGTTTCCTGGAAATATCCATCATACACCACAAAGGGTATATGCATGGCGTCACGCAGCTTTTTATAATCCTGTTCACAAAACCCAATAATTACCAGCCCTTCCATATTCCACATAGACGCAAAACGAACAATTTCATCCCATTGAGTTGTCACCTTTATCATCATAAAATATCCTGCCAAATCAATCTCTTTTGATAATGCATTCACAGATGCTGCAATAAAAGCATCTTCTAAAACACGCCCTTCATATTTCGGATGGTCATTTACCACAATGCCAATAATCCTGGAATTATTTTGCGCCAGTAAAATCCCAGCCATGCTTGGGATATAACCGCTTTTTTCCACCTGCTCCTGAACACGTTTTACCGTTTCAGCAGAAATCTTCTTCGTCTTCCCATGTATCACATTGGACACAGTTGCCGTGCTAAGCCCCAGCTCCTCTGCAATATCAGATATCCTAACCCTCTCATTTCCCAATTCTCTTTTCATCATAATGCTATATCTTTCCTTTTAAATTAAAAATTCCCACTCCAAAAGCCATCCAAAACACAATAATCTATCCCGCACCGATTCTAGTATAATCGGTATTTTCATGCAACTTGGGAACTGTCATAAAACAAAGAAAAAGCATTCAGTTTATGAATGCTTTCATATTCTTCTGATCCATCGGAAAATCTAAAAGAAGATATATACTCAGTTCCTAACGCTTTCCCCGTTTTCATTCCATTAGAAAATGACTGCGGACGCATCCCAACCTTTTGACTATTTCTGCAAGCGTCACATCCCATGTATTGCAACAGTTTTAATTTGTTCTTGTATAGTAATTTTTATCGCCCCTTATGCCTTTATTCTGTCAATTTCTGTAAGGTTTACTCCTGAAGAAGTCAATATAACTTTAAGATCAATATATCTCTCCTTCATTGCTTTATACACTTCAGAATCCTTACCAGCTATCATCATGTATCGTTGAATTCTCGAAAATTCTTCTACAGACAATTTTATCATTTCTTTTTCTGTCATGATATCACCCCCATGCTTTATTACTTGATTTCATTATACCAGATTCCACATTTTTTTCAAGCCGTTTATCCACACGGGAGTTTGGCAGCCTAACATATGCGGGTTACAACTACGGAGCCCAAAATACAGGCCCTCTCCTATGAGTTTTCCTATTTTACAGTGAAGGTTTTCTTCAATGTCTGATACCCACTCTTTTTCACAGTAATTTTGATTTTATCTTTATGTGCCAGCTTCTTTTTCAAAGCCACCGAAAATTTCCCCTTTGCATCTGCTTTCGTTGTGTATGTTTTCGACGCAATTTTAACAGTCACTTTTGCATTTTTAACTGTCTTTCCTGAAAGGGTTTTCTTTCCTGCCTTATAGGAAGTTAATTGAAGATCCGCCACCTTCTTTTTCTCATTTTCTTCCTTCTCCACAGTCCCAACTGCCGGTATCTTACTGGTATCTGTCTTTGTCTCGGAAGAAATTTTTCCTGTCTGTACATCTATTTCTTCCCCATAATGCCTCATACTCTTTTTCTAAGTCATAAGACGTAATCTCAAAAATTACAGCAAGCGCGCTGGTATGCGCTGGAAGGCTGTCCTGTTAAAACATCGTCTTTTTTTCATTTCCACCATATTTTTGAAAAACTTTCAGCCAGTGTTTTGTCCCTTTCAAAGAGGAAAGACCTTTATCTGCTGCATCCCTGGCCAGACGAAATACTGTTTCGTTTCCAGTAAATTTCAACTCCGTTTTTGCCGATACTTTTGTTGCTGAGCACATTAATATCCCCACCACTGCAACTCCTGCCAAAATCTTTTTTCCGTTTCTCCCCTGCTAGAGTAGTCTGGCCCGCAAATTCTATAATAAATTCATAAACATAGCCCGCTGCAAAAAGATTCCCAGATTTCTCCTTCCGGATAATAGCATTGCGGAACATGTGCCGGAATGAAATAAGCGCCCCCTTCCCTGAGTTCGTATTTCTTCCCATTCATTTCCAGCCACCCGGATCCAGTGCTGTTAAAAAAAACTGATCATATTCATGCCCTTGTGTTTTTTTAATATACGGCTGTAGTTCATGCTGCCCAATGCTGATTATATAAAATGGAAGCTCCCTCACACCATCTAAAGATGGATACATATAGTACCACACTTAGTTTTCCCCCTTGTTTCCAGAAAAAAATCCCTGCCGCCTTAACCCATCTCCAAACATGCTCCAGAATTACTCTGCCGCCCCTGTTTTATATAGGGTTCCTATTTCTTTTTCATCCATAATGCATACTGCATTGGTTACTTTTACTTTCGTTGCTGTATCTTCCTTCATATTCGGAAAAACTATCTGCAAAGAATTGATGCCTGCAACCTCTCCCCCCCTCTACCTTGCTAAAATCAAAAACCATCTGGTATCCCATATTGTTGCTATTTTTACCCAAGAAGAAGATTTTTCAGAATCAAAAACACGTTCTGCATTCAGAGAAACCGTATTCGGATTTGACGAACGCAGCAAAGAAACAGCTGTTGATTCTGCTTTTTCTGTGCTGCCCGAATCTTCTTTACGCTCCTGCATTTTGTCTTGTCCCTGCTTTCCACTTTCTTTTTCTGTACCGCACCCACCTAAACAGGCCAGTGAAACTGCCAATATTGCTATCATAGCTTTCCTTCTCATAATTTGCACCAAGCCTCAAGCGAATATGCTAGCATTTTCATTTGAGGCGCAAACACAAAGGGTAAAAATGTGTGTTTGCTTATTATCCTTTCCTCTTTTTTAGCTTTAATATGATGCCAGGGGCAAAAACAGACAGCGATCCGCAGCATCAATTGGGGCAGCATTCCTCTTGACTCCGACATCTTAATATTATACTATAAAATAATTCAAATATTAGCAAGGAAATATATTCCCAGAATAGAACAATATGAACATAACTGTTATTCCGCCTCCTTTTGTAAATACAAAAGCAACATACCGCTGGCTGCTCTACGGAGAAGCAAAACATGAAATATCACGCTTGAAAGCAGCCCAGCCCCTATATAATTCCTTTGGTATTTAACCACCTTAGAGCGTGTTTGAAAGCGAGGGATTATCATAAAAAAGAAAACTCTTTTCAGAATAATTTATTGTGTATAATTACAAATATTTCATTTTAAAAGGCAGAGGGTCCAAATTATGAATTATCGGTAAAGCAGATTAACCATTATGCCAAAGAGGAAGTAGAGAATAAGACAATATACAATTGAGCCCCTGCAAAAATATTTTGCAGGGGCTGTTAACAAATCCTAAACCTGTCATTCAATTGTCAGAATATCAGCAAAGCCTGTAACCTCGAATATATCCATCACATCTTCGTTTACATTTCTTATTATCATGCTTCCCTGCTTATTCATAATTTTCTGTGCGGCAAGCAGCACTCTCAATCCTGCCGATGATATGTATTCCAGCGATGCAAATTCCAACACCAGTTTATCCATGCCGTCTATACTGCTTTTTAACTCAGACTCTAACTGTGGGGCTGTGGTTGTATCCAGCCTTCCCTCTATTACAAGTGTCAATATTGTTCCTTCCTTTGTTTTCGTGATAACCATACTATTTTTCCTCCTTGCTATTTTGTGACTATATTTTTTTTAAAATCCTAAGAATATTTTGTCCATCCTTATATTCATAAGAAATATTGTCCATGATTTTTTTTACCATATAGATTCCCAGTCCCCCTATTTCCCGCTCTTCTGCGGAAAGCGTAACATCCGGGTCATCCCTTGCCAATGGATCATATGAAATACCATTATCAATAAAGCTGATTCTGACTGCCAACGGCTCTTCCTCCACTTCCACACGCACAGTTGCAGCACCGATTTCAGGATGATACGCATAATGAACAATGTTTCCAAAAAGTTCGTCGATAGCTATGTCTATCTGTGTCTGCGCTTTCATCGGGCAGCCTATGGCTTCCAGCTGCTCATTTACAAAATCCGTAACTGTCTGAATATTTTCCACTGTCGCAGCAATAGTCAATTCTTTCATCGCTATACCCCCTTCTTTTTTCCTTTATATTCCAAACAGAGCATAGTGATGTCGTCAAACTGCGGCGCGCTTCCTACAAAACTGTCTATATCTTCCCTCACTGCCGGCAGAATCTCTATTGGGGATTTTGTGCTGTTTTCCTTTAGGATGCCGCCCAGCCGCTGCATTCCATACAGTTCATTTTCTGCATTTGTTGCCTCTGTCACACCGTCGGTATACAGAAAAATCTTATCCCCTGCCTCAAGCATAAGGCTTCCCCCCTTATAATGTATGTCTTCCATCCCCGCAAGAACAAAGCCGGCGCGGATTTTATATGGTTCAAATATTTTTCCTGCCCTGTAGATAAATGGAATTTCATGGCCTGCATTTACGAAATGAAATTCGCCTGTCACAATGTCAAGAACTCCCTCAAAGGCAGTGATGAACATCCCCTCACTGTTAGATTCGCAAAGGATATTGTTGACCTCTGAGAATACAGTTCCCAGATCCTCCCCCGGCTGCGTATGGTCTTTAATTAAAGTCTTTCCGATTACCATAAAAAGAGCTGCCGGAACCCCTTTGCCAGACACATCTGCTATGACGATTGCCACATGCCTCTCATCTACCATAAAAAAATCATAAAAGTCGCCGCCTACCTCCCTTGCCGGATCCATTGTGGCATATATGTCAATTTCCTCTTTATCAGGAAACGCCGGAAAGATGCAGGGAAGCATGGACTGCTGGATGCTTGTCGCTACATTCAGCTCTGCTGCTGTCTTCATCGTCACGGCACTCTGGTTGATGGAATAAAATATCATCCAAAATTCCACAAGGAATATCACACATATTGTAATATACAGCGGAAAAAACCAGAGATTATTCGGCAAAATCCCATTGCGGTTTGAAAACAGGTTAATCACATAAAACCCCACTACCGACACCACTAATGGAGGCACAAACGTCGTCATATTCCCCTCAACAGATTTTACCGTGTTATGGATATATTTTCTCAGGAAACGGACATAGAGAAAGACAGACACACTATAAATAACCAGCTTTATCCCAATAAAAAACAAAAGGTTCGGCGTCTCATAAGGATTCTCCTCCATCAGCCCGAGCATCGGGGCAATCAAAGTATCTGTTGTCCCACACAGCATAAATGTGATGACATTTGCAATTAAACAGCCCATAAGGGCTATCGCTAACTTTACAGACCATGTGCCCTCATATAAAATCTGCGATACAATGCAGACAAAGACAGAAAGCCCCAAAATACCCATAACGTCATTATACAGATTTATCTGGTAACTGATAAATGCAGCAGTATAGCCAATCAGCGCTGCAGCGCTCCATACCGCCGCCCGGACCCTGCCGTTATATTTTGGCTCAAGGGTAATGCCTGACAAAATCCCTGCAAACACAGAAGCAAGAAATACGGCAAAACTCCATAAAGCAACTGTAACCATAGCTTTACCATTCCTCCCTCACATTTTAAAACATGTCCATGCCCTCTAAGGCATTCAGATATTGGTTTAAATATTCTTCCGTAACAGGAAGCCACGCTTCCCTGGCCAGTGCAAGCAGGCAGTTTGTCATTTCCTGTGTGACTAATATTTCCCGATATCCCTCTCCAGACCTTTCCGTCAGCAGCCCCTCTGCAACAGCACGCCCTTCTTCTGTCTGTTTCATCGACTGCAGTAATTCCTCAAAATCCCCGTCTGGTACTACGCGGATTTTATGCCCCATCTTTTCAAGCGATGCAAAAAGCCTGGAAAATTCGACCTCTTTTGGCGGATACACATGGAATACCGTGTGGCGCAGATCCGTTTTTGCAAGCACTGTAATCATATGCGCCGTTTCATCTACAGGAGAAAAATTAACGCTTGCATGATATACCGATTCTGGAACCGCACACATTTTTATATACGCAGAAAGCTGGCGGGTAAATGCATTCGTTCTCATATTCATCTGAAACTCACCATCGCTGCTTCTGCCCTGCAGATTCCCTACCCGCATAATCTTTACCGCAAGCCCCTTTTCAACTGCTTCCTTTAATAAAGCATATTCTGCCATATATTTGGAATAAATATACTGGTTAAATATTTCCTGCCCGACATACAGGCAGTTCTCTGTAAACTCCTTTGGTTCATGGAAAGCGCTGCATTCCCCTCCTACACTGATTGTAGAAATCTGGCAAAACAATGCGCCTTCCTGCAGCGCATATGCAGCCAGGTTTTTCACTCCGCCCACATTTACACGTTCAAGGCTGTTTCCATAGACAAAGTGGGAAACATTTGCCGCCGAATTAATCACCGTATCAATATGCTCTGTAAACTCCTCTTTGAAAATCTGCGGTTCTGTAATATCTCCTACTACAACAAACCATTTTTTCCCATAACTCTCTGAGAAATCCTCTTCCGTATAATAAAACAACGTACTCTTCATCCGCTGCACTGCTGTCCGCCTGCCGCCCGGACGCACAAGGCAGAACACCTTCTGGCAGGCTTTTGGATTTTTCAATAATTCAACCAAAATATGGACTCCAAGATATCCGGAGGCTCCCGTTATAAGTACATTGCCAAGCTCCCTGTTAACATCTGCCCTGCTGCTGTTTTTTGCAAGGTATGCGTCAATCCCTGTATAGTCCAGGCTTCCAATCGGATAACTCCTCCTGCTGCCATCCCCGCTTATTTTTGCAGCGAGTTTTGCAGGCGTCGGATACTGAAAAATATCTCCATAATCAATCTCTGCCGCTTCCCCAAAGTTAAGCTCTTTTTCAATATTCACCATCAGCTCCACAGCGCTTAAAGAATCCCCGCCAAGCTCAAAGAAATTATCGTCAAGCCCAACCTGCTCTATTCCAAGCACATTGGCAAAAGCCTTACAGACAGCTCTTTCCATATCGTTTTCCGGCGCCCGGTATTCCCTTGTAAAATCAACAGGAAGCTCCCCTAACGCCTTTATATCAGTTTTTCCGCCCGGCGTCTGCGGCATCTGATCCAGCTCTTTTAAAATATCCGGCACCATATAAGATGGAAGCTTTTCTTTTAAATGTTCCTTTAACAGTCCTGTATCAACTGTGCAGCCCTTTTCTGTTGTAAAAAAGACGGCCAGATGCTCTGTCTTTTCGATTTTTTTCACAATACAGACCGCCTGGGACACATTTTCGTATGTTCCCATTACATTCTCTATCTCAGACAGCTCTATCCGAAGCCCTCTAAGCTTAACCTGACGGTCGCAGCGTCCATAATACAGCAGTTTTCCATCCTGGCTAAAACGCCCTATATCCCCGGTATGGTACAGCTTTCTCCCTGCATAATCTGTAAACTTCTCTTCCGTTTCCTTTTTTCTGCCTTTGTATCCGAGCCCTACGCCTTTCCCATAAATGCAGATTTCCCCGGACGCGCCATATGGCACCTGCTTTCCGTTCTTATTCAGAAGCAGGATTCCAGTGTTTGCTATTGGCTCTCCAATCGTCCGGCTGTCCCCAGACTCCGTTATGGTTGCCCCTATCGTTGTTTCTGTAGGTCCATAGCCATTGTAAATACGGATTCCGTATGTATTTTTTAATTCATGGACAAGACTTTCCGGCAGCACCTCTCCCGCAGAAAGCACGGATTTGATTCCTTTAAGCGCTGAGGCAAAATCAGGATTCCTAAGATAAGATACCATCCTGGATGGCGTACAGTGCAAAATATCTGCCCCATGGCGTAAAATATGCTTTGCAAGCTCCCCTGCATCAACCATTGCTTTTTCGTTCCCGAGTTCTACAAACAAGCCGTTAAAAAGCGGCACAAAAATCTCAAACAGCGAGATGTCAAAGCAAATGGAACCAATTGCTACAATTCCCGTCCCATTTGATACGATGTCACGGTTGAAAGGATTGTTATCCGGATGCACAATATTTGCAATCCCTTTATGCGAAAGCAGAACCCCTTTCGGCTTTCCTGTCGTCCCGGATGTATATATGCTGTATGCTGTTTGTCCCTGTTGTATCCTTGGCGGTTTCAAGCTTTCCCCTGTATGGGAAAGCAGCTCTTCTACCGCAAGGTATTCATATCCTTCCGCCGCTGCCACATCCCCTGATGAAATCAAAAACTTCGCCTGGCTGTCCTCTATGATATAACTCACCCTGTCTTTTGGATACATAGGATCTATAGGAATAAACGCCGCACCCGTCTTTGCAATTCCAAGCATCGTCGGAATCAGGCGTATATCCCTTTTCAGCATAAATGCTACACTATCCCCATTCTGCACGCCCTTTTCTATCAGGCCGCAGGCAATTGCATCAGATACCTTATCCAGCCTGTTAAAAGTGTAACTGTCCTCTCCCGCGTATAAAGCGGGGCGCTCCTCATATTTGCATACCGCATTCTGAAACAATGAGGGAATCGTTGCATTTTCGTCTATCTCCACCCTTTTCCCCTTGACAGAAAAGAGACGCTCCTGCTCTATCTCTCCAAGAACCGGTATATCACAGACAGGCTTCCCCTCAATGCCGCAGTCCAGTATCCGAACAATGCTTTCTGCAAAATCCCCTGCCCTCTGCGCGTCATAAACGCCCTTTCTCAAGTCAAAGCCAAAGGACATCTCCCCATTTGTCCGAAAAATATTCCATGTAAAATGGTTATGTACTGCTCCTGCCACACTTAATTCCAGGGAATATTCCAGTTCTGCCTGAATTTCATAACGGTAATAATTAAACACGTACTCTGAAAGGCTGCCTGCAGCCAGGTTTTCCCCCCTCAGGACACGTAATATATTTCCAAACCCATATGCCTTATGTTCTGATGACAATCTGGCAGCTTTTTGTACCTTCCGGCAGACCTCTGCGAAAGAATCCGCCTGCTCTACCCTTACCCGCACCGGAACCAGAAGCGTAAAGCAGCCCAGTGTCCTCATCTCCCCTGCTTTCCGATTTAAACGCGGCATTAAAAAAACGGCGTCCTTTTTCCCCGTCGCTTCTGCAAGGTAAACTGCATATGCCGCAGCAAAAACATACGGCGCCGTTACGCCGTTTTCTCCTGCAAAGTGTTCTACACGCTCCTGCAGCCCATTTTCCGGTTTATAAGGAACGGATATTTTTTCCATACTCTCTGTGGTATCTGCAAAAATGGCCGGTTCAAATTCTGCATCAGAAAAAACATCCCGCCAGAAGCCCCCGCTATCTTTTACCATACCTGCCGTTACAGCGGCATCCGCAGCTTCCTGGCATTTTTCCATACTGCTGTCAAAGAAAACAGACTTCCCCGCTTCTTTTCCTGCAAGGACGTCAAGCACCCTCTGCGCAAAAAGGCACATGCCATACCCATCTATAATGATATGATGAAAACGGACATAAAGCATGGTGCCGCCCTCCCGCAGGGGGATTGCCGCCGCCTCATATAATTCTTCCGGATACCCTAATGGCACACAGTCTTTTTCCTGTGCATAACGGCATGCTTCTTCCTGTTCCATTTCAGGCAGGAGGCTGCAGCGGGAGGCTGCCCTGCTGCAAAGGACAAACTCCTCCTCTCTGCCCCTGGTATCAAGGACAGCGGCAGCTATGTCCGCATTCCTGAATACCGTTTCTGCCGCTTCTTTTACCTGTAGTGCTGTAAATTCCATCAAAACCAGCTTTACAGAAATGACATTGACCGCTTCTCCCTTAAAAGTGCGCTCGCTTAAAGCAATCTCACGCTGTGCCTGGTTCAACCCTGTTTTTTTCATTATCCTTTGCTTTAGGAACTGCAGAAAAACATCCTGCGCAATCTGCGTCAGTTACTTTTCTATAGTTCCCTATCCTCAATCTTTTTTGTATTTATGTTAATCTGGCAGAATGCCAAAAGCAAGCGGCCTGGTATACATCGCACTTTTTAAGGCATAATTTGAACTTTTTGTTCCCCTATTAACAGCCCAAGGTTTGTGATACCTGCGCTATTTCTTTTTCAAAGCTTCCTGAATCACTTCCAGCACCTTATCCTTATCCGGCGGTTTTAAAATGTAACCGGCAGGCCTTAATGCCAATATAGATTGGATCGTTTTGCTGTCCGATACGCTTGTCAGAAAAATCACAGGAACTGTCTTCATATATTCATCCTTCTGCATTTCTTCAAACACGGCTCTTCCATCTAAATCTGGCATTTTATAATCCAGCACCACCACGTCTGGTTCCTTCTCCGGGATAGCTTTTAGTGCCTGCCGCCCGGAAGTTGTAAGAAAAACCTCATATTTCCGATCTAAAATATTCTTAATATTCCTAAGCATAACGGAAGAATCATCAACTAACATAATCTTTTTCTTTTCTGGTTTCTTCATATTTCATTCCCTCCTATCCACTAAGAAACAGTACATAATTAACTATTTATAGTTTCCAATCATTTTTACCAGTTCCTCCACCCGTTCCTCTGCCTGCACCACATCTATGTCAAGGACAGCAAGGCTAAGCTGATCAACAAGGGGTTTCATCTGTTCCGGAAATTGATATTTCTTTATCTGTCCCATACTTTCATCTGCCGTATCAATATCCATATCCTTCATAGCGTCCACAATCTGACGCAGTCCCTGAACCACCTCATTCCAATCCGCCGGCAGCCCGCCGGCTGCATCATCTTCCCTGCCAGAATCCACACAATTCCCTAATATTGTTTTCATTTTCTTCCACTCATTCAGGAATACCGGCGTCACCACCAAAAGAACCTCTGTTTCCCCATCCCTTGCGGCATATTCTAACATCTTTGCCACGCCGGACAGCGGCACTGCGCCAATCATCGCAGAATTGCTCTTCATCGCGTGCACTTTAACTTCATACTGCTCCATCGCCTTTTTTTGCTGTTCTCCTGATGTCTCCGAAACCATCTGAAAGAACTGCTCCAGGTCTTCTGCTTCCCTGTCCATTGCCAAATAGAACTGCTCTACTGTATCTTTTAAAATATCTGCATCCTTTAAATGCATCAGGGCATATTCCCAATCTATCCCATCTAATGGCGGAAAATCTTCTGCCTTTCCATTTTCCCCTGGCTGTCTCATCTCCGTTTTTCCAAAGCTGTCCATCCCCTCCAGGGAATCATCTGCTGTTTCTTCATATACCACCTTATTTTCCGGAAGCATCTGCATCAGCATTTTTTCTAGTTTATCCGGGATAATCGGCTTAGAAAGGAACCCGTCAAACCCCTCCTTTAGATACATTTCCTTTGCACCGGAAACGGCATTTGCCGTCAACGCAATTACTGGGGCAGCATGGCATGGACAGTTTTCAAGCTTTCTTAACCTATGCAGTGTCTCAATTCCATTTAAGTCAGGCATCATGTGATCCAGAAAAATAACATCATATTGCTTTTCCCCTGCCAGCCTGATACATTCCATGCCTCCCGCCGCTTCGTCAATCACCACCTTCGTTGCTTTCAAAAGGTTTGTAAAAACCTTACGGTTTACGGAATTGTCATCCACCACCAGCACCCGTGCATCCGGCGCGGTAAATACCGCCTGATAGGAATACTCTGCCGCCCTTTTTTTAATCCTCTCTCCCAGATTTCCAATCGGGGCTGTATCCATAACCTTCTGCTCCAACGTAAAATAGAAGGCAGATCCTTTTCCATAAACACTCTCCACCTCCAATTTGCTTCCCATCAATTCCAAAAGCTGCGTAGTAATACTCATTCCCAGGCCGGTCCCCTCGATATTCCGGTTCCGGTCTTCCTCAATCCGCTGAAATTCCTGGAATAATTTCGCAAGATCCTCCTGCCGTATGCCAATCCCTGTGTCCTTTACCTGAAAGGTCAGTAAACAGACAGCATCTTTTGGCGGCATGCTATTTTCAGAACCGCTCTGGCTTACGCTGTCAGTTACCGCTTCTGTACCAGTTACCGTTAATGTCACGCTGCCTTTTTCTGTATACTTCACCGCATTATTCATAATATTTACTAATATCTGGCGGAGCCTGATATCATCTCCCCAAAACCTGGAAGGCAGGTTTTCATCGACAGACAGTTCCACAGCAAGCCCCTTGTCCTTTGCCTTCATCGTAATCATGTTCATAATGTCGTGAAGCAGGCTGCTTAAATCATATTCTTCCGGAAGGACTTCCAGCTTCCCGGATTCTATTTTGGATAAATCCAGAATGTCATTCACCAGCGCTAAAAGGCTCTGTCCGGCATTCTGGATATCCAGCGCATATTCCCGTACTGCCGCATCAGTACACTCCCTAAGAATCATTTCATTCATTCCAAGGACTGCATTAATGGGCGTCCTGATTTCATGGGACATATTAGCAAGAAACTTCCCCTTCGCCTCGCTTGCCATCAAAGCCTGCTGCCGCTTTCTCTCCATATTTACCAGCCTAGTAACCGTGTTGGCAGATGCTAACACCAAAAGGACAATTAACCCTGCCGGCAGCACTGCATCACTCTTGACGCTGCCTCTCTGGATATAAGAAACAATCCTGACAAGTATGGCGCTCCATATGCAGATCATCCCGGCGGCAACAACAAAATACTCCCTGATATATCCATGAAAAATATCAGACAAAATTGTACCAGCTACCACAAGTACGAACAGCAGGAAGCAGGCCATAATCGGTAAAATATTGTCCGCGAAATCACGTAGCTGAAAATAATTCATCCCTGAAAATACAATACATTCAACTGCTAAAAGAATCTCCGCAATCCTGTACCAGCTATGATACCGCCCCCTCTGCACCTCATCCATATAGAACAGGAAGGGCAGCGGCAGCAGAAGCATAATGAAAAAGGCAATATCTGTCACTGCAGGGGAGTTGCGAAACAACGCCTGTCCTGCATGGGAGTTTGTAAGATTCCAGATAGCGCTAAGCAATATCCCCCAGCCCAAATATTCCAAATCAATTTTCCTGTGATAATACAGCCTGAAAACCACACTTCCTGCAATGCTGATTACACTGAAAATCAATGTGACAAATACAATCGTCAGTTCTAAATAACCAGTTGCCTCCACTTTTACATTCTCCTTCCCGCTGCTCTCCTATCTATGCCGCACTTCTATGGATATCTACTTAACTCACTTTAACAGTAAGTCTTACTTTTTTAGAGCCCATCTTTACGGTTATTTTTTCTGTTCCCTTCTTTTCCCCTTTCAGAGTAAGGGTAACCTTCCCCTTTTTTATAGAGTACTTCACAAGGGAAACCTTTTTTGCGCTGATGCTCACCGTATCGGTGGCAGGTTTCTTGTTGTTCTGGGCAGTTACATCCAGGGTAATATTTCCCTTTTTGCCCTTCTTTACTGTCAGTGATTTCTTTGCAGCCAGCTCCTTTGTCTTATTCTGCACGGTCACTTTTATCTTAGCCTTTACAGTCTTTCCGGCTGCATTTACAGAAGTCAGCGTTACCGTTGCCGACGCGCCCTTTACGGCCTTCTTTGCCACGGTAATTTTTACCTTGCTGCCACTTACTGAAACCTTGGAAATAACCTTCTTGTCAGAGACAGAAGCTTTTACTGCTGCCGCCTTGGAAGCGGAAGCATCCTTTGTAACAGTAAACTTCACTGTCTTTGCCTTTCCTGCCGCTGCCACAATAGAAGACTTGGAAGCTTTAATTTTACTGGTTCCCTCAGCAGCCGCTTTTCCTGATACCTCGACAGGGATGCTTGCACTGACGCCTGTGTCCGGATAGTAAGCATGAATCGTAGTTTCCCCATTCTGATTGGCGATTACTTCTCCGTCATCTCCTACTGATGCTATCTCAGGGTTCTCGGAAGCATACTTCACATCCCCTGCGATACGGTTCCAAGGTGCAGCTACCGTCTCAAGTTTTGACTTTCCATTCACTTTCAGCTTTAACTTCTTCCCATCATTAATACGTGCGCATACCGGCAGGGAAGAAACGAACTGCGTAGCAGCCTCAACCACAGTTTTTTTGCCTTCTTTTGCCTTCAGCACTAACTTAATGATGCCTAAGCTGTTAAAGTCCTCTATATTCGGGGTAAACGGAAGGGTAAGTTCCTTTTCCTCCCCGGAAGCCAACGCTGTAAGGTCAAAGTTCTGATAAATTGTCTTTTCGTTACCATCTTCATCAACAGCAGCAAGCACACCTTCATATGCCTTAGAAGCCGCATTGCCAATATTTTTCACGATTGTGCTCACATAAGGTTTCTGTCCATCCCAGAGCACCTGTGTCTCTCCAAAGGAAAGCTTACTCCTGTATGGCACCTTACGGCTTATCTTATACGGAGTCCCCCTGTCAACGCCTGTCTCTGTCACCGTCACCTTGATTTCTGTGCCGGAGATGTTTCCAGGAACCGTCCATGGCACGGTAAGTTCCATGCTCTCTCCTGCATTTAATACAGCGTCCAGATGTTCCTTTGCAATCTCTGTCTCCACGCCGTCTGTCACCTGTACTACCTGATAGTCAAATCCCTTTGATGGCAAAAGGCCTGCATTTTCCACAGCGAAAGAAATATTCTCTGTGTCCCCTGCCACAAGCCGGATAGGAATGTTAATCAGCCCGCCTCGTACCTCTATGGAATTCTTTGTCTCAAACTCAATTTCCACCAGGTTATTCTTGCTATACTGAATCTGCCCTTTCCCGTCAATCCACTGGTCGAAGTAGTTTGACACAGCATGGACACGGCTGTCTTTTGTCATATACAAATCCAGTTCATCAATCACCTTGCCTGAATCGGTAATCTGTACTGCCTTTCCAAATCCCCATACTTCCTTATCATTCTGCAGACCCTCAAAAGAATCCTTACTGTCATCCTTCGTATCTTCTTCTAGCATCCTCTGGTACCGCACGCCATAAATTTCTACGCTTGCCGGAGAATCTGCCGTATTTTCATCGGCTGCGCTGTCTGTAAAGAAAATGTAAATATCATCCCCATTTGTCACCAGCTTGTAATTGCCAATGCTGGTCTGGACATCCTCATTCTGGCTGAGATTCGCAGACTCTGAATAGATGCTTCCTTTTGTAAGCTCCTCATAAAGGCTGTCCTCATAATACTTCCCATCCATGCCAAGCTCTGCTGCCGTCTTCTTATACCAGTCCTTGTTGTCACTTTGTTCTGTCATATATCCATTGATATATTTCGACTTATCAATGGTAAACTTCTCTGTCCCTGTACTTTCATCATCTTTGCTGACTTCTATTTCTATATTGCTCTCGTCAAAGAGCGCTTCCAGCAGATTAGAAGCGTCAAAGATATGGAAAATATAGCCATTCTCCAGCCAGGTCAGGTATACTTTGCCGTCTATATCGGTAAGCTGTGGATTCGCCTGCGCCACCTTGTCATGGGAGATCTGAATCGGATAGTAACTCCTGCCATCTGTCAGATTCGTAATGGCAAGGAAAAGCTCCCTGTCCTCGTTGGTCTCAAGATTTTCATCCTCATCCACCGTGTAGGTAGCAAGCATGTAAGACTTTTTATTTACTACAGTTGTGCAGGACGTATAGTCCAGTACAAGAGGGTCTTTTATTTTGTCATGTTTGATGGAAATTAACTCTTCTTCTTCCCTCTTGGCATCATTATAATCATACGCCACATATGCCATTGTAGAATAATAATCCTTAAAGTTCGTCAAGTCATCTTCCGCTTTCATTTCTGACAGGTCGCGCTTCATATAGCTGCAGTAAACCTTTGTGCCATCAAGATTCAGTTTCGGCGACAGATTGAAATACTTATCATCTGCCAATGAAACCTCCTCTCCCATCTGGCCGCTGGCAATATCATATATAGCAGCGGAAATCCCCATAGCGTTTAACATATCAAATGTCTTTTCTTCACTGGCAAATTCCCTGTTGGCATCTGCCCAGGCAATAATCACCTTATTCCCTGCCCTTATGATATCAGGGGTGGAATCTGTGGTGCCATCCTCCGCAACCGCTTTTGGCACAGACCAATTCCTGCCGTCAAAGACAGAATAATTTAACACAGTATCATGTTCTTTATCACTTGCCCTGTTGGCAAGAAATACTACCATCTTTTTGCCGCCATCCAGTGGGATAATCTGCGGACGGGTACGCTCGGCAGCATTTTCTAACAGTGTATCAACTGACACAGCAGCTAACGTTGCCTTTTTCCGCCCATCCGTACTGTTCTTTCCAAAACTGCCCATATCAGACGTTCCGCCGGAATATGGATGCATTACCACCCTCTCGCTCTCACCAATTGTCTTAAGAAGGGTGTCCCCTCCAGCAACAACGCCCTTCTTTGCACTGGTCTTCTTTGCGCTGCCCTTTGTATCTGCGGACAACATACCGCCAAAGAAATCAAATTTTGTCTTGCTTTCCAGAGTGCCAAAGCCCCAGGTTGCATTGACAAGATCAAAATTGATTGAAATAATCAGCAGGTCAAATCCCACGCCGCCCGTAGCGTTAATCAAGAATCCTCCCTCTGAAACTGGACTTGGTGACGGCATATCAAACTGTAGTTTAGATGGCGGTATATCAAACTGCAGTTTGATAGAAGCATATCCCCTTGCTGAGAGAACGCCGCACATGCCGACGCCTACCTGTACCTTCCCTGATATCATCAGGTTAGCGCTTGCGGTTGGGTTGGAAAGCCTGTCTGCCAGATTCCCCACATATCCGTCAAACTCTCCTGATTCCAAAGCATAAGCGCCCTCCGGCGTAGGGTAAGCGAACATAATATTGTTCTGCAAAGTAGCAGAGAAATTGATAAAGGCGGGAACCGAAGATATAACCGTGTACTTCGTCTTATTAAAGTTAAACGTTCCACCTATGGCAACCGTACCACAGGAGAATACATATTCGTCCGTATCCGGAATCTTGACAAAATCAAAGGCAAGCACCAATGCAGCGTCAACGCTCCATGTGCCCTCTTTATTCAGGCCCGCCTTCGCTTTCTTCGCCTTGCTGGTGGCATCATTTTTCATCGTTTCAAGCGATTCCTGCATCAATTCTTTTTCATCCAGCAGATTATTAAAGGCCCTCAGGGTATCCCCCTGCTCATTTTCCTCCTCCATTCCCGTTGCGCCAAGCAATGAGCCGTCGCTCATTTTAAAGATAAAATCCTCTGCATTGAGATTCGCTAACTCCTTATCAGCCGCATCAGCCTCATTATTATAGCTGGCAATCTGTTTGCCCGCAGTGTGCATATTCTGATAACCATTTACCTTATCCATAGTGGATGGCGTGCCCTTCGTGTTGAACAGGGCATCCGCGCCAATCTGCAAGGTATAGCCTGTTTTGCCCGGCCAGTCCGTTTTACCGAATGTTAAAAGCCCTGAACCGGTATTTCCCGTAGCGCTTCCGATTAAAGGAACATCCACCGCCTGAGAACTTTCCAAATCAAATGTCTGTGGGGCTACTTTCTCATTCTCCGTATAGAAGGTAAGCCCGGTATCTCTGTCCGGATACTCAATGGCAACCTGCTGCCCCTGGACAAAATTTCCATCGTCATCAGTAATCGGATTGCCGTCTTCATCATATTTCCCTACCTCAAGAGTCTGGTTCTCGCTGTCTACCAGATGCACTTTAATGCCGTCTCCATTGTGAAAAGCTTCTGACATTTTCGGTATCTTACACTCATAGGTATTTTTGTTTTGAGGATTTGTTGCTACTCTGTACTCATCATAAGAATTATCCCGTCCATAATGGTACACCGTAAAGACAGCCTCCTTTACCACCCTGCCGGCATTATTTACCGTGGCAGTAATAATAAAGGTATCATCAAGAATATGTACTGTACTGGCAGTATTTCCTCCCTGCTTCTGCAGACTCTCCTTCTTGCTATAAGTGTAGTCTATGCCAGTCACACTTGGCGCGCCATAAGGATAGGAAATCTCTGTCGTCTGCTTCCTTACCAGATAAGAACCATCCGGTTCTTTGGAACCGTTTGCCAGTACCACATCCACTACCTGCCCATTGACAATTCCGTTGGTAATGCACACTGGAATTTTGTCTCCGGGTACGCCTGTGATACCGCTTAAGGTGTACTCACCGTCGTCATTGGTGGTACTAATCGCGCTGTCAGGCTGTATCGTGACTTCCCCTGTCTTCTTGTTTGTACCGATGCTTTGGGTCCCTGTCCCCACCGACATTGTGTAGCCGGTTACTGGAAGCTTCTTCACCGCCATGCCATTCTGCCTGATTGGGGAAATATTAGAAACCAATGTCCCCTTCACTGTATAGGTTTTTAAATCCGATTTCTTTACCTCGGAAACTCCCACTTCTATAATATTATCCGATGGCTGCCCTGCCGCCACAAAGGAATAATACTGGGTGGTGTAGGAGGCATTGCCCGCCGTGTGCTTAATCACCGGGCGGTAGGCATAGGTGCTGTCTTCCTCCTTTACCAGCACACGCACCGTATACTCTTTTCCGGCCTCTGGCTCTGCCATCTTCTTTACGGTCGATTCCTTTGGATTCAAATTCAGGATATTCTTTCCTGCAAACTCTGTCCCTTTTAACTTACTCTGAGGTATCAGCCCCTCAATTTCAAATCTGCTTTCTGCATCCTTAGAAAGCCGCACTTCCACCGCATTGCTGTTTTCTGAGACAACAGGGCGGATTTTATACTTCTTGTTATACTGCAAAAACAAATTTTTCGTATCTGTAATCGTATTATAGTCGATTCCCCCATTGTCAGATACCTGATAGCCTACTATGGTATACTTATCCGTATTATCACAAGCAACAGATAAGTCCAGGGTATCTCCGGCATGGTAAGTCTTTGTACCCTTATCCTTCAGATTTGCATCCGTAAAATGGGCAGCGTCATCTACCGTCTTTTTCCCGGTAGTCGGGGCAAGCACCTCCACCTCCACATCATAGTATTCCATTTTTGGCTTAAAAACCAGGTTCTGGCGGTAGCCCTTGCCATCATTTGCCGTGTCCTTCTGGATGCTGTTAATCCAGGCAAAGAAATAAGCGTCATAAGGAACCGTGCCCAGATTCTGCTCTATCTTTTTAATTTCCGCATCCACGGCAGACCTGGAAAAGTCCAGATTGGCTTTGTGTGATGACTTATTCACCTCATTATTCAGATACTTTGTAAAATCTTGCGGATAGTTTACCTTGACCCTGTCCTCTGCCTTTCCCGGGTCCAAAGTAATTTCGTATCCATTAATATAGGCATATATCCCATTCTGGTTATTAAGCGACATATTGCCAACACTGAATACAAAGTTGGTATCATCCGGGCTCAAATTTGCATACACATCCCTGGTAGACGAGCCGCTCTTTAATGGATCTGGCTGTGCGCCGCACTTTACTGACATATCGGCAGGCGTCATAGAGATTTCGGAATCAGAACCATTCAGATATGTCTTGGCAGCAGGATTCTCCACCTTCATATTTAACTTCCTGTACATAGCGCAGACGCCATAGAACCTCAGAAAAGATTTCGGCGTTTTGTCAGATTCTTCGTCACAGGCGTAGACCTCTACCTTCAAATTCTGGTCAGAAGTATTTTTCCGGACAGCGTTATCCTGCTGGCGGTCAAATTGTCCACTAACCGCAGTAGTGCCATCCGTCACAAACTTTGCCAACTGGCCTCCCCCGAAGCTTGATTTTGAGTGCCAGTCCGGCGTCAGATATTGAAAATACAGCCCTGGGATAAAATTTCCTGATTTGGCAGCAGCCCACCCATTACACCAAGTAGTGCTATGGTAATATTCCACTTTTCCAAAATTATTATCCATCGTATCCGTCGTCTTTGTGTCATAAACATACTCTGATTTGCGGTTGCCGAAACAATTCGGTTTAGAACCGCCGAAATAACCATAGTTAAAGTTTCCCCCATGTGCCGGGTCCAGCGAGAAGTAATACACGCCTGCTTCCACTGCCGGATTATAACTCTCATCCAGAATCTTACCCGTATTCTCTCCCATGGTATATTCTACTTTGTAAGGATGCTCGTCAATCGTAATGTCAAAGCTCTTCGTATTATCCTCTGCCTTCTTCCTCACAATCTTTTTGGAAGGGGCGCTCCCCTTGGAAGAAGCGCCCTTTTTCGCAGCGCCGTAAGCATTCTCTCCCTGGATATTGACGACCGCTTTGCTATGCTTTCCCTCTGTGCAGGCTTGAAACTCTGACAAAAGGACGCTGAATTTTCCCTCGCCGGAAACTTCCATCTCAATGTCCTTTTCCATCTCATATGGGGCAAAGGCGATCGTTTCGTTTTTCTCCTCATAATTCTTTCCGGCAGACGCCGTATCCTGGCTTGTCATCAGCCGCATCTCGCAGACGGAATATTCTGCCCCCGTCCTCTTGACAGTAAGGGTAACCTTTCCATCCTTTGAATTATATTGGGACTTGGAAAAAGAAACTTCTGATTTCACCCGCTTGTCGTCATCCTGGATGGAAACGCCCATAGAACCTACTTCATATACCTCGGCTCCGTCAGGGTTTGCCAGTACCAGGGTAAAGCCCTCCGTTCCTTCGCTCTCATCATCCTCCAGGATAGAAAAGCGGACTGTCTTTTCGCTCTGCCCTTTCTCAAAAGTGACCATGCTGGTGCTGGATGGCAGCAGATTCTCCATAGCGTCTGTAGCAAGGCTGTCCATAATAGCGTCCATGAATCCCTGCTGTTCCTCACTCACTTCCTCAGTTTCAGAGACTTCTCTCGTGTCCTCTCCTGTCTGCTCTTCCTTTTTAGCAGCCAGAGAAGATGTGGAAGCGGCAGTTTCTTTCTTTTTGCCGTCAAACAGCGAAACCTCTTTTGCAGTCTCTGTCTCTTCTTCTGTATCAGGCTTTTGTTCCAAAGACAGTTTTCCTGTCTCCTCCTCCGAAACAGTTGTAATCTCCTGCCCTTTTACATACTTCTCTAAAATCGTCTTTTTTTCACCGGTAGTTTTTAAATTCTCTACATCCTTCTCATTCAGCTCATAATCTTCGCCATAGGCCGCCGTCATATCTACCGTGTGTATATCCACGCTCACCTTCTTGTCAAGATTCCCCTCACGGAAAATCTTAACCGCATATTCGCCCGTCTCCGGCAAATTGGCAGAAGCGGTGCCAAAATACAGCAAATCCCCCTCTGGAAGCTTGTCCTGTTCGATTCTTGACGAATCCAGATACATCGGCGGCTCTTCCGCCTTCGCTGTAACATAGCCTGCTCCCGGCTGTGTTATCATCGCCATACACAAAACGCTGCAGAGCAGCCTCTTTCCCGTATTCACGGCAAAGTGCCTGTGTGCCAGCCTTTTTCTCCTGTTTGTCTTTTTACTCATGTAATTCCTCCTCTCTATTATACTACATCAATTTTTTAGAAAGTTCTCCACTCTTGTTTTTATATTTTCCCTTAAATTTTCATAATAGTACGCATAGTCATTGCCATGCAGGCTCGCTGTCCCAAACAATTCTTTTGCTGTAGTATACTCTGCCTCTTCTGCTGTACAAATAACGACGCCGCGTTCAATATCAAGCTGCGCATCTGCAATTCCCTTTTTTATCTCATAAGTGCCCGTCTCTTTATTTAATATCCGGCTTCCAAGATTTTCATCCGCAGAAGCATAGGTGTCGTCCCTTTTCCAATTAATCGGATTGATACTTATCGCACCATCTTCTACCACAATATTTTTCTGCCCCTTATTATCCGGTCCCTCTGTGTTCCATGAAACGATAACCCCCGTATCATCATCGCCTTCGGCAAATTTCAGATAGGAATGCTCCTTTAACCAGTCCGACGTGATGGAATACCCAATCACATATGCTGCAGCCATGCGCTCATAATATTCCGGATGCACTTCCATATATTCCCCAAGAACAATCTTTGTCATAATAGAACCCTGGGAATGTCCGGCAAGAATAAACGGCCTGCCATTATTGTAATTCTCAAAATAATAATCCAGCGCTGCATAGACATCTGTACGCTGCTCATTCATCTGGAACTCTTCCAGCTCCTTATTGTCCATGCCTATAACCCGGTTAATGTTACTCTGCCTGTAATATGGGGCAAAAACATTTGTCGACTCTTCAAAAACCGTTGCCTGGTTTTCATAAACGTCCTGTGCCCTCTCCCTTACCGCTTCATTGTCAATATCGCAGATTTCCTTTGCCGCCTTTGAATCATCGAGATAACAGGTAGGATAGAGATAAAAGGTATCTACCTCATGCGTAATTTCCGGTACTGCCATCCAGTTATCCTTTTTGGAATAATCAGACGGCGTACCCACAAGCCCTGTTATCTTATCACTTTCTGCAGTCTCCTTCGGTTTCGCTGTCTCAGCCTGTTTGCTGCTTTCTGTATCATCTGCATCTGTCTTCCCACATCCAGCCGCAAAAAAACTCAGTGCCAGGCAAATTACAGCAAGCATTATGCCTGAGCCCACTCTTGATGTGATTTTGAAATACTTTTTTATCATATTCTGCACCAAGCCTCAAGCGAAAATGCCTGCATTTTCATTTGAGGCGCAAACACAAAGGGTGAAAGATGTGTGTTTGCATTTTATCCTCTCTTCTTTCTTCTTTTTTCTTTCACCCTTACTCCTTTCCTTGCTAATCATTCAGAAACGCGTTTCTTTCCACTTTAAGTTTCAATCTATCCTTCCATCAAAGAATCCCAGTGTCTCCAAGGCCTCTATGGCATGTTTCAGGTAATTTCCATCCGGCATAGGCCACTTAAAGCCAAGGCGGTACAGAGCTTTTGTGGTAAAGCTGTTATCCCCGTCAATGTAAACGCTGCTGCCGGTATCATCACCGGAGGCATAGGCAATCAGCCCCGCTATCAGCTCATTTTTGTCCTCATTTTCCAGAGCTTTTGAAAGCGACTGTCCAAACTCCCTGTCACTGACTATCTCAACAGGAATGCCCGACTGGTTCATCTGCTCAATGACATCTGCCATCTGGATTAAATAGCTGCTGTAAGCATGGAACACGCTAAAGCCTCCCTTGACAGAAGCCAATTTGACAATCGCCTCTGCCGTAGAGTCAATTGGTGAAAATTCCGTCGGCATATCCAGCATGGATACCGGGAATTTGCCCAGCGCCACATATCCGCGGAGAGTGCGCATAAAACCATTTGTGACCGAATTAATCTGGAACTCCCCGTCACTGACACGGCTCATCAGGTTGCCGACACGGATTACCTTGCCCTTCATCCCTTTTGCCACAGCCTCCAGCACTGCCTTCTCTGCACGGAACTTTGTATCAATATATTTATTGGAAAGGCTCTGCCCGAAGAATAATTCATTCTCGTGAAGCCTCTTCTCCTTCGGGAATTTCCCTTCCACATTTTCCCCGGCAATGCTCACCGTAGAAATCTGGATTAACTCACGCCCTGTCCTGCTGCACAGGTGAATCAAGTTCAAAACGCCCTGGTAATTTACCTGCTCTAAGGTATCGTCTGCGGAAAAATGTTTGACACATGCCGCACAGTTAATCACCCTGTCAAAATCATACTGCTCAAGCGCCTCCACATTTTCTTCATCCGTAATATCGCCTTCGATGATGCGGATACGGCTGCCAAAAAGTTCCTCATACGGATTGTTAAAATAATATGCCAGCATATTCTTTAACCGTTTCTCTGTAGAAGAAGCCTTTCCTTTGCGTATCAGGCAATAGATAATATTATCCTCACTGTCAATCATATTCTTTAAAATATGCGCACCCAGAAAACCATTTGCACCCGTCAGCAAAACATCCCCAAGGGCAGAAGGCTGTATATCATCTACATATTCCACTGCATTGTGGCTTAACACCTGACCTAAAGAACCCTGTCCTTCCTGGCTTTCTTTGCTTTCATCTGTCTCAGCGTCCTTATGCTGCATCTCGCAGATATGGCGTTCCAAATCAAGCGGCGTCTTATAATCAAACAAATCAGCGTAAGATACCTGAATCCCCGCGCTCATACACTTCATTGCCACTTTAGAGGCTGACAGAGAGGTTCCGCCATTTTCAAAGAAATCATCTTCAATTCCAATCTGTTCCACGCCCAATGCCATCTCAAAGATTTCACAAAGCTTACGCTGCAGCTCTGTCTGCGGCTTCACATAATTTTTATTCTCCACAGTATATTCCGGCTCCGGCAAAGCGCGCTTATTTACCTTGCCATTATTCGTAAGCGGCAGTTCCTCAAGCTGCATAAGCACACTTGGCACCATATACGGCGTCAGGTATTTCTGCATGAAACTGGTTAACTTTTGTTTTTCCACCTGGCTCTCCGCCACAAAATAACCGCACAGGAACTGGTTGGAATCCTTCTCCTTCACAAGGACCACACTGGATTTCACGGTCGGGTACTGGTTCATGACATTTTCAATCTCATCCAATTCTACCCTGAGGCCGCGCAATTTGACCTGGTTATCCATGCGTCCCATAAATTCAATTTTCCCATGGTGGTTCCACTTCGCCAAATCACCGCTGCGGTACGCATTTCTCCCCTCAAACTGGATAAATTTGTCCGCCGTCATATCAGGCTTGCCCACATATCCCCTGCCTACGCCGTTTCCAATAATCAGGAGTTCTCCCGGCACTCCGGCAGGCAGAAGGTTGCGGTACTTATCAATCATCACCATCTTAATATTTGACATCGGCTTTCCGATGGTAATCTTATCCCCTGTCACCTGGTCAAAGGCACAGCCAATCGTTGTCTCCGTAGGGCCATATCCATTGTATATAATTGCATCTGTCCCCAGCGCCCTAATCTTTTCATAGAGGGCTTCCGGAAATGCCTCAGCGCCCACATTAAACACCTTGATTCCTGACAGCGCTTTTTTCATCTCCGGCATATCAATAATATTTATCAAAAATGAAGGCGTACAAGTCATCATATCGACGCCATTTTCCAGAATCAGCCTGGAAAGGGAAAGTGGATTGTGGATTTCCTCCTCATTCGCCATGCAGACCGTAATTCCATGGTAGAGCGGAATACACTCCTCCAGAATGGACACGTCAAAAGTAATGGCGGCAAATGCCAGGGAAACCGTAGCATTGTACACATAGGACTGCGCCTCCACATTGTAAGGATTATCATCCACATAGTTCACCAGGTTCCGATGTTCTATCATAACGCCCTTTGGCTTTCCGGTAGAACCAGAAGTATAAATGCAGTAGCAGAGATTTTCCGGGCGGATATCCACCTTAGGATTTTCTGTATTCCCTCCTTCCGCCAAAAGCTCCTCTATCAGCAAAACCTTTGCCGACAGCTTAGAAAGCAGCGCTTTACGTTCTTTCGCCACTGCCTCAGGCATCAGGATAAATTCTGCCCTGGAATCTTCCATAATATAACTGATTCTCTCATCCGGATATTCCGGATCAACCGGCAGAAATGCGCCGCCTGCTTTTAATATTCCCTGCCTTGCAGCATATACATCCACCGTCCTTGGCAGCATAACGCCCACCATCTGCTCTATTGATAAGCCCATGTCCAGCAAATGGTTCGCAATCTTGTTGGCATTCTCATTCAGTTCCCGGAATGTAAGGCTTACACCGCAGGCAATCACTGCCGTCCTGTCAGGATAAAGCGCTGCCTGCCGCTCAAACAGGATATTAGCTGTGGTCTGCTCCACCTCATAATCCGTTTCATTAAAGGAGTCAAGCTTACGGCGCGCTTCATTGCTTACCATGGAAACTTCCTTTAACTGCTTCTTTTCCTGAAATTGCTGCACTGCCATAATCAGGCTGTCAACAAATCCGGCAACTGTAAGTTCCTCATACAAATCACTCCTGTATTCCACCTGATAAGAAACTTCGTCCCCATCCACCATTACATCTATAGACAGGGGCGCTTTCGGCGTATCTAAGGAAAGTTCCTCCATGACAGCTTTCTCTCCGGCGATTTCCTCAAACCGGAAGTTGTCCCCCTGAAATGCAAACATCAAATCCGCTTTCATATTATATGCCCGGCTGATTTCAGCAAAGGAACAGATATCGGCATTCATGCTGTTTATAAGCTGTTCCCCAGTCTCCCGAAGATACGCTCCAACCTCTTTCTCCCCTTCCAGATTACAGTAAACCGGAAGCGTCTTAACCAGCATGCTCACAGTAGAAGCCAGGCGGGAATCATTTCTGCCATTATAAATCGTCGTAAATACTGCCTCGTCCTTATAGACATGACGCCCTGTTACAAAGCCAAATGCTGCTGTAAACAGCGTATTTAGCGTAATCTTTTGTTCCGTACAGAATTTATGCAGCGCTTCCATATCTGTCTTTGCTGCTCTCTTGTATATGCCAAGCCCTGTTACGTCTCCCCGGTGGTCTTTTGCAGGAAGAAAATCCGTATCGCACCCTTCAAAGACAGAATCATAATATTTTCTGGCAAGGGCATACTCTGGCCCCTTTAATGCCTC
Organism: bacterium D16-51; assembly: GCA_003612285.1. Classification (GTDB taxonomy): domain Bacteria; phylum Bacillota; class Clostridia; order Lachnospirales; family Lachnospiraceae; genus Butyribacter. The sequence continues at coordinate 87,633 of RAYE01000008.1, read as the reverse complement.
CTGCTCCACAATGGCTGCTTCATAGCCGCTGAACTTTTCTTTTTGAAGGGACTTTCCGCTGTATGCCAGATTGATGTCTTTCAGGAAAATACCGCAGGATTCCCCATCGCTGATGATATGGTGAAATTCCATGAAGAAATATTTCCCCTCTGTCGTGTCATACAATTTCATACGGAAGAGCTGCTCCCCAAGAATCTGATACGGCTTCACCAGTTCCTCTTTGTGAAGTTCTTTCTGTATCTCAACCTCCACTGGCAGATCATCATTCCTTTTCTGCCAGATATCGCCATTTTCATCCATGCACAGCGTAGTCTTAATATAAGAATGCGCCTCTACAGCCTCCTCAACTGCCTTTTTCAGCCGCAGCAAATCCACCTTCTCCCCCAAACGGAACAAAAATGGGATATTGTAAATAGTGCTTCCTGTGTTGGCAGCACATTCCACAAAGATACCGTTCTGCGTCTGTGTCAGAGGATACAATTCCTGCTTCTCAAAGCTCTCTTCCTTTTTGCTTTCTTTAATAAACTGCTCTAACTTTTCAACCGTATTATGTACCTTTAAATCTTTATTGCGGATAACCGCACCGGCAAAAGCGTCAGAAAGAATCACATTCAGTTTCACCGCCCCAATCGAGGTAAGCCCCGCATGGTAGATATCCGTAGTCACGCCAAACTGCTGGTGCCCCACTACTTCTGCCACACAGTCAAAGATTTTCTGCTGCATCTCCCCTTTTGGCGGAACCATCTCTTCCTGTTTCCTTTCCGGCACAGGAAGCGCACGTTTATTTACCTTCTGGTTCTGGTTTAACGGAATCCTGTCAATCTGCATGGTCACAGCCGGAACCATATAAGGCGGCTTGCTTTCCTCAATAAACGCATTCAGTGCTTCCACATCTACCGTCTGGTCTGATACCACATAGGCGGCAATATATTTCCCGCCGGACGGTTCGTCAAAGGCTGCCACAGCAGCATCCTGAATCCCCGGAAATCTGCGGATAATCTCCTCTACCTCAGTAAGTTCAATACGGAAACCGCGAATCTTCACCTGCCCGTCTCTCCTGCCGATAAACTGGATATTTCCATCCGGCAGGAAACGCACAATGTCTCCGGTGTGGTACATTCTGCCATACCCTTCCAGGTTACAGAACGGATTTTCTGAATAAGCCTCCTCTGTCTTTTCCGGACGGTTCAAGTAACCCCGGGATACCTGAACCCCCGAAATACATAATTCACCCGGCACGCCTGCCGGAACCCTTCTGCCCAGACTGTCCAAAATATAGAGTTTCAAATTGGACAGCGCCTTTCCAATTGGCGGATCCTCCTCATATTTATGGAGCGGATATGCCGTTGTAAATATAGTACATTCCGTAGGACCATATACATTAAAATATTCCGTGCTGCCTTCCGGTGCAAAAGGAACCAGCGCTTCCCCTCCCATGGACAGATATTTCAACGTATCATTCTTCATGCTTGTGGCAAATGCCCGCCCAATCTGGGTCGTCATAAAGGAATGGGTAATCCCCTGCTCCAGGAAATACTGGTTCAATGCATTTAAATCCAGCCGGATGGACTCTTCCACAATGTAAACCCCCGCCCCTGTCGTCAAGGCAGGATACATGTCCATCATATTGGCGTCAAACCCATAGCTGGCATACGCCGCAACACGGCTTTCCTCCGATAAATGATAAAACTCCCTGTACCAGTCACAAAATGCAGTAATATTTCTATGCTCCAGCATACAGCCTTTCGGCACCCCTGTAGAACCTGAGGTATAAAGGAGGATAAACAAGTCTTCTGTCTTTGGCGGCTCAGGCGCCTTAACATCCTTTGGCAGATTGATAATATCCTTTGTCAGGAGCACTTTTCCCTTCCAATCTGGAACCAATGGAAGAAGCTCCTCCTCTGCAATCAAAAGCTGCGCATCTGCATCTTCCATCATAAATGCCAGCCGTTCCTTCGGATAAGAAGGATCTAATGGCTGATAAGCCGCGCCCGCTTTCGACACGCCAAGAGAGGCAATCGCCATATATTCACATCTTGGGATCAGGACTGACACCACCTGCTCCCTGCCAATGCCAAGGCCTGAAACATAGGCAGCAATGCGGTCTGTCATCTCATCCGTCTGGGCATAAGTATAGCTCCTGCCGCCATATACAACGGCCGTATTTTCTGGCGTCTTCTGTGCCTGTTCCCGGAATAAATCAACAACTGTCTTACTGCTGTCATAAATCTTTTCTGTATCATTAAAACAGTCTAACACCTGGATATCCAATTCGGACACAAGCGAAATCTGCCCAAGCCTTTCACAGGACAGCATTCCCTTTAACGTCTGCAAAAACATCCCCAGCAGCCCTCTGGCAGTCTCTTCCCGGTAGAGATCCTTTCGGTATTCTAAGGACACCTCATACCCCTGCCGGCTCTTCATTACCATTACCGACACATCTGCCTGCACATCCCCGGCAGGAATCGGTTCTGCAGCATACTTCTTTCCGTCAAATACCAGTCCGCTAAACATCTCCCCCTGGTAAACAAAGAGGATATCTGAGGAAATACCATAATCCTTCGCCAATTCTGCAAAGGAAATGCAGTCATGCCCCATCACTTCATAAAAACCCTTCTGGAATCCCTGCAGATATCCCTCCACAAGCGCATCTTCCTCCCAGGACTGATAAATAGGAAGCGTACGGACAAACATCCCCACAGACTCAGCCATGTCTACCCTGTGCCTTCCGTTATTCACAGTGCAGAACAGACTCTTATTCTCCCCACTGTATTTTCCAAGGGCATAGGAAAACGCCCCCAAAAACAGTGTATTTTCCGAAATTCCTTTCTGCCTTGTAAACTGCTCCACTGCCATGCAGGAAAATTCCTCATCCAGGGCAAGCCTTACTTTCCGGCTTTGTACGCCCGGCTCTTTTTTCTTATAATCTTTAATTAATGCTTCCCCAAAATCTTCACCAGAAAGCTTTTTACTAAAATACTCCCTGGCCGCCTGGTACTGAGGTGTTTCTGCCAGGGTTTCTTCATAGGCTGACAAATCCATCAGCGAAATTTCCTCTGCCTTAGGATTCTCCCCCTGGTAAAGCTGGGAAATTTCATCCAAAAATACCTTTACTGACGTACCGTCAAAAATAATATGGTGTACGTCAAATAAGAAATAATTATGTTCCTCATTGCGGTAAAGCGCCATCCGGTATAACGGCTCTCCCTCCAGGCGGAACGGACGGACAAACGTCCTCTTAACTGCTTCAATATCTTCTGTCTCCCACTCCCCAACTTCTGCTTTTAAAAATTCAGGGTGCATGCACATCACAGGCGTTCCCTTACTTAACGCAATATTAACGCCAAAGGCTGTGTGCATTGCCACCGCTTTTTTCACTGCATCCCGGAAGCGTTCCCTGTCAAGCTCTGCCGGAAGCTCACAGCACATTGGGATATTGTACATAGTGGTTTCAGGATAATTGATACACTCTAAGTAAACGCCCATCTGAGAATCGGTAAGAGGATACTCTGCCTTCTCTTTCATTACAGCCTCTGCACAGCGCTTATCCTGCTGCGTTTCCCTGTCTTCTTTTATATGTATGCCATATTTCTCCTGCCCTTCTGCCAGAAGAGCCGCAATCTTTTTCGGCGTCCTGCCCATCAAAACCATCTCTGGTGTAAGGGCAGATTCATCCAAATCCTCAGCCAGCTTCAAAACATTGATGGAATCACCGCCCAGCTTAAAGAAATCATCCTCTGTCCCCACTGTCCCACAGTGAAGTATCTTTTCAAAGCTGCTGCAGATGGAACGTTCCGTTTCATTTTCCGGCTCCCTGTACTCTGCCTTGTATTCCTCCATGCCCGGCGGCAGCAAAGCAGTCCTGTCCAGCTTGCCGTTCGCATTCTTTGGAATGCTTTCTAACCTTTTGAAAAAACGTGGAATCATATAACCGGCCAGCCATTCCTTTAGATAGGCACGGATTTGTTCCGGCATAACCTCCTGCTTTGGCACATAGTAACCACAGAGATAGTTCTGCCCATTTTCATCCTCAAAAACCTTGACAACCGCAGTATCTATCTCCGGCATAGACGCCATGCGCAACTCAATCTCTCCGGTCTCCACACGCTGGCCATTGATTTTCACCATCCAGTCCTTACGGTTTACATAAATATAATTTCCATCCGGCAATTTCCTTGCTATATCTCCAGTATGCAAGAGAACCGTGCCGTCCTCCCTCTTTACAAATGTGCGTTCGCTCTGCTCTTTCAGATTCAGATAACCGTCGGCAAGAATCCCCTGAATGCAGAGTTCGCCCTCTTCTCCATCTGCAACTTCCCTGCCCTCTTCATCCAGCAGAAAAAATGTAAGCCCTTCTGCAGGCTTTCCAATCGGCGTGTTTTCCACCGCTTCCCCGATTTTATAGGTAGACACCAGACTTGCAGTCTCACTGCAGCCATAAATGTTGTACACCTCATACCCATCCCCTGCCAGCATAGAAACCCTCTCGCTTCCGGTAAATACCTTTTTTAGGGACTTATCCCTGTTTTTGAAAAAACGCAGCATCTGGGGACTGATAAAAGTACAGGTAATTTCCTTTTCAGCAAAATAATCCTCCAAAAGACGCACATCCCTCCTGGCATCCTCAGGAAGAATATGGGTGCAGCCGCCGCCAGACAAAACATTGAAATACTCCGTCACTAATACAACAAAAGACATAGGAGCCGTTGCACCCCACACATCATTCTCATCCAAATCCGTTAAGTTCCTGCTCCTCCGCACCCCTTCTGTAAGGCTTGCCATACTGTGGACAATCCCTTTTGGTTTGCCGGTAGAACCGGAAGTATAGATAATCATGGCACAATTCCTGTCTGATACCGCATCAGGCTCTGCTGTATCATAACTTTCTATACCAACAAGCCAATCCTCATCTATTTTTGCCGCTGCCTGGCAGTCTTCCCGGATAAACTTAATACGCTCTTTCGGATACTCTGGCAGCACAGGGGCAAAAGCAGCGCCACACATTAAAATCCCTATTTCCGCCGCCACATATTCCATTCTCCTGCCCATGCAGACCATGACGGCCTTTCCTGATATGTCCCCTGACTTTCTAAGCTTTGCCGCTATCTTGCAGGCCAAAATATACAACTCCCGATAAGTTGTAATCCTCTCTCCGTTATAGTCTACCACTGCAGGCCTGTCCGGATATTTATGCACTATATATTGAAATTCATCTAAAAAATTCATTTAATTCTCCTTCTATCCTTCACTTTTTGCTGACATAGTAATCATATTGATTCCTGAAACAATAAAATAAAACCCAACCATCAATCCCATGGTAAGCGCAAGCACAACCGGGTGGACAGCAGAATACAATCCCATCAATATGCAAAGCACACCGGAACAGATTCCCCAAATCCACATGGAACTGCCGCCTTCTTTCTTCATTTTAAGCGCTTTGGATATAGAGACAATCCCCTGTACCACAAACCAGCCCGCCATAATATACATCAGCATTCCTGTTGTCATCGCCTTTAAGCCTGGAACAGCGAAAATTATAATGCCAAGAACCACACTCAATATGCCAAACACAAAATCCATCCCATATTCACTGGCAGCAACCGACCTGACAATGCGTGCAATTCCATAAACCAACAGAAGCAAAATCAAGAAATACCCTAACTCCATTACCGTAATAAGCGGCGTAACCATACAGGATAAACCGCTAAGAATAAGAATCCCCCCTAAAACCATCATAAAAATCTGCATTTCCTTATGTTCTCCTTTCAATTTTAAAATATTTATGCCTGCAGAAAATCACAACATTCTTAACATAGCCCTAACACACTTACTTTTCAACTATTCAAGAACAGTTCGTATTTTCCAAGGTATGTTTCGTAAAATACCCTGATGCAGCTTCCCGCCTCTGCCGCCAGAAGCATCCAGACAATCCCATCGACAGGAAAACAAAGCATCAGAAGCAAAACTACAGCAACCGGCTTTTTCATGATAAATCCCATCAATGCCGAGGTAACGGCTGCCGCTGCAAACACTGGGGATACAGAACAAAAAAGCCCTGCTCCATAACCGATACTGACACCTGCAAAAATAACTGGGAAAAAATGGCCTCCTTTAAAGCCGCTCTGGATTGATATGTTCGTAAGCAAAAGCTTCGCCATACCGATAAGCAGCAGCACTGCCGGTGCATAATCCATATAGCTTTCCACCAGCTCTTCCATCTGCGCCTCACCGGAAAACATGCTAAACGGAACATACATGCCAGACAGTCCAATACAGACGCCGCCAAGCACAGCACAAAAAATAACGCCTGCCTTTTTATTTAAAAACCCAAACAATTTCTGGGTTCCTTTCAGGAAAAGGGAGTATAGGACTCCCGCCAAAACGCCAATGATAATCAGTATAACGGCAAACACTCTCTCCCTGCTGCCGATACTGCCTCCCTCCAGCCGGGCAATCGCCATGCCGCCGCCAAAAATATGGGATAACAGGGAGTAAACACCAAAACCTCCCAAAATTGATGCGAGATAAGCAAGCATTTTATCCCTATGGGCAAGCTCCTCTGTCACCTCCCCATCCTCAATCGGCATCATATATCCAAAAAGAGGAGAGCCAAAAATAACGCCCAATACAGAGCCAAGGCCAATCTGTGACAACTCTGAAAGATGCTTTCCAACATAGCGGAACCTTTCTCCCGCCCAGTAACACAACCCCGCAATAATTCCGGTCAGTCCGGCCTCCGGGCCGATACTTGCCCCAAAAATAAGGGGCAGTACCGCGCCAACTGTCCGGATTCCCAAGCGGTCACAGCTATACCTGCCATCACGTTTTATGGCAGCCATCACCGTCTCCAATTCCTCCGGCGACGCCTGGAAGAACTTCTCACAGATTCCAATCAACAGCCCGCCAAACGCACAGATAATAAGCGTCAAGCATGGGATATGTATGTATTTTGGCAGAATAGTAAATAAAACCTCCTGCCCTGCGCCCATTATTTTAAGAAATGCCCATATAAAAGCGCCAATAACTCCGCCGATACAAACTGCAAAAAATGTAAACTGTATTTGATTTACCAATGTCTTTTTCATATCTTTATTTTGGAACTATAATTAATTAACTTTTACTATTCACGGTCAATTTCTGAAAAGGCTGAAATCATTGTGCTTGCACATATGATTTTAGTCCTTTTCTAGAAATTGGCTGTAAATAGTAACTATAATTACTATTCCTTATCCTTTCCGTTTTTTCTCTATACTCTGATACACTTTTGCCATTGTCATTCCCTGCACAATCGTAGTAAAGAACACAATCGCATAGGTGCCTCCAAGCACGATGCAATAGACTTCACTTTCAAGAAAAGACTGGGTACTCATTGCCAATGCCACCGACAAACCGCCCCGGAGTCCTCCCCATGTCAGAAGCTTAATAAAGCTAAACCTATCATAACCATCCGGCAGTTTTCTTTCCAAAAGCGACACAGCCCCGACACTGGAAGATCGGCCAAGCAGGTTAATCAAAATGGCAGCAAAAGACATCAATAATACATGCGGCATCTGCAAAATATGGGGAAAACTCAAACCAAGCATCACGTATAGCAGGGAATTTAACAGACTGTCAAGAACCTCCCAGAACCTGTCAAATTGCTCAAGTTCCATCACATTCCCCTTTGACGCTTCTAAATTCCGAAAAGCAGAAAACATGACTCCACATACAACTGAGGCAATCGCCCCTGAAAAGCCAAAATATTCACATAGCAGATACGAAGCAGAAACGGCCAGCAGGCTCGTAAAAATCCTGCGCGTCTGATCTTTAGAATCCTTAAACACCAAAAAACACAGAAAACTGACTGCAAGCCCCACAATCACCGCCCCAAAAAGCTCCCTTGCCATAACAGCAAAAAAACCTTTGCTTTCTTCTGCCGACACCATGCCCGAAAAGCAGACAAATAACGCAACGCCGACACCATCATTGAGCAGGGATTCACCTTCTATAACAAAGCCGGTATCTTTCGGCAGATTGAATTTTTTAAGGATGCCTGTCGCCGCAATTGGATCAGTAGGCGCAGTTATGCTGCCAAACATCAGGCAGACAGGCAGAGAAAGCGGCAGACCAAAAAGACATGCAATTGCATAAAACAACAGCCCATAAAAAACAGCTCCTAAAACTGTCGCGCCGATTGATAACAGCCCAATTATCTTTGCATGTTTTTTAAAATCTAAAAGCCGCATATGGCAGGAGCCGGCAAACAGCATAAAACATAAAACACCGTCCATCAAAAAAGCTTCTAAATTAATTTTATGGTAGTTATTCAGTATCTCGACTACAGAAACAGAACAGACAGCACTGTTCACAAACAGCAGCGCCATACTGATAATAATAGAAAATAACATCAGCGATATTTCATATGTAAACCCTGTTATCTTTTCATTAAAATACCCAATAATCACTACTAACAGTAAAAGTACAACCGTATATACCAAAAACTGATCCATACTCTTCTCCATTTCGCCCATTTTCGCCCTAAATCCCTTTTAAATTTTAACAATATACTGTCAAAATTTTCAAGCAGTCAGGAACACATTGCACTTTTCAGAGTATAAATCGCATCTTTAGGAGCTGTCGTATTATGGGAAGTTCCAAAACAGACATCCGACCACAGACAGACAAGGAGGATTTCAATGCATTCCTTAACAGAGCAGTGAAGAGACAACAAGGATTCCATTGACATTAGTATTAAAAATGTCCCCGACACCCCCTTAACCGTGATAAGGGATGCGATTTTTGCATAAAGGACAATCTTGAAAAAGGGAAAATGCCCACGTGTATATTTACGGCTGTCAGTGAGGACGTTAGTGATGCTAAAGACTGGACTATAAAAGGGTTTGTAGATTTTTACTTAAAACATAACAAAAAGAATAATCAAGAAAACTAAAAAACTTTACTTGGATTTTATGCCCTGCCTGTAGAACTAAAACCCATAACAGGCGGGGAACAGGAAAGAACTTTCCCAGCAGTTGCGTAGTTTACCCATTTCCAGGCAGTTATATTTTCCAGTTAATAACTACAATTCCGTGAGGACATAGTGAACAGGCAAAATCTACAATGAAAAATAAAAGGTATGATTGAGAAGCGACAAAAGATGTGTTATACTTTCAACAGAGCAATCGTGATATAGGGTGTGTTGGCCTCATTCTAAAAAGAATGGGGGTGATGCTATGAAAAAGAGAAAACATAAGAAATACAAGATTCATATTTCTCTTATGGAGTTACTGACTTTCGGTATATTCCTTCTGGCATTGCTTACATTCGTGTTTACGTTTTGTAAGCAGCCTTACATAGCAAAAGCCACCCTTGTACTTTGACCGAGTGATAGGGTGGCATTGCTAACTTATTCAATGGGCAACCCCTTGTGGGCGATTGCTCTTTGTTTTGTGTTTATAATATAGCATATCTTAGATTTGATTGCAAGAGCCTTTTTTGTCTGTCTGCTTATCTGGTATTATTCCGTTACAGTGCTAGAGCAAAAGACAAGGAATATGGGAAATTATTTTGGGACAGTTCCTAATATTATGTGGAAATGCAATGGGACAGGAAAAAAGCAAACACCATAATCAAAAGTACTTTTTTACAAGCTGTTCATACAGTTTAGCATCAAACTGTACCATAAAAGGCGTGCCTTCCGGGCTAAAGAAAACACCATATCCATTGGGTAAAATATGTACAATTTCCTTAACTCCATAAGAATCCTCAAAGACAAAGCAATTACTAAACTCCCAAATGATATATCCCTCCTCCTCTTCTATCTTTTCAATAATCTCAGAAGCATTTTCTGCAGATAAAAGTTTCCCTTCATTTAGGGCAGAAAGGAAAGACGAAAACAGTTCCTCATCCGGCTTTACCAAAACTTTAGGGCCACGCCCGTCGGTTGCAAAGTTTTCCCATTTCCAGGCAGTTATATTTTCTATCTCTTCCAGACGAAGAATATCCTGAAACAGTTCTTTCCCTTGATTTAACGTTATCCCATTCAGGCAGGTAAAGATTTCTATTGTATAAACAATCTGATCATTTTTATCAGAAATTAATGGATATTCAGACTTATTGCATATACACAGCCTGTTTTGGGGATAGTCTTTTGTTTTATACAATTTACCTTCATCTTTTGCATAACGCCCGTGTTCCTCCTTCGGTTCATAAAGAAGGGTCTTATCGGTCGACCAATATGCCGCATCATACGTGTAGACGTCCGATATTTCTTCTAACTGCATCTTGTGAAACACTTGATTAAATTCTTTAAGGGAATTCGTTGAACAAATCATTGTCAAAGAGCTGCATGTATATATCTTCCCATTATAAAACAAAAAATCGCAAGCTTTCTGTGACGTGGAATTTTGTGCCTGTTCCAGCATGTCTATTTCTAATGGTTCATAATATGTCCCTTTCCTGCCCTCTGCATTCAAAGCCCAAACTGTCCCCACTCCCAAAAGTACTAAAACTAAAACAGCAAATATTACTTTTGCTTTCATTTTACATCCTCCAGAATCCTCATGACCTGCCCCTTGTTTTCCACACTATAAACACTATTAGGGGAAGACAAGAAATATATATATGAATCTTTTGAATCAGAGTTTAAATAGACGATATAGTTTTCTTCAGGCATGACAGTATCCTTGAAGAAAGGTATTATAATCTGCTTCTTTTCCATCACGTTAATATCCCCTTTTATGCTTTCTACTACATCACATGTATAAATATCAACAATATCTGTTGTTTGGAATAGCTCCTTTACTTTTATTTCTGCAATATAGGGTGACTTTTCGACAATAACATCCAGATCATTGCTTTCAAAATAATCTACACTTAATTCCGCCCCTTTTCCTTCCTTGTTTTTATAAGAATACTCTTCCACATAACTAACAGGATCTGGGACACCATCCACTGCCCTCGACAAAACAGCACATTCCTCTTCTGTTGAAATCGGCAGATAAGCATCAGCCATTATAATATACCTGTCTTCATAAACATTCCGTATATGCTGCAATATAAAGAGATATGTCTCCCCTTTTTGATAATCAAGATTTGTTTTGCCAGCATATTCTTTTCCATTATAAGTATAAGAGTAACTGCTCAGATAATTGCGGATCTGAATGTCTCCCTGGACATCCCCTTTTTCAATCTTGCTTATCGCCACATTATATTCATCATAATCATCATGTTCTGTTATACTTTTAATTTTGCCAGACAATATGACATCCGAGTCCTCTAGTATACTGTCAAATCCTTTATACTCCATGCTTTTTTGCATATAATTTCTAGGGGCATCCTCATAAAAATGATTTTTAACAATTCCTGCTGCCCCACCAAAACAAATGCTTATAAATAAAAGGAACAAACTCACCTTAATTCTTTTCATAAAAACTCCTTTCTGCACTGTATGTCATATTAATTCTAACAGTGCATAAATACATCGCTTTAAACCAGAAAAACATTTACTCTGTTACTAAATCAATTATCTCATCTTTTTATATACCTCTATTAAATGATTTTTCTCTTTAGTGCTAAGTTTTTTCCCCGCATGGGTATTCTCCCACATCACATCTGTACTTGTGTAAGAATGACCTTCCCATCCTAAAGCATGCCCATACTCATGTGTTGTTGTGTTTTGCTTATTAGGAGCATTTATTTGTGTGGAAGCCGAGACATCAAAATATTCCATTACAACAGTTAAATTATTGGCATCAGCAGCTTTTTTCCGAGAAAAATACCTTGTACATCCATGATCTGTAGCACTATACGAAAATCCAATGCCATTTAATTCAGCCCTTGTACCACTATAATACTTAATTGATGCATCGGCAGGAACTACCGTAACTACAGAAGATATCCCCTTCCCATCGTCTTTCCATGCAGTAACAGCATTGCTTAAATATTTAGAAATTTCAAAAGAAGAATTTAAATTTTTAAAAGATACTTTTGGATTTGATCTCCAATACCCTACAGTGCTTGCATTTGAATGCCAATTTGTAAGCGTTATTGATTTAGCATGAGCAACTTGATTAAAAGAAAATGAAAACACAAACAACATTGCACATACCATTAAAAATGCATATACCGATTTTGTAACTCTTTCCTTCATAAAATAACCTCCATTCATAATATAAATTTTCAAAATTACGACTTCTTTCTGTGATCTCTACTCACAGATTTTAAAACAACATAAGCCCTTTTAAATCTTTAAACCGCATATAAACATTTCTATGTACCACCCCCTATTCCTAAATACATATTCATTTGTACTATAACTTTATATTATCATGTAAAGTATATTTAGTCTATTAAAATATTTAAAATACTATGTCATATTTTGTAGAATTTTGTAGATAAATGTCTTATAATTTTTTGCTATGTATTTAAGCATACCCGTGGAGTCAAAATCCCACTCCTTGAGATAAACTTGCAAAGAAAACCAGACCATGCCCCATACAGAATCCAGACGTGTAACTTTTCCGCATCCAGCTTCTTATGAAACTAATTATTTAATAACTATCCATTTGCCGATATGTATTTTCTCTTGTTTTTGTCTTTATGGAACTTACAAGGGAAAGTTTTTTCGAATGTGCTTGATTGTCCTGCTATACTAATTGTGATTTTCGTTGGTAAAACAGCAACAGTATGATACGATATATTTATATTGTTAATCCGATTTTGAACAGGAGCTATTTATTGTAAAACTAATATTGACGATTAAGGAACTTATAGAATCTGCAAAATTATTTTGTGAAGTCGAAAACAAAAAGAATCATATTGAACTTATAGGCATCACAGACGGGAAAGCCGTTGGAGCAAGACCATATACAAAGAAAATTCTTGAACGTATTGATTTTAAGAAAACAACGAACTGTTTATCTATTGACGAACTTAAGCAAACGGAGTAGGATTTGCATTTAAACGATTATGCCACTAATTCTATGTATGATGATTTTAGAGCGTTGGTTCAAATTAGGCAAATGAAAATATTGTAATGTTATTATAAGGAGAATAAAAATAAAGGAGCTTTCGCTATGGATGTTAAAGATGACGTTGACCTCATTCTAGATAACAAAAACCACCCTTGTACTTTGACCGAGTAATAGGGTGGCATTGCTAACTTATTCGATGGTCAACCCCTTGTGGACGATTGCTCTTTGTTTTGTGTTTATAATATAGCATATCTTAGATTTGATTGCAAGAGCCTTTTTTGTCTGTCTGCTTATCTGGTATTATTCCGTTACAGTGCTAGAGCAAAAGACAAGGAATATGGGAAATTATTTTGGGACAGTTCCTAATATTATGTGGAAATGCAATGGGACAGGAAAAAAGCAAACACCATAATCAAAAGTACTTTTTTACAAGCTGTTCATACAGTTTAGCATCAAACTGTACCATAAAAGGCGTGCCTTCCGGGCTAAAGAAAACACCATATCCATTGGGTAAAATATGTACAATTTCCTTAACTCCATAAGAATCCTCAAAGACAAAGCAATTACTAAACTCCCAAATGATATATCCCTCCTCCTCTTCTATCTTTTCAATAATCTCAGAAGCATTTTCTGCAGATAAAAGTTTCCCTTCATTTAGGGCAGAAAGGAAAGACGAAAACAGTTCCTCATCCGGCTTTACCAAAACTTTAGGGCCACGCCCGTCGGTTGCAAAGTTTTCCCATTTCCAGGCAGTTATATTTTCTATCTCTTCCAGACGAAGAATATCCTGAAACAGTTCTTTCCCTTGATTTAACGTTATCCCATTCAGGCAGGTAAAGATTTCTATTGTATAAACAATCTGATCATTTTTATCAGAAATTAATGGATATTCAGACTTATTGCATATACACAGCCTGTTTTGGGGATAGTCTTTTGTTTTATACAATTTACCTTCATCTTTTGCATAACGCCCGTGTTCCTCCTTCGGTTCATAAAGAAGGGTCTTATCGGTCGACCAATATGCCGCATCATACGTGTAGACGTCCGATATTTCTTCTAACTGCATCTTGTGAAACATTTGATTAAATTCTTTAAGGGAATTCGTTGAACAAATCCTTGTTAAAGTGCTGCATGTATATATCTTCCCATTATAAAACAACAAACTGCAAGCTTTCTGTGACGTGGAATCTTGTGGCTGTTTCAGCATGTCTGTCTCTAATGGTTCATAATATATCCCTTTCCTGCCCTCTGCATTCAAAGCCCAAACTGTCCCCACTCCCAAAAGTACTAAAACTAAAGCAGCAAGTATTACTTTTGCTTTCATATTTACCCCTCCGAATCCTCATGTCCTGTCTTTTTCTTCAATAGCACTACACAAAAATCAGTTACACAGCCTACTGTGCGCCTGATTTTTAAGCGGCAATTCCTTACTTATCCAGAAGCCATTCCGCAATATCGCAAACTTCAATCCCCTCATATGTGTATTTCGGATGTTTTGTTCTGGCAATTACCTTTTTAGGATAGGCATCACGTATGCTTAAAAGCGGCGCAGCCTCCCTTTTAAAGGTATCTTCATTGGAAATATTATCACTGACCTGGACATATATTTTTTCACTTCCACTTTGTGCCACAAAATCAATTTCTTTTTGATACAGTTTTCCCACATAGACATCAAAACCTCTTCGAAGAAGCTCCATGCAGACAATATTTTCATATATACGCCCATAATCCATGTTTCTGCTTCCCAAAACCGCATAGCGGATACCTGTGTCACACAGATAAAACTTATCCAGAGATTCCAGATACTTCTTTCCCCTGATATCATATCTCTTAATGTCATAAAAGACAAAAGCATTACACAGATATTTGATATATTTTCCAACTGTCATATGGCTGGTGGCAACTTTGTTATCGGACAGGATACTGCTCACCTTATTGGGCGAAGTCAGATTACTGACATTATCCATCAGAAATTCGCCGAGCTGCTGTAGTACAGTAATATCAGTAAGATGATACTTCTGTACAAGATCTCTTGTCACAATCGTTTCATAAACTTCTTTAATGTAATTCGCTCTGTCCTTTTCAGTTCGATATACATAAGACCCCGCCAGTCCGCCTTTCACGGAATAATCATCAAAAAGCTGTTCTCTGTCTTTGATGCCATTGTAATATTCACAATATTCCTCAAAACTAAAAGGGAATACAGGAATTTCAATATTTCGCCCAGTAAAAAGTGTCGCCAGATCTGCACTTAATAAAAATGCATTTGAGCCGGTAAGGAACTGTAAATAAATTAATTGTCAGTTTGCGCTGGATATTTCTTTGAGGGTGCATGTCAAAAAACGTAGGCGTAGCGGGCTACGCTGAGGATTTTTGACATGTGCAATCGAAGAAATAGACAAGCAAAATGATAAAATAATTTATTTACAGTTCCTAAGATAAATATCATACTTTCTTTTTGCATACAGACTGTTAACGGCCAGTTCAAATCCGGGGCACATCTGTACCTCATCTATAAAGACATAATTTTCCTTTCCTGCCTGATACCGCTCCTCCACGTAATTATGAAGCGCATGATACTCTTTGATTTCCTCAAATGCCAGATCCATATAATCTACATAAATAATATTGGCACTGTTAAAATGGGCCTGCAAATATTCTACATAAGCCTGCATCAACTGAGATTTTCCGGAACGCCTGATTCCTGTAATGATTTTTATGTCCGGGGTATCCTTCAAATCAATCATTCTGTCCAAATATCGTTTTCTCAAAATTGTCTTCATAAATCCATCTGCTTTCAAAAATCTAATTTTTTTACTCTTTTGAAACCAGTATATCATGTAGTATGGAAGATATGCAATAACTTTAGGCACTGTAATTTATTCTCGCGTACGCAACGAGCCAAACGCAAGCTTGCTTGCACTTGGCGACTGCGCGCGGGTCAAATACCCCGCTGCTCTGTAGCGTTGCAAGTTTGATACCCCGTTGCTTGCAGCGGGGTTGTTGATTAATCGCCACAGCTTGCCTGCACATCCTCACTTTGTCTTCGCGGGAATAAAGACATTGCTAATTAACTGTCAGAATACTATAATAAAGTTAACGAAAGAAGGTGATATTCTTTGAATCCGACAGAACAGACACAACAAAAAGATTTAGAGCGCATAAAATTACTCCGATATATAGATGATGAATTTATGAGCGTCTGCCTCACAGATAATTTGGAAGGCGTTGAGTTAATCCTTCAGATTGTTTTAGGGAGAAAAGATATTAAAGTGATATCCGCCCAGACACAAAAACTGATGAAAAATTTACAGGGACGTTCCGCTATCTTAGATGTCCATGCAACAGACAGTACCAACAGGGAATTTGATGTTGAAATACAAAGGGCAGACGCAGGAGCAGGGGCAAAAAGAGCACGGCATAACAGCAGTTTATTAGATGCGCACTTATTAAAACCTGGGAAAGATACAGAAAACATCCCCGACAGCTATGTTATTTTCATTACAGAAAATGATGTTATGAAAGGAAACCAGGCAATATACCCTGTAGAAAGATATATTACTATCGGGGAAAACAAAGTATTGTTTGGCGACGGTTCACATATCTTATATGTAAATGGCACATACAGAGGAAATGATGAAATCGGGAAACTAATGCACGATTTTTCATGTACCAGCCCCGATGATATGAATTATGAAACGCTTGCAAAAAAAGCAAGATACTTTAAGCAAAACAAGGAAGGAGTGGCAGCTATGAGTAAAATTATGGAAGAGATGCGAAATGAAGCGGAACAAAATAAGGCAAAAAAAACAGCAGTCCATCTAATCAAATTAGGGAAAGTCTCCTTAGAAGAAATTGCAGAAGTTACGGAACTCCCTCTTGATACTGTTAAAGACTTAGAAAAACAGGCGATGCAGTTGGCATAAGCTAATAACTGACGCATTTCGGCTTATTTATTCTCTTAAGTAATGAGTGCTTGTCTGTTGTTCATATTTTAGTACGAAAATCCGGCAGGCGCTCTTTGGGCATGGAAGTCAAATACCCCGCTACAGAGCAGCGGGGTATTTGACTCATACTTATAGATAAGGGCAATGAAAGGAAACGAAAGCAATGATTGAAAAACAGGAATGTAAATATCATAACTGATGCGGGCGGTAAACTGGTCCTGATTAATGATATCCGGTTTAAGGCTAAAGCAAATGCTGCACAGTCTATTCCTGAACTTATAAGAATAGCTGCCAATCCAAAACATGAAGCAAACCGAAAAGAAAAACATAAAACAGATGCGGTATATGGATGGTATCGCTACAACATCAGATTTGCATTGCCTGTATATGATGACAAAATGGGGAAAGTAACAAGACATAATATTTATTCGGCAAGTATGCTTGTCCGTCATGCGAATGATGACAGGAAATATCTGTATGATATTCTAGCAATAAAAAAAGAAATGAGCAGCCCGCTTAAGTGAAGCACTGTACGGTAAAAACCCATTTCTTATTATCAATAATAAGCTATTTTTCATTTCCTGTCAATAGCTATTTTTCATTTCCTGTCAATCCCCGATTTTGATTTTTTTAAATACCGTCATAGAACTGTAAATAATCTTTATTTTTTATATGTCTCCCCAAGAATGCGTATGCCTGTCACCTGATCTATATCCACCGGCTCCTCCAGCTCCAATACAGTACTTTTTCCTTCCTTCCCATGATTAAGGAACGCCTTCACTTCTTTGCCATCTTTTAAAAGAATATGCGCCTTACGATACTCCTCTGAAAGACTGGTAAGCCCCATCTGATCAAATAAATCCTGATTTATATATACCGTCAACGGATATATATTCGCAGCCACACCGTTTCCCATTGGAACAGAAACCATATCTTCCGACCGATTGCACAGAATATCCGCTTCATATTCTCCCCTAAGCACAATATCTTCTTCTTTTAAACCCAGTTCCCCATTCCCCCGGTCAACATACACCCTATCCGGCCTGCCATCCTGATAAAATCCAGCATGCACTAAACCTCCGGATAAGTCTACATGAAGTACGGGCTGAGCATTAAGGGCCATCGGCTCATGCAATAGTATTCTTATCGCATAATACATCACATTGCCTTCTCTTTTCAGGACATAATCCTGATATCCCCCTACATCATTTCCATCATACAATAAATCACCCCCAGAAAATACTACATCCTTTTCCAATAGAAAGCCATTTTTTCCTGTCACCTTAAGCACCACATAAGCCCCCATTTGATCAACGATTGCCTGCACCGGTTTAATGGAAAGCTTCTCAAATGTTGATTTCTCCTTTAACACTTCCACATCTCTACTTACCTTATCCACAGCAGACTGCTCCATCTGGCTTCCCCAAATCTTTGCAAAAAGCTGCCGTAATGGAAATTTGCCCTCCATCGCATAAGCCGTACCGACACTGGCAAAAAGCATTACAAATACTGCTGCCACAGCCAGTTTTCCCCTCCATACTGCAGCCCGCCTGCCTCCTGCCCCTATCTGCTGATAGGCCTCCTGTAATCTCTTTTCCACAAGTTCAGGAATCTCTGTATCTTCTTTTATATTTCCCATAATCATTACCTCCATTTTTTAATTCTAAAACTGCTTCTTATCCTGTCTTCCATGCTCCGTTCCCAGAACGCATCAACCACTAACCTGTCCCATTCATCTTTGCAAAACTCAGGAATAATTTCTTCCTGCCTCTGTTCAAACGGCTGATAATCGTATTTTCTTTCATATCAATTATCTTCGCAATCTGTTTTGTTGTATATCCCTCTTCATAGAAAAGAGTAAAAATCCACTGGTCTTTTTGCGAAAGTTCTGACAAAATATCCCGGAAATACACATCTGAGAAAGAATTTTCTTCCAATTCCCCCTCATCCACCTCTTCTGTCAAAACATATCTTTTCTGCTTCAGTAAAATTGCTTTACACTGATTAATCAATATGCGAATCAGCCACGTTTTAAAAAACTCTGGATGATGCAGGCTTCCAATGTTTTCAAATGCCCGCAAAACCGTTTCTGACATCGCATCTGCCACATCCTCATCATTTTTCAGATAACTTTTTGCTGTCTTAAACATGGCGGTCTTATTTTGCTCAATTAATTTCACAAATGCATCTGCATCCCCCTTTTGTGCCCGTTTCACCAGCCACAATGCTTTCACCTCCTCGCATCATTATATTGCCCCTCCCATGTTGCCCCTCTATTTATTAGATAAATAAAGCCTGCTTTTTCTTGCATCAAAATGAATTCCGCCATACATAGCAAAAGCCACCCTGATACTTTGCCAATTCAGGGTGGCTTTGCTATTCTTATTGTTAATCAAGTCCTTGTAGGCAGTCATTCCTTTTTCAAAAATTATAACACCATCATTTCCCATTTTGATAATAAATCTGCTGCTCCCGAACCAATGGATACTGCACCAGAATGCTGCCGTCCAATTCCTCTTTATGCATATCAACCGCCGTAATCTGATGGTTCCCATAGGTCGTATAATAATAAATCCCCTGATCTACATTACAGCAGGAAGTATAAATCGTTATTTCATATTTCCCATCCCCTACCTCGCAGCACCCACGCTGCTGTTCCACAGAACCAAGGATATGGAAAAACTGGCTGACGCTTTCTTCCTCAGAATCCCCAGAAACAGCATTCATCCTGACAAAAGCCGCCCTTACAAAGCGGGATGCAGAAGAAAGATCTCCCGGAAGCCCCAACGCACCCATGCCGCGGCTATATCTCTGTAATTCCAATTTGTCAGAAAAATGGTTCCGCGGCTCTTTCGGGGACAGATGCATATAGTTATTTAACTGGAACATCTGCTCTGGAAAAGCCGGGTTATTGGCTAATACGCCAACAGGGTTGTCATATACTTTAATCCCTTCTTCTACCGATTCTACTATAATGCAGCCATCCCTTCCGGCAATGATCCAATGAAGCTGTGCAACAGGAAGTTCCCGGCTAAACGGCGTATCTGTTAAGTTTACCTTTTCAACCAACCCCCTGGCTTCCTTAACAGTTGCACACTGCCCCAGAACCCATGGGATAAATTCAAATGTTGCCACATTCTCTTTTCCTTCCATGCTTTTTTGATAAGCAGCGTTCCCCACAAAATTGAGGCCTGCCATCCCCAGCCCTTTTTCATTCACGGCTTCATAAAAAAGCGGCGTTTTTTCCTCCATATGCGCCATGCCAACCATGGCGTAATGTTTTTCTATCTTATCCATTTCCCGGAAATGCAGGATAAAATTGCGCGGAACAATAACAACCTCTTCCCCATACGAAAACTCATAATCTAATGTACGGCCAAAATAAAAATCTCTTGTTAAATATGTCGCTGCTGTACACATAAAAATTCCCCCTTCCAAAATCACAGAGCAGCTAATAACGTGTTTATAAACCTGCCTGTCTCTCAAATCTGCAACGAATACCATAAATAAACTGAAACATTTCCGGTTCTTCTAAAACAGAACCCTTCATTTTTTCTAATCTCCTTTTTCCAACTCTTTTATCCAATACTGCTAATATGCGGACCAGCATATTTTCACTTGCCAGGCTTTGTTCTATGCTCTGGTTATCAAACTCATGAAACGCCTCATAAAAGCACCTTTGGTCAAACTGCCCATACTTAACAGCAGTATTATCCATAAAAGGAAATTCATTCTTTAATCTGGTTTCAAGAGTTTCATCTTTTGGCAGGAGATTGGCTTTACTCCACTGTTCACAATAGCTTCCGGATATAATTTCCTTTCCATCCAGCAGAATTGCCGCCCTGCCTTCATGATCATGATATTTTGTATATGATGTAGCAAAGTATTGAATGTGTCCCCTTAAAGAATATGCAAGATATTCATTTTCTAATTTATCCCGTATTTTCGACCATCTGCGCATATATTATACCTCCATATAAAGCTTTGAAAGTTATAAAAAAACACCGCCAGAACTATATTTCCAACCAAGTCAAATACCCCGCTGCAGAGCAACGGGGCATGACCTAGTTTCCCTAAAGGAACCTTCGGTTCCTTGGCAAGCTTCGCCCCAGAGGGGCGGGGTATTTGACCCTCGCGGGCGCGCTCGGATGATGCAAGCTTGCTTGCACATCCTCACTTTGCCTTCGCGGGAATAAAAAAGGTGCGAAGTTTTGCCAGGCTCGAAAATACCTCGCCAGGCAAAGCTATAGTCGCACCTAAGAAGAACGCAAAACCAGCGTTCTTCACACTCAAACCGCCGAAGTTTCCTATCGCATAAAAAAGCAGATATTGCCCATAAGCTGCTAATTATATAGCACAGCCTACAAACAACTACCTGCTTTCTATATTATACCAGCATTAAGGCTGCATCCCCTTAATCACTGATAAATCCTTTATAATGACGAATCAGCATCTGTGATTCAATCTGCTTTAATGTTTCCAGAACAACACCTACAATAATAATCATAGATGTGCCGCTAAAGGAAACGTCTGCCCCGAATGCCCCTGAGAAAAAGATTGGGACAACCGCAACAACTACCAGGCCAAGCGCGCCAATAAATACGATGCTGTTCAATACCTTTGTCAGGTAATCAATCGTTGGCTTACCTGGACGTATCCCCGGGATAAAACCACCCTGCTTTTTCATATTCATGGAAATTTCCTGCGGGTTAAACGTAATGGATGTGTAGAAATATGCGAAGAAAATTAAGAGAACTACATAAATCAATAATCCAAGCGTATACTTAAACTCACCAAAACTGTCAAAATTACACCATGAATTTTGGTTTAACACCTTTAAAATCTTCTGGCCAATAGAAGCACCGGCTCCAGAAGCAGGCTGCACGCCCGCAAAACCTGCAATTACAATTGGCATCTGGAACAGGGAACCAGCAAAAATAACAGGGATTACACCTGCAGTATTTACCTTCAGCGGAATATGGGAGGACTGTCCCCCAACAAGCTTCCTGCCCTGCGTCTTTTTGGAATACTGTACATTAATCCTTCTCTCACCATCAGACAGGATAATGATAAATACCACCATTCCAATAATAACAGCAAGAATAATAATCGCTGCCAGCAAACCATTTGTAACATTCGATGCGCCTGATACAAACTTCTCATACAGGCCAATCATATCTTCCGGCATACGGGAAACAATGTTATAAAGAAGGATGATGGAAATACCATTTCCAACACCTTTCTCGGTAACCTGTTCACCCAGCCACATCAAAAATGCAGAACCTGCTGTTAATGACACAACAATTACAGATATAGAAGTAAACGATACGCCCTCTGTCAAATACCCTGCATTGCCGAACCCAATTGCCATCGCAGTACTTTCTACTACTGCCAGGACAATAGATACATATCTCGTATACTCTGCAATTTTCTTTCTTCCTTCCTCGCCGTCTTTATGAAGTTCTTCCAGGCGCGGAATCGCAATTGTTAAAAGCTGCAAAATAATGGAAGCTGTGATATAAGGTGTAATATTCAATGCAAAGATTGACATCTGCGAGAATGAACCACCTGTCAGCTGGTTAAAAAAGTCAAGTGAATTATTCTGCGCAAACCACTCTGAAATGACTGTTGCATCTACGCCAGGTACCGGAAGCTGACAGCCGATACGGACAATAATCAGCACAAAAAAAGTATATACAATCTTTTTTCTAAGATCCTTTATCTTAAATGCATTGCGCACAGTTTCAAACATTATCAGATCACCTCAGCTTTTCCACCAAGAGCTTCAATCTTTTCCGCTGCACTCTTGCTGAATGCATCGACCTGAACCGTAAGCTTTTTGGTTAATTCTCCATTTCCGAGTATCTTAACTCCGTCCTTCGGATTTCTGATGATTCCTTTGTCCATAAGTGCCTCAACTGTTACAACATCGCCATCATTAAACTTTTCCAGCCTGTCTACATTAATTGCAACAATCTCCTTAGAGTTGATATTTGTAAACCCTCTCTTTGGAAGACGCATATAAAGTGGTAACTGTCCACCTTCAAAACCTGGACGTGGTGCGCCGGAACGTGCCTTCTGGCCTTTATGTCCCTTACCTGCTGTCTTGCCATTTCCTGAACCATGTCCACGGCCCCTCCTGAAATTATTGCTCTGTTTTGAGCCCTTTGCAGGACGTAACGTTGATAAATTCATTGTTTCACCTCCAATCCTAGATTTCCTCAACCTTTACAAGATGTCTTACATGCCACACCAT
Source organism: bacterium D16-51 (assembly GCA_003612285.1). Taxonomy (GTDB): domain Bacteria; phylum Bacillota; class Clostridia; order Lachnospirales; family Lachnospiraceae; genus Butyribacter. The sequence continues at coordinate 64,477 of RAYE01000008.1, read as the reverse complement.
ACCTTTTACAGCATCATTGTTCGGCAATTCAACTGATTTACCAATCTTTTTCAGGCCTAACGCCTCAACTGTTTTGCGGTGTTTCGGAATGGCACCAATTGTGGACTTTACTAAAGTAATTTTTAACTTATCTGCCATAATTAAACCTCTCTTCCTTAGCTTAAAAGCTCTTCTAAAGAAATTCCGCGGGCCTTTGCCACTTCTTCCGGTGTCTTCAGATTTTTAAGGCCTTCAATTGCTGCAAGCACAACATTCTGCTTATTGTTTGAGCCAAGTGATTTTGTACGGATATTTTTATATCCTGCAAGCTCAAGTACAGAACGGACAGGACCTCCAGCAATAATTCCTGTACCTTCCGGAGCCTTCTTGATTAATACAGAGGCGCTGCCAAATTTTCCTGTAAAATCATGTGGTACGCTGCCATTGTCATCCCTAGGAACCTCTACCAGCTTCTTTGTAGCTTCTTCTTTTCCCTTACGGATTGCTTCTGGAATCTCAGTAGCTTTACCAAGCCCTACGCCCACATGCCCGTTTTTATCGCCAACTACTACTAATGCAGTAAATCTCATATTGCGCCCGCCTTTAACAACCTTGGTAACACGCTTAATCGTTACTACATTATCTTCCAGCTCTAAATTGCTGGCATCAATAATTGTACGTTTCATGAGTTGTTTTCCTCCTATAATAATTGATTACCGGCCCACAAAACAGTTCCGATAATATCTGTGAGTCCTTTAGAACTCCAAACCTGCTTCCCTTGCTGCTTCCGCCAAAGCTTTTACTTTCCCCTGATATATGAAACCGCCGCGATCAAAGACAACGCTCTTAATACCTTTCTCCAATGCCCTCTTTGCAATCACTTCGCCAACTTTTGAAGCTGCCTCAACATTGTTTGTTTTTGCTAAGCCTGCATTGACCTCCTCCTGGAGGGTGGATGCTGAAACTAAAGTATTACCAACCGTGTCATCAATAATCTGAGCGTACATATGATTATTACTTCTAAATACAGCTAAACGCGGTCTCTCGGCTGTTCCGGAAAGACGATTACGAACTTTCATGTGTTTTTTCACACGAACTTCTACCCTTGACTGTTTTTTAATCATCGTATTTTCACTCCTTTAATTATTTTTTACCTGTCTTACCAACTTTACGTCTAATAACTTCATCAGCATACTTGATACCCTTGCCCTTATATGGTTCAGGAGACCTTTTTTCTCTGATTTCAGCAGCGTATTGGCCAACTTTTTCTTTATCAATCCCCTTAACGATAATCTTGTTCTGCCCTTCCACAATTACTTCAAGATCATCCGGGTCTTCCATCTCTACTGGATGGGAATATCCAAGAGAAAGCACCAGAGTCTTCCCCTTCTTCTGAGCTCTGTAACCAACGCCGTTTACCTCAAGCTCTTTCGCATAACCATCTGTAACGCCAACCACCATGTTATTGATGAGGGTTCTTGTCAGACCATGTAAAGATTTCATCTTCTTTAAATCATTTGGACGGGAAACAATAATTTCCTCTCCCTCCCTCTTGATTTCCATTTCCGCAGGAAGCACTCTCTCCAGAGTCCCCTTTGGTCCTTTTACAGTCACTTTATTATTTTCTGCAATATCAACAGTTACCCCTGCTGGTACCGCGATAGGCATTCTTCCAATTCGTGACATGCCGTGCACCTCCATATTCTGGTAATCTATTTACCGGATTCCGAACAATGGCATAGGATGCATTTGTACAGGATTACCATACAAATGCAAGTACCTCGCCGCCAACATTTTCTTTTCTTGCTTCCTTATCTGTCATAACACCTTTGTTTGTCGAAACAATGGCAATACCCAGGCCCCCAAGAACCCGTGGAAGCTCATCTTTTCCAGCATAAACGCGCAGTCCTGGCTTAGAGATTCTCTTTAAACCTGTAATAATTTTGTCATTCTTATCTGCGCCGTATTTTAATGTAATATGAATCATCTTGATACCATCAACGTCAATCATATCGAATTTCCTGATGTACCCTTCTTTTAAAAGGATTTCTGCAATCGAAACCTTCATCTTTGAGCTGGGTACATCTACCGTATCATGCTTTGCAGTATTCGCATTACGGATTCTTGTAAGCATATCTGCAATAGGATCGCTCGTCATCATCTTAGTTTTACCTCCTTACCAGCTTGCTTTCTTCACACCTGGAATCTGTCCTTTATAAGCTAACTCACGGAAGCAGATTCTGCATATTCCGTATTTTCTTAAATAAGCATGTGGACGACCACAAATTCTGCAGCGGCTGTATTCCCTTGTAGAAAATTTAGCTTTCCGCTGCTGCTTTACTTTCATAGAAGTCTTAGCCATGAAATTCCCTCCTTATTTCTTAAAAGGCATACCGAACTGTGCCAATAATTCACGAGCCTCTTCATCAGTTTTTGCAGTTGTAACTACAATAATATCCATCCCCCTGATTTTATCTACTTTGTCATATTCAATTTCAGGGAATATTAACTGCTCCCTGATACCAAGTGCATAATTGCCTCTTCCGTCAAATGCGTTTGGGTTGACGCCTCTAAAGTCACGTACGCGAGGTAATGCAAGATTTACAAGACGGTCCAGGAATTCATACATCCTTTCCCCCCTCAAAGTTACCTTACAGCCAATCGGCATCCCCTCTCTGAGCTTGAAGTTTGCAATAGAATGCTTCGCTTTCGTTGGTACAGCTTTCTGGCCTGTAATAATTTCCAGCTCCGCCATAGCTGCATCAAGAATCTTAGAATTTTCTTTTGCCTCGCCAATACCCATATTGACAACAATCTTTTCAAGCTTAGGCACCTGCATAACGTTCTTATATCCAAACTTTTTCATCATAGCGCCAACGATATCATTCTGATAAGTTTCTTTTAAACGAGTCAACGTATTATTCCTCCTTTCCGAAATTAGTCAATCACTTCACCAGTTGCTTTTGCATAACGAACTTTCTTTCCGCCTTCTATCTTAAATCCAACACGGGAAACTTTTCCTTTGCTAACGTACATAACGTTAGACGCGTCGATAGGAGCAGACTGCTGCACAATCCCGCCCTGCGGGTTTGCCTGGCTTGGCTTTGCATGCTTTGTAACCTGGTTAATCCCCTCGATAATGAGCTTGCCGCCCTTTACTACGGATGTTACTTTGCCTTCCCTACCTTTATCTTTACCTGCGATAACCTTTACCATATCGCCCTTTTTAATCTTGCTGGTTGCCACAATGACACCTCCTTATAATACTTCTGGTGCTAACGAAACGATTTTCATAAAATGTTTGTCCCTTAATTCCCTCGCAACAGGCCCAAAGATACGGGTTCCTCTTGGCGTCTTGTCTTCACGGATAATAACTGCTGCATTTTCATCAAACCTGATATATGAACCATCCGGGCGGCGGGTTTTATTTACCGTACGCACAACGACAGCCTTTACAACATCACCCTTCTTTACAACACCGCCTGGCGTTGCATCTTTGACAGAAGCAACAATAATGTCGCCGATATTAGCATACCTTCTTGTTGAACCGCCCATAACTCTGATACAAAGAAGTTCTTTAGCACCTGTATTATCAGCTACTTTAAGTCTAGATTCCTGCTGTACCATGATTACCTCCATATTCCGCAAAAATAATAACTATCTTGCTCTTTCGATTACCTCTACAAGCCTCCATCTCTTATCTTTCGATAATGGCCTTGTCTCCATAACTCTTACTCTGTCACCAATCTTGCATGTATTCTCTTCATCATGAGCCTTTAACTTATAAGTTCTCTTGATGATTTTCCCATAAAGTGGATGTTTCACGTTATCTACTACTGCAACAACGATTGTCTTATCCATCTTGTCACTAACAACTTTACCTACACGGGTCTTCCTAAGATTTCTCTCCACGTCCGTGTCCTCCTTTCCGTGTTGTCCCGAAGCGGACCTGAATCAATTAGTTCTGTGCTGACGCGAGCACTGTCTGAATCCTTGCAATATTTTTCTTAACTTCTTTGATTCTGCTTGTATTGTCCAACTGGTTTGTTGCGTTCTGGAATCTCAAATTGAAAAGCTCCTTCTTTGCTGCAACTAAATCCTCATTTAACTCTGCAACGGATTTCCCTCTTAACTCTTCCATAAACTGCTTACTCTTCACTGCCCGCACCTCCTTCTAAGTCTGCACGAGATACGACTTTACACTTAATCGGCAACTTGTGTGTTGCAAGACGCAGTGCTTCCCTGGCAACCTCTTCTGAAACGCCAGCAATCTCGAACATAACACGACCAGGCTTAACAACTGCTACCCAGTACTCCAAAGCACCTTTACCTTTACCCATTCGGGTTTCAGCAGGAGTCTTTGTTACCGGCTTATCCGGGAAGATTTTAATCCAGACTTTACCACCACGCTTGATATGACGTGTCATGGCAATACGGGCTGCCTCAATCTGGTTCGACTTAATCCATGCCGGCTCTAAAGCTACAATACCATATTCACCATAAGTGATTTTATTTCCCCTGAGCGCTTTTCCTGTCATTCTACCACGGAACTGCTTACGATGTTTTACTCTCTTCGGCATTAACATTATTTATCGCTCCCTTCCTTTTTGTCATTCTTCTTGGCTGGAAGTACCTCGCCGTTATATACCCATACCTTTACGCCAATTTTACCATAAGTTGTATCAGCTTCTGCGAAACCATAATCAATATCAGCACGCAGCGTCTGCAGAGGGATTGTGCCCTCGCTGTAAAACTCTGTACGGGCCATATCTGCACCACCGAGACGGCCGGAACATGCTGCCTTAATTCCCTTAGCGCCAGTCTTTAATGTCCTGCTCATGGCAGACTTCATAGCACGGCGGAAAGAAATACGGTTTTCTAACTGCTGGGCAATGTTTTCTGCTACAAGCTGTGCATGCCTGTCTGGGTTCTTGATATCCATAATCTTGATATCAAGGGCAACTTTTCTGTCAAGCACCTTTAAGAGCTCTTTCTTTAAATTCTCAATTTCAGCTCCGCCCTTACCAATTACAAAGCCAGGCTTTGCTGTATGAATAATTACTCTAACTTTGTCGGCAGGCCTTTCAATTTCAATCTTTGAAATACCAGCGCTGTATAATTTCTTCTTAACGAATTCCCTGATTTTGTAATCTTCTACAAGAAAGTCTGCAAATTTATCTTCTGCATACCAATTTGAATCCCAGTCACTGATAATGCCGACCCTTAAACCATGAGGATTAACTTTTTGTCCCATCTTAATCTCCTTTCATAGACCAACCAAACGACTAACGCTCATTCAGAATGATTGTAATATGGCTCATCCTCTTCTCAATACGATAAGCCCTGCCCTGTGCCCTTGGCCTGATTCTCTTCATTGTCGGTCCCTTATTTGCAAAGCACTCTTCAATATATAAATCATCTGGATTCATACCATTGTTGTTCTCTGCATTTGCAACTGCAGACTGCAGTAATTTCAAAATAATGCTGGAAGCATATCTTGGGTTATATGATAAAATACCAATTGCTGTTTCTACGTCCTTGCCTCTGATGGCATCTAACACATAACAAGCCTTCTGAACAGAAACCCTTGCATAAGATAACTTTGCAGAAGGTCTGGTGTCTCTCTGGTTTTCATTTCTCTCCCGCTTGATCTGAGATCTATGTCCCTTTGCCATTGCCGAAGCCTCCTTTCAAAAAAGTGATATATTTATACTCTGTGCCAACTTGGCTGGCACAAACAATTCATGAAAAATGCTGGTTTTGCATTTTTTAAGATGAAACCGCAGGATTTCTTTGCCGATGTTTTTTATCGGCTTAAAAATTCTTTTCATCTTATCATACTAATCACCATGTCGCGCTCTTTGCGGCTCAAATAGTGATGAAAAACGCTGCCTTTGCGTTTTTCCATGATTGAAACCGTAATCATTCTTAGGATGCGTTTTGTGCAGCCTTAGAATGATTTTTCAATCTATCTTCTTCCCTTTTTCTCGTCTTTTCCATGGCCCCTGTAAGTCCTGGTAGCCACAAACTCACCAAGCTTGTGCCCTACCATATCCTCTGTAACATATACAGGTACATGTTTCCTTCCATCATGCACTGCAAATGTCAGTCCAACAAATGATGGAAAAATAGTGGAACGACGTGACCATGTCTTAATAACCTGTTTGTCGCCGGATGCTACTGCTGCATCAACCTTTTTCAGAAGGCTTGCATCCGCAAAAGGCCCCTTTTTTAATGAACGTGCCATTGTATCCTCCATTCTGCCGGGTATCCCCGGCTGCTAACCTACTTTGTATTCAACGCTGAAGCGTTGCTAATCACTCTCCGAAGAAATTATTTCGTATTCAACGCTGAAGCGTTGTTAAAAAATCTCATAAGAAATTATTTTGTGTTCAACGCTGAAGCGTTGCCAAAAAATCTCATAAGAAATTATTTTGTATTCAACGCTTTACCATCTCTTCTTCTTACAATCATCTTATTTGACTGCTTGTTCTTCTTACGTGTCTTCAAGCCAAGAGCAGGTTTACCCCAAGGAGTACATGGACCCGGACGGCCGATACCTGCTTTTCCTTCACCACCACCATGTGGATGGTCATTCGGGTTCATAACAGAACCGCGGACAGTAGGCCTGATACCCATATTGCGCTTACGCCCTGCCTTACCGATATTTACAAGGGCATGTTCGCCATTGCCGACAGTACCAATTGTAGCACGGCAGATAATCGGCACCATTCTCATTTCGCCGGATGGAAGCCTGAGCGTTGCATACTTCCCTTCCTTTGCCATAAGCTGTGCACTATTCCCTGCTGCACGGACAAGCTGCCCGCCTTTTCCAGGATAAAGCTCAATATTGTGAATCTGTGTACCAACCGGGATATTTTCAAGCGGAAGGCAATTTCCGACCTCAATTTCGGCCGTTGGGCCATTCATAATCTTCTGGCCAACTTTTAAGCCGTTCGGTGCAAGGATATATCTCTTTTCCCCGTCAGCATATGCAATTAATGCAATATTAGCTGTCCTGTTTGGGTCGTACTCAATTGTTTTAACAGTTCCTTCCACGCCATCTTTATTTCTTTTAAAATCAATAATCCTGTATTTTCTTCTGCATCCACCGCCGCGATGCCTTACTGTAATCTTACCCTGCGCATTACGTCCGGCATTCTTCTTTAATGACACTGTTAATGACTTTTCAGGCTTTGTCGCCGTGATCTCTGCTTTGTCAGTCACTGTCATGTGTCTTCTGGAAGGTGTATATGGGTTAAATGTTTTAATTCCCATGACATATTCTCCTTTCAATACTCTATCATTATAATTAATGATTCGCGTGATAGTTCGTTACCGCCTGCCCTACAGCCGGCACAGCAAAAAGTAACTTAAATTTTCCACGCCTGTTCTAAAGAAATTGCTTTGTATCCTACAGCCCTTCAAAAATCTCAATATCTGAAGAGATTGTCTCACCAAAACTGTTAATTGTCAGACCGTATCTTACAGACCTTCAAAAATTTCAATCTCTGAAGAGATTGTTTCGTCAAACCCATTAATTTATTGCCTATATCCTACAGGCCCTCAAATATTTCAATCTCTGAAGAGATTGTCTCACCAAAACTGTTAATTGTCAGACCGTATCTTACAGACCTTCAAAAATCTCAATCTCTTTAGAATCCTCCGTCAACTGAACGATTGCCTTTTTCCTCTTGGCAGTTTTTCCAAATGTCCTGCCACGGCGGCGGGTCTTCCCCTCCAGGTTCATTGTGTTGACTTTTGCAACCTTTGTCCCTTCAAACAGTTTTTCTACGGCATCTTTTACCTGGGACTTCGTTGCATCCGGGTGTACAGAAAATGTGTACTTCTTTTCTTCCATTGCCAGCATAGATTTCTCTGTGATAATCGGCTTCAGGATGATATCATAATACTTTAAATCTGCCATTTATGCGTACACCTCCTCAATTTTAGACACAGCGTTCTTTGTAATAACAACTGTCTCATATTTCAAAATATCATATACATTAATCGAATTAAATGGTACAACACGAACGCCCTTAATGTTCCTTGCAGAAAGCTCTACATTCGCATTATCTTCACCGTCCAGTACAACCAGCGCCTTTTTCACCTTTAATGCATCCAGGACGCCTACCATTTTCTTTGTCTTAATCTCATCAAATTTCAGGGAATCCATAACAAGGAACTTATTCTCATCCACCCTGGAAGTCAACGCAGAACGGATAGCAGCCGCCTTTTCCTTACGGTTCATCTTAAAAGAATAATCTCTTGGCTTTGGAGCAAATACTACCCCGCCGCCTGTCCACTGTGGCGCCCTGATAGAACCCTGCCTTGCATGGCCGGTCCCTTTCTGCCTCCAAGGCTTCTTGCCGCCGCCGCGTACTTCAGAACGTGTCTTTGCGCTCTGAGTCCCCTGACGCTTATTTGCAAGCTGTAATACAACAGCCATATGCATTAAATGCTCGTTTACCTTAGCAGCGAAAACATCATCATTTAAGTCCATCTTACCAACTTCGCTGCCTTCCATATTATAAACAGATACGTTAGCCATCTGTGTGTTCCTCCTTTCCAAAAGAATTATTTATGAACCTTTACGCTTTCCTTTAGCATAACGCAAGCTTTCTTTGGTCCTGGCACAGCGCCCTTTACAAGGATTAAATTCTGCTCTGCATCAACCCTTACTACCTCAAGATTCTGGATTGTTACTTTTACAGAACCCATATGCCCAGGCATCTTCTTGCCCTTAAATACACGGCTTGGGTCAGAACATGCCCCATTAGAACCTGCATGTCTGTGGAACTTGGAACCATGTCCCATAGGCCCTCTGTGAAGACCGTGTCTCTTAATTGCACCCTGGAAGCCTTTTCCCTTTGTTGTGCCACTGACGTCAATCTTATCGCCAGCTTCAAAGATATCAGCCTTGATTTCCTGTCCAAGCGTATATTCCTCAGCGTTCTCAAATTTAAATTCTTTCAGATATCTTTTACCAGTAACACCTGCCTTAGCAAAATGCCCCTGTAATGGCTTGTTTACACCATGAATCCTTTTTACTTCTTTCTTTCCGGTTGCATCCCTGCTGATTACTTTATCCTTCTTATCAACAAAGCCAACCTGTACTGCACTGTAGCCGTCATTGTCAACGGTTTTTACCTGTGTAACATAACAAGGACCAGCCTGAAGCACAGTAACCGGAGTTAAAACTCCATTCTCATTGAAGATTTGTGTCATACCAACCTTCGTAGCTAAAATAGCCTTCTTCATACTAAATGCACCTCCTGTTAATCTACAGCGGATTTCATTATCCCGTTTTGCCTCTTTCCGCCCATAGGCATTTGATGGCTCTGAACCATGAAATCATCCTAGATGGTCTATAATGTGCAAGTCCGTAAACCAAAAACTCGGTCTGCCTGTAAAAAGCAGCATCTATATAAACCCTAAGACTTTCCTTATAATTATTTCTCCTTCATCTTTAAAACAACAGCAACACCAGATGGCATTTCCATTTTTGTCAATGCTTCAATGGTCTTCTGTGTCGGGGCAATCACATCAATCAATCTCTTATGAGTCCTCTGCTCAAACTGCTCCCTGGAATCTTTGTACTTATGGACAGCACGGAGAATCGTTACTACTTCCTTCTTTGTTGGAAGAGGTACAGGACCGCTAACCTTAGCACCTGTTTTCTTCACTGTCTCAATAATCTTCCCAGCAGCGTGATCAACCTGATTGTGGTCATACGCTTTGAGGGTAATCCTCATTACATTTGTTGCCATAAAAAAAGCCGCCTCCTTTTCGCACTTTTGCAGGCATTACTGATCTATGGGTTTCCCCTATGCCTGTTCATTACAGCGGAACAAGTGGTGACTGTACACTTAACCGGGCGTGTCCTGCTCAGGTTTACATAATCAGCAGGCTTCCCTCTTTTCTGCGCATCAGCAGAATATGAAATTGTACAGTGACTTGTCGCCAGTTTCCTAACTTGACATTCGCTCCACGGAAAACCTGCAGCCCGTTCCCAGATTGCAGCAACCTCACGCTTCAACGCTATCAATGTCACAGCAAATCATATCTTACTATACTTTCCCTTTATTTGCAAGGGTTTTTTTGACATTTTTTATATATTCGTAACTATTCAGCCTTACGGCTTCATAGTTACACAGCAGTGCTTTCAGCACTGTTGATGTACACATTTTGCACCAAAAACGTGCAAAATGGCACCGTAAAACTCATATTTTTGACAAAAGAAATGTCAAAAATCCTCGCATTTTATGGAAGACTGAACTGTTACATATATTCATCTATTTGGGCGATACTATTCACGGCCAATAGTATCATCCCGGTTACTATTTTATCGGTTTTTCTGCCCTCTCTATCACACAGCTATGCGGTTTATTTTCCTCTGATTTATCATAATTAATCCCTACAAGCAGGATTTCCCCTGTATAGCCTTCCAACGCCTGTGTATAATGCCTGTCCTTTATCTGCTGTATTGCCGCACTTACTTTCTTATCATACTTCAATTCTACCACAAGCGCCGGCTTCGCTGTATGGGGAAGCGGCAGGAACACAATATCAGCAAACCCCCGCCCTGTCGGAAACTCCCTGATAAGCCTGTAATCCTTTCTGGCGCTATAGTATGCAAGCCCAATCGCACACCCCAGGGAGTTTTCATCATTATAAGACAAAATAGATGCTACCTCCATATGCGCCTTGTCAAGTCCTTCTGCCACACGTTCTCCGTCACACAGCAAAGTATCTTCCAGGAGCCGCTCTGACGCTTTTAAAACACGCATAACCTCCGCCCAGCCGCCAACGCTTATTGCATTCTCAAATTCCCTGATAATCTCCCTATTAGGGATAAACGCCTCTTCCCTGACAGAATCATATCCAAGATAGCCCAAATGCACCAAAAGCGTCAGCACATCATCTTTTGTACAGAAATTACACATATCATTCTGGAAACTCCGAGTATTTATCTTAACCTTCTGGCCCCCAAGCATCTTCACAACGTCTGCACGGAGCCCATCATAATCCATGTCAATATAAACTTTTAATGCATCATATGTTTCTGTAGAAGTCCAATAATTAGAAAACTCCTGGCGCAGCATTGCCTCCACAACTGACTTGGGATTATAAACATGATGAAATTTTTTAAGCATATATCCGTCATACCAACTTCCCGCTTCTCCAAAATCCATATCAAAACGGCTGCACAATTTTTTTACCTCTTCTTCCGTAAAACCAGTATATTCTTCAAAAAAGCTCTGGCCAGTCATTGAATATTCCCAAAACATGTTCAACGCAGAATGCTGTCCATATTTCTTAACTGGAAGAATCCCTGTCATATAAGCAAGCGCAACATATGGCTGATCTTTTAAAAGGCTCCTTAAGAAATCAAGGTACTGCTTCTGCAGCGCTTCTGACTCCTGCCTTTCACGCATCACGCAATCCCATTCATCAATCAGGAAAATAAACTGTTTTTTTGCCCTTACATAAATCTTACGCAAAGCAGCAGCCAAGCCGACCTCCTTTTTCTCTAAAACATCCCCATATTCCTCCCAAATATCATCAAAAACCTCCTGTTCCAGATATTTTGTTATTTCATTACTTTTTGCTTCAATTAAAAATTGCTGCATATTCAGAAAAATCACATCATACTGGTTCAGATATTCCCGAAACGATCTATCCTTTTCAATCTTCAGCCCTTTAAATAAATCTTCTGAACTGCAGCCACGGCTATAGTAAGCAGCAAGCATTTTCAGAGCCACTGACTTCCCAAAACGCCTTGGTCTGCTGACACAAATATATTTTTGTTCTGTATTCAGATATTTGTTTGTATTAATTATCAGTCCTGTCTTATCCACATAAATTTCAGAACGGACTGTCTCCCAAAATCCATTGTTATCCGGATTTAGATAAATTCCCATTCCCCATGCCTCCTATATCAAAAGGCTGCAGGGATAACGCCTGCAGCCATCAAAAACACCTCATTCACTTTGTAACTCATTTGCCGGCTCTTCTTCGTCAAGAACCTCTGAATATTTTTCTAAGATAATATTCTGAACCTTCTCCCTTGTTTCAGAATTAATCGGATGAGCAATATCACGGTATTCTCCATCACCGGCCCTGCGGCTCGGCATTGCAATAAACAATCCCTTCTCGCCCTCAATCACCTTGATATCATGGATGACAAATTCATCATCCAGTGTAATCGATACTACCGCTTTCATTTTTCCTTCCTTCGTGATTTTACGAATCCTCACATCTGTTACTTGCACTGCTATAACCTCCTTTGGTTTTATGTTATCCCGCCTACAGGAAAGTATAACTTATATAGGAAGAAACTCATCATAATACTGTATTACCTCTACCCTATAGGGCTTTATCCCCCACCACCACCTTTTACTCTGCGGCCTGTAACGTTCTCACCCCTTACAGTGCATAACGCTCATTCTTTTCAACAACAATCTTGATTTCACCATTTTCACCGATATATTTGGTATTAGCACGGATTGTATCCCTGCTTTCTACGATACAATTTTCAATATATGTGTTATCACCAATATATACATCATTTAAAATGATAGAATTCTTAATCACGCAGTTGTTGCCAACAAACGCTTTCTTAAACAGGATAGAGTCCTGAACCTCTCCGTTAACAATACAACCGCTTGATACCAGACTGTTCTTTACACTGGAACCTGCATTATATTTTGCCGGCGGTAAATCCTCCGCCTTAGAGTAAACATCTGGATATTCCTTAAAGAAATAATCGCGGACATCTTTTTTCAGGAAATCCATATTTGTGCGGAAATATGAATCTACTGAAGAAATATTTCTCCAATATGTCTGAATCGGAAATGCATAGATTCTTTTTATATTTTTATAACGTATTAAAATATCTTTTACAAAATCATGTCTTTCTTCTTCTGCTGATTTTTCAATCAGTTCTATTAACAGCCTTCTCCTTACAATATAGATTCCTGCTGATACCTGCAAACCATTTGCATTAATCGGCTTCTCTTCAAACTCTGTTACCCGTCCATCCCCATCTGTACGGATTATACCAAAACGGCTTGGGTCATCTCTCTCCTCAATATCAGCCGTTACTATTGTAAAATCAGCCTTCTTTGCAATATGATATTCCAAAACTTTATTGTAATCCATCTTATAAACCCCATCGCCTGATGCAATTACAACATATGGTTCATGGCTGCTCTTTAAAAATCCCAGGTTCTGTGCCATTGCATCTGCCGTCCCACGATACCAGTAACTATTTTCCGGCGTCGTAGTAGGCGTAAATACATATAAACCACCCTGCTTACGTCCAAAGTCCCACCATTTTGATGAATTTAAATGCTCATTCAAAGACTTTGCATTGTACTGCGTAAGGACAGCAACCTTCTGAATATGCGAATTACTCATATTACTAAGCACAAAGTCTATGCTGCGAAAGCCACCGGCAATAGGCATAGCCGCTGTAGCCCTCTTATTGGAAAGTTCCCTCATTCTACTGTTGTTACCACCAGCTAACACAATACCAATCGCTCTCATTATCTGTCACCTACCTTAATCAATGTTTCACCGCCTGCAAGCTTCCCACCCGGATAATCAGACAACTCCGTTTCGCCGGCAATCGCAGTGTTCTTTCCAATTTCAACATTATCCGGAATCACACTCTGCTCCCCAATTGTAACAAGGCCAAATGCATATACATCCGGTTTCACCTTATTTGGCAGTTCTTCCCCAACTCCCAATTTACAGTTCGAACCTATCGTAACATCTTCTGCAATTATCGCCTTATCAACAACTGTCCCCGCACCAATTGTGGTAGAGCTCATGATAATTGAATCCCTGACAACCGCCCCAGGCTCAATCGTAACGCCGCTTCCTATGACGGAATTATGTATCTCGCCATGGATTTCTGCTGCTTCCCCAATGATTGCCCTGTCGACAACTGCCTCTGGTGCAATAAACTGTGGTGGTATACGGTCTGTTTTTGTGTAAATTTTCCAGAATTCTTCATACAAATTGAACACAGGAATCAAATCAATCAATTCCATATTAGACTCCCAGTAGGAGCCAAGCGTCCCTACATCCTTCCAATAGCCATTAAATTCATATGCAAAAATACGTCCGCCTTTTTCATGGCAATATGGAATAATATGTTTTCCAAAGTCACATGCCGGCTGGTCTTTCAGTTTGAGCAGCGCCTCACGCAATACCGGCCATGAGAAAATGTAAATCCCCATAGACGCCAGGTTGCTGCGCGGATGCTCCGGCTTTTCCTCAAACTCTTGAATCTGTTTCTTGTCATCTGTGATAACAACGCCGAAACGGCTTGCCTCTTCCATCGGAACAGGAATCGTAGCTAACGTAACATCTGCATGATTTGCCTTGTGGAAATCAAGCATCACCTCATAATCCATTTTATAAATATGGTCGCCGCCCAGAATAAGGACATAATCAGGATTATAGCGCTCCATATAACGCATATTCTGAAAAATCGCATTCGCAGTACCGGTATACCACTCACTGCTTGCGCTCTTCTCATATGGCGGAAGAATGGAAACACCTCCTACATTCCTGTCCAAATCCCACGGAATGCCAATACCTATATGCGTATTCAACTGAAGCGGCTGATACTGTGTCAGCACACCTACTGTGTCTACGCCGGAGTTAATACAATTACTTAACGGAAAATCAATAATGCGGTACTTTCCACCAAATGCAACCGCTGGCTTAGCCACGTTTGCCGTAAGAACCCCCAGCCTGGAGCCTTGTCCTCCAGCTAACAACATTGCTATCATCTCTTTTTTAATCACATTATCACCCCTTATCAATAAAATAAAGTAATTCAATTATACCATAGAAGATACAAAATGTGAATAAATTTTAACGAAATTTATTCCATTTTTTTACAATTTTTAGACAAATCGCCTAAAAAATATTTTAAGTTCCCCATTCCTTATTGTGTTTTCCATTACAGGCACTTTTCATTCATCTTTTTCATAAAATAGACAAAGCTGTATGACGGCAGCCTATCCCGAAGGCAGAGGGTCTATCGCATGAAAAAGTAAATGGCCGTGAATAGTACAATACAAATTTCCCATTGTAATTTTGCCCCCATTGTTTATAATGAAAGCAGCGAACATTAAAAAATATAAGACAAGATGGAGGATATCATGTACCAGATTAACCTAAACAAGCCTTGCACCGTTTATTTTATGGGAATTGGCGGCATCAGTATGAGCGGCTTCGCCCAGCTCTTCCATGAAAACGGCTTCACCGTAAAAGGCTCCGACTCCCAGGAAAGCAAAATCACACAGCACCTTGCCTCATTAGGTATCCATATAATATATGGACAAAATGCTGAAAATATTACAGATGATATTGATTTTATTGTCTACACTGCGGCAATCCACCCGGATAACCCTGAATTTGCCGCAGCAGTAAAGAAAAACATCCCTATGATGGAACGCGCTGCTATGGTAGGGCAGGTCATGAAAAACTACAAAAATGCAATCGGCATTGCAGGCACCCATGGCAAAACTACCGTAACTTCCATGCTTTCCCATATTTTTTTAACCGCCGGAAAAGATCCGACGATATCCGTCGGAGGCATCCTTGACGCCATAAAAGGAAATATCCGAATCGGCCGCTCTGATAACTTTATTACAGAAGCCTGCGAATATACAAACAGCTTTTTAAAATTCTTTCCGACTGCAGAAATTATACTGAATATTGATGCAGACCATTTGGACTTCTTTAAAGATATTGATGACATCCGCCATTCTTTCCAGGAATATGCAAAACTCCTACCAGCAGACGGAGTACTTGTAATCAATTCTGAAATCCCTGCAGTCAAAGAAATTACGGACTGCTTCCAAGGCAGGACCATCACATTCGGGTTAAATGAAAGCGCAGAATACAGCGCGGCAGACATTTCTTATGATGATAACGGCTGCGGCACCTTTGAACTGCTCCACAATGGCACAAAAACAGGAGAAACCATCCAGCTAAATGTTATCGGGGTACATAACATTTATAATGCCCTGTCTGCCATTGCCCTGTCCCTTCATTATGGCATCCCGATGGAACAGATTAAACAGGGGCTTGCCGCTTTTTCTGGCACAGAGCGCCGGTTTGAACGAAAAGGCAGCTTTCATGGCGTTACCGTAGTAGACGACTATGCACACCACCCAACAGAAATTGCCGCCACCTTGCAGGCAGCACAAAAATACCCCCATAAGCAGCTTTGGTGTGTATTTCAGCCACATACTTACAGCCGCACCCGTGCCCTGCTGAAAGAATTTGCCGAAACCCTTTCCCACGCAGAGCATATTATATTAACCGACATATATGCAGCACGGGAGACAGACCCCGGCGATATTTCCTCCCGCACCTTGCAGGAGGAAATTCAAAAGCTGGGGAAAGACGCCCTCTATTTTTCCAGCTTTGAAGAAACTGAAAAATATTTATTAGAAAATTGTACCGATGGCGACCTGTTGATAACTATGGGGGCCGGAAATGTTGTAAATATCGGTGAAAACTTGCTGAAAAAATAATTTATCCACATTATCCACAATTTTTTGGCTGATTTCTTAACAATAAATTGTGGATAATTTTTTGTATAAAAGAGCTTCTGAATGAGGGCCTTAAACATTCTGGCAAAATTATCCACATTATTCACATTTTTTTACCAACAATCCTGCCGCTGCCCGCAGGTATTTTCAAGCTTCACAAACTATGATACAATACAATAACTCTTAAAATGCGCCTGGGATTTCACCAGATCCATACCTTATAGCCAGAATTTTGGTATCCTCTGCTTTCCAGGCCATCCCATATCAAAGAAGGAGGCAGCAGGATGGAACAGATACTATTATGTTCAGACCAAACCCCACTTACCACATCTATTTACAATTCATTTATCCAGAACTATATGCCAGATGCCAACGGCAGCTATGTAAAAGTTTATCTGTATCTGTCTATGTGCATCCAGTCCGGTGAAAAAAGGCTTTCTGTCGCATCACTTGCTGACATGATGGAAAATACGGAAAAAGATATTATCCGCGCACTTCACTATTGGGGAAAAAAAGGGCTTATGGTTTTACAAAAAGACAACAGTACAAACCAGATAACCCATGTAGAACTCTGCAATCCTGATGCACAGACTGTCCCAGAAAACAGCCCGGGAAAAGAAAGCATCTCTTACCAGTCTGACAGAGAATATATGCCGGAAAAAGAAAGCCTGCCAGAAGAAAAAACACCATCCGCAGGACAAAAAACACAAGACGCTTCTAACACAAATACTTCTGCAGCAGAAACCTCTGCTAATGAAGATGAGGCTGAAACCGCTGCTACTGCTTCCTCTGTCCAGGAAATATCAGTAACCGAAGAACAGGTGCTCCGTCTTTCCAAAAATGAGGATTTCTCCTGGATTTGCCTGATTGTTGAAAATTATCTGAAACGCACCTTAAAAACTACAGAAGTCCAGCTTTTAACCTATCTTTTTGATACGCTTCACTTTTCTAAGGAACTGCTGCTTCATTTATATGAATACTGCTGTTCCCTGGATAAAACGAATGTTAAATATGTACAGGCTGTTGCGCTCTCCTGGGCAGAGCAAAATATTACCACTCCAGAGCAGGCACAGCGGCAGTCCGCCTTATACAGCACTGCCCATAGTGCAATCGCAAAAACCCTTGCCCTTGGCCGGCCGCTGGCAAAAATAGAATGCGAATATGCCGCACGCTGGCAAAACGTCTGGCATATGGATCTTGCTGTCATTCTGGAAGCCTGCAACCGGACGATGCTTGCAATCCAGAAAGCAGATTTCAAATATATTGACGGAATCCTAAGCAACTGGCATAAAGAAAATGTACATACCCTGCAAGATATACAGGCTTGTGATGAACGGCACCAGCAAAGAAAAGCTGCGTCCCGGAACCAGAACGATACAAGCACATCCGGCAAGAATACCATGCAAAAAAAGACACAATTCCAGTCATTCCAGCAAAGGGATACCTCTAAAGCCGAAATTGACGAACTGGAAAAAAAGCTTCTCACCCGTTAGAACGTGTTTGTAAAGGAGAAAACAATGGGGATTTCAAATACACAATACCGTGATATTATTTTCCAATATGACCAAAGGCGCATGAAAAACCAGCGTCTTTTAAACAAGCGCTATGATATACTGTATCAGAAATATCCGGAATTAAAAGAAATCCATGACAAAATCATAGAGCTTTCCATGAAACAGGCAGTCAGCGAAGTACTCACACCAGAGCAGGCCGCCGAAAAAAGAGCTTCCTATCTGCAGGCAAAGGACGCCCTGCTCGCCAGAAAAGCGGCAATTTTAAAAGAAAACCACTATCCGGCAGACTACCTTAACCCAATATATGATTGTGCAGACTGCAAAGATACTGGATTTACTAATAACGCCCCCTGCCATTGCTTCAACCAGGCAAAACTACAGGCGCTTTATGAAAATTCCAATCTGGCAGACGCCCTGGAATGCGAAAATTTCGATACTTTTCGCGAAGAACTTTACGATGATACCACCATCCATAAAAATCTGTCCATTACGCCCAGGGAAAATATCCGCCGCATCCGGGAAGCCTGTACCGACTTTATCAAATATTTTGATACTGCTTATGAAAACCTGCTTTTGTATGGCCCTACCGGCGTAGGGAAAACTTTTATCACACATTGCATTGCAAAAGAACTTTTAGACACATCCCATACCGTTGTCTACTTGACTTCCTTGCAGCTTTTTGATATGTTAGAAAAAAATAAGTTTCAAAGGGAGGAATCCTATGCAGCAAATGAAAAGATATCCTATATGCTAAATAGTGACCTATTGATTATTGACGACCTTGGGACAGAGCTTTCCAACTCGTTTACCATATCGCAGTTATACTATTTTATAGAAGAAAGGCATCACAAACAGAAATCTACGGTTATCTCGACCAACCTTTCTTTTTCTGACCTGCGGGAACGTTACAGCGAAAGAATCTTTTCCAGATTTACAGGATACTATGACTTTAAGCAAATTATCGGAAATGATATCCGTATCCAGAAAGCACTAAATTTATAAACTATATTGGAGGTTACCATGAAACGACACGACAAATTAGTAGAAACAATTCCTTTTGGCACACTTGGCATCCTTGCTTTAGAAAGCAGCCAGGAGATGGGTAAACGTGTAAATGATTATATCGTGGACTGGAGGGCAGAACGTGCAAAAAAACATACTGCGGCATCTTCCCTTGCCGGATATAACAGAAACTCCTTCCTGATCCATTCTGCCTGCCCGCGTTTTGGTTCTGGTGAGGCAAAAGGAATTATATCTGAGTCTGTCCGTGGTGAAGATTTATACCTATTGGTAGATGTATGTAACCACAGCCTGACCTATACCGTATGCGGCCAGACAAACCATATGTCTCCAGATGACCATTATCAGGATTTAAAACGTATTATTGCGGCTGTTGGCGGCAAAGCGCGCCGTATCACTGTTATTATGCCTTTCCTATATGAAAGCAGGCAGCACAGAAGAAGCGCACGCGAATCCTTAGACTGTGCCCTCGCTTTACAGGAACTGACACAGATGGGCGTAGAAAGCATCATCACCTTTGATGCGCATGACCCGCGTGTACAAAACGCAATTCCATTGAAAAGCTTTGAGACCGTACAGCCAACCTACCAGTTTATAAAAGCTCTGCTTAAAAATGTAGATGATTTAACCATCAACTCTGACCATCTGATGGTTATCAGCCCGGATGAAGGCGCTATGAGCCGTGCCGTATACTATGCCAATGTACTTGGCATTGATGTCGGCATGTTTTATAAACGCCGCGATTACAGCCGTATTGTAGACGGCCGCAATCCTATCATTGCCCATGAATTTTTGGGCTCTGACCTGAAAGGGAAAGATGTAATTATTATTGATGACATGATATCATCCGGTGAGAGCATGATTGATGTTGCAACAGAATTAAAAAGAAGAAAAGCAAACCGGATTTTTGTAGCCGCCACCTTTGGGCTGTTCACAAATGGCATGAAAAAATTTGACCATGCCCATGAAACCGGCCTGATAGACAAAGTCCTGACAACAAACCTTGTTTACCAGCCGCTGGAAGTCCTTGACCGGGATTACTATATAAATGTAGACATGAGCAAATATGTTGCACTCCTGATTGACACCCTGAACCATGACCAGTCAATCAGCGAGCTTTTAAACCCAACAGAGCGCATCCATAATGTTTTAAGAAAATATGGCCAGCTCTAAATCCATTAGGGACAGCGGTAATATTACTAAGGCGGTTAAATATCGAATGGAGTTTAGACTTAATTAATATTTCCTTTCGTAACTTAATAAATACTTCATAAACAGTACAAACTCCATTCACATTTCTCCTTTATAATAGATATATCGAAAAGGGAAATGTATCCCATAAAATTGCCGATTGACTTTTGTTTGAGATAGATTCTTTTTCATTTTTTTCATTTTAGGCAATGGTAGCTCCCTCTACCATTGCCTACTCCTTTCTTGTAATTAACGAACTATTTACAAACTAAAAGGACACCATGCATGGTGTCCTTTTAGTTTGTAAATTTCCCCCTGTCTTCTAATTCTTAGGAACTGTAAATCATTTATTTACAGTTCCTTATCTGCTTTCTGAATCCACTCTGCTGCTTCCTGCTGTTCCTCTTTAGAAAGTTCCACGCAATACACATCAATATCAGAACCTACATCCATAACCACATCATTTGACATATAATATTTTGTATTGCCCCTTTGCTGCTGCATATCTACAAAAACTTGCACCCTCTCCTCTTCCTTTACAATACCCATTAGAAAATTTTCATGATACCTGTTTTCTAATGCAAGCAGATAACATTTTTCCGGCATCTCCTCCACAGCCTCTTTCCACCCTTTTTTCTTTAAGGCATCAATTGGCTGCCAGCTGACGTCCCCAAGACCTTCTTCACTCTCCCATGCGCCATGCACCTTATTATCCTGACAGAAGAATGATAAGATATACTCTTTATCTTCCTCCTTTGTGTATACTGCCATCAGCTTATCCGGTTCCGCACTGCTTCTTCCCTGATAGCGTTCCAGCGTAATGGAACGTATATCCTTTGCAGAAGCAATCCCATACACCTCCTTACAGATTCTTTCCATATTGGCACGTTCCTCTCCCGTTTTTTCCAGACGGACGCCAGCATATCTTGCTAATGCAACATCACCGTCCCCATTTTTCAGGACATAATAATATTTTGATTCCCTGTCTGAAAGCCTGTAAACCTCCCATTCTTTACTGTCCCTAACTTCTTCTTCCCGTAACAATGGATACTCCTGAACCTGCATTTTAAGCCCGCCTTCTGCCTTCTGATAGGAAATCCCAGAATTTTCCAGCCTATTTGAAAAATCATCATCCAAATATACAAACTCATATTTCAGGCTGCTGCCTTCCTCATAAGCAATCCCCGGCGCTGCGCCAGCTTCCGCCAGTTCTTTCTGCCTTTCAGAAAATAACGCTGCAAACTGTTTTGTTGCCCTGACTGGCTTGTATAACTGGCGCCATGCCAAAAAACCGCCCGAAATACATACTACAAGCAAAACCAGAATCCCCAAATAAAGCCGCCTTGCCTTCTGGCGCGGATTTGTGATATGCAGCCTCTCAATGCAGCGGTAAATCCTGTCTTCAAATCCCTCAGTATACTCCATCTCCTCTCCTCTTCCCTTTCCGCCTGCCAGGCCCTCCACCCCGGCAGACTGATATACCTCAAAAGCCTCTTTAATCAAACGGTCTTCTTTCCGCATCCTGCACTCCTCCTTTCTAAAAATCTTTCAGGCTTTGGCGCAGCAGTTTCCTTCCTCGGTTAATCTGAGAGCGAATTGTATTATAGGGACGGTTTAGCACGTCGGCAATTTCACCAGGTGACAGTTCATTTAAGTAAAAAAGCGAAAGAACCTCCCGATATCCTGCATCTAATTTATTAATCGCCGCTACAATACGGCCAAGCCCCTCCTCTTCACAAATTACCTGCTCCAAGTCAAACTGCCCTGCAGGTTCTGTGAATACCTCTTCATAAGATGCATCCTGTTTCCCCTTCTTACGGTAAATATCAATTGCGGCATGGCGTACAACTGTGCAGATATAAGAAACTGTCCTGTAATCTTCTGCTTTTCCAATTACATCCATATGCCGTGCCATAGAAATAATGCTGTTTTGCACTGCATCCTCCGCATCTTCTCTTTGATGCAGGATATCCATTGCTACACGCATCATCAACTTGCCATAGGCACGGTAAATTTCTTCCAGCCGCTGTTTCGCCTGCTCCTCCCATGCTGATTCTTTCCTTTTCCTCCCCAAAAGCCGCACCCCCTTTCCATTTCGCCCTCTATATATACATAACGATATAAAACTGAAAAATGATGCAAAAAACGCGTAACTTTTTTAAGTTACGCGCCCCGTTCCTCTCTCCTCTTCGAAACTGTAAATAAATAATAAAATAATTTATCTGCAGTTCCTTAAATACAAAACTCTGTAATTTCATTTGTATAAACCCAATCCATCCCTGCCATCCCCATAGCAAAAAACAACAAAATGCAAATAATAATAATCGCTGCAAAATCATACCGGAATTGTTCATCCTTCCAGCGGACAGCCGAAACAAGCACTTCCATCCCCAATGCAAGGAAGACAACCGGCCACATCCTGAAAATCATACAGTACGACAGCCCCTCAAAAAATATATGAACCAAAAACAGTACTCCATATAAAATTAATACGCTGCCCAGCGTAATTGTCCCTACGCGTCTCTGCCTCATATTTCCCCCTCCCCTTCTCCCAGTTCTTCTTCTCCTGCCTGTTTCTCTTCTTCTTCCTGTTCCTCTTTTACTGTCTCCTCTTTCCCCTCTTCTTTCTTCCCTTCATTTTCCCTCTCCTCACCAGGCTTCTCTTCATGATACTGAGCCATCCACGGAACACTTTCCTCTTCCTTCTGCCATTCCCTATCCATAATCTCCTTCTTCCTTCCCATTATCAAATATATGCCCAGAAAGAGAATAACAAATGAAAATACCATTTTAGGCAGCCTGTCATATACCAGCCCAACAATTCCAGACCCCCAGTAAAGAAACCCGGCGTCCACCATCCAGCTGACAGCAAGCTGCAAAAGGCTGTAACTCCCCAGAAAAATCAGCAGAACCGCCGCCGGAATCCTAAACTTCTTTAAACTAAGGCCCTCTATATCATTCTCCTGAAGAAAAATAAACCCATCCTTTAGTTCTGCCCTCTCTGTTTCTGTCAGGGAATTGCGGTGAAGAGAATCAAAAAATCCAAAAAACCAGATTACTGGTGCAAAAACCAGGCCTTCATCTACCCCAAAAAATGTACATAACACAAGCCATCCAAAGAACAGCGCCATAATGCTGACACCCCTCTTTAAAAATCCCTGGTACATCTGACCAGCACCTGGAATCAATGAAAAACATAAATTCCAAAATCCATTTTTACGTGCCATACTCTGCCTCCAATCTACTACTAATCTAATATGCTTCTGCTTTTAGAACTATAGAAAATTTCCTACAGTTCCTTACTATTGAAACTGCTCCCAAAAATCAGATAACGCCTCTTGTATCCCGCCAGACACTTCCCGCAAAGAATCTGTAAATTTCTTACCGTTCTCCTGGCCGGATTCCTTATTTTTCTCTGACTCTTCAAATACTTTTTCCGAAACTGCCTTTTTCGATATCCCATCTTTTGTAAAAACAAACACTGTCTTTTTTTGTGCCTGCATAATTTCCTCTGGCATCCGCTCTGTATTTCCCTGAAAAGACATTGTAAATAATATCATAATAGAAGCTGCCATTGCAAAAACAACCCTTGCACTATATGCCAGAAGTTCCTTTCTCTGCCCGCTTCTCTTTCTCCAGAATCCTTCCTGTCCAGAAACCGGGCTTTTCTGGTTTACTGTTTTCTCCAGAATCTCTTTTTTTAAATCAGGCGGGGGCGCCACCAGCATCCCCTTTTCCATCAGGGCGGCGAAACGCCGTGCGCAGCTGTCACATACCGCAATATGCCGCATAACAGCCTGCTCCTGTCCTGCTGGCAGCCTGTTTCGCACATATGCCTGTAAAAGTTCTTCCTCTATGTGTGCCATATATATCCCTCCTTCTTTAATTGTTTCTGCAGCATTGCTTTTGCCCTGCGAAGCTGTGTCTGTACCGTCTTTACTTTTCTGCCAGAAGCCTGTGCAATCTGCGTGCCAGTCTGTCCCCTACAGTAATATGCCAGCGCCACCTCATCATAGGGCGGCTTTAGTTTCATACAAGCTGTATTTAATAAAACCTCCACTTCCTTTTCCAGCAAAAGCGCTTCCGGCTCCCCCTCCTTTGCCGGCACCGACGCAAACACCTCATCTTCTGCGGCAACCGACCGTCTCTCCGCCCTCTTTAGATAATCCAAACATTTATTGGTTGCAATCCTTGTAAGAAAACCGGAAGGATTTTCCCCATCAAACCCAGGCAATGCTTTGTAAAATGCAAGAAAAGTTTCCTGCGTAAGGTCCTCCGCATCAAAATAATTCTGTGTCATGCGGAAACAAACAGAAAAAACAAGTTTTTCATATTTGTTTAATATTTTGACGAAATATTCCTCTTTGCGCGCTGTATCAAAAATATCAGGCTCCTCCAAAACATCACCTCCTTTATGGCTATCTATTATATATAACGAGCCATAAAAGAAAAAGCCTTCAAAAAAATTTATTATTTAACACATAAAAAAGCCCATTTGTTTTTTCCGCTCAACAAATGGGCTTTTCTCCCTCAAAATAGTATGTTCCCTCATTCCTCTGCGACTCCCAGATTCCCCATTATTCTGCTCGTCCGAAATGATTCTTTTTCACTGAAAGCATATGCGGCCTGCATCCCTGTCTGTCCCTGCTACTAAAACAGACATCGTCTTCCCATCTTTGATACTGTAAAAATCTCAATGCATATCGGCAGTTGATATATTTACAAATCTTTATTCCTGCAAGCGCTTCCTGCTTTTATCCCATAAACTTTCCTTACTCCTTAGAACAATGAGTCCCTTCCCAGCACTGCTGTGTCAACATCTTTGTACCCGCGCTGTCCTGCTGGGCAGCCATACAAATGCAAAACACGCATACCCCCTCTATACTTCTTGTCAAAATCCATTCAGCCCTGTAAGCCCTGCTCATTCCGCGTCCAGGCCCAAATCATTTTGCTATACTTATAATAGCATATTTTCACCATTTTGACACCCTTTTTCGCCGCAAACGGTTTTCTAATCCCCTTAATGGTGATAGGATTTATACTCTGAAAAACACTCTTCTATTTTCCTTCGCCGCCTGCGGGACAGCAGTATAATTTCCCCATCCAGAAGATGGATTTTTTCATCAATTTCCCTGATTTTAGATAAATTAACAATATAACTTCTATGGCACCGGAAAAACATCTCCTCATCCAATTGCTTTTCCCATCCATTTAAAGATAAATCACTGCGGTAAGAATATGCCTTTGTATACACCTCTGTTTCAGAACCCTTTCCAGATATATATAAAATATCCTTCTGGCAAATACTGTATTTTTTCTTATCACGGAATACAATAACTTCCTGCTTTTCAAGCAATGACATCCGCACAGCGCTCAAAGCTTCCCAAATCTCTTCTGTGCAGATTGGTTTTGTAACGAAACGGTACGCCCCAACACGGAACGCTTCCTTAAAGACCTCTTCAATACATGTCAAAATTACAATCTTATACTGCCGGTCCTCCTGGTTCAGCCTATGTGCTGTCTCTATCCCATCAATCCCCGGCATCCGGATATCCAAAAATAATAAATCCCAGCATGGCTCTACTTCCAAAACCTCTTCACCTGAAAAAAAGTGGTACAGCTCATATGTTTCGCCATATTCCCTTGCCCACTCGTCTAAATACTTCTCCACTATCATATGTGTGACCTCTTCGTCATCGCAAAGTGCAACCCGCATCCCCGTCTTTTGCTCTGTATTCATGTTATTTCCCCCATTTTAAAATTGTGTCATCCAATCTATTGAAAATAACATGTCTATTATACCAGAAATAATTGGCTCTGGCAAATATTCCAGTGTCATATTCATCTTGACAAGTAACTATTCAGCCTTGCGGCTTCATAGTTACACAGCAGTGCTTTCAGCACTGTTGATGTACACATTTTGCACAAAATGCGTGCAAAATGGCACCGTAAAACTCATATTTTTGACAAAAAGCATGTCAAAAATCCTCGCATTTTATGGATGGCTGAACTGTTACCTTGACAAAACCTCTGCCACATACTATTATAAATTGGCAAACGCATATCCTGTTTGGGACAGTGGAACAGAAAGGAAAAAACACTATGTACGAAAAGGTATCAACCGATCTGAACTTTGTAGAACGTGAAAAAAACGTTGGAAAGTATTGGCGCAGCCAGAAAATATTTGAAAAATCAATGAAGGCACGGGAGGGAAACCCTGCCTATACTTTTTATGACGGACCACCGACAGCAAATGGGAAACCACATATTGGACATGTTATCACCCGTGTCATCAAAGATATGATTCCACGCTACAAAACAATGAAAGGGTTTATGGTTCCACGTAAAGCCGGCTGGGATACTCACGGGCTTCCAGTTGAACTGGAGATTGAAAAACAGCTTGGACTGGATGGTAAAGAACAGATTGAAGAATATGGCATGGAACCTTTTGTGAAAAAATGCAAAGAATCCGTGTGGAAATATAAGGGAATGTGGGAAGACTTTTCCGGGACAGTCGGTTTCTGGGCGGACATGGACAATCCATATGTTACCTATGATGATAACTTTATTGAGTCGGAATGGTGGGCCTTAAAAGAAATCTGGAATAAAAAATTATTATATAAAGGCTTCAAAATTGTGCCTTACTGCCCAAGATGCGGAACTCCGCTTTCTGCACAGGAAGTAGCGCAGGGCTATAAGACTGTAAAAGAGCGTTCTGCCATCGTCCGCTTTAAGGCAGCCGGTGAAGAAGCTTACTTTTTAGCATGGACTACAACTCCCTGGACGCTTTCTTCCAATGTGGCCCTTTGTGTAAACCCGGAGGAAACCTATTGCAAGGTAAAAGCAGCCGATGGCTATACCTATTATATGGCGCAGGCGCTTCTTGATACCGTACTCGGAAAACTGGAAGATAAAGAAAATAATACAGCAGCCTATGAAATATTAGAAACCTGTACTGGTAAAGATTTAGAATACAAAGAATATGAGCCGCTTTACTCATGCGCTGCAGAAGCGGCAGAAAAACAGCACAAAAAAGGCTTCTTTATTGCCTGCGATTCTTATGTAACAATGACAGACGGTACAGGCATTGTCCATATCGCACCGGCATTCGGTGAAGACGACGCCCAGGTAGGGCGAAAATACGACCTTCCTTTTGTACAGTTTGTTACAGAAAAAGGTGAAATGTCAAAAGAAACGGCATATGCAGGGCTTTTTGTAAAAAAAGCAGACCCGGAAGTCATCAAAGACTTAAATGCACAGGGCAAACTCTTTGACGCCCCAAAATTTGAGCATGAATACCCTCACTGCTGGCGCTGTGATACCCCGCTGATTTACTATGCAAGGGAATCTTGGTTCATTAAAATGACAGCAGTAAGAGAAGATCTTATCCGTAATAATAACACCGTAAACTGGATTCCTGAATCCATCGGCAAAGGCCGTTTTGGGAACTGGCTGGAAAATATTCAGGACTGGGGAATTTCCCGCAACCGTTACTGGGGTACTCCGTTAAATGTATGGGAATGCGAAGGCTGCGGCCACATGGAATCCATTGGAAGCCGGGCAGAACTTGCCGAAAGAAGCGGCAATCCAGAAAATGCCAAAATAGAGCTTCACCGCCCATATATTGATGAAGTTACCTTTACCTGTCCAGACTGCGGCAAAACGATGCACCGCGTCCCAGAAGTAATTGACTGCTGGTTTGATTCCGGGGCAATGCCTTTTGCACAGCACCATTATCCTTTTGAAAACAAGGACTTATTTGAACAGCAGTTCCCTGCGCAGTTCATATCAGAAGCAGTTGACCAGACACGCGGCTGGTTCTACTCTTTAATGGCCGAATCCACGCTTCTTTTTAACAAAGCGCCATATGAAAATGTCATTGTCCTTGGCCATGTGCAGGACGAAAACGGCCAGAAAATGAGTAAATCCAAAGGAAATGTTGTTGACCCATTTGAAGCATTAGAAACCTACGGCGCCGATGCAATCCGCTGGTATTTCTATATTAACAGCGCCCCTTGGCTTCCAACCCGTTTTAACGGAAAAACGGTGCAGGAAGGGCAGCGTAAGTTTATGGGCACTCTTTGGAACACTTATGCCTTTTTTGTTTTATATGCGAATATTGACAATTTTGACGCCACAAAATATGCACTAGAATATGATAAACTTGCCGTTATGGATAAGTGGCTGCTTTCCCGCCTGAACAGCACAGTAAAAGCTGTGGATGAAAACCTTGGCAATTACCGGATTCCAGAAGCTGCAAAAGCCTTACAGGGATTTGTAGATGAAATGAGCAACTGGTATGTAAGGCGCTGCCGTGACCGTTTCTGGGCAAAGGGGATGGAACAGGATAAAATCAATGCCTATATGACATTATATACAGCGCTTGTAACGATTTCCAAAGCTGCAGCGCCAATGATTCCATTTATGACAGAAGATATTTACCGGAACCTGGTATGCTCCCTTGACAGCAGCGCGCCGGAAAGCGTCCATCTGTGCAGTTTCCCGGAAGTCTGCACAAAACAGATTGACACGCAGCTTGAAGCAGATATGGAAGTTGTATTGGAAGCAGTTGTACTGGGACGTGCCTGCCGCAACACAGCAAATATTAAAAACCGCCAGCCAATTGGAAAAATGTTTGTTAATACAGAAAAAGAGCTGTCTAACTTCTACCTGGACATTATAAAAGACGAATTAAACGTGAAAGAAGCTGTACTGACAGATGACGTCAGCAGCCTGACAACGTATCACTTTAAACCACAGCTCAAAACACTTGGCCGCCGTTTTGGCAAAAACATTAACCTTGTAAAAGAAATCCTTGCCAATCTGGATGGACAAAAAGCAATGGCAGAATTAAATGAAAAAGGGATGCTTTCTATCACTGTAGACGGTACAGAAGAATCACTGGAAAAGGATGACCTCTTAATTGAAGCCGCCCAGATGGAAGGATATATTTCCGACAGCGACCACGGCATAACCGTTGTACTGGATACCAACCTGACAGCAGATCTTTTAGAGGAAGGCTTTGTCCGCGAAGTCATCAGTAAAGTCCAAACGATGCGCAAAGATGCCGGCTTTGAGGTAATGGACCATATCCGCCTCAGCATGCAGGACAATGATAAAGTAAAAGAAACTATCCAAAAAAATGAAGCAGCGATTAAATCAGAAGTATTGGCAGATGACGTTGCTTATGTAACTGCATCCGGCTTTACCAAAAAATGGAGCATCAATGGGGAAGAAGTAACGCTTGGAGTGGAAAAACTTTAAAAAAGGTGCGAAGTTTTGCCAGGCTCGAAAACACCTCGCCAGGCAAAGCTACAATCGCACCTAAGAAGAACGCAAAACCAGCGTTCTTCGCATCAAAAAACCGTGCATTTTAGGACAGGCATAGAAAAAAGGGAATGCCCTGCAGCA
This sequence comes from bacterium D16-51, assembly GCA_003612285.1. Lineage (GTDB taxonomy): Bacteria > Bacillota > Clostridia > Lachnospirales > Lachnospiraceae > Butyribacter. Next base: position 34,779 of record RAYE01000008.1, on the reverse strand, counting down.
TTCCCTTTTTTCTATGCCTGTCCTAAAATGCACCTTGCCACATGCACGCCGCTGGCGGAAGCATGAGACAGGGAGTGGGTAACGCCGCTGCAGTCCCCTATAATATAAAGCCCTTTGTGGTTCGTTTCTAAATGTTCATCAATTTCAACTTCCATATTATAAAATTTCACTTCCACACCGTATAAAAGGGTATCGTCATTTGCCGTACCCGGCGCAATCTTATCCAGTGCATAAATCATTTCCACAATTCCATCCAAAATACGTTTCGGCATGACAAGGCTTAAATCTCCTGGCGTTGCCTTTAACGTAGGCGTGATAAACCCTTCTTGGATTCGGGAAGCATTGCTTCTCCTTCCCCGGATTAAATCCCCAAAACGCTGCACCAAAACACCCCCGCCCAGCATATTGGAAAGTTTTGCAATACTTTCCCCATAACCGTTACTGTCACGAAACGGCTCTGAAAAATGTTTCGCCACCAAAAGGGCAAAATTCGTATTTTCCGTATGTTTTTCCGGATCCTCATAACTGTGCCCATTTACTGTAACAATACCATTCGTATTTTCATTTACTACCACGCCATATGGGTTCATACAGAATGTACGGACTAAATCTTCAAATTTTGCAGTACGGTATACGATTTTACTTTCATATAATTCATCTGTCAGATGTGCAAATACTTCTGCCGGAAGTTCCACACGGACGCCAATATCCACACGGTTTGACTTCGTTGGTATCTGCAAATCTTCACACAGCTTTTCTGCCCATTTACTTCCACTCCGTCCAGCCGAGACAATACACCTGCTGCAATCATATTCCTTTCCTTTCGCCTTAACAATATAACGGCTATCCTGATGGCAGATTTCATCAACAAAGGTGTCAAAATAAAAATCCACCTTATCTTTCAGATATTCATAAAGGTTTTCCAAAACAATATAATTAATATCCGTTCCCAGATGACGCACAGAAGCATCCAAAAGATGAAGGCCATTCTGCAGACACAATTTCTTTATCTCGGAATTTGCTGTAGAATATAATTTTGTCCCTTCGCCGCCAAACTGCAGGTTCAGTTTATCAACATAATACATTAAATCCATAGCCTTCTGCTTACCTATATGTTCATATAATGTACCGCCAAACTGATTTGTAATATTATATTTTCCATCAGAAAACGCACCAGCCCCTCCAAATCCATTCATGATGGAACAGCTTTTACAATTAATACATGATTTAATTTTCTCCCCATCAATTGGACATTTTCTTTTTTCCAGAACATGCCCTCCCTCAAACACAGCCACTTTTAACTGGCTGGATTCTTTCACCAGCTCATATGCTGCAAAAATCCCTCCCGGCCCAGCGCCAACAATAATCACATCATATTCCATCGCTATCCGCTCCCTTCACATAAAATATTACTGCCCACGGCTAAACAAACGGTATACCCATAACATCTTACCATATTTTGCTTAAAAAAACACCTGAATTTATTCATATGAATGAATAGTTGCCATGTAACTTTTTATCAGGTATACTATATTATGATAAGTAAAAAGATATATATTATTCAGCCTGGACAAAGCAGGACGGGCAAAGAACTACAGGAATCGGAAGGGAGCTACATACCATGAAAAAGATAGTATTAACCGGCGGCGGCACTGCAGGCCATGTAACACCGAACATTGCACTCATCCCTGAATTAAAAAAGCAGGGATATGAGATTCATTATATTGGTTCTTACGAAGGAATAGAGAGCAAATTAATTGCCGACTTAGGCATCCCATATTATGGAATTTCTAGCGGAAAACTCCGGCGGTATATTGACTTAAAAAATATAAGCGATCCCTTTAAGGTAGTGAAAGGATTGCACCAGGCCCGGCGTCTGCTAAAAAAAATCAAACCCGATGTCGTATTTTCAAAGGGGGGGTTTGTCTCCGTGCCTGTTGTCGTTGCGGCAAAAAGCCGGCGGATTCCATGCGTCATTCATGAATCTGACATGACGCCAGGGCTTGCGAATAAACTCTGTATCCCCTGCGCCTCAAGGGTATGTACCAATTTTCCTGAAACATTAAAGCACCTTCCGCCTGAAAAGGCAGTCCTGACTGGTTCCCCAATCCGGGAAGAACTCTTTCACGGTGATGCTGCCAAAGGCCTTGCATTTTGCGGCTTTGACAGCCGTAAACCTGTTATATTAGTAATCGGGGGCAGCCTTGGAGCTGTTGCCGTTAACGATGCAGTACGCAGCATTCTTCCAAAATTATTAGAAAACTATCAGGTAATCCATCTATGTGGAAAAGATAAATTAGACGCTTCCCTGAACCATACAAAAGGATATATCCAGTTTGAATATATTAAAGAAGAACTTCCCGACTTAATGGCAGCAGCTGATATTATGATATCCCGTGCCGGGGCAAATGCAATTTGTGAAATCCTTGCCCTGCGCAAACCGAATATTTTAATCCCTCTATCAGCGCAGGCAAGCCGCGGAGACCAGATCTTAAACGCCGCATCTTTTGAAAAAGCGGGTTATAGCATTGTTATCCAGGAAGAAGAACTAACAAATGAAAAACTGCTTACCGCTGTAAACCAGGCATATCACAACCAGGAACAATATAAAAAAGCAATGAAACGCAGCCAGTTAAACAATTCTATTGAAAAAATCGTAGGGTTGATTAATGAAGCCGGAAATAAAAGAACCCAGAAGTAAAAACAAAACATGGTAAAAAATTCATTGCTGCTATTTATGGCTAGTACATCGTTCAATTAATTTCTCATAGTTTCACGCAAGATATTTTTTTGAGAATATACACTAAAAATCCTCAGCGTAGCGGGCTACGCTGAGGATTTTACGCCTGTGCTATCGGGAAAGCAGACCAACGAAAGGTATGGTTAATTAAATTGGGTTATACTAATGCAGCGGGCGGCATTGACTAAATTGGGGGGGGCAAATATACTCTAACAAAATTTCGCCATAAATGGCTCAATCCTGATTGGTTTGGAATAATAATACCCCTGAATACTGTAAATTGGATACTGACGGATAAATTCAATCATCTCCCTTGTTTCAAGCCCCTCGCAGCAAACATGCACATTTAGTTTTCTGGCGCAATTCGTAATTGCCTCTACAATCGCCTGATTTGTTTCATTCGTCTGAATATCCACAATAAATCCTCTGTCTATTTTTATTGTATTAACTGGCAGTTCACTTAAAAGATTCAGGGAAGAAAAACCTGTACCAAAATCATCCATTGCAATTTTTATCCCAACTGATTTCAAATCATCAATTTCTTTACGCAGATACTCTTTTTCTAACTGGCGGCATCTTTCGGTAAGCTCCAAACAAAGATTTCCCGGCGGATAACCTGTTTCATCCAAAATTGCCTTTACAGCTTCCACAAAACCTATATGGGATAACTGCGTATATGCTATATTAACATTTAACACAAAATCAGGATACTCATCCAAAAGCTTCTTCCCTTTGACAAGCGCTTCCCGGATAATCCAGTTTCCTAAATCATAAAAGCTTGGGTCATTTTCCAGCCAGGGAATAAACCTTCCCGGCGGCACCTCACCATACGGCTCCAGGTTCCATCGGAGCAGCGCCTCTGCCCCCACCAGTTCTTCCCCGTCATCAGCGCTAATGATGGGCTGGAAACAAAGATAATATCCCTCGCACTGATTCACAATGCTTTTCCTCAAAGCATTCAAAACTTCCAGGTTTCTACGGTTATTCTCCAAAAGCCTGTTATCAAAATAATAAAGCTCCCCATTCTTCTCCTGTTTCGAGCGTTCTAAAGCATATTTTGCGTTTGCCTGCACCATATACTCATCATAATCGCCCTGGTAATCAACAACACCGCCGGACATACTTACAGAAATCCTTACATCATCTACAAACAGGGCATGCCTCGCGGCATATTGTATTCTGGCATAAAAATCTCCCAGTTCCTCATTGCTATAATTCGGTAAAATGCAGACAAAACGTACCCCATCCATCCGGTATACCTTGCCTATCCCTCTTACCATTTCCAGCAAAATGCTGCTCAGTCCCCGCAATACTTTATCTCCATAAGAATAGCCATAAATCGCATTAATATCCGAAAAATTGTTTACCCCCAGCATTAAAACCCTGCAGCACTCTCCAGATTCCTTTACCGCCTGTAAATTTTTCCAAAACTCATATATATTATACAGATTTGTTGTTGCATCTATATTCTCCACAATGCCGTGGTTTACAATAGTTCCAACAAATAAATCCACTTCCCCATTTTCCCCCTTTAAAATCACTCCCCTGCAAGTACAGGTAACATAATCTCCTTCTATATTCTTCACGCGGTAATCCAGTTCATGCCTGTTCTTCTCACCAGAAAAAACCGCTTCAATATCCTTAAAATACATTTCCCTGTCAGCAGGATGAATATAGCTTCCCCAAATTTCACCGGCATTTTCAAAATATTCACCCGGCAGTCCAAAATGCTCTACGGCATTCCTGGACCATCTGGAAACCCCTGTTTCCATATTGCAGACATAGATATACCGACGCTTGGAAGTTTCAGCAAATCCATCAAATATACGGCTGTCTAATTCTGCCCTATCCAATTCCTTTTTTTCCACATTATCACACTCCTTCAAATATGCAGTTACAACTTTTTATCCCTATTCATATGAATGTAGCAATTACTTGCATTTTCTAATAAATTACGCTATATATAATATATTATAGGAAACAAAACCAGTTTCCTATAATTGATTTGCGGCACAAAAGCATGTGCCTTTTATCAGAAGAGAAACCATCTTCTGATAAGTTATATTATACTTAAAGAAACGGAGGTTTTCTATGAATATCCCAAATGACCCTGTAATGCTGCTAAGTTATATTAATACACAGCTGCGTGATTTCTACCCTTCCCTGGAAGAGCTCTGCAAAAACCTGAACCTGGACCCCCAAAATCTGAAAAATAAAATGTCGTCCATAGACTATCATTATGACGAAAAACAAAACCAATTCAAATAATAATATCCGGCGGCAGTCCTGCAATCCACCGCAGAACTGCCAGCCGGACATTCCATTGTCAAACACGCTCTAATATTTTGTTACATTTCCCTGTGAATCACGGCTTACCCAGACAGACATCCCAGAGCCATGATTTCCAAAAGGCCTTTGATGAAAGCCAAACTGCTTATAGAAAGACTCCCTTTCAAATGCCGACATCAGGCTAATCATTACAGTTTCCCCTTCCATTACATCCTTCTGGATATAATCCATTGCCCTGGAAATCAATTCCATACCCACATGTTTTCCCTGATATCCAGGTTTCACAATGACGTCCGTAATAAAATAAGTATATCCGCCATCACTGACGATTCGAGCCATTCCAACAGGTTCCTCCCCTGACATTGCCACACAAAGGTAAAAAGAATTTCCCAAAGCAATTGCTGCACGTTTTCTGGCAAGCTGAATCCAGCCAACGGATTTCCTTAAGCCATTATACGCATCCACTGAAATATTATTTGTATATGTGATTTCTTCTTCCTTTATATCCGACATGCCTATTCCTCTATTCTGTTAAGAAACTGTTCGAAAATAACTTCTTAACAGTTCTTAATCTTTTTTATAATGAAAAGAATCCTATCTCCTTCTCCAATGTTTCTGAAATTCCGGTTAAACTTGTGGCTGCTTCTGCCAGCAGGTTAATTGTAGCATTCAACTCCTGCATTGCAGCAGTTGTTTCCTCTGTGGATGCGGCATTCTGCTCAGAAATTGCTGAAAGATTAGTAATTACGTCTACAATCTTAGAACGTGCAACATCGCATACATCCGTCTGCTCTTTAATGCCGCTGGTTTCCTCCCTGGAAACACCAATCCCTTTACTTACATTTCCAAGCTGATTCTTTGTCAGCCCCAGTTTTTCCTGCTGTTCATTGACTATCTGCTCTACCTCTCCCATAACTGCAACAGTCCTCTCTGAATCAGCCAGCAATTCTTCAATAATTCCCGCTACCCTCTGGGCAGACTCATTTGACTGTTCGGCCAGCTTTTGAATCTGATTTGCAACAACGGCAAATCCACGCCCCTGTTCTCCAGCCCTTGCGGCTTCTATGGTAGCATTTAAAGACAACAAATTGGTTTCCTCTGCAATTGACGTAATGATTTCAATAGCTTCACCAATTTTCTGCGCAGATTCATTTGTTGCATTTACCTGTTTCCCGATACGTGAAATAGCATCCATTGTTTTGTCATTAGAAGCGCTCAAATCATGTACTATCTCTGTAGACTTATCTCCTGCATATTTTAACTCCTCAGAAGTAGTATCCAATGTCCCGACACTATGTACAATTCTTCCAATAATATCCCCCATGTCATTAATCTGCGAAGAAGCAGTCTCAATATCATCCGCCTGGGAAACTGCACCTTTGGAAATGTCCTCCACTGCATGGCTGATATCATCTGCTGTAGCGCTTGTCTGGGATGCCATTGTACTCAGATTCTTGCCAGAACTCAACAAGGTATCGGCAGAATCCTTTACCTTAGACAGGACAGCAGTCAACTCTTCCCGAAGTTCCTTTACCTCCCGTGCAATCATCCCAAGTTCATCCCCACGCTTCAACACCTTTGGGCTGATTTCGGCTTTTAAATCCCCTGCTGCAAAATTAGAAACCACTTTTCCGGTCTCCATTAATCCACGCCTGATTGTAAAGACAACAAATATAACGATCACCAGCGCAGCCACCGCAATAAGGAATGATGCGCCAGCCAATGTCAATACCTTCTCCATAATGAAAGAATCGACGGATTTAGACGGAACACCTGCAAATACAATTCCCACAATTGACCCATCCGCGTTTTTCAAAGGCGCATAGCAGGCATAATAATTTGCCCCGTTAATTACAATATCATATGCCTCAAAAGTTTCTCCATTTTTTACTACTGCATTATAAACTTCCTCACTGGCCGCGGTCCCGACAAGACGCTCCCCAGTTTCTTCATCAAAAATCGTTGTCACACGACGTATATCATCAAAAAAGATTGTAAACTCCTCATCCCCTTCTACCAGGGCGTCTAAAACTTCCATGTTTTCAGACAGGTTATAGCCTCCTTTTAGCAGGTTCTCCTGTCCATCCAGGGAATAGTCACCACTGTCCAGTACATCCAGCGTCCCCTCAATACATGTTGTCAGAGCCTGCAGTTTACCAATTACCTCTGCCCGCATCCCTGACTGTATGCTTTTCCCTCCAACCGCAATTGTTGTTAAAGCAAGTACAACAAGAGGGAGCAATGCAGTTAATGTGATTTTCCAGACCAGCGAAAAATGAAGCCTGCTTTTTTTTACTTCTTTTTCTCTCTTTGTTGCCATAAATCACCCTCCGTTTCCACCTTATTTGGTTTTGTATTTATCCCTCCCTTATTACTTCGTCTGACCAGACAGAGTACTGGAGCGTATTTGGAAATCCATTTTCACAAAATATGAAACAAATCTTGTCAAAACAATTTATAATACGCCCAAATGCCATTTATTAATTCTACCACAATTTCGCAAAATTGTCCATTTATTTCTCATTTCCCACAATGATTCATAAAAATCCATTAAACTTTTTGTGCATTTTTACAACAACGCAAAAGCAGGTACTACAGCACAGCAAAAGGCCCCACAGCTATTCCAAACAATATACATAAAATCAAATATCACAGCATAAAATAGAACCATAGTACAAGAGCGTGCCTGAAAAAACCATTTTCAAACACGCCCTAATATAACAGACAGGAAAGGTGAGAGCATATGGAATTGTCAACACGCAACATACGGACGCATGGCATCCTTTGCCGGAGCGACATGCAAATTACACTGGAAGATGATGTCAATGTCCCTGACACAAAACCGGATATTGACCAATTAATAAAAACACAGGGAGAAATTCAGATTACTTCCATCACTCCCACCGATGGAAAGGTAGCAATACACGGCAATCTGTCCTTTTCCCTGCTGTATATTACAACAGAAGATATCCGGCCTGTACATAGTATGAAGGGACAAATCCCAATTGATGAAACAATTAATATGGACGGATTGCTGCCAGAACATGAGGTAATGTGCCATTTTGAACTAGAAGACTGCCAGACAAACCTAATTAATTCCCGGAAAGTCAGCATACGCGCCATTGTCAGTTTCCACTGCTGCCAGGAAAATGACAATGAGATAGCTGCAGGCGTAGATATTATTTCTTCCGAGGCTTCCCGTGCTGATATGGAACAGCTTTCGCCCCCTGAAGGGCTTCACCGCCGTTTCAGCCAGTTTGCCCTGACACAGCTTGAAAACCAGAAAAAAGATGTATTCCGCATTAAAGACGAAATAACCCTTCCAAAGGGAAAACCAAATATAGATACTGTCTTATACTATGAAATGACACCGCAGAACCTGCAGACCAGGATAATAGATGATGGGATTCGTTTTGTAGGAGATTTACAGCTTTTTCTGCTTTACATCCCTGAAAATGAAGAACGGCATTTGGAATATTTAGAAACAGAATTTCCTTTTGACGGAACCGTTCCCTGCAGCAATTGTACCGAAGATATGATTTCAGATGTGGAAATCCTAAATTCAGAAAAAGAAATAGAAATAAAACCTGATGAAGATGGCGAAAACCGTGTACTGGAGCTGGAACTAAACCTGAACCTGCGCCTGAAATTCTATCAGGATGAAACATTTGATTATCTGGAGGATGCCTATTCCACTGCCTGCACCCTTGAGCTAAACCGGCAGAACATTATTTCCACAAAGCTGCTAATGAAAAACCAGAGTGTTGTACGGGTATCTGACAGAATCCATGTAAACCAGGATACCGACGCAATCCTGCAAATCTGCAATGCTACCGGGAACATCCAGATTGATGAGCAGGAAATCGTAGAAAATGGTATTTCCTTAGAAGGAGTAGTAGAATTAGAAGTTCTCTACATCACTGAAAATGACGACCGGCCGCTGGCCGTTGCCAAAGGCGCAATTCCTTTTACGCATACAATTGAAATACGCGGCATTTCCCCAGAAGACGATTATGAATTACAATCCACAATCAACCAGATTAGCGTAATTATGCTGGACAGCCAGGAAATAGAAGCAAAAATCATTTTAAACCTCTGTGCCTTTGTCTTTACCCACAATACACAGCAAATTATTACCCAAATCCAGGAACAGCCTCTGGATATGGAACATCTCCAGGCAATGCCCGGCCTCGTTGGCTTTATTGCTGAAAAAGAAGGCTCACTTTGGAATATTGCCAAAGAATATAATACAACCGTAGAAAACATTATGCAGTTAAACCAGCTTGAAAGTGACCAGGTAAAACCCGGTGACCGGTTGCTGCTTTTAAAACAAATTGATGGAATTTAAACACCAACTGGCTTTTTCGTTAGTGCAGCCAAAATTAAGGGCGCCCTTCTGTCTGGACGCCCCTCTTTTTATTTAATTTCTTATTTGATTTCTTTTATCCAGCCCTCTGGCGCATCAATCTGTCCCATCTGGATTCCTGTCAATGTCTCACGCAATTTAGAAATAACTGGCCCTATCTCTGTGCAGCCATTGGCAAATTTTATTTCCTTCCCATGGTCGTTTACACAACCAACCGGCGATATTACTGCTGCAGTGCCGCAAAGCCCACACTCAACAAATTCTGGAACTTCCTCAAAGAATACCTCACGTTCCTCCACTTCCAGACCCAGATAATCCTTAGCAACCGTCATAAGGGAACGTCTTGTAATAGAAGGCAGAATGCTGTCTGATTTTGGTGTTACTATTTTATTATCCTTTGTGACAAAAAGGAAATTTGCCCCGCCTGTTTCTTCCACCTTTGTACGGGTAGCAGCATCTAAATACATGTTTTCATCAAACCCTTTTGCATGTGCATCCACAATAGCATGAAGGCTCATCGCATAATTTAGTCCCGCCTTAATGTGGCCTGTCCCATTCGGGGCTGCCCTGTCAAAATCACTAACACGGATAGTAATTGGTTTTACACCACCTTTAAAATATGGTCCTACCGGTGTAGCAAACAGCCGGAACTGATATTCATTTGCCGGTTTTACACCAATGACAGCATCTGAACCAAACATATATGGACGGAGATATAAAGTAGCCCCTGAACCATATGGCGGTACATAATCTATATTCGCCTGCACTGTCTGCACAACAGCATCTACAAAACGTTCCTTTGGAAATACTGGCATCTCAAGCCTCTTCGCAGAATCCACCATACGTTCTGCATTTAAGTCAGGACGGAAGCAGACCACTCTCCCATCCACTGTTGTATATGCCTTTAATCCTTCAAAAATCGTTTGTGCATATTGAAGCACACAGGCACACTCACTAATCGTAACTGTACTATCCTCTACTAAAGCACCTGCATCCCATGCCCCATCTTTATAATTTGAGACATAGCGCTTATCTGTTTCCATGTAACCAAAACCTATGTTACTCCAATCGATGTCCTTTTTTGCCATATCACTACTTCCTTTCGTACTAAACTAATTACTAGTTTACCTCTTGAATTTCCCAGTGTCAAGGAAGTTTCTGCCATTCTATGAAATCAGCTGTTACTATTCAATCTGCCGAATCCGGTTTTTATGTCTTTCATCATCAGAGAACTCCGTATGTAGGAAAGTGTCTACTATTTTCAAAGCCAGTCCGGAACCAACTACCCTTGCCCCCAATGCAAGAATATTGGCGTCATTGTGTTCTCTGGTTGCCTGTGCACTAAAGGTATCATGGCACAGTGCTGCACGGATTCCCTTTACTTTATTCGCGGCAATAGAAATCCCAATGCCTGTCCCACAAATTAAAATCCCCCTGTCGCATTCCCCTGACACGATTGCCTCAGCTACTTTTTTTGCATAAACAGGATAATCGCAGGACTCCTCACTATCACAGCCATAGTCCTTATACTCCAGCTTCTGCTTCTCCAAATATTGGATAATCTCCTGTTTCAGCCTATACCCGCCATGATCACTTCCCAGTGCTATCATCTTTTCTTCCTCCTTTTTTAAATCTCCTTATAAAGCTTCTCCAATTTCCCTATTACCTTATTCACACGCATAACCAATTCTTCAAAACACTCCCTGTACTTCTCATCCTCCCCGCTGCTAGGAACCACGATATCTGTATCTTCCCCCACAAACTCCCCGATTGTATATACATTGTCCTCATGTTCAAACTGCTCAATCAGCTTTACTTTCTCACTTAACGTCATTGTAAGAATCAGGGAATCTTCTGTCAAATCTTCTTCTGTCAACTGTCTGGACTGATTATGCCCACTAATATCAAAATTGTTTTTTGTCAACAGCAGGTTGCACTTTGGGTTAATTGGTTCTTCAAATAAAACCACCAGCCCCCTGGATATCCCCTTAGGCATCCAATCCAGAGCATTATACCGGTATATCCCTTCTGCAACCGGGCTTAAAAATGTATTTGCTGTACAAACAAAAAGAACCTGGTCATAATGTTTCATAAACGTACCTCTCTATACTTTAATCCGATGGTAGCCTGCCGCTTTGAGCATACGGTTCATAATGGCCTGTCCAAGCGTATCCTCCGCAAAACTTTCTGCAAAAATAAACTCTGCCCCAATCGTATCCATCTGCCGCAATATGCCATACATCCCCGCCGCTATGGAACCCTCGCTTTTCCTGGAACCAATACTATACACTTCTTTACAGTCATACATCTCTTTTGTCTCTTCTGTCGCAATTACAGCAGCCTTCCTCTGCCTGCTCTCCTTTTCTTTTACCAAGTCATTTATCTTTTTAGCAACTGCCTCCGGCTTCCCCTCTACGATAACCATCTGTCCATGCGGTGCATAATGGCGGTATTTCATCCCAGGCGCTTTTGCCACGACATTTTCTTTTGGCATCTTTGCAGCCACTGCCGGGTCAATAGATACGCCGCCTGCTACTTCCCTGACCATGTCTTCTGTAATATATCCCGGACGTAAAATAAGCGGAACATCTGCTGTCATATCAAGAATCGTAGATTCAATCCCAATCCCCACCGGCCCGCTGTCCAATATCATATCAATCCTTCCATCCATATCCTCTATCACATGCTCTGCCTTTGTCGGACTTGGACGCCCGGAAAGGTTCGCGCTTGGCGCTGCTATATATATGCCAGAACACCGTATCAGCCCCCTGGCTACAGGATGCGACGGCATACGTACAGCAACAGTATGCAAACCACCAGTAGTAGCCATAGGTACATTTTCTTTTTTAGGAAAAATCATCGTCAGCGGCCCAGGCCAAAATTCTTCAGCCAGCCTCAATGCTTTGGGGCTGACATCTGATGCCAAATCATATAATCCCTTTAAATCGGCAATATGGACGATTAATGGATTGTCGGAAGGCCTTCCTTTGGCATGATAAATCTTATCGGATGCCCCTTGGGACAATGCGTCGCCACCCAGACCATATACAGTCTCTGTCGGAAAAGCAACAAGTCCCCCTTCCTGCAGGATGCAGCATGCTTCCTGCAGTTCTACATCCTGAAAACGCCCTGGATTTATTTTTTTCACTACCGTCTTCATGACTGCCTCCTATCCTGTATTTTTAGAACGCTGGTACAAACCATCCATGTACCTGCCTTTTTAATCTAAAGCGCATTTGAAATCTCTTTGGACAAAGTATCTATATACTGCATCGTTCCCTGTGCAATTGCCCATGCCACCTGCCTTTGATATGCTTCATCACACAATTTTTGTGCTTCTTCCTGGTTTGACAAAAAACCGCACTCTACGATTACTGCTGTCTTTTCTGTATTTTTCAGCAAATAATAATCATTATTCCCCTTCGCTTCACGATGGTTCGACGTGTCCAGGGAAGATATCAGCTGTGCCTGTAAAATCCTTGCAAACGCCTCTCCGCTTTCAGAACCAGAATGATAAAATACCTGGGCTCCCCTTGAACTTTCCCCCGAAAAACTATTCTGGTGGACGCTTATAATTAAATCAACTTCCTCCTGGTTCATCATCTCTACTCGTTTTTTTAAATCTGCAGACTTTTTATTTGTATCGCTCTCCTGATATAACCCTGTATCTGTCTCCCTTGTCATTATCACATGGCATTTTTCTTTTTCTAATGCCTCCTTCAAAAATAATCCAATGGATAAATTAACATCCTTCTCATAAGCGCCATTTACTCCAACTTTGCCAGGATCAATCCCACCATGTCCACAATCCACAACAATTGTCATCTTTTCTGTCACACCTGCCGTCTGCCTGACCTCATGTAAACGTGCCGCTGCCCCTAAAGCACATAAGAACAACGCAATAAAAAATGGCACACGGAATCTGCTGTTTTTCATTTTTGACCAAAAATCCATAAGATAACCCTTTCTAAAATAGTATTTCTTCTTAATCTTATCTTATGATTTAAGGCAATAGAACATGACTTCAAACGCTGTTATATCATAACCATCCAACGTAACACGCATAGCCCCTAAAACTTCTTTGAAAATGTTTCATACAAACACACATCAAACTATACTTATTTATTATATTTCTGAACCATATCCCAGACACTGCTATCCTCAAGGCCTGCTTTCCAGAATGCCACACCTGCCACTTTATGTTTCGACACCTCTTCCATCTTAACTTTCAGGGAATTAATGTCTTCTATCCATATCTTATGGACGGTCTTCCCTTCTTTATATTCCAGATAATTCATCTCTGTTTTATCATCCCATACAGCCTTCTCACTGGAATTCTGCAAAATTTCCTGTGCATACGCCATAGAACATGCCTCTGAAGAAAGGCTGTCTTCCCCATCTCCTGCTTTTTCCTTCCACAGCCTTGAATAGAATGGCAATGCAATGACTGCCTGCTTCTTTGGCACCTGTTCCAAAATCTTTTCCGTAGAATCTTTTACATAACTGATAGAAGAAACTGGCCCCGCTTCTTCAGAACCTGCATAGTATTCGTCGTATGCCATAGTAATTACATAATCTGCGACATTTGCCTGCTCCCTGCGGTTATAATATTCATTGTAATCCCTTAACGGATAATTATCAATAGACAATACAATCCCATTATTACGGCACATAATCCCAAGTTCCCGGATAAACTGTATAAAATCTTCCCCTGACTCTTTTTTGACATTTTCAAAATCTATATTAATACCATCCAAACTATAACGGATTGCCTCTGCAACCAGATTTTTAGCAAGCTTCTGCCTTCTGCTTGTCTTCTCAAGCACCTTTCCGATTTTCATATTTGGACTGAAATCATTACACAGCCCCCAAACCTCTACGCCTTCACGATGCGCCTGGACAACATAAGTATCGCTTGCAAGTGAATCAATGTTCCCTTCATTATCAGAAGTCGCAAACCACGTCGGGCAGATAACATTTACCCCTTTCGTTCCTGACAGCACAGTAAGCAGCCCGCTGTTTGCTGTCTGGTTCATTACCTGATGCCAAATCAGGTTGATTTTTTCATCTTTTAATATATGGGAATACTTTTCTTCCTTAAAATCTGTCTTCTTTACTTCCTGATATGCCTGATTCAAATCCTTCGACCTGACAAAACCAGTAACGCCTGATTTATCCATTACCTTATAAAACCCGGTATCTTTATTTTCCTTTTCTATCACACGCAGCTTTGCGTTTTCCTTTAAGTCAACCAAAATATCGCTCTTAATATCCGCCTGATAACGGAGTGCACAGTCTGAATCTGTCTTAATGTAATCTGTCTCCTCCCCAAAAACATTATTAATTACAATACGTGTTGGCTCATTATATACTTTATATTCTAATGCAGTATGTTCTTTTACATAATCCAGGGCAACGTACACTTTTTCCCCATCCACACGAACAATTTCATAATCTTTACTGCTTTTGCTATTATTTTGGTAGCATTCCATACTGCCCGGCTCTGCTGAAATCACTGCCGTCGGCGTAGAATACAGTAAAAGGTTCTCATTTTTATCCCAATAAAAACGGGAGTTTAATTTTTCTTTTACCATTTCATAGTCAAGGTAAACCTGCCTGTCCTGATAAAGGGCATCCACCTCCAAAACCTCGTCTTCCAGGATTACCCGCACATCATTTTTCCCCATTTTATAGTATTCTGTTAACTTCATATGTTCCTTACTCGGAGAAAACTTCCGGTATAATACTATCCCGGCAATTGTCCCAATTACAAGCAATACTGCTGCTACTGCCACAAACACCTTTGTATTTTTCTTCATTCGTCCTAACCCCCAACTTCTGTATCAAAGCCAATTTTTGTATAGTATAACACTTTTTTTGCCTGGTAGCAAATCATAACTGGGTAAATGCTGCTGCCCATTTTGCAGGCAGCAGCTTCCAAGGAGTTTCACAGGGCAGACCCTGTAATCTGTGCAGTAATGTGCATATATTTCCACAAGTTCCCTATCGTATTCAGACATCCGTAATCTGGTCAAAATCAATCCGTACTATTTTGCCAGATTCATCACCAGTGTAGCTTTTCATATAATAATGGTTTTCCATGACTCCTTTTAGTTCCTCTGCTTCATATAAAGAATAAATTCTTCCGTCCACAGCCACAGGAACTCCTGCAGCCTGTGCAGCAGTCAGCTCAGATAAAAGCCAGTCGTACATCTCATCCTTTAACTCCTTTGATTCCATCTGTCCTCCTCCTGAATAGCAGCCCATCCGGTACAGTTTGTGATACGCCAGGGCTAACTTCCATAATGTGATTAACCTTACAGGCTGCGAACCCAGACATGCCCGGACCAGAAGGAACCTTTCTTATCTATATCTCATATGATAAACTGTGTCCTCAGAGTGCCTGAATCCCTTTTCCCACCTCCTTTCGATACGGATTCGCGCCCGTTGCAGATATTATAGGGCATCTGATAATATAAAAGCTATTGGGAAACCATTTAAAAATAAATTTATATTTTGTAAATGTATCTACTGGATTATGAAAAAACCTCACATTTTCCTCACATTTAAAAATATGATATAAAAAGAAACACCATTCATTCACTCTTTTCTACACCAAACTGCCAAAAAACATATTCTGCCAGTATTTATTTTCACACTTTAACAAATCATATTATGGTAACATACTCACCTGTTCCTGTTCACAGAAAGAACAGAAACCAATAACCCTCTAAAACTTAAGATTCATTAAGCCAGTCCATTGACTTCTATACCCGATTCACTTATAATTTATACATAGAAAAGGCTTTTTATAAAAATTCTGTCTTTTCTATACTCTCTATCCAGCGTTATAAACGCTGCTGTTGCTGCCTATATGTTAGCCGGCAGCCTTCTAAAGGGAGAATTATACTAAAATGGCGAGATGAGAGGGGAAGTGAGCCTATGCGAATTGAGAAAATAAATGAAAAGCAAATTCGTTGTACCTTAAATCAAAAGGATTTGAAAGACCGCGAAATCGGTATTAGCGAACTGGCATATGGTACAGCCAAAGCAAAGGCATTATTCCGTGATATGATGCAGCAGGCTTCCTATGAACTGGGCTTTGATGCTGATGACATCCCACTCATGATTGAAGCAATTCCTCTGCTTCCCGAAGCTCTGGTTTTAATTATAACAAAAGTAGAAGACCCTGATGAACTTGATACGCGTTTTTCTTGTTTTACAGAGGAAAGAGACTGGGATGACGAAGAAGATTTAGACTACGATGAATTTGAAGAATATGACGACTTAATAGCGTACGAAGGTCAATATGACGATGTACCTGATGAAGAAATCTGGGAATTTGCCAGGGAAAATTCAAACTTACTAGACGCCCCGATGCATCCCCAGCACAATGCACAGGACTTTATTTCCCTGCCCGAAGTTTTGGGTATGGAACCGCGTCCAAAAATTTCTCCTGAAAAAAAACAGCGGGATATCGTTATGATTTTCTCTTTCCCCAAACTGGAAGATGTTTCAAAACTGTCCTGCCATATACACAAAATGTATCATGGAGAAAACACTCTTTATAAAGATGCTTCCTCTGGGACTTATTATCTGATTCTCCACCGTTCAGAACATGAACCAGAAGAATTTACTAAAATATGTAATATTTTATATGAATATGGAACAATTGTAAAAAACTTCGGTTCCAACCAATATTACTATGAAGAACATTTTCGCCCGATTATCAAAAAAAATGCTGTTGAAGTATTAGCAGGTATTTAATACATCGTTCAATTTATTCTGGCACACAGCACAAAAAAGGGAACGCGCCGGTATTCAAAGAATACCCTGCATTCCCTTTTTTATCTGGAATAGTAACTGGCCGCCATTCCCATCATCTAAAATTTATGCCTGCGTCTCCTTCTTGGCGAGATAAGTATTTACCGTGTCTACCAGTTCTCCCGCATCCAATCCATGCACAATTGCCGCTTCCTCCAGACTTTCCCCTTGTGCAGAAGGGCAGCCAATGCAATGCATCCCCGATGCCATCAAAATCGGTGCAATCCCCGGGTCAACCTGAAGCATATCTGCAATTATCATCTCTTTACTTACTGTATTTGCCATAACTCTTCCTCCACTTTTCCATATATTTTAAAGTGTTCCTTACTTATTTTTTTCAAAACCATTGATTCTATTCCCATTACAGCACAAGAAAACCTGATTTTACAGAAAAAACTGCCGCACCCGTCTTTTCATAAGCGGGTCCGACAGTTCTGTTACTGTCCAATTTCCAAGGCCAGCAACTTATCGTTACATTAGCCTTCTGAAATAGCACCTGAAGGGCATGTTCCTGCACAAGCACCACAATCAATGCAAGTATCTGGATCAATTTCATAATGAGATGCACCCTCTGAAATAGCGCCTGCTGGGCATCCGCCAGCGCAAGCACCACAGCTGACACAATCATCGCTAATTACATATGCCATAGTAGTTGTTCCTCCTTTTATTATGTGATACCCTCATTCTAATACACTTTTGCATTTTTTACAAGAGGGGATTCATCAATCTTGGCTTAAAAATCTACTTCTGTATCATAGTAGCAGCATTTCAACAGCTTCTCCATTTCTTCCTGGGAAGGCTGGCGTGGATTAGAGCCTGTGCAGGCATCTAACAATGCGTTTGCTGCAATATCAGATAACTTTGACAGAAATTCCTCTTCTGGAACCATTGAAGTATCTGCAATTACGCCTCCCTCTGCATAATTTTTAATAGACTGCGGAATCTTGAGGTCATCATTCATCCCACGCAGATATTGAATCAAGAGATCCACTTTTTCCTCATCGCTGTTTCCGCCAAGTTTCATAAAGTCAGCAATCTCACCATAGCGCTTCTTTGCTGTTTCATCCTTACTGTTATACCGGATTACCTTTGGAAGATACATTGCATTCGCTGCACCGTGTATAATATGTCCGCCCTGAAAAGCTGCACCGGTTTTATGTGCCATAGAATGTACGATTCCAAGCAGCGCGTTAGAAAATGCCATGCCAGCAAGGCACTGTGCATCATGCATTTTGGCTCTTGCATCCATATCGCCGTTAAAAGACTTCACCAGATTTTCCTGAATCATCTTAATTGCCCAAAGTGCAAGCGGATCCGTGTAATTGCAGTTTGCCGTAGATA
The DNA here is from genome assembly GCA_003612285.1 of bacterium D16-51. GTDB lineage: Bacteria > Bacillota > Clostridia > Lachnospirales > Lachnospiraceae > Butyribacter. The sequence continues at coordinate 16,219 of RAYE01000008.1, read as the reverse complement.
CATATGCTTCAATCGCATGCGTCATCGCATCCATTCCTGTATGTGCTACCAGCTTGGCAGGCATTGTCTCTGCAAGATCCGGGTCAACAATTGCTACATCCGGCGTAATCTCAAAATCAGCAATCGGATATTTAATTCCCTTTTCATAATCTGTAATAATCGAAAATGCCGTAACTTCCGTTGCAGTCCCTGATGTAGATGGGATTGCACAAAAATGCGCCTTTGTCCGAAGTTTCGGAAGACCAAACACCTTGCACATATCCTCAAAAGTAGTCTCAGGATACTCATATTTAATCCACATTGCTTTTGCTGCGTCAATCGGAGAACCGCCGCCCATTGCCACAATCCAATCCGGCTTAAACTCTGCCATAACCTGCGCGCCGCGCATCACGGTTTCCACAGAAGGATCCGGCTCAATCCCTTCAAAAAGCTCAACCTCCATGCCGGCTTCTTTCAAGTAATCCGTCGCCTTGTCCAAAAAACCATTCCTTTTCATAGAACCGCCGCCAACACAAATGATGGCACGTTTTCCCTGAAGCCCCTTTAATGCTTCTAACGCTCCTTTTCCGTGATACAAATCCCTTGGTAGTGTAAATCTTGCCATAATCAACCTCCATCCTGCGCTTTTGCGCGTCCTCAACACCTACTTTTTGCTGCTTCCTTTATTCTAACATTATAACCCTGCGCCGTCAATCACGCAGCCGCGCCACTATGGCATCTAAAATAGCTGCCGCCGCCTCTTCTTTCCCCATTAATGGAAGTTCTGTATCCTGTTCCCTTGTAATAATTGTGATTACGTTCGTATCCACTCCAAAACCAGCGCCCTCTACCTTTAGGTTGTTTGCAATTACCATATCCAGGTTTTTGCTTTCCAGCTTCTTTTTAGAATTTACCAGCATGTTTTCTGTTTCCATTGAAAAACCACAAAGAAACTGGTTTTCTTTTTTATGTTCTCCCAGGTATTTTAATATGTCTTTTGTCCTTTTTAATTCAATTGCCATGTCCCTGTCCGCTTTTTTTATCTTCTCACTGGCAACAGAAACCGGCGTATAATCTGCAACAGCGGCAGCTTTGATAATAATATCCTGTCCATCTGAAACCGCTGTAACGGCCTCAAACATCTCCTGGGCGCTCTGGATTTCCACAGCCTTAACAAACCGTGGTACAGGAATAGACGCAGGACCGGTTACAAGCGTCACATCAGCCCCGCGTTCCATTGCAACGCGTGCCAGCGAATATCCCATCCTGCCAGAAGAGTGATTAGAAATAAAACGAACCGGATCAATTGCTTCTACCGTAGGCCCTGCCGTTACTAAAACCTTTTTTCCCGCCATATCCTTTTCAAAACGGATTTCTCTATTTATATAATCCAAAAGCACTTCCTCAGAAGGAAGCTTCCCAGCCCCAATATCTTTACATGCAAGAAGCCCAACTTCCGGCTCAATTACCGTATAGCCATGTCTCCTCAATTTCCCAAGGTTCTCTTGTACTATTGGATTTTCATACATATTTGTATTCATTGCCGGGGAGATTATTTTGGGGCAGGGACATGCCATTACTGTTGTAGTCAGCATATCGTCCGCAATCCCATTGGCAATTTTCCCAATCACATTGGCAGATGCCGGCGCAACAAGCACTACATCTGCTTTTTTAGCCAACGCAACATGTTCCACGCTATATTGGAAATTCCTGTCAAAAGTATCAATCAGGCATTTTTGCCCTGTCAGGGTTTCAAAGGTAACTGGGTTAATAAATTGTGTTGCATTCTGCGTCATCAAAACCTGGACGTCTGCCCTGCGCTTAACCAGCATACTTGCCAGGTTTGCTATTTTATACGCTGCAATGCTTCCTGTAACAGCTAAAACTACCGTCCTGCCCTCTAACATGTTACTTGTTCCCTTCCTGCTTCATATCTTTTGACAGCTGCCCATGTTTCTCATAGCGTGCCACGCTGTTTATTTTATTTTCTTCATCCACGAACACAACATACGGCCTGTGCGTTTTTGCCTCTTCCGGCGCCATCTCGCAATATGCCATAATAATAATGTGGTCCTGCACCTGTACCATACGTGCAGCCGCCCCATTCAGGCAAATCATGCCGCTTCCAGGCTCCCCTGCAATTGTATATGTTTCAAAACGGCTTCCATTTTCCACATCTACAATCTGTACCTTCTCGTATTCAAAAATCCCCGCCGCTTCCATTAACTCCGGGTCTACCGTAATACTCCCTACATAATCCAGCTCCGCCTGCTGCACAACTGCCCGGTGAATCTTACCTTTTAACATTGTTACTGTCATATTCTCTCCCTCGCTTTATATGGCTGCCATACAAACTACTTATTCCGCCTGTTCCCGGATAAAATTATCAATCAGCCGGGTCTTCCCAATATAGACCGCTATTGCCACCAATACCGGCCCTGCTGCTTCTTCCACTGGTTCCAGGGTATCCCAGTCAACCACTTCAACATAGTCAATCTTTGCCAAAGGCTCACATCCCAGTTTTTCCACAATTGCCTGCCGGATTTTTCCAGCATCCGTTTCCCCTGCATCCATAAGCGCCCTGCCTTCTTTTAAAGACTGATTTAAAACCAGCGCGGCTTCTCTCTCTTCTTTATTTAAATAAGTATTCCTTGAACTCTTCGCCAATCCGTCCTCTTCCCTTATAATCGGGCATCCAACAATTTCAATCCCGAAATCCAAATCATTCACCATATGGCGGATAACGGCAAGCTGCTGTGCATCCTTCTGTCCAAAATAAGCCTTGTCTGGCATTACAATATGGAACAGCTTTGATACAACAGTACAGACGCCGCGGAAATGGATTGGCCTTGTCTTCCCACAAAGCCCCCCTGTCAGGGTATTCATATCCACAAAAGAAGAAAAACCTTTATGGTACATTTCCTCTGGCTGCGGATGGAAAACCAGCGCCGCCCCAGCCTCCTCACAGACTGCAGCATCCCGTTCCAAATCCCTTGGATAACTTGCTAAATCTTCCTTTGGTCCAAACTGCATCGGGTTTACAAACACACTGACAACCACCTTGTCATTTTCCGCTGCGGCACGGTCAATCAAGCTTTTATGTCCCTCATGGAGATACCCCATAGTTGGAACCAACCCAACAGAAAGCCCCTGTTTTCTCCATTCTTTCACCTGATTTCTCACTTCTTGAATTTTTTCTAAAACTTTCATGGTTCCCTCATTTCTGCGCTGCTTTCAATGGCTCAGCTTTGCTGAGACTATGTGCATTAATCAATGTTTGAAATTTCTATTAATAAAGCTTTTCAATTATCTCATCCTCTATTTTATAAGTGTGCTCCTGTGCCGGGAACGTCCCTTCCCTGACTTCTCTTGCATAGTCAGAAAACGCCTTCTTCATAACCTCGCCGACTCCCGCAAATTGCTTTACAAACTTAGGGACATAATCATTAAACATGCCAAGCATATCCTGATATACTAAAACCTGCCCGTCACATTCCCTGCCTGCTCCAATCCCAATCGTTGCAATATCAAGTTTTTCAGTAATTAATGCTGCTAACTTTTCCGGAACACATTCCAGGACAACCGCAAATGCCCCTGCCGCCTGTACAGCCATTGCATCGTCCAGCAGTTTCTTTGCCGCATCCTCGCTCTTTCCCTGCACCTTAAAGCCTCCAAATGCATTAATAGATTGCGGGGTAAGCCCCAAATGTGCCATAACCGGAATCCCAACTTCCGTAATCGCTTTAATTTGCAGGCAGGCGCTTTTCCCGCCCTCCAGCTTCACAGCATTTGCATGCCCTTCTTTTACCAGCCGTCCTGCATTGATCACCGCATCATAAATGGACGCCTGGTAGGACATAAACGGCATATCTGCCACAACCATAGCTTCTTTCGCCCCTCTTGCAACCGCCGCAGTATGATGTATCATATCCTCCATAGTAACCGATAAAGTGTCATCATAGCCAAGGATTACATTGCCAAGGGAATCCCCCACCAATATTGAATCAATCCCTGCCTCATCTACCAGCTTTGCCGTTGAATAATCATATGCAGTAAGCATTGTAATTTTTTCATGGTTTTCTTTTGCGTTCTGAAACGTACTCACAGTTTTTTTCATACATTGACCTCCATGCCGCACCTTATGCGGCTTAATAGTAAACGGATAACAATCCGCCCCAACCAGTTTCTATAAAAGATGGCTAAGCACAGAATAATCCTGGGCCGGATTCTTCTGCCTAGCAATAGCAAGCAATTCTTTCCCAATGCTCCTGTAAATCACTTCTGCATTCGTCCCCTGCAATACCTCTAAATGACTCTGCACTGTCCCGGCATCGTTTCGCTCTACCGGGCCTGTCAGCGCTTCCGCGGCCGGATGCTCTAACATTGCCCTGACATTGTTTTTGACAAGCGGTCCTAAAAGCTGCCTCCCGTCTGCCTCTGAAAAGCCACACTCACAAAGCAGACCAAGGCTGGCCTGAAAAAGCCCAACCATGTAATTACTGGCAAGCGCTGCCGCTGCATGATATTTCATTTTATCTTCTACCTTTATAAGACATACCTTATGGCCAAGTTCTTCAAAAAGCAGGCGCATTCTCTGTAATGCCCTCTCCTGCCCTTCCATTGTAAGACAGGCTGCAGAAAATTTTTCATAGGATTTAAATTTGTCGCTGAATGCAAACATTGGATGAATCGAACAACCAGATGCACCAGTTGTATCTATTCCAGAAAAAACATACGATGATAACGAACCACTAAAATGACATACCAGCTTCCCCGCTAAATTGTAACGGGCAATGCAATCCCATACCTTTGCAATCTCCCCATCAGGAGTTGTAATAAACAGGGTATCGCTTGCTTCTACAATCGCTTTTAAATCCTGATATGCTGCCGTTTCTGTAAAATCTGCCGCACAAACGGCATGTCCATAGGTTCGGCTATAATAGCCGGACACAGCAATCTTATTTTTGCAGAGATACGCACCTAAAGACGTGCCTACCTTTCCTGCGCCTATAATTCCAATTTTCAAATTACCACCTCGCTTCTGTGGTAATCCATCATCATCTGATGCAGTTTCCTTCCAGAATACCGCTCATCTTCCTGCAAAAACCCTGTAACCCCCTAGTATTACACCAGAACAGTAAAAGAGCCATTGCACAATTGTATGAATTATAGCATGACAGAAACGATTATGCAATAGAGCAAAAAAAATTCCTCTTCACAGTGAAAATCACTCTGAAGAGGAGAGGGGTTTGAGGGGTATATCTTGTTACTGTTACAATTAGTAACTTGATAACAAATTCAGTATAGCACAAAAAGGACAACAATTGGACAACAAAAAGTTACAATTTTGATACATTTTTTTCTAATTTTTGCAACTTTTTCTTAAGAAAAAATTTAGAACCTTCAATTTTCCTTAGGAAACACGGCTCTCCCCAGCTTTCTCCCATTTATTTCCCATTTTCGCCATATTATAGTTTTTGCTGAATCAGAAAACCTGTGGTATATTCCGCCCAGCTATAATTCGACATATATTCCCCTGAAAAATTCATCATATCATTTTCCTCACTTTTCAAGAAATCATAAAAATCACATTTTACTTTACTTGTATCAACCGCCAGGCTGTTCCACTGCCTTACAATAATATCTTCCACCCCATATTCCCGGAATGTTTTTAACATCTGGCTGATAATCGTCTGCACCTGGTTCTTAACGGAACGGTTATACTCCTTGTCTTCAAAAAGAATCGATGCAATCTCGGTATTTGATACTCCTGCCCCCCTGCGGTCAATCAAAAATGCAAACAGCTCTTCCGACTTGCGCCTGGCAAACTTTACCGGCCTGCCTCCTGCAAACACCTGAAATTTGCCAAAAGTCTGCACTGTAATCTTTTCCGCCTCCGTTTCTTCCCTGTTTTCTTCCAACACATCGATCTGGCACATCTTCATAGCCGCCAATGCATTCTGGTGCGATTCCAGCGTTACCCCGGCACAGCAGGAAGCATCAACCTGGATTATTTTTTCCGGAAAATGAGCCTTCAGAAGCAATGCATTAGAGATCACACAAATATCTGTACAAAGCCCGACCAGTTCTATTACTTCCTCTTCCCCTATAAGCCCTGGCAAAATTGTAGAACCAAACGTCGGCTTCTCAACAACCTCCCCCGTAAACCCGGAAAGTTCCGGAATCAGCTCCCACCCTTCTGTCCCCCGTATACAATGTTTTACCGGAAGCTTCCCCCCCTCCTGCGTCTCCAGGTAATCTTCCCCATGGGTATCTTTTGTAAATATAATCCTCGTTCCCTGCTCCCGTTCCTTTTGCAGCTTCTTGCAAAGCTTCGGCACAATCGCCTGCGCTTCGCCAGTCCCTAAAGAACCTGTCACAAAATCTACCTGCATATCCACCACAATCATTACCTTTTTCATTTTAGCCTCCAGTCCCTTTACCACATGGCAGCCCAAACTACGGTAAGCAGCCATTCTTCCATTTAACTTGTTCTCCCTATTGTATCAGGAACAAGGCTAAAATTCCAGGAAATATTTGGAACATATATTACCGCCTATTACTATTTACAGCCAATCGCAGCGAAATGTAAATAGAAAAAAATATCTTCCCCTGTACACTTTCCGCAATGTGCAGTATGGGAAGCTGACAGTTTTATTACTTCAGTAAAAAGCGAAAGTTTTGTCTTTTTTACATTCTGACAAAAATTATAGAAGGCATTCCTTCCTGGGCAATCTTACGCTCTTAAGAATTGCTAATGCTTTTTGTTTTCAGCTTCTGATTAGCGCGCTTACTCCCAAAACTCACCGAAAACAACGATTCCAGGATAGTTCGGAGCGGGAGCGTACCGCTCCGAACTATCCTGGAACTCTGTTGTTTTCGGTTCAGACAGTTGTCCGTGCGCGCGCATCTGCTGATAACTTAAAAAGCAAAGCAATTCTAAAAGAGCTAAATTGTCCTGCAGTTTACTTAAACTATATTACGATTGGCTGTGAATAGTAACTACCGCTTTTCTACAATCCGGTAATATACGCGTGATGTGATTTTATAAACCAGCATATAAATCAGTAAGAATACCAGGACTGTCCCCACGGTACACCCTAAAAACAGTTTAACATTTGTCAGATTCAGCATCGACATTATATTTTTGATGATTGGAAAAGCACAGCAGATATGCACCACTGCCATTATAATTGGTAAAAGGAACACCATCCGTATTTGGCTGTTAATAATATGGCTGATTTCTTTATTTGCAAGGCCGACCTTGCTCATAATCTGGAAATTTCGCTGGTCTCCATATCCCTCGCTAATCTGCTTATAATAAATAATCAGCACAGTAGCAACCAGAAACAAAAGGCCAATAAAGACTCCAATAAACAATACGCTCGCATACAGCCCAAGGGACTCCTGCCATGTTGAATAATAATCCTCTACCAAATAAATATCCTCAATGCCTTTCTTCTCTAAATATCTCTTCACCTTCCTTCCATAGGCCTCTTTTCTCTCCCATTTCCCGTCCAAATCAAAACCATAATTTTCATGGATTTCAAACCTCTGTTTCCCCTTCTCCCCCTTCATTCTGCTGTTAAGTTTTTGGCAGATTTCATCCATTTCCGTATAATCAGAAACCAGAAGAACCGCCTGTGGATATAGCCTTTCTCTAAATTTTTCGTCTACTATCCCTTCACCTTGAACCTCTATCCTGACGCCATCCAGCTCAATACTGCTGCCACTTATCTCAGTCTCTTCATCCACAAGAAGAATCGGCGTATCTCCTTTATGCTTTAAACTGCTATTTGTCATCTTATTATACTCCTCTGTCAGCAATATCTGAAAAGCAAGTATATCGGAGCTTGTATAATCCACCAGTTCTGATGACTTAAAACATCCCTCTTTTTCCCTGAAATACATATGTGTATAATCAAAGTAAGTTTCCACTGATTTAATTCTTACATCCTTTTTTCGTGCAAGTTCTTCTGTAACTTCTTTTAGCCGCCCTGCAGTCTCTTCTGCTCTTTGGCTTTCCCCTTCTTTACAGGAAATTAATATGCTTACATCCTTCGGATAGCGGTACCTTTGTTCATCTCCAATCCCAATATAAAGGGAAACGGTAGTTGACAGCACAACAATCACCATTGTCACAAGGATACATATACTGGCAAGTCCCATAGCATTCTGCCTCATACGGTACATCATGCCGGAAACTGTAACAAAATGGGTTTTATGGTAATAAAACTTTTTATTTTTCTTTAACAGCTTTAGCAGCACAATGCTTCCTGCCACAAACAGGCAATATGTCCCAATAATTACCAGAATCACCGCCACAAAAAACATCCCAAGCGCCTGTAGCGGGTTATCTGTTGTAAGGGCAATCTCATACCCAATCCCCAAAGCCGCCACGCCAAGGAAAGCAAGTAACCATTTCGCCTTTGGCTCTCTTTCCCCTGCATTGGCCTCCCGCATCAAATCAACTGGTTTTAACCTTGCCGCCTTTAAAAGGTTCTGTAAAACTGCCGCTGCAAACACTACGCCAAATACCAGCAATGTAACCGCAATAGCCTGTGGCGAAACAAGAAATGCAAACTTTGGCTCCAGCCCAACCATACGGATTAAAACCAAGAATAGCAGCTTTGAAAAAATCATCCCCAAAACAAGCCCCGCTGCAATCCCTCCAATTGCTACAATCGCGATTTCCCAGGTTATTACCTTCGCAATATGTTTCTTCTCCATACCAAGCACATTGTATAGCCCTAATTCCCGTGTTCGCTGCTTCATTAGGAAACTATTCGTATAAAAAATAATAATTACAGAAATAATCCCTGCAATCCAGACCCCAAACCCCAGAATCTGGCTCATATATGACGCGCCATAATATAGCCCGTCTGACTGGAGTTCGATAGACAACAGCATATAAAACATCGCCACCATAGCAATTGCCGACAATAGAAAGGGGAAAAATGCATTTTTATTTTTCCTGATATTTGTAAAAGCCAGCTTAAAATATAACCCTCTTTTCATGCCTCTCCTCCCTGCGCTAACAAAAGCGTCAATGTATCTGAAATCTTTTTATACATCATGTCATTTGTCATATCCCCTCGGTAAATCTGATGGTAAATTTCACCATCCTTGATAAATAAGACCCTTCCCGCCCTGGCGGCGGCAGCAGTCGAATGTGTTACCATGACAATGCTCTGTCCGCTCTGGTGGATATTTTCAAAAGCATCCAGCAAATCTGTTGTAGATTTGGAATCTAACGCCCCTGTCGGCTCATCTGCTAAAATCAGCTCTGGCTCCGTAATAATTGCACGGCATACAGCTGCACGCTGCTTCTGTCCCCCGGAAACCTCGTAAGGATATTTATCTAAAAGCTGCCTAATATGGACGCGCTCCGCCACTTCATGCAGCTTTGGCGCAATTGCATCATATTTTTCACCGGCAAGCACAAGCGGCAGGCAAATATTATCCCCCAAACTAAAGCTGTCCAGTAAATTAAAATCCTGAAAAACAAATCCTAAGTGCTCCCTCCTGAACTTCGCCAGCTCACTGTCCTGAATCTGGCTGAGTTCCTTCCCATTTAACTGAATTGAACCATCCGTCGGTTTATCAATAGAAGCCAATACATTTAAAAGAGTTGTTTTCCCACTCCCTGACTCTCCCATAATCGCCAGATATTCCCCCTGCTCCACCGAAAACGTAATATTGTGCAGCGCCTCTACTTTATTGCCGCCAAAACGGGTCGTATATACTTTCTTTACATTCCTAACATCTAATAACGTCATCCTTTTTCCTCCTTGTAATAAGATACTATGGACTGTTACTGTACCCATTATAATAAAAAAGGAAATGTAATGCCTTAACTTTGGCTTACATTTCCAGATAATAACCTTACAGTTTTGTAAGATTGAAAAGTTAGGGTATCCTTGCGAATATCTGCAAAAAACTGTAAACAGATGAGTACAGGCGATTAGGGAATATGGGGCGGAGTTTAATTTCTCATATTTTTTCAGCGAAATGGTGTAAATATAAGGTGGTTTTAGTATACGGAATTCTGGATTAAGCATAGCAGAAAAGCCAGATACGCATTTTGTCAGACAAGCTGAAAACGCGGCTGGTTATGGGAAGTTTCTCTAAAACCCTTCTATATTCATATATCCAATTTGATATTCTCTATTTGACTAGAGCGTGTTTGAAAATTCATTCCGGGAACTTCTAGTTCCTTACAATCTGCACTCTAAAAAAAGCGTCCTCACCAAAAGATAAAGTAATTAAATTAGATTATACTAATATTCTATTCATGAATTTCCCAATATCCATAACGCCTGCCACCTTTACGTTCAATGCAATTTTTCTTTTTTAATTTTTCGAGTTCTCTTTGTACTGTTCTTCTGTTTACAGATAATCTCTGTGCTAGTTCTGTCGTTGTCATGGATGCATCTTCTCTCAGCAAAGCTAAAATTTCCGTTTCCTTTGTGACATCCTTTGTGACATCCTTTGTGACATCCTTTGTGACATCCCGATTTTTTGTCGCTATGGATTCTGACACCTTGGCACTTTGAAGGGCATTAAATTTAAGCATAATATCCCCACCATGGACAATATATTCCGGTTCATCCGCACCAAGCCTTTTGCAGGCATCACATATTTTTTGAATGCCACGCCCCCAGCTTTCAATGTAACCAGCCCGATAAAAAACTCTCGCAATGTCCGGATTAAAAGGCTTTGAAGAATGGGAATGCATCAATGTTTCTGCTGTCCAGCCAAAGGGCAGCATACTGCTGTTGCTGATATACATCACATCTTCTTCAATCCGAATCTGTATAGGGATATTATCTGCCCAATTACAATGAATCAGTGCATTAAACACAGCTTCCCTCACTGCATCCCGTGCAAATGGATATGTTTCCACTCTTGTTTCCTTATGGTAGGATATCGCTGCTTTCAAATATTTTAGATAAATTAAATCAATCACCCTGTCTGCAATAATAAGCAGAGAACCTCTTACTTCATCCTGATACAATAAGTCACTGCCCTCAAACTTGCCGATTTTCACATAACATCCGCTGATAACTTTTTCTGCCTTACGGTAAAAACACAATGCACCCGCACGTTTTAGCTTTCCATCTTCTATTAAATCTAATTTTTCCAAAAGTTCTGTATTTGAAATATCCAAATCTTCTTTCGTCATTCGACCGCTTCGGAGTGCCTCCTGCCTAAAAATATCAAAACTCTCCTTATCCAAATCGTCAACTGAAATATCGGCTATTGTAGCCGCATCCCATTTCAAACCAGTCTTAGACATAAGAAAATTCGTCAGTGCATCACCTCTTAACTGCTGTTTCGTACTGCCGCTGCGGTAATGATATTCCCCATCATAATTTACCGGAAATGCCCATGGATTCACAGTAAATAGTAATTTAGTCTTTCCACTCCTTTATCTATTTCCCCACCAAGCGTCAAAATACCCTGCTTACAGTAATTATCTATATTTAGTACAATATAATGATGCTGTATTTGTATAGTAGTCTTTTGCACAGATTTCTAAAACTTCTTCTGAATACTGTATTTCTGATTTCTTTTTTCATACTCCAATAATAAAGGAATATCCTCTTTCTTAGCCATGCGAACCATAAGGTTACCCTCTTCTGTTTTCCCATCATCTTTCTTCATTGCCTCTTTCAAATTGAAATACTGTTGACATTTTTCTAGTGTCTTATAGACCTTTTTTATATATACCTCATCATAAGCTTGTCGTTTCTCCTCCAGATATTGGTAACGGGGTAAATCCTTATAATCCTTTTGTTTAACCAACTGAAATAGTTCTTCTAAAATGTCACATTGAATATTTGCAATATAGTCTTTTCTTGTTTCTGATATTTTTTTCATTCGGAATAATCTTCTTTAAAACATAAAATTTTTTTGTACAGTACCAAATCATTTTCTAATTTCATATGATACTGTTTTGGGTATATCTCCTTCATCTACAGATTCAAATGTACATCCGGCAGCTTGCATAGCCTCTTTTATGAAATTCCCTCTCTCGATAAGAACTCCACCCAATTTTTCAGCAATATGGCAACTTGCCTTGTTTGATGGAAACGCTGACCAAATCACACTTTCGACCAATCCATTTTTAATAGTATTTTGTATCAACATTTTTGCTGCTTCAAATGCATATCCCTTTCTCCTATATTCTTCTATAACAGCAAGATCTACTTCTGCTTGTCTTGAATCACCAAAAGTAAGATTAATATAACCAACAGATTTTGACAAACTATTTTGTATTATTAAAAATCGTCTATTCCCCGCCTGTATATAATCGTTTTCCACATCTTTTCTCGTAGCATTCCATAAGTCATCATATTTTTCATACATTTCTGCAAAAGCCGATGCCTTTTTATAAACCAATAAATACGATTTCAAATTAGATTGTTGTAGAGGTATTACTGTAACCTTCTTCCCCTTTAAAATAGTATTTTCATTATACATAACATTCCCCTTCACATAAAATTCTGTGTTTTTCTTAGCTCAATTTCTTCAATTCTTCATTCCTGTAATCCCATAAAAAAACAGATACCAATATTATCCATCTACTAAACAAAATTTTATCAATACCATAATAACAATCTTTACCTAAATTATCCACTATAACTTAAATTTTGTCAAAAGAACCCCCGCAAGTCCAAATTATGACCTGCGAAGGTTCTTATAAGATCATTACCAAATTTCCAAACTATCTTCCGCATCTACCCAAGCCTACATCTCCTGATCCAGATACAATCTTGCGTATTCCAACGATTCATCAATCGCCAGTGCATTCAAAGCACACTGTGAATTTTTTTTGGGGGGGGTACTTTCAACCCCTGCTCTGCTTTATTACAGTCAATCCGAAGCAGATAACCATTAAATGTCGTAATATCAATGCTATTGTGGTACTTATTGTACTTTGCATATATCGCGTTGTTGCCCCTCTTAAAATCCCCATTTCACATCATTGTTCCAAAGCTCCCTCATTTGGTGTAAAACTGGTGTAAATTTTCCTCCCATGTCCTCACAAACTCCCCAAATTCCAACATTTGCTCTCCCCATCCTCTGCTTACAGTTTTGTAAGGTTGCGAAGGATGACGTATCCTTGCGGAAGTTGTTAAAACCTTGCAATTACTGTATTCCTAAGATGTTCCAAAATGTTTAGATGTCTGTCAAAATCAACATATTACTCTTCCCAAAAACTAACGTCCCAAACCGCCTCTTCCACAACCTTCACACACCCTTCCACATCTTTCTTTATCTCATCTCCCCAGAACCGAATAACCGTCCAGCCCTCAAACAACAGTCTTTTATTGACCTCATCATCCCGCTCCCGGTTTCTGGATATTTTATTTACCCAATAACTGCCGTTATTGCCTTTCTCCAGTCGTGGTTTCAATACTTCCCAGTCTTTTCCATGAAAAAACTCGCCATCACAGAAAATTGCTATTTTGTATTTTGTCAAAACAATATCCGGATTCCCCGGAAGCCCTTTATAATTCTTGCGGTAACGGTATCCTTTGTTCCAAAGGGCTTTCCGCAGCATAACTTCTATCTTTGTGTCCTTTGATTTGATATGCTGCATATTTTTCCGTCTCTGCTGTGCAGTCAGATTATCCAAAATTCATCACCCTCTGTCATGCAAGGTCACTAAGCAGCACCTGCCTTACTCCTTAATATTCCAGTGTATAGATTCCATCATCATATTTCTTAAACAATACCTTTGTTCCGCCTGCATTTTCAAGCATTTCCTTTGTAATATACACCCCATCCGAAACACCAAGCTGCCGGCGTATCCATTCACCCAAAACAGCATTGCTTTCTGGTGTGTGCAGTCCTTTTCCGTTTGCCTGTGCCTGTCTCATATAAAACGCCCCATACCCCTTAATGATAACTTTGAAAACAGGATATGTCCCGTCAGGATTTACCGATGGAAAAAATCCTTTCTTCTGGTCTGCCATATTATAAGGTATGTATGCCTGATTCCGATTTCTTTTATAACCGTTTTTTCGAATCCCCCAATTAACGCCTGAACCATATCCCGTTTCCGTTCCGTCAGCTTTTAACAGAGAGAGTTCCAGTATATCCAAAGGCTGTATTATTTGATACTTCTCCCATGAAAGATTTTCAAGATTTGTTTCTGCTACATCATCTTCCACATTTTTCTTCGCCGCAAACGTCAGCCGACTGCTTAACCCAGCGTCGAAGCAGTCCATGCTGTCAGGCAAAAGGCTCTTGTAATAACGGTGTGCCTCTTTCGCATCACACGCATCCATGCACTCTCTTCTTGCATAAAAAGCATTCATGGTATAATTCGCTGAACCGCAGTATGCGGCAACCGCTTTATTTCCCCTGCACCACACATAAACTTTAGAATGAACCTGTTTTCCTTCCACAATATAGCGGCATGTTATTTTCGGCATTCCTGCCACACTGTTCAGGCGCTCAATCTGTGCACATATCTTTTTATGTTTTTTCTCTGTAAGCCCTGCACCCTTTATCATCCCCAAAATAATATCTACTTTAATATTAGGGACATACTCTTTATTCTTTCCATCATACAGCTTAATCAGATGACTTGAAATTCGTTCCACATCTGTAAAAGCAGTTACAATCTTCAAACGGTTACAGGAAAGACCATCTATTTTCGCAGGAGCGAATAAAATCCTGTCTTCAAATTCTTCCGTAAACATAGGCTATTCCTTTATGCTTGCAGGCATGGACTCATACTCTATGCCTGCAAAAGTTTTTAATATCGCTTCAAAAATAATTTTTGCTCCCTGCGGAGGAACCGCCATTCCTATCTGCTTTCTTACAGATTCCTTTGAACCCTCAAACACATAATTATCCGGAAAAGTCTGCAGCCTTGCCCTCTCTCTGTTCGTCAATGCCCTCGGTTCTGCATAATGATAAATATGCGTCCCCCCGCCGCCAGAACCTGTAACGGTATATGCCGGCTTTTCCGGATCAAGCCTCTTATATATCTGGCTGATTTTTGCCCCTTTGACATTCAGCTGGAGATGTTCCGGAATGTCTGCTGTAAATGCATTCTGACCAGGCTTGATATAGGTCAGTCTTTCCACTACCTTAGCAGACTGCTTCGTCAGCTCGTTATTGGGTGCATCATCTGGTATCGGCGGCACCTCTATCGCTGTTTTGCATGTATTGTCAACACCTTTATACTGCTTTGTGCTAGGGATTTTGAACACATAAGGCAAATCCTTCCTTATGCCCACAATAATAACCCGGTGTCTTGCCTGCGGCACACCGTAATCCTCAAATTTGTATAAATTGGGGTATAGCCGGTAACCCACAGCCTCCAAATCTTCCTGAATCTGCTTAAATGCCCGCCCGTCATTGGCACTTTTCAAACCACCGACATTTTCAGCAAGAAACCACTGCGGATGATATCTTTCCAGCACCTTAACCCCATAGGTATATAACGGTCCAAAAACACCTTCAAACCCCTTCTGCTCCCCTACCACTGAAAAATCATTGCAGGGAAAACCAAAAACAAGTGCATCAATATCCCCTAAATGCTCTATATCCAGTTTTCTGACGTCACCATGAATAACACTGTCTGCATTATCCGGACATATATTTCTTGTATATGTATTACATGTTTCCAAATCATAGTCATTTGCCCATTTATGTATAATCTTATATTCCGGTTTCTGTATTTTTGCCGTTGTTGCTGCCAGTGCCAGCCCGCCCGGTCCGCAGAACAGCTCGCCTAATCTAAATTCCGTTATTTTTTCCGTATTCATCAAATCCTGTCTCCATTCATCATTACAAAACTGCGTTCAAATACAACGCCTGCCGCATCGGCTATTTCGTCTAAATCTGCAATCGTAAAACTTCCTCTCTTCATTTTAGCATTAAAACTCTGCGGTGACTTTCCAAGCCGCCTTGCCAGTTCCGCCTCGCTGAGATTGCACCTGACACATAATATTTTAATCTGTTCTGATATTGTCATTGCACATTTCCTCCATACAAGATATAGTGTAAACGATTACTTTGATATAATCAACAAAAATATTAAGCATACGAAGCAAAGTTACTATTCACAGTCAATGGTATCAGGATAGAAACAAATAAAAAATGATTTTCCCAGATATTTTCTAAATTATGCAGTATGAGAAAATGATATTGTTTGATATTTTCTGCAAAATAACTAAAGTTTTATTTAACATATAACTGACAAAAATTATAGAAG
>RAYE01000080.1 GCA_003612285.1 bacterium D16-51 | reverse complement strand
TTCCTTGAATCCACGGGAATTTATCATTACCCACTCTTCTGCTGTCTTCGTGATAAGGGTTTTAACTGCTCAGTTATTAATCCTATCATCACTAAGAATAGCACAAATATCAACATACGAAAAGTTTTGAGTTTCCCCATTTTTAGAATACAAATGCCCCGGTATCCTCTATTTTAAAGTGTTCAAACAGATTCATCTGTTGTGATTTGACTTTTTTCGTAAGAAAGCCCTGTATGCCTGTCCGGCTCATGCCCAGGACTTGGTTTATTGCATAGCCTGATGCATAAAAAATGAACTTTGGAACCTCATAAATGCGTTTGGAACATTCCTTTAATTCTTTCAGGAATATACTTTCTTTGTGGATGGACGATATAAGGCTAATATACCCTGCCGCAAGGGTGGCAAAAAAATTCAGGCTGCGGATAGACTGCAGGGAAATTACCCGCAGATCCTCAAGTTCAAACTGCTGTTTCTTGAACTTGAAATATTCCTCAATCCGCCACCTGAGCAGATACACTTTGGCGATGATGTGGCACAGCTTTTTCTTTTCCTGCATTTTCAAATTGGAGAGCAGGAGCATGGGCTCTTCCCCAAAGCCATACACTACGGTCAGAACCAGTCCTTTGTCTGGGAATTCGCAGAGCCGTACAGGCACGCAGCTCATTTTGCACTGGACACACTTACCTCTTTTATCTTTAAAATCCATGCGGTAAGCCCCTTTATATTTTAACGCCACATCCATGATATTACAGGTCTTCCCGTTATAGATGACATTCCGGTTCTTTTTAGCACGGATGACAAAACGCTCCCCGCGCTTTAGGAAATAGCGGTAATAATCATTGGCGTCAAACCCGCGGTCGAGGGTGCGGACACATTTCGTGCTGAAATTTTCAGAAAGTGACTGCAGGCAGCACAGGTTTTCATAGGTTTCGCTTACAAATCCTTCTTCTGCTGCCGAGAATACTTTCTCATAGACTGGAAGGGGCATTTTCCCGGATTCGGACAGCACGGCAGCCTCAATTGTCAGGTAGCCCTGTGTAATTTCTCCAGTGCTCCCGTCACGGATTTCAGAGAGGGCCTCCAGCTTTCTGCCTGCAGGCTTTGCGATATCTGAATTATCAATGACAATAACCGCATAGTCTTCTTTGGCCTGCTGTTTTACAAGGGAGAGATAATCCTGCATGACGGATTCCTTTTCATCAAAAGCATTTAAGTTTCTGGAAAGCCGGCCAATGGTCTTTTTGAGCGTAATGTTTTCTTTCAGGGAGCGGGCGATTTCGCTCAGGTGCAGTTTGTTTCCTGCGAGTATTCCATAAACCATCTGATGGGCAAACTTCTGCTGTGGGCGTTTTAACTTCTGTGAAATTTTTGACATAAAATTTGTAAAATCCCTTTTAATTTCATACCCTAATCTGTTATAATTAATCATGCAAAAACACTCCTTTGTTTGGTTATTTGTCGTGATTTAATTATAACATTTAGGACGTGTTTTTGCATTTTTTATTTTTGTGATGAAATCAATTGCCAGAAAAAATGGGGAAACTCAAAAC
This sequence comes from bacterium D16-51, assembly GCA_003612285.1. Lineage (GTDB taxonomy): Bacteria > Bacillota > Clostridia > Lachnospirales > Lachnospiraceae > Butyribacter. The sequence goes on along the minus strand of RAYE01000080.1, from coordinate 11,909 downwards.
GAAAAGTACATAATGACCGTTTTGATTCTAAAAAAGCGGCTTTGATTGGTTTGAAACCCGATTTAAAGGTTTCCCTTATGCCATCTGACCTTGCTTTGAACTGTCGTAATCTATGTCGTGAATACTACGATTTAATGGACAACCGATGTGCTTACGTGAACAAACTTCAAGGGGAACTGCGTATGGCATTTCCACAATATCTTGGCATTTTCTCCAAGGTTACAATTAATACATCTCTTACCTTATTGGAAACTTATACATCTCCATCTGCCTTTATCGAAGCAGACAAGCAAGAGGTTATTGATATCATCAGGTCAACTGCCCGCTTTGGACTTACATATGCTCAGAACAAGTATAATGCCATTATCCGGGCGGCTAATGAAGCAAATGAGTTCGGTTACATCATTGACAGCAACATCAGGCGGATTCGACTCTATATCAGTTTCATCCGCAAATACGATGAAGAAATCAACAGCGTTCTGGAATCAATGCACGAGCTCGTAAATGCTAATGAAGATACCGATTTTGTGAAGCAGATCCATTTAATAGAAACATTCAAAGGTGCCGGTTTCTTATCTGCTGTATCTCCCATGGGAGAGATTGGTGATTTTTCTGCATTTTCAAAACCAAATCAACTTTTTGCTTACTTTGGTCTTGATCCGGCAGTAAAGCAGTCCGGCAAATTTGAAGGTACCAAAATTCAAATGTCCAAAAGAGTATCTGCTATAGCCAGACGGGTTATTCATACACTAGCTTTACAAAGTATCAGTGTATCCCGTACAGGTGAAGTTAAAAATCCAGTACTCCGTGATTACTATCTGGAGAAATGTGGAGTAAAACCTAAGCTTGTAGCAATGGGTGCTGTTTCACACAAGGTCTGCAACATAATATTTGCAATACTCAGAGATAACAAGCCGTCTGAAATCATTACTCCGCAGGAGCATATGAAAAAATACAATGCTGCTAAATGCGACATAGCCGCATAAAATACTGTAAATCCAACGAATCAATATCTTTTTAAAAAATGATATTTTCACCAAGGGAGTAGTGCGCCCTTTTTTGCTAAAAAATAATTTCAATTTTTTCTCATTTTACTATTGACATTTATTAGCTGGACTTTCTTTTTTATGGGGAGTTTCCTGTATGTAACTCCTCTTATTATTTGTATCAAATTAAATATGAATTATTTTTACGATGGAAAATTTTATTGATGTATCTATTTTTGCAAAATTTTAAAGAATTAATTGTGTTATATAATGTAGCAGTATCAAAAAATACATCACATGGATAAAGAAAAATAGTATAAGAAAGGAGAGGGATATGGAAAATTTCATGAAAGATATTGTTGTGGACCGCATGGCAGGCCAGTTGGAATGCCAGTTAGAGAAAAATGAGGAGTTTAAAAAGTGCAAGAAAAGATTTTTACTGTTATTTGATAAACTGCAGAAGAAGTTTGATGGTAACAAGAAAAAAAGCAGACTACTGGATAAGCTTGATAAAGCAATGGGGAATTACACTTGTCGGTATGGAGAAGCAGCATATTGTCTTGGATTTCATGATGGCATGGATATAGGGCTTGGACATGCAGATACTTGTGTACTAAAAGATGGTATGGAAGAACAGACATGTATGAGTGTAGAAGACATGACCCACCTGGTTTATATAATGGATGCATACAGGGAATTGAACATAGCATTTTGTGGAGAGGAAATGATGTTGGGATTTGATGAGGGGTGTATTGGAGCACTGAGCCGGGTTTATAAGGTTATTGCACACAATGTTTGTGCTGGAATGAAAGAAAATGATTTTGCAGGAGAAGATGAAGTCCTGTTGGATACTTCTCTGACACCTGAGCAAAGGGCTAAAAAGCTTCTTGGAAAATGAGCAGAGAAAAGCAGAAAGGAAGGGGATTTTATGAGTAAAAAAGGCATAGGCCAGGACGAAATAAAGCAGGAAGAAAAGGTTGCGGCAACAAGTCTTTTGATTACAGTTTTTGAAATGCATGAAGAGGAAAGGATTCTTAATAAGGCTTTGGAGGATTTTTTATGCTGTTATAACGAGGAGATTCCAGAGTGGATGCAATGCTTATATGAGCATTTTAACAACTGTGACAGTAATAAAACACAGGTAATCAAACGGTTCGCCCAGAAGCATAATTTGGAAATCAGTGATGGTTTCAAATAAAGATATTGATAAAAACGAGGAGGTAAGATAAATGGATGAAAGGCTAAAGGATATTGTAGAAAATTTAGACTCTATGAAAATTGGACTTGATGAGCCATTCAAGTTTCACTGCATGATGTGTGGAAAGTGTTGCATACACAGGGAAGATATCCTGCTGTCACCAAGAGACATTTACAATATGTCCAAAGAACTTGGCATAAAGCCAGAAGGTCTATTTGAAAGGTATTGTGAAGTATATATAGGACCAGACTCAAGAGTTCCAATTGTGAGACTGAAACCAAGAGGTTCAGTAAAAAGGTGTCCATTATTAAAAAACAGAAAGTGCATGGTACACAAGGCAAAACCAACAGTCTGTGCGATGTTTCCACTTGGAAGGTGTATAGTTGCGGTCAATCCAGAAGAAGGTCTCAAGGATATCAGCAAGGGTCAGTTCCAGTACATTTTTAATAATCCTGGGTGTGGCGATGCTTCTGAAACACATACAGCCAGGGAATACTTGGAATCTTTTGGGATTCCTGTTGAGGATAATTTTTTCCTAAAATGGCAGCAGGCAGTACTTGATATGGGTAATTTTTTCCGAAAAATTGAAAAGACTGTGAGCAATGAAACCATGGAGCTGATCTGGAGGGCAGCTTTTATTGGATTGTATTTGCACTATGAAACCGAAAAAGACTTCATGCCACAGTTTGATAGCAATGTCAAAAATTTTTTTGATATGCTCCATTCAGTTTTTCCAGAGGGAGGGGATAAAACAGTAACATAAGATAAATGTATATGGCAAAAGAGTCTATTTAACCAGCTGGCAATGGCTGCAGACATGGGAAAAGTCTTGGAAAAATATTATTCACAGGGCTTTTTCCATGTTTCTGGACTTTCTCGGAACTAATAATGCTATAAAAAATTTTTTAAATGTGTTGACAAAAATAGGAAATGTGGTAAAATAAATACATAATTAAATATTGGCATGAACTTCTTAGTTAGTATATATGGTACTAGCACTATCTATTACAGGATGTAATAGCAGAGAAAATGTCAGGGTTATAAACCAGAATGATGTTTGGTTTTAATTCGGTTGCTTTTTTGCTGTTGCTGTAAATGGATTAGTAGCTAGTTTTTTTTATTGGCAATTCTGCTTAACCGTTTAAAATCCCAAACAAAATAAAAAGGATTCAACATCAGAAGATGCATAGTCCAGATGTCGGAGCTGGCAGATAAGCTGGTGGCATTGGTTAAGGAGGCGGATTGTATGGCGAAAAATGCTGACACTGGTTTGAAACAGCTGCCAAATGGCAACTGGGCCTACAGGGTGACTTATACCTGGGATGGCAAAAAGAGGGATACTTCCATCCGTCTGGATGAGGACGGGCAGCCGTATAAAAGGAAAGCTGATGCCAGAAGGGCAAGGGATAAGAAATTATTGGAGCTGAGGACCCATAAAGAAACAGGGCTTACAGGCTGCCGGCTAAAGGATATATGGGACTGCTATTTACAGAAGGATGCACCTGCAAAAGCCCCTGCAACTGTAAAAAAATATTCTTCTTTATGGAACCGGCACATAAAAGAAAAGTTTGGTGACAGGTATATAAATGAGCTTACAGTTTCAGATATTAATGTATATCTTTGTGAATTGTACAATAGTGGCCTTTCATGGAAATATGTTGAAAGCTTTTTGAAATTATTTAACAAGCTGTATAAGTTTGCATACAGTGAAGAAAAAATTGATTCCATAAGGTATAACAGAATGTTTGTTGATAAGGTTACAAAAATAAAGATGCCTGGCATATCCCAGGAGGATTATGAACAATGTGGCAAAATAGAAACATATAATTCTTATGAAATTAACCAGATCAGCAAAGTGTTTGGGCAGGGGGACTGTTATACAGCTTTTTTGTTTGGTTATATGTGCGGCCTGAGGATTGCAGAAACTTTTGGGCTTATGTGGGATGATTATAACTGGGAGACACACCAGATTACAGTGTGCAGGCAGATGGCCAGGGAGGATGGGCAGTTCTGCCTGCGGCTGGTGAAAACATTAAAAAGCAGCAGGGTTATAGATGTCCCGGATATTTTACATGAAGACCTGCTGCAGAAAATCAGGCAGCAGAAAAGGCATCCAACGAGGGAATACCAGATGAGGGCAACAGAAATGGTGCTGGATAAAACCAAAAATAAAAAAGTTGTTAAAATATATGGCGGGGATTTTATAAACAGGAAAGCAAATGGGGAACTTTTAACAACCAATTCAATAAAATATTATGCCTGTAAGATAAAAAAAGAGACAGGCATTGATTTCAGATACCATGCATTGAGGAGGACACACCTGACTTTTCTGGCAAACCAGAACATTCCTGCGGTTGAAGTGATGAACCGGGCTGGGCATAAGAAATTTGAAACTACAATGAAATATTATGTAAACCGGTCAGAGGAAAGCATGAAACAGCTGATGGATACACTGAATAATATCACAACAGAGGAACAGGTGTATGAAATTACTGATGCAGTTACAGGACAGACCAGACTCGTGAAAGAAAGCGAGTTAATTATGAAGAAAAATATAGGTGCCCTGATTCCCCATTGAAACAGAAGGAAAGTTTATATACCAGATTGGTAATATTCCGTTAAACAGAATTATATCTGATGGAAATCATACCGTGTCATTGCAGACAAAGTTTTTGCTGACGGCAGATTATAATTTGTTCTACTAAAAATATAGACCTTGGAAAAAAGAGCATTATCCTCTTCCTTTTCCAAGGTCCTTTTTTGTACTAAAAAAATCATTTATGTTTCCTTCTTCCAAAGCAAAAAGGAAGGGAAAGTGGTTGTGTACAAAAGTGGGAACGGTATTAAGAAACCCAGTATTTATGCTGGTCTGGGGGCATAGTTCCATGAACTGGTAGGTCTTGGAACATGGTGGGATTCTGTTGCCATATGTATTCCTCTTTTTCTTTATTTTTTTGTTTCCTTTTTCTTCTTAAACCCTTATAAATACTGGGGTTAGAGCCATCCTTGATAGTCCTGCTGCCCTTTAAAAACCCAATATCCTCTTCTTCTTTTTTCATCTTTTTTATGCTTTTTCATTTTTTTCTTTCAAATCCTTATACAATGGAATTTTTCGGCACTTTGTAAAGAGAGAAAGAGGGAGTAAAAAAGTGCGAAAAGGAGGAGGATATTTCTTTTATCAGGGGAAAAACAGGGCAGCAGTTGTGCAAAAAAATTGAAGAAGAATTTAAATTTTTTCTTTCATAGTGTTATCTGAACTGGGGCTGTATGTGGTCAAACTATCATGTAGGAAAGAAGTGTAATTCTTTACTATTAAAGCTGTTTTCAGTTATTGTACAGATACTGCTCTATGCCACATTCCTTATAAAATTCAGATGGTTCATTTCCTGAACTTTCCCATTCTTCAAACCTGTCCATTAACTCAAAGTCATATAGCTTAAGGCAGCGGGTAAGCTGTTTCCTCCCTCCTTCATATTTAAGGAACAGTCTGGTATAGTCTATGGGAAAAATCATAGGGATTTTGTTTAAAATACATGCAAGTTCTAAATCTCCATTTTTTTCATATGTGTGTATCAGTTTATCAAAGTTTTCTGGTACAGGCCGATTCCTTTTGATAAGCTTGGAAATAGAAAAATTCTCTTCAAATGTTTCGAGTTCCCACTTGTAATAGACAGTCTGCTCATAATTGCTGGCTTTCAGATGGAAACCGTTTTTGCTGTACCCTGACATGGCAACTGCTATTTTTTCCGATATTTTAAAAAGCTCGTATAACCAGAATGCAACCCTGAATGCAGGTGTATAATCTTTCCCTATACGACCCCGTTTATCAGGGATATTTCCCTCCTCAAGGCTTTCTATAAGCTCAAATGCCCTGTCATATTCCGACTGTGGCCTTGGTTTAAAGACAAAATTACAGGTACTGTACTCGGACAGCCCGCTTTCCCTTGTATAGTCAGGAAAAAGTACACCAATTTTTTTCTCTCGGAATATCCTGTAGTACTTTTTAATGCTGTTACAATTGCCAAATGAACTGATTGAGGTGATTGTAATAATCGTGCCATAGGGAAGCTGCTCCCTTTCTGCCTGCTTAATAATATGGTCAAGTTTATAATGCATTCCCTTGCGGGCACTTGTCATGACATCTATCTGGAGGGTTTTTTGGGGGTTGAAAACCATATTTTTTTCAATAAGGTCTGTATCAGGTATCTCTTCGTCATCAGGTATGGCAAAAAAGCAGTCATGCAGTATTGATACAATATCTAAATAATCATGATACAGTTTTGTGTTTTGGAAATTTGCCATCAATTCACTTTTTTTTAGCCCTGTGCGGAGACTGGCATAGCCATATGTATGCTCTGTGAACATGGGGGAAACCTCCTTTCTTTGTAAGTTGTTTCCATTTTAAATGAAAAAGAAGTCCATGTCAACCCACAAAAAATGGTTGACGGATAAGACAGATCATGATATTGTATATTTAATACCACAAAAAGTGGTTTCTGATAATGAAAAATTTAACTATTGGAGCAAATTAATGTAAGGGTAGGTGCATGGCAATACAAACCCATAATTAGTGGTTATTCCTGATGGGTTTTGTTATACCACAGGAAACCAGTGAATGGCAAAAAAGATATTATCAGGATGACAGGGAGGTGGCTGGATATGAATGAAACTTCAAGTATCAGGCATGAAAAAACTTTAATGCCTGGTGAAAAATATAACCTAACAATCAAGGAAGCAGCAGCATATTTTTCAATTGGTGAGAAGAAACTGCGGAGGATTGCAGAAGAAAACCATGAGGCGGGTTTTGTGCTCATGAATGGAAGCCATATGCTGCTTAAACGGAATGCATTTGAAAAGTATATAGACATGACTAGTTCGATTTGAACTTTGGCTTAAGAATACAAGCAGAAGGAGGGAAGCCATGTGGGCAATACAAAAAGGAGGGACACGAAAGGCAGGGTACTCCGTCCAGGGGAAAGCCAGCAGAAAGATGGAAGATATCGGTATACATATTATATAAATGGAAAACAGCATTGCTTTTACAGCTGGAAATTGGAGGATACTGACAGGATACCACAAGGGAAACATCTATGCACATCCTTGCGGAGCCAGATTAAATGGTTAAACAAATCTAGGGAACAGGGGATTGCATTCCGTGGAAACGGGATAAGTATATTGGGGCTGGCAGAAAGATACTTAGAGATTCAAAATGCAAATAATAAGATAAGGACATCCACAAAGGCAGGTTACAGGACAGCCCTGAAACATATCAGGGAAGATCCTGTTTCTTCTGTCCGTATTGATAGATTCAAAAAATCGGATGCAAAGAAATGGATTATGTCACTAAAAGGAAAGGGATTTGGATATAGTACCATATCGTCCATCCATGGGGTGGTAAAACCTGCATTCCAGATGGCTGTGGATGATGACCTGATCCTAAAAAATCCCTTTGATTTCGTACTTACTGATCTTATTGAAAATGACAGCACAAAAAGGGATTCCCTTACATTAGAAGAACAGAATTCCCTGCTGGAATTTATAAAAAATGACAGATATTACAGCCAGTATTATGATGCAATAGTCATTTTGTTTGAAACAGGGCTTCGCATAGCGGAATTCTGTGGGCTTACTTCAGATAAAATTGATATGGAAAACAGAATGATAACAATTGATACACAGCTTCACAGGGATAAACAGGGATACTACTTGGAAAAGCCAAAAACAAGTGCAGGATTCCGGACAGTGCCAATAACAGATACGGCATATGAAAGCTTTTCTAATTTACTCCAAAGCCGGACAAAGAAACAGGCAGAAAAAAATGTCTGCAGGCAGAAAAATTATCTCTGTTTTGACAGGAATAATATGCCAAGGTATGGCAGCCAGTGGGATAAAATCTTTGAAAATATATGTAAGAAATATAGAAAAACCAACAGGACGGCAAAGTTTAAAGTGACACCACATATATGCAGGCATACATTTGCCACCAACATGGCAATAAAAGGGATGAACCCCATAATACTAAAAGGGATTATGGGACATGATGATATATTCACTACATTTGCAATTTATACACATATAAAAGGGAATAATTACATAGATGAGTACAAAAAACTTGGGCTGGTCAGTATAGATGCAGAAACAGCAGAAAAAGTGCCAGCAAAAGACAAATATAAGGTAATAGAATTTAAAAGCCGGACTGCCCGGCAGGAAACAGGTACCAGTGCTGTTTAGCATAAATCTGGTACCTGTTTTTTTGCCCAATTATAACAAATAAGTATTTAATGCTATGCTGTTTCATGGTATACTAACAAAGTATAGTAGCATTGGCTCTCCAGTTTTGAGGAGGGATATGCAATGAGTGTTAAAAGAAGGGATAAGAAGAACAGGATACTAAGGGATGGAGAGACACAATGTAAAGATGGCAAATACAGATTTACATTTTATGAGAACGGCAAACAGAAATGTTTTTACAGCTGGAGGCTGGAAAGGACGGACCCACTGCCATCGGGAAAAAGGGAATGTATGGCACTCCGTGACAAGGAAGATGAATTAAGGAAATCTAAAGACAGGGGACTTGCTTACCAGGGAGATGGAATGACTGTACTGGAACTGGTGGATAAGTATACCCTGCAGAAACGGGGAGTAAAGCATACAACACAGGCAGGGTACAGGACAGTGCTTAATATATTGAAAAATGACCCATTTGGGGCAAAAAGGATTGATAAGGTAAAGCTTTCCGATGCAAAGATATGGTTAATCCAGTTACAGGAAGATGGACGGAGCTACAGTTCCATCCACTCTATCAGGGGAGTGCTGCGACCTGCATTCCAGATGGCTGTGGATGATGGCCTGCTCTTGAAAAATCCTTTTGAGTTCCAGTTAGCAACTGTAATTGTAAATGATTCAGTTACCAGAGAGGCGATTACCATAAAACAGGAGAGACAGTTCTTAGCATTTGTAAAGAATGACAGGCATTTCAGCAGGTACTATGAGGGTATCTGCATCCTGTTCAAGACAGGGCTCCGTATTTCAGAATTTTGTGGGCTTACCCTTGCTGATATTGACCTGGCAGGCAGGACAATTAATGTGGACCACCAGCTCCAGCGGAGCAGCAGGATGGAATATCTCATCGAAGATACCAAGACAAATGCAGGCACAAGGGTATTGCCAATGACAGATGAGGTATACGAGTGTTTCAAAACGGTTATCCAGAACAGGCCAAAACCAGAAATAGAGCCAATAATTGCAGGAAAGACAGGATTCCTTTATCTTGATAAAAATGGAATGCCTATGGTTGCACTGCACTGGGAAAAGTATTTTGAGCATATTGTGGAGAAATACAATAAGATTTACCGTGTGCAGATGCCAAAAGTTACACCTCATGTATGCAGGCACACCTACTGCAGCAATTGTGCAAGGGCAGGGATGAACCCGAAAACCCTGCAGTACCTGATGGGGCATTCGGATATTGGAGTTACCCTGAATGTTTATACCCATCTGGGATATGAGGATGCAAAGGAAGAATTATCAAGAATCAATATGGCAGGAACTTCCAAGAGCCATGCCTTCAAAAAACAGGCATAAAGGCAGAAAAAACAGCCTGTGATTCCATAAGCCTGCAAAACATGGTGCTTTTGGCGGTTGTTATGCCACCAGTGACCGACAGATACCGGTGTTGGTAAAATGCAAAATAAGGGGTCAATTTACCAACATTTTTACCAATATTGAGTGCTTTAATATGCCAGAATATGCCATCTTATGGCAAAACAGACAAAAAGAACAGATAACCAACAAACCTTGGTTTTACAAGGAAAACCAACAGTTTTAAGGAGATTAAAATATATGATTAAGATATTATTCATCTGCCACGGCAATATAGAAATAGTATTTAATATTTCCTGAAAATAGGGGCGTTTTATCGTATACAGACTGGACTTTGCACCTGTTTTGCACCCTTTTTTGTTGCATAATGAGAAATGGGAGTGCTTCAAAACGTTTATGATTGGCAAAATATGCAGGAATGTCAAAAATGGAATGGGAGATGGTGCAATGTAGGTCAGAAGTATGTAAGTGAAAACTATTTAAATATGTGGGGAGTATAGCAGGGGGATAGTTTTTAGAAAAGCAGTAAAATGGTATAAAGAGAAGCCTTGCGATAATGGTTATTTAGTATATACGGAACTTTTAGTGTTAATTAATGGTATATGGATGGTATATGGGAATATTAGGAAAAACATTGTCAGTTGATACACAGCATGATATTATAATAAGAGAGGTATATTAATAGGAGGAAATGTTAGTGGAAAAGAAACTGCAAGATATTGTAGACCAATTAACAGGAATGGATGACATCTTTTTCCATAAGCTGGCAGAAGACAAAGGTTTTTGTGAAGAGTTGATTCAGGTTGTGTTAGAGAATAAGACTTTGAAGGTAGCTGAATATACAGCTCAGGACAGCATACGGAATATTAAAGGGCGTTCAGTAGTGTTGGACTTGAAGTGTGTTAGTGCGGACGACAAAATAATAAACGTAGAAATACAGAAAGAAAACAGGGACGACCATCAAAGAAGAGTTAGGTATAATGCGGCTAATATTGATACAGCAGAATCAGAAAAAGGAGTTAAATTTGAAGAACTAAAGGATATTTATATAATATACATTTCGAAATTTGATTTATTTGGAAAAGACAAGACAATTTATCATATCAACCGGGTTATTAACGAGACACAGGATATTGTGGAAAATGGAGTGCATGAAATATATGTCAACACAAAGGTAGATGATGGAACAGAGATTGTAGAATATATGAAACTATTGAAGGGGTCAGGGATACCGGATAATCCAAAGTTTCCCAAAATATGTGGGGCAATAAAAAATATAAAAACAGGAATGGGGGATGATAGTATGTGTAATCTGGTTCAGGAATATGCAGATGAAGAAAAAGTGAAATTAATGGTGAAATGCTATGTTAATGATGCCTTACCTGTAAATACGGCTGCGGAGATGCTGGATATGGCAGAGGAACAATTTCTGGAGTATGTAGAGAGGTATCGGGAAGATAAAGTGTTGGTGGAACTGTATAAAGAAGGTACATTATCCGCTGAAGCTGCCGCAAAGAAATTACAGATAGAATTTTATAGGTTATGTGGAGGGATATGACAAGCAGGCAGGATAGTTTTTGGAATCAAAGTATAGTAAGAAGCCCTATGGTATTGGTTATTTGGTATCTATAGGGCTTTTGTGTTTTAATAATAAAGAAAGTTTCTAAGCTTTTTTGTGTCTTTTGCTTTCTGATAGTAATTATTGGTGTGGCGTAATTATGTCTTTGGCATTATGGCGTGATTAGGTTTGTTCAAGTGTATGCAGGCATGGCCTGGGAAATAAGGAGATATCGTAAAGGCATAATTTAATCTTTGTTTAAATGACTTTGTGTAAGTATGAAATCATCCACAGCTATCCTAGGAATTTTCCAAATTCTCCCAATACGGAAGGCTTTGATTTTATTTTCTTTTAGTAATTTATATGCTGTGTTGCGTCCAATGGAAAGGATGCTGCAAAGCTCTTCAAAGGTTATTAATTCTGCAGGTTCATTATTCATGGTTTTCTTTCCCCTTTCTGTATTTTTCATTTTACTTTTATGTTTGGTGTAAAAGGAAAAATTATTGCTAACACAAAGATAAAGTAAAAAGAAAAAATCTTATATGGCCTTGGACAAAGCTTGGAA
>RAYE01000079.1 GCA_003612285.1 bacterium D16-51 | reverse complement strand
GTAATCACGGATCATGGATTCATCTTCAAAAAGTATTACATCAATCCCGCCGCTGAGAAGTTTTTTTTAAATCTTCAAATTGCCGATGGAATGCATCCTGTTTTTCTGGGTCAGCCTTGTTAAGTGTATAAGTTGGCCTGGTATAGCTCAGTCCGATCCTGTAAAAAAGATCCCTCATCCCGCGTTCTGAGAATTTTACCCGGAAACGTTCCTCCACCAGACGACAGGCCAGGAGGGCTGTCCAGTTTGCAAAAACCCCCACGCCTGCTTCTTCCGGCGTACAGGTGGAAATGATATGGAAAAGTTCTTTTTCCTGCCCATCCGTTAAAAATCTAGTGCGGCCGGTTGTTTGCGGATGAGGAGGGCTTCTGCACCGCCTTCAGTGTAAAGAGATATGTATCCGGACACTGTCCTGCGTGGAATGTGGAGAACCTCAGAAATTTCACGGCGGGAACGTCCTTCAGGATAAAGCAGCACAGCATCATACCGTTTTTTTGTTTAACGTTTTTTTCATTTTTGGAAAGCTGTACAAATTTTTCTATTTCATTGTTAACAGGTTGGTTATCCATTTGATTTTCCTCCAAAATATTTATGAGAATAGTATATATTACTTAAAAGAAAATACAAGTGGATTTTAGCAATAATTAATCACCATCTATATAATTGTCATAAGCCCCTTATAAACACTGCATTTTCAGGGGTTTATTCATAAAAATATGCATCCTGCTGCCATCTGCAGTTCATGTATATACACTCTCACAGTATTCCTCCTCTTTTTCTTCCTTCTTCATATGTTTTACACTTTCTTTTTATTAAATCTTCTTGTAATTTCTGTATTTATAGGCATTCCTTTAAGTAAAGTGGTTGTGTAAAAAGTGGGAACGGTATTAAGAAACCCAGTGTTTATGCTGGTCTGGGGGGCATAGTTCCATGAACTGGGAGGTCTTGGAACATGGTGGGGTTCTGCTGCCATATGCCTTCTTCTTTTTCATTCGATTTTTTTCTTTAAAGCCTTATAGAATGGGTGTTTCCAGCCTTTTTAGGTGGTGGGTAGAGTAATGTTTTCCGTATATTTTTCTGTGTATATACAGAGCAGTCCTCCTCTTCTTTTTTTATCATTTTTATGTTTCATTTTTTCTTTCAAGCCCTTATAGAATGGGGCTTTTCGGTACTTTTGGAGAATGAAAGTGGAGAGAAAAGTGATAGAAGGAGGAGGAGGATGGTTCTTTTATTTTTAATTAAAAATAGTGGCAGCAGTTTTGATTAAATCCAGTGTTTATGCAGGTTTCAGTGTTGTGGGTATGGTGAAGTTACACAGCCATAAGGTCTTTTTCTGATAATTTTTTATTATATGCAAATGTCCTCTTCTTTTTGGTTCTTTTTTGGACTATTTTTCTTTCGAAGCCTTGGATTTAGGGGATTTCAGAGGGATTAGTAAAAATAAAAAATGTGGGAAAGGAAGAGGAGGATGTGGGGCAGCAGGATTTTTTAGAAGAGGAAACTGTTGATTTTCTGATGGAAATATGTAAGAATGAAGGTGACAGGTTTCAGTGTTTTTTTGTTTATGCGGAGGGGAGGCGAGAAAAAAATATAATCTGCCACCAGCAAAAACTTGTTTTGCATGAACAATTTAGGCTGGAAAGTACGTAAAATCAGTGTTTTCCAGCCTTTTCTTTTTCTTTGTGAGATTGTTTTGAGATTGATTTTGAAACACTTTCCACATATTCCATGAAAAGAAAATTTGATTGAAATTCCTGTCGAACTGTGTTACCATTTTGTTGGGACTACCAAGATGGTATGCGGTTAGCCCTCTCCGGAGGGACTGTGACCCTCCGTTTACATAGAAACCCGAAAGGGAATCTAAAGAAATCCATGATTTCTTGAAAGGAGGGCTGATCCATATGGATATTTTGGGACTTATTGCAGTGTTGAGCTTCGGTTTGACCTGTTTCGGAATCGGATACTCCTTTGGTAAGGATAGTAATAAAACACAAAAATAACCGCCCTCGTCTGACAAACTAAGCGGTTATTTTTAACTTAACATTTGCCGGGCTAACCGTCTATCGGCAGTCCTGTGGGGCATCTGTTACCAGCAGGTGTCCTTCTTTATATTCAATATACCATAATCTATGCAGGGTTTCAAGTGCTTTCTTCTGGCGGCGGTGTCCGGCGGAACTGGTTCAGCCTGTCGGCCAGCTTCTGGTCTTTATCCGGGTACAGGTGGGAATAAGTATCCAAAGTTGTCTTTACAGATTCGTGCCCCAGGCGTTCCGAGATTTCCAGTATGTCGAACCCCATGTCAATCAACATGCTGGCATGGCTGTGCCTGAGGTCATGGACCCTTATTGGCGGCAGGCCGGTTTTTTCGGCAACACGTTTGATTTCTTTTTCCAATGCAGATTTTGTGAAATAAAATATCCTGTCCCCCTGCTCAATTCCCCCGAGTTTGGAGATGTATGCATGGATATCATCATAAAGGAAGTCCGGGATAGCAATATTCCTTTTGCTCTTCGGGGTTTTGGGAATCAGGAACAGTTCTTCTCCTTTTACCTTGGCGAAATTTTTGTTTATGGAAATACGTCTGTCCGGAAGGATGTCGGCAGGGGTGAGCGCCAGCAGCTCCCCAGAACGCATCCCAGTGTAAAACAGGATATCAAATGCAAGTTTTACAGCAGACTTCTGGATATTCCGGGAGAACAGTTCATATTGTTCCGGCGTCCAATATTTCATTTCCCCTGCTTTGCTTTTCCCTATGCTCCCGGCAGCCCTGCAGGGGTTGGAAGGAAGTCCATAATGGGTTACAGCGTAATTTAATATGGCAGAAAGCTGGTTATGGACAGTCTTTAGGTATGTCTGTGAATATGGCTTCCCCATTCCATCCCGGAAGGAAAGGAGCTCATTCTGCCATTTCCGGACTTTAATAGTGTCAATGTCACATATTTTCAGCCTGGAGAAATAAGGGAGCAGCTTCCCTTCTATAATGTTTCGCTTGTTTTCCATCGTAGTGGGTTTCAGGCGGTGGCTCATGTCATCCAGGTAATTTTCCACAAGGGAAGAAAAAAGTATGTCATTTGAATTGTTCTGCTGATCCAGGATGGAACGTTCATATTCCTTGGCTTCCCGCTGTGTCTTAAAGCCACGCTTGCAGGTATGTTTATGTTTCCCGGTCCAGTCCGTATAATTAAAGGCAGCATACCACATGGTTTTTCCGTTTTTGAGTGTATACTTATAAGCTGGCATAATAAACTTTCTCCTTGGGGTTCATGTTTGTATTCTATGAAAGTTAAAAATTGCTTTACATACTTATTGCAACTTGTTATAATGTACTTAGTAAGGCAGTCGGCAGGTGAGTGCCATCACCCGTCCCGGCAAAAATGTTTATAAGCTATAAAAATAGCCGTTCCTAAACTTTAGCGAGAGCAGGACGGCTATTTTTTATGTTTACTATGTTGGTCTATGTAAGTTAATATTGCCATCAGCATGATGACAAAAGTAAAAATGTCATTCCATGTAACCATAATAATCATCCTTTCTGTAAGGCTCAGAATGGATGAGAGCACGTCCTCCGGCTGCCCGGCTAAGAACATTATTTGATTTTCTCTTATAATTTAAAGATTACGGTATTGCTCAAATTAAAAAGTTGCTTTACATAGTTATTATAACCTGTTATAATATACTTAGCAAGAGAACCGTTGACTAGGGGCGTCTAGCCGCCGGCAATTATTTGATACTCTAAAAGTAGCACCTTATCTTACCGGGACAGGGCGCTACTTTTTTCTTTCAAAAATATTGGACATTTATTATGTTCGTTCTATATAGTATAGTTTATTACTTCCCTTATATGGCTGTTTATGAAACACATAGCTGTCTCTCATAAAATTTTTAAGAATCGGGATGTTCTCTTCGCCTATGTCCCTTGAAAGAGCCACATAAATATTCTTTTGCAAATATCCTGGATTGTTTTGGATAAAGTTAATCGCTGTTTGGCCGACTTCTTTATATACTGATAAATATTCAAGTTCTGCCTGGCCATCATCAGGGGCGTCATAAGCTTCTGCGTCAATACATATTTTGACTGCCCTTTCAGCATCTTCCTAATTTCCGAGTCTGCTATATAGAGATGGACCATATTCCCTGCAGTAAATAGAAGGCGGAAGTCCATCAGGGTCTTGTTTGAAAAATTTGATAACTGGTTTTAATATTTTATATGATTTTTCACAGGCCTCAATTTTTGGAAGTATTTCTTTTCCAGCCTGAATTTTTCTGGAAAGTTCAAAAAACATTTCTATTATATGTCCAGTATCCCATGTTTCCCATTCCTCCAATTCTGAGAAGTCAACTTCTATTTTCCGAGGTATGTTCTCAATTTCAATAGGCGATAATTTTGGTGGCGAAACAGTTTGTTTATCATTGTTTGTGCCAGTTTTCTGCTTGCGCAGTTCTTTCAATTGAAATTTTACTGTTTCATGGGTTTCTGTGAGCAAAGATGAAATTTTGCTCACCATTTCTGGATTCTCAAAGGATGGAAAAGGCATTTCGTAATCATGCAGGGAATCATTTGCATACATCCTTTCCTGCTTTACAGGAAGTGAGTTGATATCCAGAGGAAAATGTTGGTTTAAATTAATTGTGTCTGCTCCGAAATTTTTCTGGATGAGTTCAGTTAATGACTTACTAAACATTTCTGGCTGGCTTTTGATATACCGATTATTGTCAAATCCAAAATATTGGTAGTTTTTTATAATCTCTGCAGCCGTCAATGGAATTTGAAATGTATATTTTAATAGTAACAAATAGTCCATGCGTATATATGCAATTCTATTTTGGCTGTATGAATACAATAACTTTTCTGCCAAGTCTGCACGCTGCTTAGCTATGCATGTTAATGTTAGGGCGGTTCCTGAATAAAACTGAAAAGAATTGTTATCATATATCTCCCGTAACTTGAGCACTACATCAAATGCTTTATCAAGTTTTCCTGATAGCAGGTGACGCTCTAAGCCATAATAAAATAGAAAAGCATATCCTACATCATGGCCTTGAGAAAAGGGGGTGGAGAGAAACTTCCAATATAGCCATTTTTGTTCTGGCAATAAATCTTTATAGTTAGGGGAATATGGCGGACGTTCCACCACTGCATCGGCTGGAGGTTCTGAAAATGGTAAATCCAAATATAATACACTTGGCTCATCTGGAAGCGATGTTGCAAAAATTACAGAAGAAGCGTTGCTTGAAATTGAGGTTCTTGCAGAGGGGGTATAGTTTTTGTATGTGCCATCTCCAATCCAGATTAAATCAGATATTTCAGGAGAAATGTCCATTAATTTGCATGGGGATTGTGTCTTCTTGTTATCAAATGCTTGTACCTTTGGCGTTTCTTGAGTGGATTCTATGGTTACTGCAGTAGTTGATTCCAGAGGAGTTAAATTTGCTTTAGTTTCTTTGTACAAATTTTCAAGGAAGGAAAGGTTTTCATTTTCCAGGTTTTCATTATTTTTCATTTCTTTATACAGCGTATCTAGTTTATGTATTTTGCCTTTATTTGTTTTCAATAAACTAAGTTCATGTTGGAAATTTCGTTCAATAGCCTGATTGATTATGGTTATCCTGTTATCTTGTATAAAGTTTCTTGTTTCGGAAAGCGGCTCTTTCAATGAATAGCCAGCAGCTCTTAGTTCAGAATCTGTATAGGGAAGCAATTTGTTTATAGCATTATATACCATAAGATAACGTCTTAATACAGTATCTAAATTGTTTGAGTTATTAACCAACTGTATACTTTCTGTTAAGATTTCGACCTGTCTTTTTATTGTTTCTTTCTGTATCTGTTCGGAATGGTTTATTGTAGGTGTGCAATTATTTTCTGTAGGAAATGTATCCTGCATGTGAGATGACTTTATGCTTCTGGAAATCAACAATTTCAGCAAAGCAAAAACCAGTATTGAAACAAAACCAATAGCCAGAATCATTATAATTGTATCCAAGAAATAGGATATAATTGCAAATAAAATCACAACGCCAATAAAGCTGCTTATAAATGAGTTATTTTTTTTCATCCTGTGTGCTCCCTTTCCTATTTATTAAAGTAGTATGTGGTGATTCCCTTCGGTACCACTCGAAGGGTGCTATTTTCCCAGATCGTCGGTTCCTGTCTTTCCTAATGGTTCATCTGCTGTAACAGATTCCTCATTAAGCCTTTTTAAATACCCCTTTATTTCACCGCGAAACTCATATTGGGTTTCTTTTGGCAGTTGGTGAATAAGTGATAGCCACTCAATATCATCTGTGGATATTTGTGGTTTCTTTTTTGTAATATGTTTTCCAGTAAGTAAAAATTCACAATCCACTCCGAGAAATTCGGAAATAGGAATTATATATTCTGCAGGTATGGAGCGACCCAATTTTAGCCAATTATTAACTGTAGAAGCTGCAATACCTATTGTTTGAGCCAACTGTTTTTGAGTTAATTCTTTGTGATAATGTAATATTTCCGAAATTCTTTCATTAATAGTAATAAAATCACCTCCTTGAAATCCCTAAAAAGGCATTGACAAATCCTCAAATAGGGATTATTTTTAATACATAAAACAACAAGTTACATTAAAAACTACTAATCACCGGCTGCAACCGGGGAAAGGAGCGTGGTATTGCTTATCTATTTCAGGATTGTCCATCCTGCCTAATCAGAATTTAAAATCAATGCCGCTTTGCTTAAGAATCGCATTTGCTGTATGCCGTAATTTGATTTTAGTATCAACTGTAATGTGTCGGTTTGTAATTGGGCTGAACCAAATATCATGATCACCTTGCCATGCCGTTTGAAAGTACAATTATTTTTAAAAAGTATTTCACGCACCTTTTTTTCATATTCAGCCATTATACAGTAATCCTTTCGTGACGTTCGGATACAAAGGAAATGGAAAGCGGCTGAGAAGCAGTATTAAGTGCAAGCAGTTCCGGTATAGCAGTGCGCGTGCGTTCCAATAGGGCATCAAATGAGCCGGATTCAAGTATAAGTCCAGGAATGTCAGCACTTGTGGCAATCCAGACGCAGGCTTCATTGTCCCAGGTAAGATTAATGATATACTCCATATTTTAAATGCCTCCTAGATATATTATATGCTGTGGATGATATTATTATCGGAAAGCGGTATGCCATAGCTATCCCTTACATTTTCGGGATAACCTGTAGCATTAAATAATCGCTGCCTTTGATGTTAGCAAGGACAACAGCGGGATGTTTTTTGGAAGAGATTAGGTCTGTAAATGGGAATGGAATTACAACAACATCACCTTTTATAGATCTTCCCATGCTGCATCCTCTTCTTTGCTTAGCCAGTCTTTGGCCAGGCTTGGTTCACTCAAAAATGAATTGTTGACATCTGTGCCATCAAGAAGAACAAATTCTGCAAAAGCAAGGATTATATTTAATTTGTCCTCAGGTGTATCGGAAATTAAGCTTTCAAGCATCTGTTGTGTTGACATAGCATCGCCTCCTTGTTTTGGGTTGCTTATAGTATACATTATATGTTCATTAAAAGTATTACCGATTTATGTCCGGATTATCTGTGCGCCCCATTAGGTAGTCTATGGAACAATCCAGGTAATCGGCAATGCGCGCAAGGCTGTCTGATGCAATAGCACGGCCATGTCGCATATTAGACATGGTATTTGACCCAAGTTCTAACTCAACTAGCATGTCTTTGATAATCACATTTTGAGTTTTAGCCCTATATTTTATTTTTTCGGCTGTATTTAGCGGATTATACAAAATTTGTTTTTCCATTTTGTGCAAATCTCCTAAAATCGCTCAAAATAATGATTTGGTATTTACAATCGCTAAATTGAGTGATAATATGTAATCACAACAAGTTACAGTTACATTCTACAATAACAAGTTACAACAAACCAGCCACCGGTTACAGCCGGAGAAAGG
The DNA here is from genome assembly GCA_003612285.1 of bacterium D16-51. Taxonomy (GTDB): domain Bacteria; phylum Bacillota; class Clostridia; order Lachnospirales; family Lachnospiraceae; genus Butyribacter. The sequence continues at coordinate 5,784 of RAYE01000079.1, read as the reverse complement.
AGCAGCATATGAATGACAAAGAGCTTATCAAACAATACTTAATGGCAATTCTTGAAAGAGCTGCTGGAAATACTCCATCTTCTGCAGATGTTGAAGTATCTCCATTGATTGCACAAATATTATTAGATATTATTTAATGTTTTCAGTTGAGCAGATTTCATAGATTTTGTTGCATATTTCTTCAAACATATTTCCAATAGCTTTACCAGCATCTCTGTTTGATGTATCTGAATTGGTTGAGTTTAATTTTGCAACAACAATGTCTTTAGTCAGCTCAATAGCATATTTTTTGGTATCGTCCATATAGTGTGCCTCCTTCCTATTTGTTTATTTCTGGATTGTCCGTTCTGCCTAATAGGTAATCAACGGAACAGTCCAGGTAGTCGGCAAGAATAACTAATTTGGGGGCAGTAGGCATACTACGACCACTTTTCCAATCACTTATGTTGCCAGTTGATATCCCGGTATCATCTGATACTTTTTTTGCAGTTATACCTAATGATTGTATTCTGTAGAAAAGATTGGTCAGATTTACCATATTTGTTCACCTCAATTTGTGGATATTGCTGGTAATCTCGTAAAAACGAAAAATATATTGACTTCTCGTAATTACGAGATATAATAACATTATAAATTAACAAGTTGCAATAAAATTAAAAAACAACAAATTATATCAAGTTACTTATTAATCTCTGGGTTGTCCGTCCTGCCCAGCAGGTAGTCAACAGAACAGTCCAGGTAATCGGCAATTGATTCAACTATTTCAATAGACGGTTTTGCATTACGTTTTTCTACATCATAAATTAGACTTTTTCGCAAGGAACATTTTACAAGGAGTGTCGAAACTGTAATTCCTTTTGCTTTACATAAAAGTTTTATGGTGGAAACAAATTGTACATTATTCATAAAATTAACAGATCCTTTTTGTGCAAGATGTAAAAATACGTGAATTAACGCATTATAATAACAATGTAAGTTAACAAGTTGTAATAAAAACCTATTTCAATTTTTAGACGGTGGCTGCCGTAAAAAGAAAGTTTGAGAAGCCCATCTGGCAGCTTGCTTCTGCCAGAAGAAACAACTCCCAAATTTGTTTACCCTGTATCTAAATATGTATGCCCATAAATCGTTCCGGTTTTCAATAACCTGATTTTGGCATAGCTGCCCTTAAGCAAGTCGGGCTATTGCCATAAACGGCATCACTTTAGCAGCTGCGGTTCTGTTTGTAAGTTTTAGCCCAGTCGGCAGATGCCGTAGGGTATTATAAGGCGAATTATACCAGCATACCTACATTTTCGGCTGGAAACCTATCGCAGGGAGTGGGGCTTCCCAAAAACTTCTTTATGAGTTTTTTCAAGAAACCACCTCGTTTTCATGGAACTTACATAGTTATTCTAACACATTATTGCAGCTTGTTAAAGTAAAAAAAGAAAGAATCTAAATGAGTAAATCAATAACACCATGGGGCAGGCAGTGTAAGGCGCAGATGATACTAAAAAACCTTACGCTGGAAGAGCTTTCAGCATCTGCCGGGCTTTCCAAGACATATATTTCAGCGATTATTAACGGCAGGATTGTAGCCCCTGATGAAACGGTCCAGAAGATTAATGCGGCGCTGGAGATACAGCAGGAGCCTGGCTGCCAGATAGGGCAGGTTCAGTAAACTGCCCGGGGCTATTCTGGGGCTATGCGGCGGGCAGGTTCAACCAGCAGGTCAATATGGCCGGCAGGGAGTTTGGATGCGGCTTCGATTAATTCTGAAAGTTCCGGGGACAAGGGGCTGCCATCTGGACAGGGCTCAGAGGAAGCCGGTTTTCTGGAAGAGATATGGCTGCTTTTAGTATTGTCCGTTTTATTATTAGGTTTCATGTCAGCACCTCGCTTTCTGGTATTTTGCAGGGGCTGGCTGTACCAGCTGGCAATGCACTTATTAACAGTTTAATTCACGGAGGTAAAAAGGAAAATGTCAAATATTACTACAATGACAAGCTCCAGCATCTTTTTCCAGGCACGTTGCGAGGCGTCAAAGCACAATGAACGCTTAAGCAGCAGGGAAGGTGCAGAGGAGATTATGGGCATCGCAAAAGGGAGGCTCTACCGGATAGAGAAGGGGGTTGTGAACCCTTACCCGGAGGAAGTCCATTTAATGGCTGACTTATATAATGCGCCTGAACTAAGGAACTTCTACTGCACAGGGATATGCCCTTTGGGGTGTGAAATGCCAAAAGCAGTGGTCGAGAGCCTGGACAGGATTTCACTCAGGGCAATTTTCGCTTTCCGGGAATTGGATAAAACAGAGGAGCTTTTGCTGAACATTGCAGCGGACGGAGTTATATTGGAAGAGGAAAAGCCTGATATGAAGAAGGTAATTGAAAAACTTGAGGAATTGGAAGGGATTGCCCAGAACCTGAAAATATGGGTAAAAAAGAATTTGTAAGGAGGGATTTTATGGGATCTTCGGCAACAGCGCAGGGGATTGTGAAAAAAGGCACGAATGTATTTATTACCCAGGAAGACGTAGCGCTGCTTATGAACTGTAAGAAGAGCAAGGCCTATGCGATTATCCGCAGCGTAAATGAATATGCCAAAAAGAAGGGGCAGCTCAAATTCCCTGTCGGCAAAGCAAACAAATATTTATTTGCGGAGATTTATGGGATTCCTATTGAAGATGTTAACAGGATAATCAGCGGGGGACAGGAGGCGGCATATGGAGCGGAGGACAGCAATGCGGTATGCAGAAATACATAAGGGTGCATTGGAGGACTGGCATGAAGGGGAAATACAGAAAGTATGGACGGATGGGGATGGGAATATGTGCATTGCCTATGAAAGCGGCAGATGGTGGCATTACCGTGAAACCGGGGATGGGGGCATTGAATGGTGGTAAGGAAGGCCATGGAGGTGATAAGGATGGCTTATTTTAATATCTGCCCAAGATGCCATGCAACATTGGATCCAGGAGAAAAATGCGACTGTGAGGAGGAAGAAAAGCAGCGTGAGGAATTCTTTATGAGGAACATAAAGGAGATTCCAGGGACAGGGCAGCTTGCTTTACGCCTGGAAAGGGAGGGTACCGGATATGAAGAAAAAACGGTTGGTTAGCATAGGCATTGCAGGGATTTCGTTTATTTCGCTTCTTTCCATGGCAGTCCCCGGCGGCAGCACAGGAAGGCATGGAAGCGGCCCGGTGATAAAACCGCCTGTGGTGGGAGCTTCAAGGCCGGAAGGCATGCCGGGTGTTACGTCAACGCCGGAAACTGCCATACAGGGAAGGATGAAGAAAAGCAGTACATATGGTTTATCCTGCCGCGAAAAACACCTGCTTAAGAAACTGGCCATGGCAGAAGCCGAGGGGGAAGATACGGAAGGGAAGGCGTTGGTGATCCTGGTTGTGATGAACAGGGTGGAGGGCGATGGTTTCCCGGATACAGTTGAGGGTGTTATTTACGAAGGCAGGCAGTTCAGCCCGGTTGCCAGCGGGAGGTTTGACGAAGCAGAGCCGGACAGGGACTGCCAGGCGGCATTGGACTTAGTCCTGGGAGGATGGGACGGGAGCAGGGGCGCTTTATATTTTGAAAGCAAAAGCCGGTCTACATGGCACATGGACAACCTGAAAAGGCTGTTTGTCCATGGGAAGCATACATTTTACACGGAAAGGGATGGGTAGATGAAGGGGATTATCTGGGACCTGCTTGAAACGGCAGGCGAAGCGGCAGTGGCATACAGGGCAGGGAGATGGGTTATTGCCTGTGCATACCTGGAGAGGGGCTACGATGCAGTGGGCGGCGAATACCTGGCGCTGCCGGTGTTCTACTGGCTTGGCGGCCGGATCATGCACAATATTATAGGATTTTGGAGACAACTTTGATCAGCAGACCCATGTCATACCCTCGCTTTATGCACCGCTTTCTGTCCTTTTTGAATTTGGAGGTAGCATTTATCTCTAACATGTCATTCCTCCGCATCCAGCATTGCAAAGAAGTCCTCTGCGCTGCCTTTGAAATGCTGCCCGCTGCCGGTTCGTATCATTTCATCTGTTTCGGCAAAGGCTTCCAGTGTTTCAGCATTTGGCGTAAATTCGGGATGCACGTTTGCCCCGGACAGTTCACCCAGGCCTTCAAGCATATTGATAACGAAAATCATTTGGCTCTCCGGCAGGCGGTCAATCATGTTTTTGGCAACTTCCTGATAGCTCATAATAAACACTTCCTTTCTTGGTTATTGTGTACGCTGATCTGCGATATATTCATATGGGTGAAACTGCTGCCATCCATGCTTTATAGTCTCGCTAATTTGGCTAGTGGCTGGGACATGTATCACATGCCTAAATGCGCTCGTAATGAGACCAAAGAGAAATGACCTTGATAGTCTGTTCTTTTTCAAAGACCTCATAAACAAGCCTGTGCTGTCGGTTGATTCTTCGGGAGTAAAGACCGTATAAATCACCTGTCAGTTTTTCATAATCTGGTGGGATTTGATATGGATTGTTGCGGATGATGTTGATTAGCTCTTTTGCTTTTTCATCCAAATGTGCAGCCTTTAACTTTGGAATATCCTTCAATGCAGTTTTTGTATAGACGATTGCATACATTACCAGTCAACCTCACTTTCAGGGATACATTCGGAAAGAGGTGTTTTTTTACCGTCTGTTAGTTTTTTGGCTAATTCGGGGTCAGAAAGAAGTTGCATGGTTTCTAATGTGCCAGTTTCCAATTTGTCAAGCGTGCATTTTACAGTCTGCAACATTTCAAGAACGCTTTGTAGCTGCCATTCCTCCATGCTGTTGATTACTGATATGCACCTGTCTCGGTTGCTCATTGTTATGCCTCCTTTGCTGTTTGGTGGTTAGTGTTTGCGGTTTTGTGTTGCCTATTCCTCGGTTCTCGCAGTTGGAAGCCATTCTATATTTCGCCCTATGATAAAGGCTATTTCTTTAGCTTCTGAATATTTTAATGTACCACGAGTGAGTTTGTTAGAAATATTCTGTGAGGTAGTAGTGTTTTCTGGATGCAGTTTGTTCATTTCTTTTACTATATCTGTCAAAGTCCAACCGGATTTTGCGATTTCAGCTTTTATTTCATTTCGGATATTGATAATGTCTTGTGGCATATATTCACCTTCTTTCTATCTGTTTGATATGAGTATAACATAAAGAAACAGAAGTTGCAACAGAGTGTAAAGATATTTATAAATAAATAAAAAGTTTCAGAAAAGTGTTGACTTTTGTTTTGCTATGGTGTAGAATGAAACTATAATAAAACAAACAAGATAGGCCAACCGTAAGTACCGAAAAGAAAGGGGGGTTACATGGAGAACATACAGATAATTCGCAGGACAGCAGCTGCTATGGCGAACCAGTTACACAAACTGGGATATTCCCTATCCAATGCATGCGGAAAGGGAAAGATGACGGGCTGGAGATGGCGTTTGAAATTGATGATGTGTTTTAAGGGAAAGGAGGCCGCGGATGAAAGACTATACAGCGGAAAACCCGGAATATAAAGGAAACATAAAACTGCTTGAAACAACAGACACGGACCATGCCGGGAATTTTAACATCCCTTACAGGCAGCTGATGGATAATACAGCAGCAAACCACGAAGCAATAGAAGGGCTTCAGGAAAAAAGTGTACAAGGGGCAGGCTTAGCTTTCCATGTGGATGCAGACGGAATCCTGAATGTAACCTATGATGACGGAGAGGAGGAAACAGGAAGTGAAACAGACAATCCAGGTAGCTGACAAGCCGACAGCTGACGAAACAAAGTCTATCGCAGAAAGCAATG
>RAYE01000078.1 GCA_003612285.1 bacterium D16-51 | reverse complement strand
TTGCCCCTGCTCCTGATTTTTTCTGTGTATCAGCAGGCTGTCATTCCAGTCTTTTCCATTCGGCGGAACTTCTACATCTACGGAAAATCCCTGGCTTTCATATTTCTCTTTTAAACCAGGCTTCTTACTTTTGCTTTCCAAACCACCGTAAACTGCTTTATATGCTGCAGCATCATTGTCTAAACAGAAAGTAATCTTTTGAATATGAGGATAATCTTTGACAAACTGCACCAGAGGATTATCCTCTACCATGCCAAGGACTAATTTATTTGAATCCCTATCCCCTGTTAAATCAATATATGACATACAGTCAATGACTGCTTCAAACACCTTTAATTCATGGTTTTCTTTATTTACAATGTTTACCCCATAGTTTTTGTCATTGCCTGGGACATCCATCTTAAACCTCTTTCCATAGATATCTGCCGTCCCTCTTAAGCCTGCATACCGTACTTCCCCCTCTGGATCCCGTCCACAATATACAATATTATGATGGACTGCATCTTCATATATCAGTCTTTGATGGATAAAATCTTGCACTACTTCCTGTGACAGCCCCCTTGTTTTAATAAGATAAGCAAATAATATTTTATAGTTCTCATTTTTAGGCGGCAATATAAAATCCTTTTTATCCCTTATTTCATCACTTTTTGATGTTGCTGCTAAATTCTCCTGGACTCTTTCACCTTTGAAAGAAAGAAGATGATGGACTGCTTCAGGGACAGTCCCGACCCCGCCAAATTCCAGCATAAAGTCTATCTGGGAACCACCCGTTATGTTCCCTTTTCCGCTCCAACGGTTCCAAGACCTGTCATTATATATGACCAGGCTATCCATTTCTTTTAATATAAAATTCCTGCCCTGCCTTATCGGAGTATATCCAAAACTTGCGGCCAGTGAAGATAAACTGACTTCAAGTGCCCTCATACGTTCTTCATTTGTATAGCGGATTACTGTTTCACCATTTTCCTTATGATATACCATAACTATCACCTTCCTTTATTTATATATCAATGGTAACAGTATAAAAGGGGAATTTTATTAGACTATAAACATGAATCGCCTAAAAATACTTGACTATAAACAAATTTAGTGCATTTTTTCTTAATTGTTTTATATTTGACTATTTCGCTTACTTATTTATGAAGAAAACTGTTACTTTTTAATCAGGGAAGCTAGACGATAATATGGGCTATTGGTTACCTTTAACTTTATTGCAGAATTTCATATTGCATTGGGAAGCTATTCTTATATATGGAAACATATATGTACAAAAAGAAAAATAATAATTAAGATGGAAGATATATTAATTCCTGCGTCCATATTCCAATATTATATCCCATAACACAAGGATTAATTGAACAGTTACAGAAAAATTTTAATCCTTAATACTTGAATAAATAACCCTTCTGCCAGATGTAATACTTGAAAACTATATAAATCTGCATCCCCATAAACTTGAATATTACTTACCCTGCTGGTTATATAACTTGAATAAAACATCAAAAAAAAGCCAAGTTATCCACAATTTCTATGGAACAGCCTGGCTTTCTTATCCACTATAGTAAATTTTCCAAAAATAGAAAAATAAACCAAAGCAAACAAACAGATTTTCAAATCTGCCTTCATCTTCTTTATTCTCGTGTGCGTAATGAGCCAAAACAATGCTTACTAAGAACTGAAAGTTTCTCTGCACTTGGCTGCTACGCCCGGAGCAACAATCCTGCTGCTTATAGCAGGACTATTAAGTCAATACATAGATTTTGATAAATGCATATTTATAAGAGCCGCATTTAAGACAGGTTTCTGCTTTTTTTCTCTTTTCTGCTGCAATAAGCTTGCCTTAACTGCATCCAATATCAATATTGCAATATTTCTATAAGTCCCTGCTTTTTTCGTCACTGCTAATCCAGCAATATCATTTAATACCTTATCCTGATTTTGTTCAGGGAGTGCCTTCCCAAAGTTTCTTTTTATCAATTCTTTTATATTTTCTATAAATCCATCCTTTTCAAATGGAATATCTAATTGGGATTTATTTAAGACTGTGCTATTTTTTATAGTCATCTCATAATTATATGCCCTGTTTCTCTTTTTACTGATAAAAAGATAATAGTTTTCTTTTAATTCGTGTAAATACACTTGAATGCTTTTTTTTGTACGCTGGAACAGTTTACAAAAACTTTCATAAAAACTCTTTACCAACATATGCTTTCCCTGGACAAATCTTTGCATATACAAATATAATAATTTAGATCCGGCTTTCATATTACAAAATTTTTGGTTTTGTAAATCCATTGAAGCTACATTCAAATAACCAGCAGAGAAATCTTTATCATAGAAAGAATTTCCATTCAATATTACACATATATCAGCCCTGCTAATCTTTTCTGTTGATATAAGCCCCTTTTTCCGTAAAGAATTTACAATATCATAAAATTTTTGAATGGAAATGCTGATTGCAGAACAAACATCTTTATAATATACTGACGAAATAATCCCTGATTCATTCTGGAACTTTGCTATGTAAAGAATAAAGTCTATTTCTTTACTGCTAAGCTGCAGGCTGACCATCTTATCAATATATGAGTTTTTCAGTTTGTTCATGCAATCACCTCCATTCTCTAAATTTCTTTCCTATTCTCCATAGACCACCCTTAAATAAAATCATTTATGCACATCTGGCCAGCCTGATAATTCATCCATAAAACCTCAACACGCTTAGCCCCACTTTCTGCAATAGTTTCCTTACATACTTTATTCCATCCTTTCAAATATGAATTGTACATCTCATTATCATAGCCGGATATCATAATTTTTCCCTTGTGTCCTATCACTGTTGATATCAATTTTTCATGTTCTTCATCAGACATTTCATATTTGTATAAATATTTCTTCCTCACATCATACAGATATGGTGGATCAAGATAGACAAACACATCCTCTGTATCATATCTCAACAAAAGCTCTAATGCCGGCATCTGCTCTATCTGCACCGATTTTAAACGGACTGCAGCTAATTTAATTGTTTCTGGAAGAAAATTCCATGCAGCAGCGGGATTAGGGGATTTTGACTGCTGGCCACTTTTGAAACCATTTTTATATAAGTTAGAACAACCAAAACCCATCCAGCACCGCGTGCAAAACCTCCTTGCACGTTCCACATTATCATCTGCAGGAATAAATGCATTTTCATATTCTTCACGTGAATAAGGCGTCAATGCAATTTTCTTCTCTAGCTGTTCTGGAAATTCCCTGATCACACGGAAAAAATTAACTATTTCACCATCTAAGTCATTCACTGTTTCGATATGGCTCCGCTCCTTTTCAAAAAAAACCGCTAAACTGCCAGCAAATGGTTCCAAGTAAACATTATGCTTCGGCATATAACTGCATATCCATTTTGCCATCCTGTGTTTTGCCCCTGGATATTTTAATACTGCTTTCATACATTCCCTCCCTTATTTTCAAATTTATTAAATCCTGAAAAGACATCATCTGGATTTCTGCCCCTTTTCATGTGGTATCTAATGGCAGACTCATGAGCTTCCAATCCAAAATTTCTAAGTGCTGCTGATAGAGATGGATACCACATCCCATTGACCATTAGTGGATTTCCCTGCCTGGAAACCTTTTTAGGCAAAGAAACAGCTTCTTCTATTGAATAGCCATATGCCAAACGGTTTCTTACTAACTCCTTGTCCTGTCCATAACATCTGCAAATCTCCTTCAAAGATTTTCTTTCTCCATTCATCACATAGTAAGTATCCCTCTTGTCTTCCTTTTTACATGCCTCCTGCAAGGATAAGCCATGCCTGAGCCTGGCAGCAATTGTTTTTTCATGAACCCCACAATAAACTGACAATTCTCTTTGTGAAGAAAATCCCCTGCCATCTAACATATATTTATTTTTCTTCATATTGTCCTGCTTCTCCTTCCATGTTTTTTCCTTTAACCAGCCTTTCCTTTTCTTCGGCTTTGGTCATATTCTTCAAATTTATGGCAGCTCCTGAATATAATCCTGTTATTTACCCAGCGCTGGATTTTCCAGCATACATTAAAATGCTCAATTCGTTCTTTGCTATACTTTTCCAATAATACATTTTCTGGTTTGAGCTTCACAGGTTTTCCATTCTTATCACAATCCACAAACTCATTCTTATTATAAATCATCACATATGGATTAAATCCTAAGTCGCGCAAAGTATATATCCTTTCTAAGTCCTCTTCTATAGAAGTATCAAAATTTGTCAGCATATAAACTGTTAAATTTTGATAGCCAAGCCCTGTTATCTCCTTAAACATTTTAAACCTTGGCAGAACTAAGCTTTTATCTCTATACCTGTCCCATGCAAAATGAATATTATTCACATTCATTTGCTTTATCATTTCCGCTTTCTCTTCTGTCATTACGTGAATATCTAATCCCTGTGAAAAATCAATCCATGCTTTACTGTCCACTAACTGTTGGAACAGTTCTTTCCATTCCTTACAAACTGTTATATTTGCATCAAGAAGGACAATATTTTTTTGCCCTCTCCAAAATGAATTCAAATTAGCAACCTTATGGGAACAAAAACCTTCCTTTACACTAACATGACAATAATTATGGGCATTATCATTAATTGGATTGTTTGGGTTATACCCATATGGGCATCCTCTTGTCAAAAATCCATAAGCAGTATTCCTGACTTCCGGTATTTTTTCATAATAAATCCTATAATCCGGGTATATTGTTTCAATCTCTTTTGGTAACTCAATTTCCTTAGATTTATCAAATATCTCTATACCATCCACAAGTGATATGCAATAACCGCTTCCACCCTTGATTACTTCTTTTGCATTGACATGGTAGCTATAATCTGGTGTAAAACTAAAAACTTTTGATATATAAACTTTATCAAGTGGATTATTTGGAAAACCATGCAATAAAGGCTCATACCAGACAACGGTATCTCCCTGCTGCTTATGCCATGCAGATAATTTCATTAAAGGTAAATTTGGAAAATTATGTCCATCTACATCTATCAATCCTATATTTAACCCTGCACCCATCCGTATCCCTTCCTTTTAACCTACTACATCGTCCAAAACTTTTCCTATTTACCACCATTCACCTTCCTCATTGTAATGCCACCACTTCCCGCTTTCGTACTGGATACAGATATTTCCTTCTGTATCTGTCCATATAGTTTCTATGCCCCCTTCTTGCCAATTTTCAAAAAATTGTTTATGATTTTCACAATGTTCTCTGGCTTTCTGCCCTATGTAACCTTCCTCTACTTTAAATTCTTGACTTACAATAGTATTTTTCATATTTACACCCCCAATTGCAAAACAAAAGTATTTTAAATACAACATATCAATTGTCTTTTACATTAAATTCACTTTCATCAACAATACCTTCAAATTCCCCATCCCTATATTTTGATAGCAGTACTAAAATAACATTAGACATATATTCGGCATTGGTATCATCATCAAAAAATTCCTGTAAATCCTTTTTCTTAAACGATACATTATTGGACATCTTTTTCTTCAGGCTTGTTGTTAGTTCCGCAACAATTTCTTCATAGGAAACAGATTTTTGGGATTCTTCCTGCTTTTTACGCAATACCTTTGCCTGCTCCAGTGTAGGATAAATTGAATATTCTTCAATAAAACGCAACAAATTATCCTGGGATTCCCTGTCAAGATAAGAAAGTTCCCCTCCTATAACCATTGGAATCTTGCCATTATCCAAAAATTCCAATAAAGCATCTGACAAATAAGAAAGACGAATATAACGGTACACCTGCCTTTTTGAATCATGGTCTTTACCAATTAAGGCTGCTGTGTCTATCCCTTTCTTCCCCTGGTGTTTTTCTGCTTCCATACACATACGGTAAGCTTTTGCTTTTTCACTAATCAAAATCTTGTCACGGTAAAAATTTGAATGAACCATGATAATCGTTGCTTCGTAATCATCCAAAACACGGTTTACTACAGGAACCTGCTTCAAACCGGCAATTTTAGATGCTAAAGCCCTTCTATGGCCTGAAATAATTTCTTTCTTATTCCCCTTTGGCCGTACCAAAATAGGTTCAATCAGCCCATTTTCTTTAATACTGTCTACCAGCTGCAAAAAGTTTTCATCTTCTGCATCCACATGAAATGGATGGTTTTCAAAAGGAACTAAATCTTCAATATTTTCTATTGCTTCATTGGCATTTCTTTCCGGCACATCATTAATATCCCCTGAAGAATCAGAAACAGATGGATCTAACAAATATGACATATCTGACATACCTTTTAAATTTGCAAAAACATTATTCCTAGCCATCGTTAACTCCTCCTAACATTTTCCCCCGCCTTCGGCTCTGCATTTTCTCCTAATCTTTCAAATATTTCATTTACTAACTCAGAATATATCATTGCTGCAGGTGAGTTTGGTTCATATCCATAAATGCTATGCCCATCTAAATCCGACTCTGAATACTTTACTAAGCTGGGAATATACACTTTAAAAAAATTTGCACCCTGGCTGTAAGTATCTTTCACCCATTCCATAATATTTTTATCATTATTTGTGTTTGTTCGGACCATTGTAAATACTGTACCTAAAACCTCTGGTTTAACATTAGTGCCATTCTGCTTGCGAATCATTGCAATATTGGTATAAAGGTTTTGCATGGCTTCAACAGATAAAAATTGTGGTGCAAGCGGAATAATTAAAGAATCTGCACAAAATAATGCATTCACAACCAATATCCCCAACCCTGCAAGGCAATCAATAAAAATATAATCATATTTCTCCCTGATAGTTTCCATATACCTCCGCAGGACAATTTCACGCTGAGGGGCAAGGAACAGCTTATTTTCATATTCCCGGAGTTTTTCTGAACTGGTCACAATATCTATCCCTTCTTCCTGGTGATGTATCCCATACCCTTCTGGAATGTCCTCATATGCAATCGACCTGTCTAAAATATCACAGATAGAACCATTAATCCCCTTATTTCCCATGCCTAAGCTTTTTGTAAGATTAAAAGAAGGATCTAAATCAACCACTAATACCTTCTTTCCTCTCAATGCAAAGCCTGCAGCAACATTTTTGACTGTAGTTGTCTTTGCAACCCCACCTTTTTCATTTACACATGCAATAACTTTTCCCATAATAGTCACTCTCCTAACTTAAAAATATATTTGAAATTTTCTCTTAAATGTGCTAATATCCAATTAGCAGTGGATATTTCATACTGAAGCTGTTAATTCAGTTTCATATTTGATAGCTGGTCAAATTGTATTAAAATATTCGTTTGGGGCTTGTTTGGCAGAACAAGTCCTTTTTTTGTTTTCTTACAGCAATAAAATCCACTATTAAAGTAAACACATCTTTATGATATACTTATATTATCTTTGACCAAAAGGAGCATATCATTTATGAGGAAAAAGAACCCCATACTGTCAAATATGGCATCTCAAGAGTTAACAGAGATACCCCAGAGAATAACATATTTGCGGCAAGATATCCTGCAAATAACACAGGCACAATTTGCAGATGCTATAAATATCAGTCAGACCTACTTATCACTCCTGGAAAATGGAAGCCGGACAATCACAGAACCGATTATCGACCAAATTTTCTCCCAGTTTAAAATCAACCCAGATTGGCTTTACCAAGGAAAAGGAGAAATCTTTCAGTCCGGTGCTGATTTTGATAAAGAGAAATTAATCATTTCCCAACAAAAAAGCGCAATAGATAAATTACAAACCGCATATTCCCTAAAGGAATCTGAATTAAATTTCATTTCCTGGTATCTTTCCCTTACTCCTAAAGAAAGAGGAAATTTTTCCAAAAGCCTTAATTTAATCAAAACCCTTTTTTAGGGCTTCCATTTCCTTTGCAAATTCCTCTGGATGTTCACGTGTCCAGAGGGCATGTGTAAAGGAACGGACTTTTTGCAAACTCTCTATTTTTTTCATATTTGTCAATAACAGATATGTCGTATCTACATAGAACGCCCTCTTTAACATCTCTGTTTCTTCTTTATTCAGCATAGTTTTTCATCCTCTGCACAAATGCCCATATTGCGCTTTCTAATTTTTTCCAATTCCTCTTTAAACGTCTCTGGATGTTCATGCATCCAAACCTCGTTTGCATATACATAAACTTTATGTATGCTTTCAATATTCTGCATATCAGATAGCAGGGATTCTATCTCATACAAAAATCCCATCCTTCTGATCAGTTCTTCGTCATCCTCTTTTTCTGGCATAAAACTTGTCTCCTTGCCCTTCCACCCAATTCTAATCATCTGTGATAGTTACATTAAAATAGTGTGCTACGTCTTCTAATACTATTAATTTTCTCGTACCTATGCTGACTGAAGGAATAGAACCATCCTTTACAGCTTTTCTAATTGCACTATTTGTAATTGCTGTATCTGGATCTCTTTCCTGAAAAAAAGCTGCCACCTGGTTAATAGACCGAACCCTTCTTTTTGTTTGAATCATTCTTTCACCTTCCTTCCTATAAAATTACAAGTCAATTCATAACGTCTGCTCATCACGCTTCATTTCGTAGCATCTATTAGCAAAAAAAATTTCATCTGGAAATAATTGCTCAACATTAGAATCAAGAGCAATAGCAATCCTTGAAGCGATTCCAAGAGTCGGATTTCGATTTCCATTTTCTATAAGTCCATAATAACTTCTATGAACACCTACTGCATCTGCCATATTAGCTTGTGTTAATCCAAGACTTTTTCGAGTCTTTATTAATTGCTCTCTTTTCATTATATCACCCCTTTCATTTAGCTTCATTTTGTAGCATATACAAACAATAACATAAATGCTACATTTTGTCAACAATCTTTGCTACTTTTTGAAACATATCCTATTTTCTGTTGTAGTGCTTCATTTTGCAGAGTAAAATCATAATGAAGGAGGTTATATATGTTTGGAAAACGAATTGTAGAACTTAGAAAAAAGAAAGGGCTAACTCAGGTTGAATTAGCAAATTCAATAGGTATTAGCCGTTCTGCTCTATCTTTATATGAAATAGAAAAAAGAGAACCCGACATAAACATTTTAAATAAACTTGCCTCACTATTTGAAGTTCCTGTAGGTTATATTCTCGGAAATGAACAAGAGCAAATAAGGTATAAAATAGATACTTCTGAATTTTCTCTAAATTTAAAAAAACGAATACTTGATTTAATGGCAGAACAAAAAATATCAGATGATGAATTTTTAAAAAGAACAGGTTTCAAAACTGAAGACAAGAATGCTTACCTTCATGGAAATAATGTACCTTCCATTAGAGATTTAATAAAAATTGCTGAAGTATTAAATGTTTCAACAGATTATCTTTTAAATGTATCTAAGATAAAACATATTTCTGAAGACGAAGAAATTCTTCTTCAGTCTTATAATCGTTGTGATGATGACTGCAAAAAATATCTGTTAGCAAAAGCAAATGTTTTGTGCATAGAAGGCATATCTGCTATTACTGAATGCAGAAAATATATTGATGAAGAAAAAAAATCATTTCTTTCGAATGGTATCGTAAGAAAAGAAGCTTTAAAAAAATAAGACTATATTTTAATTTATGCAGATACTGAAAAGTAACGTTAAACTATTATTATAAAATAATAGTTATAATTATATAATACAAAAAGTATTCATATGCATAATATAAGAGATTTATTTAAAAGGAATTTATCAAATAACTATAAAAGAAAGATTAGGTAAAATACTATTTTTAAGATATTTAAAAAAATGCAAACTAAAAAGATTAATCACAAAAAGTTACACAATTTATATTTACTAATTCATTTTGAAACATCTTTTTACTTAATCTATTTTCTTTTAACGAATTCATGGTCATCCTCCTTCTTTATAAGTAAAATATTTTTCTTGCCAAATTGATAATATATACTTACGCATTTCATTTTATAATAGATGAAAGGAGAATTTTTATGCGATTAAAAAAGATTCGATTAAATGCTGGTTTAAAACAAAAAGATATAGCCGAAAAATTAAATTGTTCAATTCCAGTTTATTCACGCTATGAAACTGAAAAGAGAAATATGGATTATAATACTCTTATAAAACTTTCAAAAATATTGGGAGTTAGTATTGATTATATTTTAGAAAATGATAATTATGCTCTTGAAACTAAAAAAAATAAAATTACTTATGATTCATTAGATATTGATATATTAAAGCAATATCACAAAGCCGATACATTTGACCAGATTGCTATTTTACGCATATTAGAAAAAGAAAAAAAATTGGAAGTAAAATACTCTAAGAGGTGCATTAATTCCATTTATAAAAAATTAGCGGAAAATCAATAGTCTTTTCAATTTGACAAATTTAAGATGAAGGTAGGAATATATGAATATAGGCTTAATTATTACAAATTTACTGGACAAACATGAAATCAGTCAAAAAGCATTTGCAACCGCATTAGATGTAACAGAAAGTACCGTTTCCATGTGGAAACAACAAAAAAGAAAACCTAATATAGTTATGATAAAAAAAATTGCTATATATTTTGATGTTTCAACTGATTACCTCTTAGGTATGCCTAAAAATAATTATACTTATCTCTCTAATGAAAAGGAAACTATTACTGACGAAAAAACTCAAAATATATTGACTGCTTTTGCTCAACTTAGCGATGACAATAAAGATATTGCTATTGGAGAAGTAAAAAAAATATTAAAAGAACAAAGGCTAGAAAATGCTTTTTCAAAATAATGGAAAGAAAAATATATAATAATTTCGCTTGATAAACATTTATCACAAAATTCAATTATCAGATACAATGCTCTACTATTTTTTTCAACAGTTAGAAAGTGAGGATAATTATGGCTGATTTAGCCAATAGAATTAAAGAATTAAGAAAATCAAAAAAATTAACCCAAACAGAATTTGGACAAATTTTTGGTATTGTAAAATCTACAGTTTCATTATATGAAAATGGAAAAAGTACTCCTAATGATGAAATAAAGAAAAAAATATGTGAATATTTTAATGTATCTTTTGACTATTTATTAGGTAGAACAGATAAAAAAGATTTAGAAATAGAAATTTATAATAATTTAGACCCATTAGATGCACTTATACTTAAGCGATATCACAAAGCTGATACTTTTGATCAGATTGCAGTTTTACGTATTTTAGATATTAAAGAAAAAGTTGAAACAGAAAACCTCAAAGAAATGAAGTAATTCCATTTTAGAAAAGTTAGCAGAAAAACAATATTTTTTCTTATAAAATTCATTTATTATTCTTTTTCATGACGGTAAATAAATTAAATGGGGAGTAGTACATTATGGGATTTGGTGAAATTATTGTATCTTTAAGAAAACGTAATAATATAAATCAAAAACAGTTAGGAGATGTACTTGGTGTATCTTCTGGTGCAATTGGAATGTGGGAAAATAATAAACGACAGCCAGATTTTGATACATTGAAAAAAATAGCACTATATTTTAAGGTGACAACCGACTACATTTTGGATATGCCTCAAAATATAATTAAAGAAGAAAAGTCAGATATTTCTCAAATCAATATTGAAATGGATGAAAAGTCAAATAACTTAATATCAGCTTTCTTACAACTTAACGAGGACAATAAAGATATTGCTATTGGAGAAGTAAAAAAAATATTAAAAGAACAAAGATTAGAATATGCTATGTCAAATAATAAAACAAAGAAAAAGGCATAATAGTATCACTTGATAAATATTTATAAATATATATAGTTCCATAGGAGAAGAATAAAAAAACTTACTACAAAACTAAAAAAGAAAGATTAGGTAAAATACTATGTTTAATATATTTAAAAGAAATACTAACTATGAGGATTTATCACAAAAAGTCACTCAATTATCCGATACAATATCTACTTTACTCATACAGAATTCAAAAATACTTGAAGAACAGTCCAGACTTCGGTCATTAATAAAAACAGACACACTGTCTGCTTTACTCATGCAGAAAAAATGTTAGAAAAATATTTTAATCGTATCTGCCAGAAATACAATTTAGGGCTGAACTGGGGAATTCGTCTTCTTGCCCACCAGCCCCTTATTAATTATGTCGAAATGACAAATATAAAAGCAGTGAACAACCGAAATGCATTTATGCACTTTGATTTTCTCTTTGAAGCACGCAATTTGAAAGATTATAAGACAATAGATGATAAATCCGGCCATTTTCCATTGTTAGCAATAGAACTTGATGGCAAATTCCATAATTCAGACGAACAAAAAGAAAGAGATAGTTATAAGCAGGGTGCCTGTGATAAATTAAAACTTCATTTAATACGCATAAAATATGATGAAGAAAATTTTACTCTTGAAAATATTGAAGCAGAATATCTAAGAGAAATTATGACATATCTTTTTGTCTCCATATTTGATTTTACAATAGTATACAAATACATAGTAAAGGAGAAAAATGTAAAATTACTTAATGAAAAACGGGATGAAATTATTCAAAAATACCCTAGCAGCCAATTTCCAGAAGTGGAGCAATACATAAATGATGCATACGAAATATGTTTAAACCAACTATAATTTTAAACAAAAATTGATATTTCTTCTCCTTGTGCAATACAAGAAGAAATATCAATTCTTTATTTTTATCTGTAAATCAAAACTATTTTTGTCATAAATTAACAGCCTCCCTTCGGCAGTTACATCCTTTATCCATACTTCCCAAGGATTTTCGCAATCCATCAAAACACATATTTTTTCTAATAATATATCCCAATCCGATATTAACATTCCGCCTGCAACTATTGTAGAAGGTGTCGTATAAGATGCCAATAACAAGTTTTAGCTTAATCATTACTAAAAATAGCAGGTTGACAAAACAAATATTTGATTATATTATCTTTATTCAGGAGTTATTGAACAATTACAGCAACTTTCAATACAATTTTACTAACTTTAAACTTTTAACAGGAGTATTTTATGAAAAATAAAAAAAAGTACTATAAAGGATATTCTTTTTATAAAAGAGGCAATTCATTTTTTATCAGGGCAACTTTTAAGGGGGTTACATACCGTGAAACATTTTATCCACCAGAAGGATTGACGGAATCAAAAGAATATGAAGCCGCTGAAAAGGAAGCTATCCGATTCAGGGATTATGTACGGGCTGGATATTCCACTACTATGCCAAAATTTGGTTCATACGCAAACTATGTCATTGAAACTAAAAAAAATATAGACAGGGCACCCAATACAACAAGCCAATATGAATATCTTCTCCCACGCTTAAATGAAGAATTTGAAAATGACCCTTTAGACCATATCACCCCACAGAGACTTAACAAATTTTATGGGAAACTGTCAACCAGTTTAACATATTCCCCACCATCTGCCCTGGCAATAGAAAATAAAATACAGAACTACATAAAAAAACAGAAGCTTTCTTTCCGAAAAATCAGTGAACTTTCCGGCCTATCTACTGGAACAGTTTCATTAGCAATTAAAGGCAGCAAAGTAAAATATGAATCAGCAGAAAAGATATGTAAAGCTTTAGAAATAAATCCTGACAATTATTTTTATAAAATAATAAATGCAAAACCAATAAGCAATAGTACACTCCATTCCCATATTAAATTATTAAACACTATTTTCAAAACAGCCAAAAAGGAAAGAATTCTGGAATATAACCCTATAGATGGATCCAATATACCAAAAAGAGAAAAGAATACTTCCCTTAAATATAACCAGCCTGAAGAAATCATCCGCATGCTTGACTGCCTGTACCAAGAACCAATTAAATGGCAGGCAATCATTTCATTATATGCTGTCACCGCATGCAGACGTGGGGAAGTCCTTGGAATCCAAAGGGACAAAATCCTTTGGGACTTAAACCTGATTAAAATTGACCATGAAGTCCTTTATGATTCAAAGATTGGAATCTATACCAGGGATGAAACAAAAAATGGAGAGGAAAAATATGTCGAAGTGGATCTCCAGACTATGGATATCCTAAAAGAATACGTTACTTGGACTGATACTATGATGCAGACGCTAAATATCCCATCTAAAGATTACCCAAAATACTTATTTTTCCAAAGCCAGGACTTTAATAAGCCAATGATGCCAAGTTCCGTTAATAATTATTTAAAGGAATTTGCAAGTAAATATGGATTTGAGACTACAAACCCACACTCTTTCCGCCATTCCCTGGCAAGTGCCTTAATTGCAGACGGCATAGAGGATTACTATGTTGCCCGGCAGCTTGGGCATAAGAATGTAGCAACAACCAGAGAAATATATATACATCAAATCCGGGAGCATCAGGCAAAAGTTACTGCAAGAATCCCCCAAATATATAATAGAACCAATAATAGCCCAAAGGAATAAAACCTTCTTTGGGCTATTTTATTTTCATGATTCCTAATGCCATATACTGTCAAATTCTATCTATTTTTATCTTTGAGCAAGAAATTCTGCATTTTCTTGCTCAAAATCTTGCTCAAATGAACATTTTCCCATTTTCTGGCAAAAAAAGAAACCCAGCAAACCATTGAATTTACTGGGCTTCACGCCTATGAGACATCGGGGACTCGAACCCCGGACAACTTGATTAAAAGTCAAGTGCTCTACCACCTGAGCTAATATCCCATCTTATCTATTACTTAATAGACAGAATGCCCAGAACCGGAATCGAACCAGTGACACGAGGATTTTCAGTCCTCTGCTCTACCGACTGAGCTATCTGGGCACATAGACGTTAAAAGACATCTAAATAGCGGGGACAGGATTTGAACCTATGACCTTCGGGTTATGAGCCCGACGAGCTTCCTAGCTGCTCCACCCCGCGTCAATAATTACTAAATGGATGGAGAAGGATTCGAACCTTCGAAGGCGAAGCCAACAGATTTACAGTCTGCCCCCTTTGGCCACTCGGGAATCCATCCATAAGCCGATGATCGGACTCGAACCGATAACCTGCTGATTACAAATCAGCTGCTCTGCCAATTGAGCCACATCGGCATATTTCTCCAAACTATATTACATTAGAGAAATAATGGGACCTACAGGGCTCGAACCTGTGACCCTCTGCTTGTAAGGCAGATGCTCTCCCAGCTGAGCTAAGATCCCAAAGCTTAAATATCTGATAAAACAAACTACCAGATAAAAACGACCCAGAAGGGACTCGAACCCTCGACCTCCGCCGTGACAGGGCGGCGCTCTAACCAACTGAGCCACTAGGCCTTATTCATAATATGATACCTTCAAAACTGCATACTGATTTTCCCAGACTCCACTGCCTTCTTTCTCTTGGTTAAGCCCTCGACCTATTAGTGACAGTCAGCTCCGCATGTTGCCATGCTTCCACCCCTGCCCTAT
>RAYE01000077.1 GCA_003612285.1 bacterium D16-51 | reverse complement strand
ATTTAGCTCTTTTAGAATTGCTTTGCTTTTTAAGCTTCCAGCCTATGCGCGCGCACGGACAACTGTCTGAAAAGAACTAAAGTTCTTACGGAAACAACGATTCCATAGATATTCCGGCTGGTACGTTTCCACTGCGCAGAATGCGTAATGGTACATAATGGCTGTGGTGGATGTTTTGCATCCTCCACAGCCACAAGTACCAACGCATTCTGAAGCCCCAGCCGAAATATCATGGAATCGTTGTTTCCAGTGAGTTTTGGCAGTGGGCGCGCTAATCAGGGCTGGAAGCAAAAAGCATTAACAATTCTTAAGAGCGTAGGATTGCCGGAAAGCAATGTCTTCTATAATTTTTGTCAGTTATATGTTTCTTGAAACTTTAGTTATTTTGCAGAAAATATCAAACAATATCATTTTCTCATACTGCATAATTTAGAAAATATCCGGGAAAATCATTTTTTATTTGTTTCTATCCTGATACCATTGGCTGTGAATAGTAACAGGTAAATATTGGTTTTATCAAATGTGGCAGTAATATATTGTAAAGCAATGAGATGAAAATGCGATTGATGGACTTGTTAATTGATGTTATACTATTCATTATGAATTAGTTTAAAGGGATAATAAAACATGAAATTCGTGTTGGATAAAGGCAGTAAATGCAGCAGAGGGAATGGAGGTATTTATAATGAGTGAAATGAAAGAGAAGCTGCACACAGGTGAGTTATATCTTCCAGGTGACGAAGAAATTATGAAAGAGCAGGTTATTTACCAGGACAAGCTGTGCGATTACAATTTGACAAAACCGTCAGAATCAGCAAAAAGGGTGAAGCTATTAAAAGAAATGCTTGGCGATTGTGGGGAGGGCGTATATATAGAGGCGCCTTTTTATGCAAACTTTGGCGGGCATCACTGTCATTTTGGAAATATGGTATACGCAAATTATAATCTGACTTGTGTAGATGATACGCATATTTACATTGGTGATTATACTATGATTGGGCCGAATGTAACAATTGCTACTGCAGGGCACCCGATATTGCCAGAACTTCGGGAGCAGGTATATCAGTATAATATGCCAGTTCATATAGGCAGGAACTGTTGGCTTGGCGCTGGCGTGATTGTTATGCCAGGGGTTACTATTGGGGATAATTCAGTAATTGGCGCAGGAAGCATTGTAACAAAGGATATACCAGCAAATGTGGTTGCGGTTGGCAATCCCTGCAGGGTTATGCGTGAAATAAATGAGCATGATAAGGAATATTATTATAAAGATAGAAAAATTATTTTAAAATAAGTAAGTGTTGCAGAATTGGAGCCAGGCTGGAAAGTATGAAATATTATTGCTATGGAAGGAAACCAGATTGAAATTACGGTATAAAAAGTCCAGTTTAAGTACTGGGAGGTGATTTTATTGGAAGAAACGCTTTTTGCTGATACATTTTCGTTTTGGGAGAAAATTTCTAAGGATGATAAAAGAAGCATATTGGATGGAAGCGTTGATGCTGAATATAAGAAAGGCCAGCTTATACATCGTTCTGATATGAAGTGCCAGGGGGCAATTATTGTTTTATCAGGGGTTTTGCGGGTTTATATTGTTTCTGAAGAGGGACGGGAGGTAACACTTTTTAGGATATATGCCAATGACAGTTGTGTCCTTTCTGCGTCATGTCTTTTGGATACGATTGCGTTTGATATTTTAATTGAACCATCAGAGGATGTGCACGTTGTAATGGTTCCGACAGCGGTGTTGTTTCCGATTATGAGTAAAAATCCTTATGTTGAGCTTTATATGTATAAAAAAGCTACTGAACGCTTTTCAGATGTGATGTGGACAATACAGCAGATTTTATTTATGGGGACGGACAAGCGGATAGCAGTTTTTCTTTGGGATGAGATGCATCGGCAAGGGCAGGCGCAGTTAAAAATAACTCATGATGAAATCGCTAAAAATATTGGAAGCGCAAGGGAAGTCGTAACAAAGGTGTTAAAATATTTTGCTGAAGAAAGGATTATTATCCTGAAAAGAGGTAAAATAGAGATAGCTAATAAGAAGGCACTCCAAAGATTGGCCATGAATAATAATAAAAGTTAATCTCCTTATGTGACTTAATTACATACTTAACCGGTTTCTTTTGGTAATATGAGGTAAAATAAAAAATAAGGAGGTTGTGATTATGAGGCGTAAATTTGGTTTGTTGGTAGGGGCAATGGTCCTTGTAGCTGTAGTCAGTGCTGGCTCTGCAACAGCATATGCTGTTGGTCCAGCGGATGCAAGATGTGACGCATTTATAGATGAAGACGGGGACGGAATTTGTGATAACTGTGGAAATGGCGTTGGGTTTATAGATGAAGATGGTGATGGAATTTGTGATAACTGCGGAAATGGCGCTGGGTTTATAGATGAAGATGGTGATGGCATTTGTGATAACTGCGGAAATGGCGCTGGGTTTGTAGATGAAGACAGAGATGGAATCTGTGACAACTGGGATGCTGCTGGAAGAGGTTGTGGAAGAAGAATTGGACGTGGAAGAGGTTCAAGGTTTATAGACGAAGATGGTGATGGCATTTGTGATAACTGGGATGCTGAAACTGGCAGAGGGAATGGTAGTGGTGGTAATGGCAGAGGGAATGGCTGTGGAAGAAACTGCTGGAGATAATCTGATGCCACATGATAGAAAAATTATTGCTTTAAATATTTAATTTGCAGGATATTGATGTCGCTTTAGTGGTATCAATATCCTGTTTTTAATTTTCGCGTATGCAGCAAGCCAAACGCAAGCTTGTCTGTGCTTGGCGCGTGGTTCAATTACTCTGCTGTTTGGCGGTGGGGCTGTTGATTTGTGTTATGATTTCTTCCATCATTTTGGAGCGGTTCATGGTATAGATATGGATACCGTCTACTCCATGTTCCTGTAATCCTTGAATTTGCCGCATGGCATAATCAATACCGGCTTTCCGCATTTCTTCTGGTTTTTCTCCATAATTTGCAATCATGTCAGAAAGTTCTTTTGGGACGGAAGAACCAGATAAGCTGACGCTTGTCCCAATTTGCTTTGCTGATGTAATTGGCATGATACCTGCGCAGATTGGGACATTTATCCCAAGAGCGGCTGTTCGTTCCTGAAACTGATAAAAAACATCATTATTGAAGAAAAGCTGGGAAATAAGGAAACTTGCTCCTGCTTCTACTTTTTCTTTTAGGTGCATTAAGTCTGTTTCAAAAGTTTCTGCCTCAAAATGTTTTTCAGGGTAGCATGCGCCTGCTATTTTTAAGGAAGTATGCTCTTTTAGGTAACGAATCATATCTGTGGCATAAAAAAACTCCCTGTTTTGGAATTGTTCGTCTGTCATTAGTTTTGGTCTGTCGCCACGCAGTGCAAGAACATGGTTTAGGCCTTCTTTTTCCAGCATTTTGCAATTTTCTTCCAAGTCAGATTTGCGGAAACCAACACAGGTAATGTGGGCAATGGCGTCAATATGAAGCGTATGTTGGATGTAGGAGGCGATTTCAACTGTCTTTCCTGATTTAGAACCCCCGGCGCCATATGTACAGCTAATAAAATCTGGCTGCAGGGCGGCAAGGGCATCCAGCCTGCTAAAAATATCCTGGAACTCATCCTCTGTTTTGGGTGGAAAGACTTCAAAGGAAAGAGTTGTTTTTGTTTTGTTTAATAAATCATTTATCATGGGTCTGAATATTTTCCTTTCTACTCTGTTTACTCTTTTAGTATAGCATGAATTTTAGTACATGGCGGCTTTTTTTGGTAAATTTTTTATGAAATTTTTTTTGCACAAGAAATTGGGTGGCAAAATGCACAAAAGAAATGCAAAAATAATTATGAATTAAGGCACAATTTGTTTGGCGGCAATGCTATACTAATACTCGTAACCCCCAATACATTATATAGTTTTTGCTACACCCCATAAGTAACAAAAATATACCTTCTCCAAAAGGGAGACTGCCTGGCAGTCTCTCTTTTATGTGATAAGAAATTGCGCTGCGCGAAAGGAGGATATGCTATGAAAGATAAAACAATTGATATTTTTGAAAATGCCCCTGTACCAAAAGCGGTAATCAGTAATATTATCCCATCTATAATCAGTATGATTATGGTGCTGCTGTATAATCTGGCAGACACCTTTTTTATTGGGCAGACAAAGGATGCCTATATGGTTGCTGCAGTGTCTATTGTAACACCGGTATTTTTGATTTTTATGGCCGTAGGCATGTTGTTTGGAATAGGTGGAACCTCACTGATTTCAAGAATGCTTGGGCAGGGAAAAGGAGAGAAAGCGAAACAGGTTTCTTCTTTTTGTTTTTGGACAGGCCTTGTAATTGGGATTTTTGCAATGGTTTTAATATGGGTTTTTGTAAAGCCAATTTCTGTTATGGTAGGAGCCAGTGCTGATACGATAGAATATGCTTCCCAATATCTGAATATTGTGGCGGTTGGGATTCCTTTCTTGATTGTCAGCAATTCTTTTAGTAATATTATACGTTCGGAGGGAAGGGCGAAAACTGCAATGGCGGGGATGATTATTGGCAATTTAATGAATATTGTCCTGGACCCCGTTATGATTCTTGGCTTTCACTGGAATGTAGCTGGTGCGGCGGCTGCTACAGTAATCGGCAATGTTTTTTCTGCTGTATTTTATCTTGCCCATTTAGTTTCAAAGCGTTCCATGCTTTCTATTCATCCAAAAGATTATAGTGTCAGGAACCAGATTGCTTCTGGCGTTATGGCGATTGGAATACCAGCTTCTTTAAACAGTGTTTTAATGAGTGTTTCCAATATTCTGATTAATAATGTTATGACACGTTTTGGAGATATGGCAGTGGCAGGCCTTGGTGTGGCGATGAAAGTAAATATGATTGTTGTCATGCTTTTAATTGGGCTTGGTACAGGAATCCAGCCGTTGCTGGGCTATTGCTTTGGCGCAAGAAATAAGAAGCGTTATATGAAAGTACTGACATTTTCCCTGGGGCTTGCTTTTTGTCTGAGCCTGGTTATGACCGTAATCTGCTATTATGGTGCTGGGCCTTTGGTAACTGCATTTTTGGATAATCCTGACGCCTTCGATTTTGGGATGTCTTTTGCGCGGATTTACATTTTATCCGGTCCGATTATTGGCATTTTATTTGTAATGATTAATGCCATCCAGTCAACAGGCGCGGCAATTCCATCCCTGATTTTGTCTGTCAGCAGGCAGGGACTGCTTTATATGCCGATTTTATTTGTATTTAGCCATATCTTTGATACTGCAAGGATGATTGCGATGGCACAGCCCGTAACAGACTACCTGTCAGCATTTCTTTCCGTTGTACTATTTATATTTACATATCGGAAATATTTTAAAAATTTTGAATAGTAATCTAGAGGGGAAACACAGGAAGACAGTATTGGTGCGTTTTCTCTTTTTTTCAAAATTTGTAAGAGATATTATATTTAATAAACGTTTTTCAATTATACAATTGACAAATTAGTATAATGTGTTATAGTTCATAGTAAAAACAGTAGAAAGAAGATGTGGATTATTTATGCGAAAGAAATGTCGAGAAATTTTTTATTTATCTCCAAAAGAGGAAATGGTGATGAAAGTATTATGGGATACAGAAGATGCGTTAAGCGCTTCAGAGATGGCGGAGAGGATTCCAAACCGTGACTGGCCAGTCTCTTCTGCCCAGAATCTCCTGCGCAGCCTGGAAAAGAAAAATGCGATACGGGTTGCTGCCATTACGAAATTGGCCAAAGCCTATGGAAGGGTTTTCCGGCCTACTTTATCAGCGAATGAGTACGCTTCTATGTTATTTGGGAGATATTACCAAAATGGCAAGAAGGATTATGAAGCTATGGTGCTGGCTTTATTTGAGGAAATGTCCGTTGGGAAAAAAGAGATGCTTGAAACCATGCAAAAAATTATAGATACGCATGGTAAAGGGCAGTAAGGAACTGTGTGGAAATATAACTTTTACACCCTGGCCTGCCTGTTTTTGGTGGCAGTGCTTATAAGGCTGTTTTCGGTTTTGTGCTGTATTTGTCCTCAATTTTATAAAAGTACATAGGTTTTTTATGATTCAATAGATTCTGCGCATGCTGTTTAGGATAGCTAAGAATAGCAGTATAAGAGAAATGAGAGAAAATAGAAATCCCTTGCATTTTTTTATAAAAGACATTACAATGAATAGTAGTTTTCGTTGATAATATTACTCTGGCAGTTAAATACTAATGTTTTTGCCTGCGTTAAATTTTATTACCAGCGTTAAATTCGTTAATATTAACTTTCAGAGTAATACATGACCAAAAGGAGGACAAATGAAAAAGAAATTAGTTTTATTTACAATCTGTGCTGCGTTGTTATTTACCGGGTGCTCTGCCGGAAAGCTGGCAAAGACAGTGAAGGATGTTACGGATTCGGCAACATCGTCTAAAGAAACTCCGGAGCCTACCCCTGCCGGAACTCCAGAACCTAAGGTAACGAAGCTTGCCCTTGGGAAGAAGGGGACAATCGGTGACTGGAAGGTTTGTGTAAAAAAAGCAGATATTAAAACGCAAATTAAAAATGGAAGCTACCGTTATTTTGAGCCAAGTAAGGGAAATAAGTTCGTGCTCCTTACGATGACTGTTAAAAATAATGGGAAAAAAGAAGGGGAGTTCCTTCCGCGTGTTGGCTATGAAGATACCCTGATTATGGCGACACTCTGCTATAAAGATGAGTATGAATATAAGCCTACAGAGCTGCTTTCTTTTGATAAAGATTTGACTACAAAGAAGATAACGCCGCTAACTACTAAAAAAGGTGTAATTGCCTTTGAAGTGCCAAAAAATGTTGCGAAAGCAAAAAAGAAACTGACAGTAAAAATTGGGACAACAAAGGAGTATCTTGTTTATCAGTTAAAATAGCAGGAACGGTAAAGAAATTCCTTACCGTTCCTGGCTTGATGGGGCACCAGCGCAGGCGGTGTCCTTATTTTATGTTATAGGAAATTGCGCAGGTGCGCTGTTTTAATTGTTGCTTAGTGATACAAGTTCTTCTAACATCTTTGGAAGCATTTCATCCATATTTTCATCGGTGAACTGGCAGGTTCCAACAGCTTTATGCCCGCCGCCGCCATATTTTAACATTAGGCGTCCAACATTGACGTCAGAGGTGCGGTTTAAAACGCTGTAACCAACTGCCGCGGAGCAGCCTTTGCCGCCTCTTCCTGAAACAATCCATGCTGATATATTCTGTTCTGGGTACATGCTGTAAATCATAAAACGGTTTCCAGAGTAAATCGGGTCAACTTTCCGTAAATCGGAAATAATTACATTTCCTTCTACATGTGTATATTTTTTAACCATTTCCTGGAACTTTTCGCTTTGCTCGTGGTATGTTTCAATACGTTCTATTACGTCTGGAAGCGCCAGGATTTCGTCTGTTGTCATAGTACGGCAGGCATCGATTAATTGCTCCATTAACTGATAGTTTGAAATACGGAAGTTCCTCCAGCGCCCCAGCCCGGTACGTGGATCCATAATAAAGCCAACCAGTACCCAGCCGGTAGGATGTAAAATTTCATCAATCGTCAGGTTTGCAGAATCTACCTTATCGACTGCTTCCATCATATCGTCAAACTGAGGGAATTTATCCCTGCCGCCATAATATTCATAAATAATACGGGCACAGGATGGTGTAATACGGCTCTCTCCCTTGTATTTCCCCTCCAGCTCCTGCCTTTCCTGTTCGCTGCTGTGGTGGTCAAACCACAGCCCGCACCCTTCTACAAAAGGGACGTTTGCCAGGCAGTCATCTTCCGTAATTTCTACCAGCCCGTCCTGTAAATCTTTAGGATGTGCAAATTTCCAGTGGTCAATAATGCCTGCTTCTTTTAGAAGCGCGGCGCATGCCAGTCCATCAAAATCCGACCTTGTTACTAATCTCATTTCATCCTCCTATCTGCACTGTTGTGCAATATTGTCAAAAGAATAACCCTGTTAAAGTTTATTATACGATATTACGGGACAAAATTCCAGCATTAACTTTTTGATGCCAGTTTTGCCGGAGGTACAGACAGGATATTCCGTACCGGAGGGATGCTGATTAGTATGTTCAGAAGGTAGAATATACTAATCAGCAGGAAAGCAGCCTGCCATGGGAAGCCCAGATCCAGCTCCAGGGATGGGACGGAACTGATGAAATGGAGGACTCCACTTGTAACCAGGACGGCAGGCAGTACCGTATAGGAAGTGATGAAAAACATTTCCAGCAGATATGCCTGGATAATGCTGTTTCCTGAGATTCCAATCAGCCGGTAAACAGTCAGTTCCTCTATCCTTGAAGAGATATTCGACTTAATTGTAAAATAAATTGCAAAAAGTGCCAGGAAGATAGAAGCTATTGCAATCAGGTTCCGGCTGTTAACGCTTTCCTTCCTTGTTTCTTCAAACTCTTTTAGCTGCTCCTGCTGATGGCTGACTGCTTTTAATTTAAAAAACTTAGCGTATTCCGGCTGTTTTGCATATTTTTTTAATGCCTTTATTGCCTCCTTGGGGTTGTCTGTGTAAAGGTTGTAATTTTTTGAAAATACAATATAGTCATTCCTGATATCCATGCAGTCGGCGTCATTTAAGACATAGTCTGCATTAAAGTCTTTTGGGAAATATCCTGCTATTTTGTAGCTTTTTTGGTTTTTCATCGTAATTTCATCTAGTCCCAGGCGCGTATATTCTTTTTTCTGGGAAGCATTCACTAACATTTCTCCATTTTCTAAGGAAATGTTGTCATATTTCCCAGGGTATTCAGCGCAGAGTTCTTCCAGGCTTGCAATCCGGTAACTGTTTATTGTCAGGCCAAGCGCTTTGTTCTGGCTCATATAAAGGGATGGTTCCCCTTTGTCACAGATTCCCGTGATTAGGAAGCTGTCGCCGGTTACTCTGGCATCCAGTATCTCATTTAAAAAGTCTTCTGCACTGGAATAAAGTATTTTATAAGGGCTGTCTGACGCCAGGAATCTGTCAAACAGCCATTTGTCCACTACAATCTCATTGTATTTTTCTGGCAGGCGGCCACAGATTAAATCTTTTTTTGATACATGTTCCGGGGACAGAAAGGAAAAATCTGAAAATCCAACATTTGAATCGCTTAACTGCATAAAACCGTTATAGCGCAGGGTAAGGTTGCTGCCTGCTGTCTGGTAAATATCAGAATATTTTCCCTGGAATGCATATTTTTGGCAAAAATCCCGGAATGCTTTATCAAAATCCAGTTCATAGACATCTTGTGCCGGTTCAGCGCTGACAGAGACATAATGGGAGTCTTCTTTCTGTACCTCCAGGCGGTTATAAAAGAAACTGTTTGTAAAATTTGCAAGCGTTACGGTCATAAGGATGGCTGTTACCAGCAGGATTCCAATGATAAAGGCCTGTTTTTTCCCCATCAGCCGGATATTTTCTATTGCCATCCGCCTGATTTCATGAAAACTGAGTTTTGCAGTTTGATGTTTCTGCAAAACAGGGAGGTCAAAATCAAAATTTTCAACTTCTTCCATTTTTACGTCCGGCTTTTTTGAGTCAAGCATTTCACAGCCTGTTTCCTGCCCGGCAAAAAGCAAATCACAGTCAGAAAGGTTCTGGATATACAATTTTCCGGCTTTCCATGCAATATTCAGGCGGATTTTCCCGTGTTCTCCCTCTTCTGGCTGATACAGGTCAATTTTTGCTTCTTCTGTATTGCTTAGGCTGGTACAGTGCATATCTTTCAGGTAAATATTCCCATCATCCATACGCTGGTAGGAAGACTGGTTTTGGTTGATATAGTCTTTCTGTATTTTTCCGTCCTGGATTTCAATAATACGGTCGGCAAAAAAACGTGCAATTCTTTTTTCGTGGGAAACCAGGATTACAAGGCAGTCTTTTGCAATATTCTTTAATATGCTCATTGTGCGCAGCGTGTTTTCTTCGTCCAGGTTGCCGGTCGGTTCATCCGCAAGGATGATTTTAGGGGATTTTACAAGTGCCCTTGCGATAGAAACTCTCTGCTGCTGCCCGCCCGAAAGCTGTGACACCAGTTTCTTTTTATATTTTGCCATATCCAGTTTTTCCAGGACATAGTTTACTCTCTGTTCCCGTTCTTCTTCTGAAATGTCAAATGTATTTAGTGCCAGTTTAATGTTGTAGGCTACCGTATAATCCTGCAAAAGGTAATAATTTTGGAAAATATAGCCAAACATATCATTGCGCAGGTTCTCTGTTTCTTTCTGGCTGTATTTTTTGAGCACAGTTCCATCAATGTCCATTTCTCCATCTGCAAAGGTATCCAGCCCGCCAATTGTATTTAAAAGGGTAGTCTTGCCGGAGCCGCTTTCCCCAAGGATGCAGACCAGGCCGTTGTCATCAAAGGTTAAGTTGATGCTGTTTAATACATGAAGTTCATTTTTCTTTCCCCTGTTAAAATATTTATTTAATTGTTTTATTGTAATCATAGCCCTATCCTCCCTTTTAATGCCCTATTAAAGGCTTTGACAGCGATATATTCCAGCAGGATGTTGTACAGGATAAAAGCAGCGGATGCGAAAATGCCATAATAAATAATCATGCTGCTGATAAATGGGATATTTGCTGCGTTTAATACCAGCATAATAATTACGGTTACAAGTATTGCTTCCAGGCAGTAGCGGAGCAATTCATATAAGCTGATTTGATAAAGCATTTCCAGTTTCATCCCCATAGATTTTAAGATAATGAAATCTTTTATTTTCAGTTTTAAAAATGCCCGGAGAATTAATATCCCTGCGATTGCAAGCACGGCCAAAATTCCAGAAGATATTAAAATAAATGTCAGGCGTTCCATCACTTTATCTGGATTATATTCTATGGAGCTGATTCTATATGTGCTGACTGCCTGATAGCCCAGTTTTTCGAGCTTGCGGATAACGCGGTCAGTTTTTGTATAATTTTTAATATAGACAGAGGCCTGTGTTGATTTCCGTGGGAAATACTTTTGGAATGTTGTTTCGCTCACTTCAAGATAAAGGCCGCCCTGTTCATTAAACTGTTCGGAATCTACAAAAATATCTTGTTTTATTCCATCCAGGCTGCTGAGTTTCTTCGGTATTTCTTCCTTTTCTTTGTTTAGTTTAATGTAGATAATATTACTGCCGGGAACTGTCTGCTCTACAGTCAATCCCGCATAATCATAAGAGATGGCCGGTACAATATAATTTTTTGATGCGACTGCCTTATTTTCTTCCGTTAAATCATCATTGATGGCAAGGTAAAATTGGTCGCGCGCCAGATATTGGTTAAGGTCTTTGTCGAAAAAGTATTTCATTGTAAGCTGGTCGCCGTCTGCAGGGGCAGAAATCATATGGCAGAAGTCTCCATGGAAATAAATCTGCGAAGTTTTTTCTTTTAGAAGCCCAACAACCGTAAATTTATTATAGTAATAAGTATCTCCGCCCGTAATGTTTTCGGCAGTAAAGTAGATTTCCTTTTCTTTTCCCAGAATGCTCTTATCATCTGAATATAATACGATTTCCAGGCGTTTTTCAGGCAGGCGTCCTTTTTCCAGGCTGTTTTGATTAATACAGGTGGAAGATTTCATAAATTTATTTTTTTTGTCAAAAACGACTGTTTTGTCAGAGGAATCATCGTTTTTAACGCCCTCTTCATAAATAAATTCGCCATTTTTCATCATATAACTGCCGTATGTATCATCGTTTTGAAGTCCATAGGTATAGTGGTAATCTTTCCCCTCTTCACAATAATAATTGATATCATTTACATAATCATACTGGTCGACAGAAGTAACATGCCGCACAGACTGCATTTTTTTAATGTCATCTTGCGTAAGCGCCTTATTGTCCATGCGCCGTACAGAAAGCCTGCTGTCGTTTTTCTGGTAAAAAATCTCTTTTTCATAATCTTTTGTGCTTGTATCATCTGCATTTTTAAATAGCTGCCCAATAAAAATAAAAGAAGTGACGGCTGTTATCAGGAAAAGGATGCGGAACAGAAAAGCCCTTCCCGGCTGGGTTGTCCTGTTTAAACGTGCAAAGATTTTCACAATTTTACGCTGCTGCTTTGTCGGCCAATGCTTTTTTAGGTTAAATTTTTCTCTTTGCCTTTCTTGCTGGAGGCTGTTTTCTTTTATCGGCTGTGGAGCATTTGTTTTATCATTTTTAATGGCGGTTTCATCTGCCAGAGTATCATTTACATGGACGTCTGCCACAACTTCTCCGTCATGCAGCCGGATTTTCCTTGTTACGTAGGGTTCTGCCTGCTCATAATTGTGCGTCACCATAATAATAAGTCTGTCATTGGAAAGCTCTTTTAACAGGGAGACGATCTGCTCCCCTGTTTCGCTGTCCAGGTTTCCGGTTGGCTCGTCGGCGACAATAATAGAAGTTTCCTTGGCCAGTGCCCTTGCAATGGAAAGGCGCTGTTTCTGTCCGCTGGATAGTTCAGAGGCACGCTGCTTTTCCAGTCCCTTTAACCCCACTCTTTCCAGATAATGATATGCTTTCTGCTCTGCTTCTTTGTCCTCCAGCCCCAGAAGCAAAAGGACGCCGGTAATATTTTCCAGTGCAGAGTAATGCCCGATCAGGCTGTAATCCTGGAAAACAAAGCCAATCCGTTCACGGCGGAAACGCTCCCAGTCGTCGTCATCATATTGGAATGTTGGTTCTCCTTCAAAATACATTTCCCCTTCATCAAAGGTGTCCATTCCGCTGATAATGTTTAGGAGTGTAGATTTTCCACTGCCGCTTTCCCCTGTGATTGCTACAAATTCGCCTGTTTGGAATTCCAGGGTTATTTTGCGCAGTGCCTGCGTTACAGATGTGTCTGAGTAGTAGTATTTGCCAATATTTTGCAATACAATCATAAAATCCCCTCTTTTCCCTCATGTTAATTTGCTGGTTATATTACTAAGGCGGTTAAATGTCGATGTTTTTACTTGCCTAAATTTTTATCTGCTGCGTTGGTCTACGCTCCGCTACGGTCCGTGCTTAACAGATGTCCACCGGACATCTAGCACCATCAATCGCTGTAGCACTCGCTACAGCTCAATCTTCCGCCTTGCAGATAGAAATTTATTCTGCGCAAAATTCATTCGATATTTAACTGCCTTAGTAATAGTAACAGCTCTTGATCTATTTTACCATAAGGGAAGGGTTTCTCATGCACCTAAAATTTGACATATTTTACCTGCAAGATTTCATAAGATAGTATTTTTGATAAGAATATGCAGTTCCTTACTTCGCTTTAAATCCAAAATAAATATTCAGGCATGTGAAAAATAGCGTTAATATAAAAGTTTCAATCTTGATATTTCCATACCTGCACATCATATATAGCTGATCAATGCAGCAAATAGTTAAAAGGAAAGATGTTAATACAAAAACATCCCTGCTAGATATTTTGCTTATTTTCATACGTATATCCCCTTTCTATGCTAAGGAACTGCCCCAAAATAACTTACCATATTCCTTGTCTTTTTCTCTGCTAAGAAAAATCCTACGAACTATCGGTAAGTTATTTCGTGACAGTTCCTATATTTGAAACACGTTTTTTCGTTCAAATATCCCACTCTATATCTAATACGTAGAGATATTATAAATATTTAGCTGCTTCTTCATCAGACAAATGATATTGTTCCATAATTGCTGTTTTAATTACATCGTTATTGTGTCCCAGCTTGTGGAGCAATAGGACTGTATCCTTAATTCCCTCCTTTTTCATTTTTGCGACTTCTTCCTTTGTTTCTTTTTGAAAGCGTATTTCAAGTATACGTTCCCGTTCAGCTATCATTGGCTCTATCCGTTCAGCTATCATTGGTTCTATCCGTTCAGCTATCATTGGTTCTATAAGCGGCTCTATAATCTCCAGTAATGCTTCACTCATAGTATCATCCCCTTCTAATTTTTCTATTATCTGTCTATTTGCCCTTAAACATACCTCCAGGATGGAATCCGCAAATTCTTTATCCAGCTTCCCTTCTAAATGGCTGGTATCCTTTAACAGCCTGTGCATATCCCCTATTTCTATTTTATCTGTTAAAGCTCTAAGCCAGGTATGCTGTCTTCCCGCAAGCTCTTTCGTAACAATAATCTGCGTCGGGAACAGTACTTCACCCAAAATATAATAAATGCCGCCATAAGGGTTTTCCACACCTATCCCCTGTTCTGCAAAATACTGGAACAGTTTTTTCGGTTTTCTGTCTCTGACAATGGAAACCGTGATATCTTTTGCTTTCCGTCCATCTAGAGTTTCCCCATAGGATTTATATAACCCTGCATAAGACTGTGTTTTGTAAAAAACGTCGATATCAAGCTGTTGTTTTGGCGATTTGTACTCTATAATGTTATACTTCCGAAACAGTTTCCCTATTTCATTTCCTGTATTCCAGTCATTCTCTTTCCTTACAATAAGGAGGTCAATCTGCAGCGGCTTCGTGTTCAGGTTATGCTCCTTCTCAAAGGAAAGCTTACCCCTGTCCTCTTTAAACTCAAGCTGCATTGCACTGACAAATGCAGGATGCCATTGGATATTCGTTTTCTTCATGCTGCACCCCTTCCTTTGTTAGTTATTATAACATATCTGCCTTTTTTTACAACTATGCATTTAAACGGCTGTCATTGTGCAGGCATAGAGATTTGCAGGTTTCTATCAATGCGCTGGTGGTATTCTTTTTCAGTCAAATAAGCCAAATGTCTCATCCGGGATTTTAATGCAGCGTGTGTTGCAAAAGAGGATCTGTTTTTGAATTGCCAAGAAAAAGCCCCCTGCAAATCCAGTATTTACAAGAGGTTATTGGACTGGGCCAGCGGGATTCGAACCCACGGGTGCAGGAGTCAAAGTCTCGCTGGGTATTTTTCACTGTAGTTTGTCCTTTGTTATAAAATTCCTCTAAATCCCTTATTTTACCAGGTTTGCGTTTGTTATTCCGTGCTACGGTGTAACCCCTTTTCATGTGAGCTTTTAGAAAGTTTTAAGTAGTTTTCTAAGGTGAATGTCTACCAAATTGTCTACCAATATTTGTCCTGTGCCTTCTGTGTTAATTTGTGTTATTTACTGTTTCACTAAGGTTTTCTAAATAGAAATTGATTTCTTTGCAGATATATTCTGCTGATTCAATTTGTTCTTGTGTCTCTGTTTTGGAAATTACATACAAATCATTGTAATCACTTTCTTCTCGAATTATTTTTAATTTACTGATGCGCCTGCCAATCTGCCGGGGCATCTTTCCGGTAGCAACATAAGTTTTATTAAAGTAAGCCAGTACATCTTTATGCCTCTTGAAATCTATTCCTTCAAAGCTAGGACAGAACGGATTGCATAGAAAACAGCATAATATGTCCTATTGTTTGCATCACGATACTTTTCATGTTCATAACACATCTTAGCAGTATCTAAGGTTTCCCATGCTAAATGGATTCTATACTGGCTCAAATCCTTTTTGCTATTCATACAATGTTATCCCCTCCCTTTGAATATTTTGGTAAAAAGGCAGAATATCTAAAGTATGGTAATACATTTTGCTGTTTATAACAATAGGTGAAAACTCAATGCCGTATTCCATTTCCATATCAAATGTGTAATCTGCTAATGCTGTTTTTAGGCTTCGGATTTCATCATCATTCAGAGTTACTAAAACTAAAATATCTACATCAGAAGAATATTGATAGTCACCTCTGGCATAGGAGCCGTATAGTATGATTTGTTCTATGGTATTTCCATAAATTTTGTGTAATCCTTCTGTGTATATCTGTAATGTGCTGTTAACTGATTGTGGCATATATAGTATCCTTTCTGAATAGATGCATATTTTATTATCTTTTTTTCATACTACTCTAAATTTAATGAATTTGCAAGGAGTTCCTTAGTATTATAATGTTGTTATAGAACCTATATGGAACCTATATTTATGGCTTGCGAAAATTTTGAACATATGGTAATATAAAGAAAAAGAAAATACCCGCATCCTAATATGGATACGGGTTTCAAAGAAATTAAGCAGATTGTTCAGGTGATGCGTTTTCATGGTAAAGCTATTGATTAAATGTTTTGATGGGGATTAGGATGGCTTTTCCGACTTTTCGGACTGGAAATGACTTCCCATCACATAACTTATAGGCAGAGTTCCTGCCGATTCCAAGAATAATTCTGATTTCTGAAACAGTATAAACAGTTTTTCCCCTTCCTTTATCTTCCATTTCCAGGCTTTATCCAGGGACATATAAGATTTTTTCTTTTTACTTTATCTTTGTGTTAGCAATAATTTTTCTTTTTACACCAAACATAGAGATTTTACTAATTTATACTTATTAAGCTACCAACATGTTTTTCTCTATTTCTCTAACCTCGTCTTCCGTCAGTTCAGTCACATCAATAATTATGTCTATATCCACACCTCCCCTAAGCAGCTTCTCGGTATTCTTTCTATTCTATTCTTTCTCTTTCTGCCTATTCTTTTCTTCAACTTCATCCACAATCATCTGAAATACCTTTGTCATAGTCAGTTTCCTCCTTATAGATTTTGCATTTTCTTTGCTAATAAACTTGTCAGTTATTACTAAAAGCCCCGAAAAAACAAGTTTTTGTTCTTGCTCATTTTCAATCTG
>RAYE01000076.1 GCA_003612285.1 bacterium D16-51 | reverse complement strand
GGTGTAGCGATTGGTGTAGATTTGCATTATAAATCCTCAAAATCCTTGAAAAACAAGTGGTTTGTTGGAATTTGCTTGCCTATATTGATAGGAAGAACAAGCGAAAATAAAAATGCCAAGCCTGTCGGCAAACAGGCTTGGCGGTGTCCTTTAGGACATTGTCTCAACGCTTGGGAGCATCCACTTTTGGAGTTGGACACTATCCGTTTGAGAGGCATCTGTGACAGCAGATGTCTTTCTTTACATTCAATATAACATAATCATGGTAGGAATTCAAGTATGGATTTTTACATGCTTACTTTCTAATTTGCATAAATGTAAAATTACTTTTTGATGTAAACTTTTCTACCACAGTTTGATTTTGCAAAATACTTAACATACTTTTTATATTTTTTCTTGGCAGTTCCAGCAAGTTTAATTGTTGTGACAGATGATCCCTTAAGTGCATTTTTTAGACCATTTTTAGTCAATTTTGTACTTTTAACAGTAATCATTTTAAGTTTCTTGCACCCTTTAAATGCATTCGCCCCTATCTTGGTAATTTTAGAAGATATTGTAATAGACTTTAGTGCCTTACATCCACCGAATGCATTTTTTCCAATTGTCACAACATTTTTCCCGATTATAAGCGTCTTGAGTTTCACATGACCTTTAAGTGCATTATCAGAAATTTTTGTTACCCTATAAGTAATGCCATTTAATTTAACGGTAGCGGGAATCGAAATCTTTGTAGACATTGATTTTGTTTTAAAATACTCTACTGTATTGTTCTCGGCATTTATAACCTTATATGTAACCTTTCCTTTTGATAATTTGTCTCCCGATTTAACAAACATATCACTTGTAACAGGTTGACTATTCTGATCAGAACTTGTATTACTATCGTTTTTGTTTCCATTATTACCATTACTATCAGCATTTCCATTATCGGTATTTCCACTTGTAACTGTAACAACACATGTTGCCGTTACGCCATTCACACTAACCGAAATATTTGATGTTCCTGCAGCTAAAGCTTTAACTTTTCCATCTGCTGATACAGTGGCTACATTTGTATCAGAGGACGACCAATTTAATTTATAGGCAATAGCATCAGATGGCAATACTGCAGCCACAAAATCAAAGGATTCGCCCACTTTCATTGACAGGGTACTTTTGTTCAATAAAATACCTGTCACAGAAATATTAGTTACATCCAAATCGCTTATGTCAGCAGAAGAAATATTAGTCATTTCCGTTTCATTTTCATATGTTATCACAGCAACATCTATTTTTTGCTCATCTTCTGTCTGAATATTTAATTTTGAACCATCAAGCGATATTTCACATCCCGAATCGTCTACCAATAATGTAGTATCTATAGATGTATAATTGGAAGCAGCTGCATCTTCAATTACTACATTTACATCAGTAGATGAATCAGATTGGACAGACAACGTTGTAGAGCCACTATTTTTCACTGTAGTTTTTCCGTTTGCCACAATGCCTGCATAGTCTCCATCTGACATATACGCAACAGCCCCTTTGTTTACGTTGACTGTATAAGTACCCTTATTTAGTATTAATTTTCCATTTGCGAATCCAGTATCCATACCTTCTATGTAGGCATAATCAACGTATTCTGAAACTTTATCAGTGTTAATGTAAGTATTCTCTCCGTTAGTCATTTTATATACAAGTTTACTGTTTGCATCGTATACTTCAAAATTATCACTTGCATATGAAATGCTAGTGCTGTCATCTGGAGAGGTAAATGTAGCCTTAGTATTGAAATCAATTGGATAATCGTTTGCATCAACAAAAACAATTGAGCTACCTGTAATTTTATTTCCACTTGCATCATATCCAATAGATGTTGTACTATTGCCATTTCCATTTACCATTGCAGCCATTTTCCATTTACCATTTGTAGTATTCACATCTAAATATCTATTTTCTGCTTGCAAATAACTTGAATCAGGTGTTTTACCATCAAAATATTCATAATATGGATTATTAGGATCATATAAATATATTCTTACCCATCCATCGCCTATATCTGTTGGCGTTCTTGATGAATCAACTACCAATGCGTGACCTACATTTTTTCCTCCTGATTTCCAATGTACTAATACCAAAAATGGTTCTCTTGTAGTTTTAATTTTTGACACAATATTTGTAAATGTTTCTGCCGAAGTGTCAATATTATAATTTAGTACATCTTTAGCATATGACCGATAAAATTCATTTGAACCTTGCCAAATTTGATATCGTTCTATTAGTTTGGTAAGTTCTGAATTATTTTTTAATCTTAAATAATATTGTCCATCTGAAGATGTCATATCATCATATCCACCAGCTGTTAATGTGCTAACATCATGTGTGTAGTCAGTGGTAGTGAGTTTGCCTTTATAGAATAATACTGACGATGTTGACATTCCAAAACAATTGCCACCCCAAGCACTGATGTTTTGCTGATAAATATGTTTAGTATATTTCTTTCCAAACACTTCCTGATATCTTTCTAAAGGAATTTTATATCCAGCAATTCCAAACCAATTTGTCCAACTATCATAACTGAAACTTGATGCTGCATTTATAATGCAATGGCCATTATTTTTTAAATTGAAACCATTCCCAGTTTCTTCCTCTTCGTCATCTAAAACAACAAATGGGATATCATTATCTAATGCATATGTCTGGGCATACGAATTTTCATAGCCATAAATTGTTACATTATTGCTTGATGAAAACGAATCTGATGCAATTGATAAAGTTTTTTTGGGTATGTGTATTATCTTTAGATTTTTACAATCGTTAAACGCATCGCTCCCTATGCTTTTTATAGTAGATGGCAAAACAATACTTTCTAAACTGCTATCATGAATAAAAGCCCGATACCCTATTGATGTAACACCCTCTGGTATAATTACATTCTTTAAATTTTTGCAATCCCTTGCTGCCCCGGCAGGAATTTCTGTTGTGCCATCTGCAAAAATTATTGTTTCAAGATTTTCAAGTTTTCCAAATGCGCCCACTGTTGTTCCGCTATTGGATAGTGATGTTACGTTCATTGGTACAGTAATAGTAGTAATTAATGGGCTTGTAAATGCATTTTCTCCTATTGTTTTCAAACTATCTGGCAACTTAAGAGTTTTTAATTTATTACTTGCAGAAAATGCATCTGAATTGATTACTGTCAATCCCTCCGGGAAATTAATCATTTCCAAATTCGCGCAATCGCTAAATGCATCGCTCCCTATGCTTTTTATAGTAGATGGCAAAACAATACTTTCTAAACCACTATCATGAATAAAAGCCCGATACCCTATTGATGTAACACCCTCTGGTATAATTACATTTTTTAAATTTTTGCAATCCCTTGCTGCCCCGGCAGGAATTTCTGTTGTGCCATCTGCAAAAATTATTGTTTCAAGATTTTCAAGTTTTCCAAATGCGCCCACTGTTGTTCCGCTATTGGATAGTGATGTTACGTTCATTGGTACAGTAATAGTAGTAATTAATGGACTTGTAAATGCATTTGAACTTAAACTGGTAACTTTATATCCATCAATACTATTAGGAATTTTTACATTTGTATCTGAACCATTATAACCTACTATTGTGGCATTTCCTCCACTAACCATATATTCATAGTCACCTGATACTAAATTTTCTGCATGCACTTTAATTGGCACAACTTGTATAGATACCAAAATAATAGCCAATATCAATAAAAATGCACAACTTTTCCTTAAATAATGCTTCATTACAGTCTCCTTTCTGCATCTGTTTTTATCACAGTATACTATAATCCAAAGAAACAATCAACAAAAATATTGCAATTTGCATTGCATTTTCAATTGCATACTTTTGATTGGATTTGCAATATACTTTTATGGTAAGGAGAAAGGAGAAATTGTATGTCATTTCAGATTCGACCAAACAAAAAAGAAAGCGAAAATAAAACGATTCGATTTCCATTAGAACTTATAAATAAAATTAACCAAGCAATAGAGGGAAATGATGTTTCATTTTCTAACTTTGTTATCCAAGCATGTCAATATGCACTTGATAATATGGAAAAAGACTCAAAATAAAAACAGTCCAAAAGGCATTCGAACTAATAATAAAGCTCAAATGCCTTCTCGTTTTGTTAGTCCATATTTAATTCTCTTTCAATTGGAATATTTTACATTAGTTCTTGTAAATATAGTTGCATTAGTTCTGATTCGATATTTTTTTCGTATATTGGCAAAAAACCATCCCGTATTTCTTGCTCTATTTTTTCTCTAAATGCTTTAAAAGGAATATTATCAATTTGCTTTCCATATGTAGAAATTGTTAGTAATACCGATATGTGCTCTATTTCATTTTCTTTGACACCAAATTTTAATCCAATTATCGAACCATATTTATGATATTTCTTTTCTGTTACCACATCTTTATCATTCAATTTATATTTTCTTTCTTTTACACCTTCTTCATACTTATCATTAAAAAAATGAAAGTTTTGTGGATCTTTAAGCACAAATCTCCCAAAGGAATGCGGATCTAAAATAACAGATTTATCATCTTCAAATGCACTAAAATAATTTTGCCCAAATCTTGTCCATTTCGTTTCTTCTTGAAAATCAAAATGAAAAAAGATAGCAGTTGAAATATTTTCATCTTCAATTTCAATATAGTTTTTAAAAGCAATACGCAATTGATCAAGAATAAAATAAAGTTTTTTCTCTGGATCATAATTTAATTTTTCATATACTCCAACACCTTTTATTACTTTTTCAAAGGACTCTTTTATAAGCTCATTTCTATATTCCACGATTTTTTGTTCTCCTGTTAACATCTGATCTGTTAATTTATTCTGACTATGCTCCATAATAATCGTTGAGTTAGATGATACATTTATTAAATAATCAATCACAAAAAAGATGACAAGTAATATAATTCTCCAAATGTAAGGAATAACATCATTAGGGAATAATAATGGAACAGCAAATGGCGTAGTAGTAACTAAAGTTTCAAAAAACGGTTTTTTCTTCATAAAATCCCCTCCTAATCATTCGTCAATATTGTCTTTATCTAATTCCTCTCTTTCTTTTTTATAGCAACTTGCCAAGTGCAAAACTGATAATTTATGAGGAACGAATAAAATCAACAGGTTCCTTAATATCCAACGTAAAAAACGTTTAATTTTCATTTCATATCTCCTCATATAAGTTATTGCATTATTATATGAAGAATTTCAAATTCTATGAATCATCTTGTGCTTTTTGCATTTAATTAGTATAATCTATTTTTCCTTTCAGCTTTAATCTATCATACCACATTTTTTTATAATATACAATTGAGAAATAAGCGAAAATCAATTAACACGATATTTGTTGATGTTATTTACTCATATATTTTATAGTGACAATGCCATCATATATGTAAATGTATTCGGATGTAACAAGCATTTCTAACAGTCCGACTATATAATGTGTTATATTGTTTTACTGTTTTTTGTTTCCCTCATTTTTGCCCTTATAAGTCTTGTAATTGCAAGGGAAATCTTATAAACTGATATAAAAGATAAGATTAAGAAAACTGTTATAAATTTAGTGTTTATGCGATTTTTCTGAGATTTTGATAGCAAAATATAACAGTTATTAAATACCTTGAAAAGTTAGAAAATCAAATTCCAGTTTATAAAACCGTTTGATTGTTGACGATTATGTGATTTATGTAAAAAAATATTTCAATTTTTATGCATCGAGAACACTTAAAAATAATTTAGGCGATGTGATGAAGTTGTCCGAGTGCAAAAGTACCAGTCAAATTCAGCATGAGTTTGACATTATACAAGGTAAATTTGGACGAGAGGGTTTTTCTCAACGGTACAGTCCTGTTTACCTTTATCTTTGCTCATTGGTGGCTAATTATTCTGATGAAGAACTTTCAAATGAAGATAGAGAATTGGTAAAGCAATATAATGCCGTTGAAACTTATTTATTATACGACACGGCGAGCCTGATGGTCCGCTGGAGCAGCGGCTCTCACCTCCATGTGATCTACGGCGAGGACGAAGTCCGCAGGATATACGGATGAAGGCATCAGCGCAACTTCCACCAAAAAACGGGAAGGCTTTAAAACCATGATTGCCGACGCGAAAGCCGGAAAAATAGAAATGAAAATCGCTTAATTGATACAATAGGAAAAGGCAGAGTAGACGCAGAACCGCTGAAATAAAGGCATTTGACGATATTGGATTACCGTCAGATGCCTTTTCTTTTTGCTTATGATCTTGTAGTTGCGTGAAATGGAGGATTTAAATGAACCCTCCCTGTAGAAGTTTGAACCCTTTGTTTCTAAAAATCTGAACCCCCTCAAGGCAAAATCAAAAAGTATTTTGGTACAGAGAAAAGTCTTGTAAGTGCTGCGCTTATGTATTTGCTATTGTTTCTTTGTAAGATATGCCCCACGCTTCCATGGACTTGATGATAGGACGCATGGAT
The DNA here is from genome assembly GCA_003612285.1 of bacterium D16-51. Lineage (GTDB taxonomy): Bacteria > Bacillota > Clostridia > Lachnospirales > Lachnospiraceae > Butyribacter. Next base: position 11,075 of record RAYE01000076.1, on the reverse strand, counting down.
TCTCCGAGTTCACTCAAGGCATATTCTACCCGTGGGGGTACTTCGGGATATACAGTACGAGTGATGATACCGTCATCCTCCATAGAGCGGAGGCTGTCTGTCAATACTTTTTGACTGATACCTTCCAGGTTCTTTTTCAATTCGTTAAATCGCCATGGACGGGCAAGGAGATTACGCATAATGAGCAATTTCCATTTGCTTCCAATCAATTGTACGGTTGTGGCAACCGGGCAAGCTGGCATTTCGTCTTTCGTCAGCATATAGAAAACCTCCCCAAAATATATTACATCACATTTAAATGTTGCACTCTTATTATACTGCAACATTCTTTGTTTATCAATAGGTTTTGTACGTGTCACAGAAATTTTACAAATTTTATCTGCCTCGAAAAGCCCTATAACTACGCAAAGGTTACAAAAAGGTGACTGGGTTATAAAAAGGTGCGTACTTGTGGAGTGTAAAAAAATCAGTAAAATGATAGGTACAGAGGGCAGGAAACCCACTGAATACTTAAATGGAGGTCAAAACAATGGCACTTTCTAATCTGTTTGGATGGAACAAGAAAATGGAGGCTGCGCCTGCATCTGCGTGTGGTTCTGCTTGTGGTTCTGGCGACAAGCCGGAGGAAAAGCCTGCAGCTTGCGGCTCTGCCTGTGGCGCTGGCGATAAGCCTGCTGAAGCTCCTGCAGCTTGTGGTGCAACCGACAAACCGGAAGAGAAGCCTGCTGCGTGTGGTTCTGCCTGCGGCGCCGGCGACAAATAATTGTTCCATTGTCTATCCCAAAGCTGTTCCCGGCGGGAAAACCCACCGGGAACATATGAAACTTACTCGGAGACGATTTTTTCGCTTAAACCGATTTATATAAATAAGACGAAACGAGGTATGCAAAATGAAGCAATTTTTTTCCTTTCAGTGGCACATTACAGATGAGTGCGATCAGCGGTGCAAGCACTGTTACATTTTTTCGGGAGATACCTGTAAAAAAATAGATTCTATGAATTGGCAGCAAATGCAGGACACTTTTTATAATTGTCTTGATTTTTGCGAGGTTTATAACCGTTTACCCTATTTCTATATTACGGGCGGCGATCCGATTCTGCACCCTGATTTTTGGAGTCTTCTGGAGCTGCTTCACGAACACAGCATACCTTTTACCATCCTCGGAAATCCATTCCACTTAAACGATCAGGTCTGCCGTGAACTGAAAGCATACGGCTGTGAGAAATATCAGTTGTCAATCGATGGTCTGCGTGAAACTCACGACTGGTTCCGGAAACCCGGCTCTTACGACTGTACTCTTGAAAAAATCGGCTGTATTAACCGTGCAGGAATCCGTAGTGTTGTGATGACGACGGTTTCCAAAACAAACCGTATGGAAATCCCCGGTATTATCGACGCTGTGGTAAAAGCAGGCGCGAATGTATTTGCTTTTTCCCGTTATGTTCCCAGCGGCGGCGATCTCGATGCAAGTATGACGCCGCAGGAATACCGTGACCTGCTTGTGGTCTGCGATAAGAAATTCAAAGAGTATGAAGCGGAGGGCTGTGATACTTACTTTAACAAAAAGGATCACCTCTGGACGCTGTATGAATATGAAATGGGAGCGTTTAAAATTCCCGAAAACGCAGAGGGCGGCATGATTTACGGCGGCTGTAACTGCGGAAACTGCCATATCACCATTCTTCCCACAGGTGAAGTTTATGCCTGCCGCCGGGTAGCGGACAGCCATGTAGGGAATATCTTTACCGACCGCCTTGCTGATATATGGGTAACAAAAATGGAGTGTTACCGGGAATACACAAAATTCAGTAAATGTGCAAAATGTAAGCTGCTCGGCTATTGTCGTGGCTGTCCCGCAGTTGCAAAAGGAACAAACGGAGATTTTTATGCCGCCGATCCGCAGTGCTGGGCAGATGAGAACAGCGATTTGTTCAGGAAGTGAGGATGTCTATGAATGGAAAAATGAAAGCGGTTTTGCTTGACAAGCCGACAGAAGCCGGGGATGTCGCACTTTGCGAGATCCCTATTCCCGAAGTAAAGCCCGGCTGGGTACTTGTAAGAATAAAAGCCTTTGGAATGAATCACTCCGAGCAGATTTTGCGGTTAAATGAAATCAGAGCCGATTATATCAGAAAACCGATTATTCCCGGCATTGAATGCGTTGGAGAGATAGCTGATCCCTTAGACAGCAATTTTACAGCCGGACAAAAGGTTGTCGCTCTTATGGGCGGTATGGGGCGCAGTTTTCACGGAAGCTATGCAGAATATGCACTTTTGCCGATCCACCATGTATTTGCTGTGGAATCCGCACTTTCGTGGACGGATATGGCGGCAATCCCCGAAACCTATTTTACGGCATGGGGTTCACTCTTTGAATGTCTTTGCCTGAAACCAGGCGATGCACTATTGATTCGTGGCGCTACCTGCGCGCTGGGTTATGCGGCGATTCAGATAGCAAAAACGGTTGGCTGTACTGTTGTTGCAACAACACATAAAGAAAGTAAGCTGCCGTTGCTTACGGGGGCGGATCAAGTGATTCTTGATACGGGAAAGCTGTGTGATACCCTAAACGGCGTAACAAAAGCATTGGAGCTGGTCGGTCCCAAAACCCTGCCTGACACACTCTGCTGTGTGGAAAAAGGTGGGATTGTCTGCAATACGGGGATTTTAGGCGGCGTATATACGCTGAACGGCTTTGACCCGATTAAAGATATTCCGAATGGGATATATCTCACCGGATTTTTTTCCAATTATCCGACCGAAAAAACAATGCGGGATATTTTTGAGTTTTTAGACAATCACGGACTGAAACCTGTCATCGGAGCAAGTTTTGCCTTTGAGCAGATTAAGGACGCTTGTGTTGCTCTTGACAGCGGAAGCGTGAATGGAAAAATCGTTGTCACTCTTTGACAGCCAACAGGAGAAATAAGCAATGGGTATGGAACAAAAAACACATTTTAAGGTAGATAAATCAAAATGTATCGGTTGCGGTAAATGCGTAAACACCTGCTCCGGCATGGTGCTGTCTCTCGGCAAAGAGGGCTATCCACAGATGAGAGATTTTGAACGGTTCGGATGGAGGGGGTGCTGGAGGTGCCAGCATTGTCTTGCGGTGTGCCCGACAGGCGCAATCTCTATTTTCGATAAAGAACCTGAAAATTCACTCTCTCTGCCGCCGTCTGAAATGGGCGGCTATATGGAACAGCTTGTATTGAGCCGCCGTTCCTGCCGCGGATACCTTGAAAAAAATGTTGAGCCGCAGATGATTGACAGGATATTAAACGCTATGCAGGCTGCTCCCACCGGGGGAAATTCAAGCAGCGTGGAATACACGGTAATGTCGGCTATCCGGCAGATGATTTTGTTCCGAATACCAAGCTCGGCTGCCACAGAAAGCCGCTTGACGAAACCTGCTTCTACAATCAAGCGCCAATAAAATAATTCAGGAAGGATGGTGTATATGGACGCAAAAACCTGTATGGAAAAATTGAAGCTTGTCGGTGTTTTGTCCTTTGCAACGGTTGACAGCAAAGGGAATCCACAGATCCGCTGTATCAGTGCAATTCACTATGACAGTGACAGCTTTTATTTTTTCACGGCGAGAGGAAAAAACTTCTGCGAAGAACTGCTCTTGGACGGCAGGGTGCAGATACTCGCCTATACCCGTTTCAAAGAAATGATTCGGCTGTCCGCAAAGGCTGAACCTGTCCACGAATCGGAGCAGGAAGATAAAATCAACACGATTTTTGCAGAGCAGCCCTATCTCTCCAATGTTTATCCGGGCGATACCCGGAAAATAGGGATCGTTTTCGAGATAAAAGACGCAGAGATTGAATACTTCAATCTTGGCGTAAAGCCGATTTTCAGGGAAAGCTATACGCTTGGAGCGGGAACGCTTTCCGAAAAGGGATATGTCATTACCAATAGCTGTATCGGTTGCGGGAAATGTCAGCGTGGCTGTCCGCAGCAGTGCATTGCACAGGGAAAGCCTTATTTTATCCGGCAGGAACATTGTCTGCACTGCGGAAACTGTTATGAAAACTGCCCTGTTCATGCAGTTCAGAAACGAGGCGGAAAATGAATCAAACGGAAAGAAGAATTTTCTTAATCAAAGCATTGCTCGCAGAGCAGCCGAAATTGCCATGCAGACTGTAACGGAATTTATGGCGCAAAAACAAAGCGAAATGAAGGTGATATTCAATGTTTTCAAAGATTTGGACTACGAAATCTACAAAAAGCTGCTCCGAACAAATTAGACACCTGAAGGAAGCGATCCGATCTGCCGATGCCGTTGTGATCGGTGCAGACGCAGGCCTTTCCACGTCCGCAGGGTTTGTGTATACGGGTGAGAGATTTCATGAGTATTTTTCGGACTTTGAGGAAAAATACGGTTTTCATGATATGTATTCCGGCGGCTTTTATCCATACAAAACGCCGGAGGAGCATTGGGCTTATTGGAGCCGGTATATTTATGTCAACCGCTATGTGGACGCACCGAAACCGCTATACCAGGAACTTTTTGGGCTTGTGAAAGACAAAGATTATTTTGTCATCACAACGAATGTAGACCACTGCTTTCAAAAGGCGGGATTTGATAAAAAGCGTTTGTTCTATACACAGGGGGATTATGGGCTGTTTCAATGCAGCGTTCCCTGCGGGATAGATACCTATGACAACGAAGAGACCATACGGCGTATGATGGACGCACAAAGGAATATGAAAATTCCCACGGAGCTGATTCCGAAATGTCCGAAATGTGGGAAACCGCTGACGATGAATCTGCGTTCGGACGATAAATTTGTAGAGGACGAAGGCTGGCATTTGGCAGCAGAGCGATACGAAAATTTCCTGCGGGCAAGGAAAAATCAGAGAATCCTGTTTTTGGAGCTTGGTGTGGGCTGCAACACCCCGGGTATTATTAAATACCCGTTCTGGCAGATGACAGCTAAAAGTCCGAGCGCTGTCTATGCCTGTGTCAATTACGGCGAGGCGGTCTGCCCGAAAGAAATTGAGACACAGTCCATTTGCATTGACGGGGATATTGGAACGGTGCTTTCTGATTTGAGGTGACGCTATGCACGATATTTGGAATCCGTGGCACGGCTGTGTGAAATGCAGCGAGGGTTGTCAGCACTGCTATATGTATTTTCTTGACCGTGTGCGGGAGCGAAACGGCGCTGATATATACCGCACAAAATCAGGTTTTCGTTATCCGATTCAAAAGCAGCGTGGCGGAGGTTATAAAATCAAAAGCGGTGAGCTGATCCGTGTCTGTATGTCTTCTGATTTCTTTTTAGAGGAAGCTGACGATTGGCGAGAAGCAGCGTGGGATATGATACGCCGACGCCCGGATGTGAAATTCTTTCTGCTGACGAAACGCCCGCAGAGAGTGGAAAAATGCCTGCCGAAAGATTGGGGCGATGGCTGGGACAATGTAATGTTTAATGTTACCTGTGAGAATCAGTGCAGGGCCGATGAGCGTATTCCGATATTGAAGGAATTGCCATTTAAGCATAAAGGAATCATGTGCGCCCCGTTTATCGGTGCGGTCAGCATTGAAAAATATCTTGGCAACGGTGTGATTGAACAGGTAATTTGCGGCGGCGAAAATTACGATGGAGCAAGACCGTGCAGCTTTGATTGGGTAAAGTCTTTACGGGCGGAGTGCGTCGCTCATAATATTACATTCTGCTTCATTGAAACCGGGACTGTTTTCATCAAGGACGGAAAACGCTATCACATTCCGAAAAAGCAGATACAAAGTGAAATGGCGTATAAATCGGGAATGAATTATGAGGGTAAACCGATAGACTGGAAGCTGACCGATTCCGTCGGCGGACTGATTCCGAAAGAAAATTTGTATGTACCGCATTATCGGAGTAATTGTGAGCAATGCGGAAGCAGGCTTATTTGTAATGGGTGTTTTGATTGTGGGAAGTGTATGAGATGATTTGAAGAGGGTGACGAAATCGAAATGATAATAGTGTTTGAAGCCAATGAACAGAAATCGGTTGTTTTTAGTGAACTGATGGAAGTGTTGGAGCGTCATTCAGAACTTGAATTTTTACATCTGAAACATGAGCTGCCACTGTCGCTCGATGGTCTGGAAATTGACCCCGCTCATCGGAAAATACACTATAATAGCAAGGAAATCAGCTTGACGACAAAAGAATATGACCTGCTTTATCTGCTTGTAGCAAATAAAGGGTACGTTCTCACCTACAATCAGATATACCAGAAAGTATGGAAAGAAGAAGCGTTTGGAACCGCAAATAATGCCATAGCCTGCCATATACATAATCTTCGGGGAAAATTGGGTATGAAGATGGTTACAAACCTCTGGAAACCGACAAGCGGTGCGGTGGTATTGTTCGGGAAAATACTGGAGGCTGGTTCATATGAAGTGTTAAAACGCATGGGAAGCATTATTGAATTTCCAACTTTTTATGAACATATGAGCGGAAAAGAAAATCTACAGCTCCATTGTGAGTGTATGGGGTATTATAATCAGGGGAGCGTGGAAGAAGCATTACAAATGCTGGATTTAGCGGGAGCTGCAAATAGTGCAGTGAAAAGCTATTCTTTAGGCATGAAGCAAATCAGAGATTTGTTTCGGATGCTATGTACGAGTATGGCATGACGATTATGATTTCCAGCCATCTTCTGCCTGAAATTGAAAGTATTGCGGACACAATTGGAGTAATTAACCATGGGAAATTAATGAAAGAAATTTCCATGAAAGAAATTGCAGAGACAAATACAGCATATATTGAACTTGTTGTGGCAGCTACAAAGAAAGCGGCTTATGTATTGGCAGATAAGGTGCAGGTAAACAATTTTAAAATCGTAGATGAATCTAAAATCCGCATTTATGAGCAAGGCATTACAACACAGAAAGTCTCTAGGGAACTGATGTTACATGACGTAGGGATTATTTCTATCAGCCAGCATTCTGAAACGCTGGAAGATTACTTCTTAAAAATAACAACGGAGGTGGGAAAAGCATGTTAAAACTAATTAAACTGGAATGGAAGAAAAATAATATTGGGAAATATATCCGAAATGCAGTTATTATGGCTGCGTTACTGGGACTTTTCATTTTTGCGCTGGCATTTCTTGGCATTGCAAATGACCCGGATGGTACATTAGATGCTGCCCCAGGAACGGATGTGATTTCAGCGCCAATCGAATTATTTACCAGCATGGCATTTCTTATTTATACAAGTGTGATGTTAGCGTCATTTATTGTAAGCGCGTATAAAAACAAGACAATGAACCTGATGTTTTCTTATCCGATTAAACGGCAGAAAATTTTGGTTTCCCAAATGGCAGCAGTCTTGATTTTTAATTTGGCGGCCCTTATCTTAACGAAACTCGCTATTTATGTATTAGTATCGGCAGGGGCAAGGTTTATGCAGCCGTCATTTGCGGTCGATTTTAATATTAGCAGAGTATCATTTTATATTCAATTAATATTAAAATCCGTAGTGATTGTGAGCATGAGTTTTATTGCTTTGTTTGTGGGGATGGCTATGAAATCTTCAAAGGCAGTCATTGTTACTTCATTTTTGCTGATTTTCCTTACACAGGCAAACGTCGGTGATTTTACGCTGGCAAATAATGCAGTATTCCCCATGGTTCTAACACTAATTTCGCTGGCATTTGCCATATTATCAATATGTAATGCCGAAACCAGGGATTTGATGTAGTGATATTAAGAGAACTTGGATTTTTCTAAACTTTCTAACATTATGACTGGTGGCGTAGATACTATACATTTGATAGTTTTTGGTTTATAATTATAGCTGATGACAAGAAAGGAGCAGGTATATAATGGCAGATATAGCAAATATTTATAAAGCAGATAATTCAAGGTATGGAAAAATGAAATATAATCCAGCAGGGAACAGCGGTTTAAAATTTCCGGCAATTTCCCTTGGGCTCTGGCATAATTTTGGAAGTAAAGATAATTATGACAATATGAAACAAATGTTAAGGACTGCCTTTGATTCAGGGATTACACAATTTGATCTTGCAAATAATTACGGTCCGGTACCTGGAAGTGCAGAAAGTAACTTAGGGAAAATAATAGAAGAAGATTTTCGTCCCTACCGTGATGAATTGATTATTACTACAAAAGCTGGTTATGATATGTGGGATGGCCCATATGGTGACGGGGGCAGCAGGAAATACTTGATGGCAAGCCTTGATCAGAGTTTGAAGCGCATGAAACTTGATTATGTTGATATTTTTTACCACCACCGCATGGATCAGGGAACGCCGCTTGAAGAAACAATGCAGGCTCTGGCTGATATTGTAAAGAGCGGGAAAGCTCTTTATGCCGGGGTTTCTAATTATAATAAAGATTATACTGAAAAGGCTATGCATATTTTAAAAGAACTGCACTGCCCGTTTATAATTAACCAGAGGCGGTATTCTATCTTTGACCGTACGATAGAACAAGATGGGGTAAAAGATTTCTGTAAGGAAGCAGGGATTGGCATTATTGCGTTCAGCCCGCTGGCACAGGGGATGCTTACAGATAAATATCTTAATGGGATTCCTGCGGACAGCAGGATTGGCAGAAACAGTGTCTTTTTAAAAGAAGATGCACTGACGGAAGAACGGCTTAGGCAGATTGCAGGCCTTAACCAGATTGCTAAAAACAGAAACCAGACGCTTGCACAGATGGCGCTTTCCTGGATACTTCGTGATGGCGGCGTATGTTCTGTCCTTATCGGGGCTTCAAAGCCTTCGCAGATTCTCGAAAATATTTCTGTTACAGAGTATACGGATTTCACGGAAGAGGAACTGGAACAGATTGATAAAATATGCCGTTAGTGAAAATTCATCCAAATGAACCGGAGACCTTGTTTTTAAGGTCTCCAGCTCATTTACCTGGTGTATTTCTACACATATCTGCTGTGTCTGTGTAAGAAAAGCTATGCACCAGAGCATGTTCCAGGAAAATTTGTTATGGCAAAATTCGGATAGCCATGCTGATTTCCCTGTAATTTAAATCAGAAATTTTTACACCTTCCCGCATATTGCTGGCATGGATTACCTGCCCATTGCCATCATAAATAGCGGCATGAAATAGTTTAGGATCTGTCCCGCTGTAGATTACAACATCCCCGGCAGATAATTCTGTTAGTGGTATTTCAATGTTGTTGTCTGCTAATTCATTAATATCTGCTGGAAGTTCAATTCCAGCCAGTCCATAGATTGCTTTTATAAATCCTGGACTGTCAACTCCACTGGATAAATCGGCGCCTCCGAATTTATAGGGAGCGCCCAGATATTTTTTTGCGAGTTTTACAATCTGTTCCTGTTTAGCAGATTGTCCATCCAAAGCAGTTGTTTTATCTGCCTCTGTGGCTTCTGCTGCAACAGTTTTTTTGTTTTTTGCAGTTTCATTTTTGGCTGGTTGGGCGCTTGATGTCTTTACTGCTGCTTCTTTTGGGGTTCCCTGTGCGGAAACTGTAAATGCTGTAATTGTGCAGCAGGTCATCCCAACAGCCAGGGCAGCCGCTTTCCATGAATATTTTTTTGCTTTCATAATTACGTGTATCCTTTCTTCTATTTCTGAGTGTCTGGCAAAACAAGCTTTAACTGGCCAAATGGAGTTCTGGCAGTTTTCTTGTGCCAGGCGGATTAAAATAAGTGCATATGTTTTTTTAAAATGATTGGGATATCTTTTAATTACCTCTTCATCACAGGCCATTTCTATGTCCCGGTTTAATAATATGGCCATAATCCATATCATAGGGTGGAACCAATAAATACATACGGTTAGGTATAACAAGTATTTTACCAGAATATCCCATCTGCGGATATGTGTCCATTCATGTTCCATGATGCATAGAAATTCTTCCTCGCTCAAATTGATTTCAGAAGGGAGCAAGATAACTGGGTGGATTATCCCATAGGTCAAAGGGCTTTTAATTAATTCGGATTTGCGAAGAGTCACATTCCGAATGTTATGATGCGCCTGCATCCATTTCAAAGCCCTTTCATCACAGATTGGCAGCGACATATTATATAACCTGCAGCTCCGGATATGTTTTATGGAAATCCTTATAGCGAGAAATATAGCTATTGTTATCCATAAAGTAATCAGGATGTATTTTATCCAGAAACTTGTTTCTGGGATTGATGCAGTTATTTGGGCTTTTTTTGCGGAATTTGGATAAACAGGCTGATTCGCAGCAGGGCTTTCATAGTGGCTGCTTCTTCCAATCTGCTGGCTGACGGATGTTTCTGTTATATTCCAGCAATAATCAGCAGGCATCCTGATAGGGATGGAAATTGGCAGAAGTAAACGTGCTATGGCAAAAATCCATAATAGTACCAAAAAACGTTTTGGTATCTGTTGGGAGAAAAAGTGCCGAAAGCATATGATTGCCGCAATCAGGAAAGAACCTGATATTCCCATATATAACATTTTATCCATGTATCACCTCATTTCAAATCTTCTGCCAGTTTCTTTAGCCGGGCAATATCATCTGACGTCATTTCCTGGTTTCCAAGCAGTGATGCGATCAATAAGTCTTTTGAACCGCCAAACATCCTGTCAATTAAATCTTCGGTCGCATCTTTTTGTACTTCTTCCCTGCTTATTAGGGCTTTGCAGATAAATCCCGGTTCCGTTCTTAAAATTGCCTGTTTTTCTACACATTTTTTTAACACAGTGTAGGTTGTGGTTTTGCTCCAGTTAATTTGCTCCTTTAGGCGCTGTGCAATCTCTTTTGCTGATAAATCACCTTCCTTCCACAACAAGTCCATTACCTTTAATTCAGACTCAAATAGTTTTACAGCCATAATAGTGTTCCTCCTTCTATTGCAATAGAATAATTACATTCTATCCAAATAGAACGGATTTGTCAAGGGCAATTTGCCTAGAATATTTTTTAAAGGCAGGTAATAGTTACTATTCACAGTCAATGGTATCATAAATTGTAGAAACAAATAAAAAATGATTTTCCCTTTGGATGTATTTTCCATATTATGCAGTATGAGAAAGCAGAAGCCGTCCTGATTTTCTGCAAAATAACTAAAGTTTGCTGTAAATTAC